>NZ_CAJMZA010000012.1:0-209671 GCF_905220195.1 Paraburkholderia sp. J8-2
ATTCAGGAGTATCTATCCGATATTCTGGACTTCGCCCACTGGAACCTTCCACAGACCAACGACGATGTCCGGCGCGTTTTGTGCGATGTGGTGCGCGGTGGTCGCCTTGTGCCGTATATGGACAGGGAGTGGACGCAGCGCCCGCGCGTGTTCCGGCTCACGCCAGCACCGCAGTTCTGGCAGTCAGCCAGTGCATCAGGCGGGGGAAACGCGAACCGTCCATTGACATGGGATCAGTGGGTCTCGTTCAAGGCCGCACAGGAGGGAAAAACGGCTGGCGCAGGGTCGGTCCTGTCTACGGCATTCGATGCGCCCTCGCAGGTAGCCAAAGCCGCTCGCGGCTTAACACAGGCTGTGAGTAGTGCCGCGAGTACCAGCGGAGAAGGTGGAGGCGCAGGACTCTTGGGGTTCGTTAAGACGGCGGCAGGCGCATTGGCCAGCGGCGACGATGTTTCGGACAGCGGCACCACCGAAGGTGAGTCGACGTCGCTCAGCGACTCTCAGCCATTCGACTATCAACCAGATAGCTCAAGTGATGACACTCAGCAGTTCGCGGCGCGTGGCGTCCGCTTGACGGGCAACGAGCCCGGTGGCTATCGCACGAATCCTAACGGCGTGGATGTGGACTACTTCGATTCGAATGGCAACCTCTGTGCTCAATATCACGCGAGCCACGGCGAACCACATGGTCATAATTTCTCCGATGGGAAGCGGGACAACGCTCACCTCCCGATGTCTCCAATTAACTGCGAATGAAGAGAAGGCGATGAATAAACCGGAACAGACTTGGGGCTGGGAATTGGCAACCCGAAGCGACATGCTAAAGCGTGTACTGGGAACGTATACGTCGTTTCATGATTCGGCCGTTCGCTCTTTTTGCATGATTCGTCGGCGAGAAACGCGCGAAGGTGCTGACGGGCTTCCAATGCCCGGTACGCGAACGCGCGACCTGGTAGATGTGCAACTGGAAGTGCTTCACGACCGCTATGGACCGCCTCCTGCAGGGCGAACCCGCGACTACGTCGTTTTCCTTGACTGTCTTGACGTGCGAACCGCAGAGATTGACATAAACGCAATGCTTGAGGAAGCCACCATAATGGAAATGTCGCTTACCAAAGCCGAAGGCGGATTGCTCAAGCTAGACCTGGTGCCGAACGTCGGATTAGACATTCGACTCACCTGTGCGCAAGTCGTCGTCCGCGACCTGCAGCCCTATGTCCGCCCATCCTCATGAACGGCAGCGACATGACAGACACCATACTGACGGCATGGAACCATTTCCACGATTGGTATTTGAGGGGCGTCTCAGCAGATATGAATGCCGGAATTGTGGAACTGACGTTGATGTTCGATGACAGAAAAACACGCGCCCGTGTGCTTTTCAAAGGCGTATCCCGGTGTCTTATGAACGATTTTCTGATTCAGAACATCATCTACAATGCAAAGATACTGACAGACTACAGTGTCGAAGAATACGCGCGAGCACTCGGCATGCTCGAAAAGTCATACTTCGGCAAAGAAAATCACAACCCAAAGCCAATAGCAATGTTCACCGCAACGCTAGGCGCTGAAATACTTGTCGAATTCGATACTTTCGATGTAATGCCTGACTCCACCGTCGGATGATTGACGAATGCAGCATACGGCATATCTAGATCATCATGAGCGCGATATGGGGAAACGCACAGCGGCATACTGATGGCACGAGATCGGACGAGAAAATTTGAAATCTTCACGCTCGACGTCTCGTAAATTGAGCGACTCAAACAAACTACCGTCGTATCGGATTGGACGTTATATAAAATTGACCCAGAAATTGGAGAATAGGCGGCAAACACAGCCACGAATGGCCTATGGGGATTGTGGATTCAACCGGTCGATATGCAGAGCCTATCCATGATTGAACATTTCGCCTGCTACTATGACCCGGACACCAGGAGCCTGGTGCCCAACACGCTCTAACACTCGCTAGCCCCCGCTCTCATCCTCGCTCGCAGGCACGGAAATGCCGATGCGCGCGAACGTTTCCTCCAGATGATTCACGCACACGCGCACTTTCGCAGACTGCGCGAGCCGCGCCGGGTACACGGCCCAGACGTTGGCCGGCTGCGTGACGCCGGGCAGCACGCGCTGCAAGCGCCCGCTTTCCAGCAATGGCGCGACATCCCACATCGAGCGCAGCACGATGCCGCGTCCCGCCAGCGCCCACTGCACGGCCACCTCGCCGTGATTGGTGGAAAGCGGCCCGGCCACCTTCACCGAAACCGTTTCGCCATGCGCGTTCAAGCGCCATACGCCGAACGGATGATCGCGTTCCTTGATCGCGAGACACGCATGCTCTGCAAGATCGGCGACTTCCTGGGGCGCGCCGCGCCGCGCGAGATACGCGGGCGCCGCGCATAGCACGCGATAGTTCGTGGCAAGACGCCGCGCGATCAGATGGCCGGCGATCTCGTCGCCGATACGCACGTCGAGGTCGAAGCCCTCGCCCGCCACGTCGACGAGCCGGTCGAACAGTTCGAGCCGCACGCTCAGTTGCGCATACCGCTCGGAAAGACTCGCGAGCGCAGGCGCGACGAAATTGCGGCCAAAGCCGAAGCTGCTCGACACGCGCAATGTGCCGCGCGGAATGCGCCGCGCGGTGGAGACGTCATCCACGAGCCGCTCGACCTCGTCGAGGATCTTGCCGGCCGATGCATACACGCGCTCGCCCGCCTCGGTCATCGCGACGCGCCGCGTCGAGCGGTGCAACAAACGCGTGCCGAGACGCGCCTCGAGCACGCCCACGCGCTTGCTCACATAAGCCGGCGACGCCGAAAGCGCTTCGGCCGCCGCACTGAAACTCGCCTTGCGCGCGACCATGCAGAACACGCGCAAGTCGTCGAGTTCGGGCGACGCTACGGACTTCGGCGCTTTCGGTGCGTCCGGCATGTGCGTCACAGCGCGGCGGCTACCGCTTCGCCCAGCACAGTCGTGTTCGCCGTGCCACCCATGTCGGGCGTGCGCGGGCCTTCCACCAGCACCTTCTCGATGGCCTGCATGATCGCGTCGTGCGCGGCCTTGTATTGCGCGTCGCCGTTGCCGAGGAAGTCGAGCATCATCGCGCCCGACCAGATCATCGCGATGGGGTTCGCGATCTTCTTGCCGAAGATGTCGGGGGCGGAACCGTGCACCGGCTCGAACAGCGAGGGAAACTTGCGCTCGGGGTTCAGGTTCGCCGATGCCGCCAGACCGATCGTGCCCGTGCATGCCGGGCCGAGGTCCGAAAGAATGTCGCCGAAGAGGTTCGATGCGACGACCACGTCGAAGCGATCCGGCTGCAGTACAAAACGCGCGCACAGAATATCGATGTGCTGCTTGTCCCACTTCACGTCGGGATACGTCTGCGCCATGGCCGCCACGCGCTCGTCCCAGTAGGGCATGCTGATCGAGATGCCGTTGGACTTCGTGGCCGCCGTGAGCTGCTTGCGCTTGCGCTGGTCCGCAAGCTCGAACGCGTACTTGAGAATGCGGTCCACGCCGTGACGCGTGAACACCGACTCCTGCAACACGAACTCACGCTCGGTGCCTTCGAACATCTTGCCGCCCACCGAGCTGTACTCGCCCTCGGTGTTCTCGCGCACCACGAGAAAATCGATGTCGCCAGGCTTGCGGTTGGCGAGCGGACACGGCACACCCGGCAACAGGCGCACCGGGCGCAGGTTCACGTACTGGTCGAACTCACGGCGGAACTTCAGCAGCGAGCCCCACAGCGAAATGTGATCGGGCACCTTGTCGGGCCAGCCGACCGCGCCGAAATAGATCGCATCGAAGCCCTTGAGCGTGGCGAACCAGTCGTCGGGCATCATCTTGCCGTGCTGCAGGTAGTAGTCGCAGCTTGCCCAGTCGAAATGCGTGAATTCGAGCTTCAGGCCGAACTTCGCGGCCGCCGCCTCGACGACGCGCACGCCCTCGGGCATCACTTCCTGGCCAATGCCGTCACCGGCAATGGCGGCGATTTTGAATGTCTTGCTCATGCTGCGTTCTCCGTTTCTGTCTGTCGCGATGCGCCAGCATGCCTGAAAAACGGCGCGCGACCAGCCCCGCAGGCGTGGATAGATTCAACACGAAACGTGAATAATCGCACGAGTGCGCGCCACGGTCCATGCACGAGCCTGAATTCAGCGTCCGGCGATTTCCTGCCGATGCCCGATCTCGCCTACACTCTCGTTTGGCTCCACCGCGCCTTTCGCTGGACCGGCGCATATCCTGATCGACCGACTTATGTTCTCGCTTTCCGACACCCTTCCCTCCGACAAACCCGCCCTCTACGAATCGCTCGCTGCGCAGGCGCGCTCGCTGATCGAAGGCGAAACCGACGTCATTGCGAACGCGGCAAACTTCGCTTCGCTCGTGTTTCATTCGCTCGAAGGGCTGAATTGGGCGGGCTTCTATTCGTTCGACGGCACCGAGCTCGTGGTCGGTCCGTTCCAGGGCAAGCCGGCGTGCGTGCGCATTCCCATCGGCAAGGGCGTGTGCGGCACCGCAGCGGCCACGCGGCAAACCCAGGTGGTGCCCGACGTGCACGCGTTCGCGGGCCACATTGCGTGCGATTCGGCTTCGCAGTCGGAAATCGTCGTGCCCCTCGTCACGCCGGACGGCGAGCTGATCGGCGTCTGGGACGTGGACAGCCCGCATCTCGCGCGCTTCGACGAAGAGGACGCGAAAGGCATGGAGTTGCTCTGCCGCACGTTCGTCGAGTACGGCATGAAGCGCGCTTAAACGCGCTCAAATACCACGCTCAAGCGCGTTGCGCGAGGTCTGCGGCAACGCGCCGTGGTGGTGCCAGTGCAGCAATGCCAGCACATCGAGAAAGGTCCAGGAGCCGCTAAGAGGTTGCCAGCCAGCGGCGCGACAGCCCACGCCAGAACCTGGCCAACCTATGCTTGCGCGTGCTGCTCCGCCAGCGCGGCGAGGGCTTTTTCCACACGCTGCAGGACTGCGCCCCAGGCGCCGTTCTCGCCCTGGCGATAAAGCCGCGCCGTTGGATACCACGGCGAATCCTCCCGGTCTCCGAGCCAGCGCCAGCACGCCGCATAGCGCGACAGCACCCACACCGGCTTGCCGAGCGCTCCGGCCAGGTGCGCCATCGAGGTGTCCACGGTAATCACGAGATCGAGATTCGCGACGATCGCGGCGGTATCGGCGAAATCGCGCACGTCGTCCATCGGGTCGAACGGACGCAAGTCAGTGGGAATCCCGGCGAGTTGTGGCCGCGTCGTCGCGCCGAGTTGCAGGCTCACGAACGTCACGCCCGGCGTGCCCAGCAGTGGCATGAACGCGCGTGCGTCGAGCGAGCGGCGCTGGTCGATGGCGTTTGAACTTGCCTCGTCCTCGCGCGGATTGCCGGCCCATACGAGCCCGACCTTCAGCCCCCCCGCGGGCAGCCGCCTGCGCCACGCCTGCGCCTGCGGCGCGTGCGCATGCAGATACGGCACGCGCGCCGGAATCGACGCGACCGAGGTGCCAAAGCGCAGCGGCAGGCTCATCGTCAGGCACCAGAAGTCGTGGCGCTCGATACGCCCCTGGCCGTTCAACGGGATCACGCGGTCGGCGCCCGCGAGCGTTTCGAACAACCGCGTGAGCGCCGGCGCGCAGGCAATGCTCACGTGCGCCGCGCCCAGCGCCTTGAGCATCGGCACATAGCGGCAGAATTGCAGGCAGTCGCCGAGCCCCTGTTCGGGCCACACGAGAATCGACTTGCCCGCGAGCGGTTCGCCTTGCCACTGCGGATACGGCACGGGCGGCCGGCCGACGCCGCCCTCGCCGATCGACGGATCGTGGCGCGCTTCGTACAACGGCCACGCCGCCTCGTACGCGCCCAGACGCAGCAGCGGCAACGCCAGGTTCACGCGCGCCGCCGCGTAGTCGGGACGCAGCGCGAGTGCGCGCTGATACGGCTCGATCGACGCCTCGACCTGGCCGAGTTGCCAGAGCGCGTTACCCAGGTTGTTGTGGACTTCGGCATGGCTGTCGTCAAGCGCGAGCGCCCGGCGGCATGCGGCCTCCGAGTCGGGCAGGCGGTTCATCTCCTTGTACAGCAGGCCCAGGTTGTTCCATGCCGCGACGTGATCCGGATGCTGCCCGAGCACCGCAAGATACGCGGCTTCGGCTTGCTTGAGGCGGCCCAGACGCCACATCAGCACGCCCTGATTGAGCAGCGCCGCGGCATGATGCGGATCGATCTCCAGCGCGCGTGAAAGCTCGGCTTCGGCTTCATCGGCGCGGGCGTCGTTCATCAGCGCGAGGGCGAGGTTGGCGCGCGCGGGCAGGTCGCCGGGGCGGATCGACAGTACGCGCCGGTACGCGTGGCAGGCGGCCGCGAAATGTCCGCGACGGTACAACCACGCGCCGAGTGCGACGTACGCGTCGGCCTGCGCCTCGGGCGTGGCAAACGGTGGCGACGCGCGGTGCCGGGCGTCGCCGGCGAGCGTGCGGGCTGCCAGCTCCAGGGCCCTTGCGTCGGCGGGCTCGGCGTCCAGCACGCGTTCGAGCGCGCCGAGCGCGCTCTCGTGCCGGCCCGCCGTGTGCGCCGACAAGGCGTCATGCCAGGCGGCGTCTGCGGACGGTGTGCGAGCTAGGGACAGGTTCATCGGCGATCTCATGAAAGGCAAAGCGCTTGCGGCGCGACATCGCTCAATCTATGGACGTCTCATCGTCATGAACATTGGCAAAGTCCGAAAATGCGATTTCGGGCCCAATCGCGCCCTTATACTGGCTGCGCGCCGCGCCACCGTTGCGCGCGGCGCCCTGTCCGATCCTGGCCGAGCGTCCCGTGCAGCCGCATGTGATCTTGCGCGTCGCCACGCTCGACGACGACCCCGGTGCACGCCCCGAGTTCCATATCTGGACCTCGCACGACGTCCCCTGGCTCACCGATGACGGCGAAACGCCGCATCATCCCGAGTGGGCCACGTGAGCGACGTGAGCGCCTCGGCACATGCTCAGGAGGCCGAATCGTCTTGCGCGTGCGCCTTAACGAAGTCGACGAACGCGCGCAACGGCGCCGGCAGGTGCCGCCGTCCGGGATAGTAGAGAAAGGGCCCCGGAAACGAGACGTCCCAGTCGTCGAGCAAGCGCACGAGCGCGCCGCTTCGGATATGCGGCAGCAGCATCTCCTCGAACAGATACACCACGCCGACGCCGTCGAGCGCCATGTTGATCAGCAAGTCGAGCGCGGCGCCGGGACGCACGACGAGCGGCGTGGGCGGGTCGAGGCGCAACACTTCGCCATTGCGCTCGAAATGCCAGAGCGGCAGCGCGCCGCCCGCGAACTGCACGCGCAGGCAGGCATGCCCGAGCAGCTCGCGCGGATGTTCGGGCTGCCCGCGCGCCGCGAGATACGCGGGCGAAGCGGCCGTCGCGAAGCGCTCCACGCGTGGGCCGATGGGTATCGCGATCATGTCCTGCTCGAGCCGCTCGTCATAGCGGATACCGGCGTCGCAGCCGATCTGCAGCACGTCGACGAAGCCGTCCTCCACCACCACTTCCACGCGGATCTCGGGATACGCGCGATGAAACGGCGCGAGCACGCCGGGCAAGATGGTCCGCGCCGCGCTTGCGGGCACGTTCAGCTTGAGCGTGCCCGCGGGCTTTTCGCGGTAGCCGTTGAGCACGTCGAGCGCCGCTTCCATCTCGCTGAAGAGCGGCGTGATCGATTCGAGCAGCCGCTGGCCCGCCTCGGTCGGCGCGACGCTACGCGTGGTGCGGTTCAAAAGGCGCAGCCCGAGCTTCGCCTCCAGCCTGCGCACCGCGGCGCTCAGGCTCGACGCCGAGACGCCGCCCACGCGCGCGGCATCGCGAAAGCCACCCGCGCGCGCCACTGAAACGAAAGCGGCCAGATCGTTCATTTCCATCGGCATCGTTCACCTCGCACTGCTCGAACGCACTGTTCGAAATTATGCACAGCCTGTTCTGATCAGACGGGATTATCGGACAATTCGAACGCGCCCATACTGCGGGCATTCGTCAACCGAGGAGTACGCAATGCCGAACCGCAAACCCGCAAGCACGTATGAACTGGCCGGCCGTCAGGTGAACCGCATGGGCTATGGCGCCATGCAACTGGCCGGGCCCGGCGTGTTCGGGCCCCCGAAGGACCGGGCGCAGGCCGTCGCGGTGCTGCGCGAGGCGCTGGCGCTGGGCGTCGATCACATCGACACGAGCGACTTCTACGGCCCGCACGTGACGAACCAGATCATCCGTGAAGCGCTGCACCCTTATGCGCAAAACCTCACGATCGTCACCAAGGTGGGCGCCGTGCGCGACGACAAGGGTGCCTGGCTACCGGCTCTCGAGCCCGCCGACATCGAGCGCGCCGTGCACGACAACTTGCGCAATCTGGGCCTCGAAGCACTCGACGTGGTCAACCTGCGCATCATGGGCGATGTTCACAAGCCCTCCGAAGGGCCCGTGGAAAAGCAGGTCGAAACGCTTGCCCGGTTGCGCGAGCGCGGCCTCGTGCGCAACGTGGGCATGTCCAACGCCACCGCTGCGCAGATCGCGGCGGCGCAACGGCTCGTGCCCATTGTGTGCGTGCAGAACCACTACAACCTCGTGCACCGCGACGACGACGCGCTGATCGACGCACTGGCCGCGCAGGGCATTGCCTACGTGCCGTTCTTTCCGCTCGGCGGCTTTACGCCGATCCAGTCGTCGGCGCTTGCGTCGATCGCCGCTCGCCTCGACGTCACGCCGATGGCGCTCGCGCTCGCGTGGCTCCTGCGGCGCTCGCCCAATATTCTGCTGATTCCGGGCACGTCCACGCTTTCGCATCTGCGTGAAAACGTGGCGGCGGCGCAGATCGATCTGGACGACGAAGTGCTCACGGAACTCGACGCGATCGGCAGCAGCGGCGGCGCAGCCGCGCACGCCTGAGCGCCAGGCCGTCACGCCATGTCGGCCGTCTCCAGCTTGTTTGCCAGCGCGTCGCGAATGAGCGCGACCGGCCGCACGAGGCGCCCCGGCAGCGCCCCGTGCACGAGCCACACGTTCAGGCCCGAGCGGAAGTCGGTCGCGTCGATGACCTGCAGCTGGTCGCGCAGCGGACTGCGCGCGAGCGCCTGCGGCGCGGCGAGCCCGACGCCCATACCGCGTGCGACCAGCGAAAGCTGCAGCTCCGAGCCGAACGCCTCGACCGCCACGTTGAACGGCAAACCCGCCATGCCCATGGCGCGGCTCAGCGCCGAGCGCATCCCGCAGCCGTCCTGGTTCAGCACCCACGGGTGATGCGCGAGCGCGGCGAGCGTGGTGGGCTCGTCGGGCAAGCCGAACGAGCGCGCCGCGACGACGAGGGTCGGCGTATAGCCAAGCTGGGTCGCGACGACACTCTCCGGCGGCGCAACGGCGGCGGGCAGCAGAATGACCGCCGCATCGAGCCGTGCGCGCTCGACTTCGTCGAGCAGCCCCGGCGACCAGCCCGCCCTCACCCGCAGCGTCAGCTTCGGAAACTCGCCACGCAATTGATCAACGGGCTGCTCGAGCGCCAGCTCCGAGAGAAACGGCGGCACACCGAGCTTGAGCTCGCCAGTGGGTTCGGTCTCCGGCGAAGCGACCGACATCAGGTCGTCGACCGCTCTCAGGACCGAGCGCGCGAGGCTGTACACCTCGTTGCCAGCAGCCGTGGGTTTGAGGGGCTTGCTCTGGCGGTCGAGCAACTCGACGCCGAGCGTCGTCTCCAGGTTCTGCACGCGGCGCGTAAGGCCCGGCTGCGTAAGGAAGAGCCGCTCCGAAGCCCGCACGAGCGAGCCGCTTTCGACCACCGCCACGAAGGCTTCCAGATCTCGCGTGTTCACAACGACTCCGCATAAAGATTATCGCGATAATTCAATTGTCGCATAACGTGAGGCTCCCTACGATACCTGGACCTGCCACGTTGCGGAGCCAATCGATGGAGCACCCCGCTGAAACCTGTACGCGCGTGATTGCGCGCGAAGCCACCCCCGCGAGTCACGCCACGCTCACGCTGCCGATGACACTGTTCTTCGCCGCCGCTGTCGGCGTGATCGTCGTCAATCTCTCGGCGGCTCAGCCGCTCGCCGGGCTCGTGAGCCATTCGCTGCATCTGCGCCCGGCGTTCGTCGGCGCGGTCGCCATGCTGCCGCAGCTTGGCTACGCCGCCGGCCTGCTGCTGCTCGTGCCGCTTTGTGATCTGCTCGAAAACCGGCGCCTGATTTTCCGCACACTGCTTGCCTGCTCCGCCTTTCTCGCCCTCGCGGCGCTGGCGCGCTCGGGCCCACTCTTTCTCGCCGCTGCGTTCCTCGCGGGAGCGACCTCCAGTGTGATCCAGATGCTCGTACCGATGGCCGCCTCGATGACGCCCGAAAGTCATCGCGGGCAGGCGGTAGGCAATGTGATGAGCGGCCTGATGCTGGGCATTCTGCTGTCGCGGCCGCTTGCCAGCCTGATAGCGGGAACGCTGGGCTGGCGTGCGTTCTACGGGATCGAAGCGGCAGCGGATGGCGTGCTCGCCGTGGTTCTCTTCCTGCGCACGCCTCGCCGCATGCCGGCCGTGACCGCACGCTACGTCGATCTGCTCTATTCGCTCTGGACGTTGCTGCGCACCGAACGCGTTCTGCGGCGCAGCGCTTTCCTCGCGTCGCTCGCGTTGGGGGCGTTCTCGGCGTTCTGGACCGCCGTTGCGCTGCTGCTGTCGCAGCCGCCGTTTTCGCTGGGCATGAACGGCATTGCCGCATTTGCGCTGGCCGGCGCGAGCGGCGCGATCGTCACACCGCTCGCGGGCCGGCTGGGCGACCGTGGCGCGGGGCGCGCGGTCCAATACGCGGCGCACGCGACGATGCTCGGCGCGGTCGTGCTGCTGGGTGTGGCGGGCGCGGGCTGGGGTGGCTTTTCGCCCGCCGCGCACCCCGTGCTGGCGCTGGGTCTGCTCGTTGCGGGCGCAGCCTCGCTCGATGCGGGCGTGATCGCCGACCAGACACTAGGGCGGCGCGCCATCAACCTGCTGAACCCCGTCGCGCGCGGGCGGCTCAACGCGATTTTCGTGGGAATGTTCTTTATCGGCGGCGCGGGCGGCGCGCTCATGGCCGGCGCGGCGTGGGCCTCGGCGCGCTGGAGCGGCGTGTGTTTCGTCGCACTCGGCTTCACGGTAGCGGTTATCGCGCTCGGCTTCGTTTATCGTGCGTCGCCGGCCTCTACCCGCTAGCGCGCCCCCGGCGCGCCAATGAAAAAGCCGCGGCTCTTCAGCCGCGGCTTTCCTGTATCTGAATTGCCACTCGCGTATCCACTCCCCGGTCGATCCGTCACGCGCGCGGCAAAGCGCTCACGCCTGCTGATCCGACCCGTCCGCGGACTGCGCGGTGTTGTCGTCGGCAGGCTTTTCCTCTTCCTTCTTTTCGACTAGCTGCTCGACTTCCTTGGCGCCCTCGAAACCGGCAACCGCCGCTGCCGCCTTGGTCAGAAAGCCCGCATTTGGATCGAGCTTCTCGGCGCCTTCCACTGCGGCCACCGCACCGGCAATTTCTCCGACCTTGTCCAGAATGCCCATATCATCCCTCCAGTTGAAACCCGCTCCGGGCTGACGAGGCGATGTCTCGCCTCCCGTGCGCCGCATCTTCCATCCAGCGAGCGCGCCGCTTCATTGTGTGCCTGGTGAATGGCCGCATCAATCACTAACTCATTAATCTGACAATGATTAACGATTCCATATACGAACGTATATTGCGACGAGTCAATAGTTTGACTATAGTGAAATTGTCTCCTCCATGTCTCCTCCTGATATGGATTCAGCCCGCAATCGCTGCGGGCTTTTCTTTTTCCCGCGTTGCACTTTGGCCCGCGCTTTGGTCCGCTGCTCGCCTTGCTCCAGCCTGGGGGCCGCAACCAGGCACGCGGCGTCCGCTGGCATAATTCACCCTTCGCCGTTTTCCAGCCCTCTTACACTTCGCCGCTGCAATGAATCTGCATACCTGGTGGCTGTTCCTCGTCACCGTCTTCGTCGTCTGCGCCATTCCTGGTCCCAACATGTTGCTCATCATGTCGCACGGCGCGCAGTACGGATTGCGCCGCACGAGCGCAACCATGGCCGGCTGCCTTTCCGCACTGGTCCTGATGCTGGCCGTCTCCGCAGCCGGACTCGGCGTGTTCCTGCAGGCGTGGCCGACCATGTTCAACGCGCTTCGATTCATCGGCGCCGCGTACCTCGTCTATCTGGGCATCAAGGCTTGGGGCGCGCCCGTGCCCGAGGCCGCCGCCGACATTGCCGAGCGTGTGGCCGCGCGCCCCGTGCGCTCGCCGCTTGCGCTCTACCGCAACGGCTTTTTCGTCGGCGGCAGCAACCCGAAGGCGATCCTTTTCGCGGCGGCGCTCCTGCCGCAGTTCATCGACGCGACCCGCCCCGTGCTGCCGCAGTTCGGCGTGCTCGTTGCGACTTTCGCCGTGTGCGAAGTGAGCTGGTATCTCGTTTATGCGGGTTTCGGCACGCGCATCGGCGCGACGCTCAAAAGCCGGCGCGTGGCGAAAGCCTTCAATCGTGTGACGGGCGGGGTGTTCGTTGGCTTCGGCGCGATGATGGCCTTGCTTCGCCAGTAGGCCGGTCAGGCGGCGCGGCGTCTAGCACGCTTGCGCGCCCATCGCGCTTCTCCTACGCTTTTTTCGTCGTCTTTCCGCTTCGAGCCTGCGATGAAGTCCCATCGGCACACCATCTTCACGGCGCTGCTCGCCGCCGCCCTGTTCGGCATCACCACGCCGCTCGCCAAGGCGCTGCTCGGCAGCGTGTCGCCGTTCATGCTCGCGGGGCTCTTCTATCTCGGCAGCGGCTCGGGCCTCGCGGTCGTCCTGCTGTTGCGCCGACTCTCGGCGCGCCGTGGCGACTCGGCACCCGCACACGATCCGCTTCGCCTCGCCGAATTGCCGTGGCTCGCCGGCGCGATCGCCGCGGGCGGCGTGGCGGCTCCCGCCCTGCTCATGCTCGGCCTGAACACCACGCCCGCCGCCACGAGCGCGCTGCTGCTGAACCTGGAAGGCGTGCTGACGGCGCTCATCGCATGGGTCTGCTTTCGCGAAAACTTCGATGCGCAGATTGCGCTAGGCATGCTGGCGATCGTGGCGGGCGGCGTGCTGCTCTCCTGGCCCGGCGCGGTGTCCGGCGTTGCGGCGGGCATCGCGCCTGGCTCGCTGCTCGTCGCGCTGGCGTGCCTGTGCTGGGCCATCGACAACAACCTCACCCGCAAGGTCTCGACCAACGACGCGATGGTCGTCGCTTGCACCAAAGGGCTCGTGGCCGGTCCGGTGAATATCGGCATTGCGCTCGCCGCGGGTGCGCACTGGCCCGCGTGGCAGGCAACCGGCGGCGCCATGGCCGTGGGGTTCGCGGGCTATGGCGTGAGCCTCGTGCTCTTCGTCGTCTCACTGCGCCATCTCGGCACGGCGCGCACCGGCGCCTACTTCTCCGTGGCGCCACTCTTCGGCGTGGCACTTTCCTTGCTGCTGTGGCCGGAGCGCCCGGCGCTCGCTTTCTGGCTCGCGCTCGCGCTCATGGCGTTCGGCGTCTGGCTGCATGTGCGCGAGCGGCATGACCACACGCACACGCACGAGCCGCTCGAACACACCCACGCTCACCGGCACGACGAACACCATCAGCACGAGCACGATTTCGCGTGGGACGGCACGGAGCCGCACACGCATGCGCACCGTCACGCGCCGATCACGCATAGCCACGCGCACTACCCCGACGTGCACCATCGGCACGCACATTGACGGCGGGACGAGTCGCCGCCGCATCGATCTGAAAGCGACGTCAAGATTTCCCAGGACCACCGCGCTTTGCGCGCGCACGATGCACTCGTCATAAAAACGAAGGAGGCAAGTGCCATGGCTACCGTCTACCGGGACATTCTCGTTGAAGCCGCGGCGGATGACGTATGGGCCGCGCTGCGCGATCCCGCCAACGTCGCACACGTATTCGCTGGCGTGGTGACCGAGGCGCGCATGGAAAACGAGATACGCTGGGTCACGTTTGCCAACGGCACGGTGATCGAAGAACGCGTGATAGGCGTGGACGACGCGCACATGCGCCTCGCCTACACCGTGGGCGGCGGACGATTCGAGCATCATCACGCGACGCTCCAGGTGATGCCGGATTCGCCGCAACGTTGCCGCGTGGTCTGGATCAGCGACTTCAAGCCCGACAAGCGGATACAGATGGTCGAGCCGCTCACGGATGCGGGTTGCGAGGCGCTCAGGCGTAATCTCGCCCGGCGATAGGAGTGGGCCGGTTAGCCGTCGTCGCGGCCACGGCGCGCGCCTGGCGTTTGCGCCGCGCGCCCTGGAGACGGGTGTCATTCACGCCAATGGCGGATGTTTTCCAGTTGCGCGGGCCAAATTCGAGCGCGGTGGCCGGGTTAGGCAGTTAGTTGCGTAAATGAAAATTCGCCAAGCTTGCGCGAGTCCGGTCCAGCGGCGGCGCGGCGGCGAAACGGACTGTGCGACGGCGCCCATACCGGCACGCCATTTGCGCTCAGAATAGTGCCAGATGATTCGACAACGGGAGCGGCAATGGGGGCAGGAAAATTAACGTTGGCTGTGCAATGCATGACCGTCTGCGCGGGCCTTGCGGGAACACCGGCTTCACACGCCGCAGGCACCTTCGACGGCAATTGGAACGTGACGCTCACCTGCCCCAAAGGTGCCGCGGGCACATCCGGCTACCGCTATCAATTTCCGGCCGAAATCCAGGAAAACGTCCTGCACGGTGAGCACGGCGAAAGAGATGCGGGTGGCTGGCTCACGCTGGACGGCAAGCTCGAACCCGACGGGTCGGCCACCCTCGTCGCACAGGGTCTGGCCGCACCATCGCCCTACGCGATGGGCCACGCCAACGCCAAAGCGCCCTATTCGTACGAAGTCAGCGCACAGTTCGACGCGACTTCAGGCAGCGGTTCGCGCACGACGGCGCGCAAATGCGACTTTGTGTTCGTAAAAGAATGACTGGCGCGGACGGCTCGCGGCGCGCACGAACCGGCGCCAGAAAAGAAAAAGCCCGCTTCAGAGAGCGGGCTGAATCCATATCAGGAGGAGACATGGAGGAGACGAATGCAGTATAGGGTTTTCCCCTAATCTGCGCAACTGTTTTTTTCACGGTTTGCCGCAGCCTGCTTCGGCCCTTAATCGGCGTGCTTTTCTCTCTGAACCGCGCCGAAATGAAACGCAAGAAAAAGCCCCATGACGAGCGCGCCGGCCAGCACCGCGACGAGGTCTTCACGCGTGACAGGCTGTTCGAGCGGGCGCATGCCAAGCGCCACCGCGATCGCGATCGCGATATTCACGAAGCCCCAAACCACGTTCACAACGGGCGACGAGTCGCCTCGCCCTCGCGGACGCGCGAAGGGCGTGGGAAAAGGCAGCCCCTGCAGGCCGGAAGCCAGATGCGGGACCGCGTTGCAAAAGAACGCACCGGCAAAAAAGAGCCAAACGTACGGCATGTCGTAACCTCGAACGGACCAACGGAAAGGGGCAGCGGGATGGCGCATCGGCGGCGATCGCCGCGCTGAAATGCGAGGATACCCTCACAAATAATAGTAGAGAGTCGCCTCGCATAAGTCAATTCATCCGGTTCGGATGGAATGATTCCGTACGTCCAGATGCCGCTCGAATCGGCATGAAATCTATCATGCTAATATGCGAGGAATTCCTCTCATATCCCCGCATTTGAAGAATTCGTCATGACGCCCTCCACGCCTGTCGCGCAACCCGCGCGGCCAACCGAACCCAAACGCGAAAGGGGCCGCCAGCGGGTGGCCGCGATCATGGACGCCGCCGTCACCGTATTCACCGAGAAGGGTTACGACGCGGCCACCATGACCGAAATCGCGGCGCGCTCGTCCACGGCAACGGGCTCGCTGTACCGCTTCTTCCCCACCAAGGAGGCGCTGGCCGAGGCGCTGTTGCTGCGCTACGCGCAGCAGGCGAGGAACGGACTCGCCGAACTCGAGCAACAGGTCCCGGAAATGACACTCGAGGCCGTAGCCGATGCGCTCGTCGACTTCGTGCTGCTGTTGCAGTCGCAACGCAGCTTTGCCGTCGCTCTCGTCGACGCCCGCAGCGGCAGCGACGACCACCGCAAGCGCTTTCGCGAGGCGATGCGCTCAGGCGTGGCCGCCATCCTGAGCCGCGCGATCGTGCATCTCAAGCCAGCCAAAGCAAAAGTTATGGCGATCGTGCTGATCCATATGCTCAAGGGCGTCGCGAACATCGCCAACGAAGAGCCCTCGGCGCGGGCCGTGCTGATGGCCGAGCTTCGCGATCTCGTGCGCCTGTATCTCGTTTCGGCTGCGCAGCGCGCTGACGGCAAATAGCCTGCTGACGCAGGAGAAACGGCGTCAGGCGCGCGCGATCTTTGTGCGCTACCATCGCTGCATGTCCGAACAACCGCTACCCGCCGCTGCCGCGCCGCTCTCCCAAAGCGCTTACGCCACTGCGTTGGCGGGTGTGATCGCACTGCTCGCGTGGGGAGCGCTTGCCGCGCAAACCGACATCACGATTGAGCGCATGGTGCTGCGCGGCTTCGATACGTTCGAGGCCATCGGCCGGCTTTCGGCCTACCTGACCAATCTCACGGTGCTGCTCGTCGCGCTCACCTTCACCTGCATCGCGCTGCGCCTGCGCGCGTGGCCGGCACGCTTCTTTAGGGCTCCGGGCACAGTGAGCGCCGTAACGGTGTACATCGTCTTCGTTGGCATTGCTTACAATGTGTTGCTGCGTCATCTCTGGACGCCGCACGGATATCGCGCGTTGCTCAACGAAAGCCTGCATACCCTGATTCCGCTGTTATGCGCGGCGTATTGGCTGCTGTTCGTGCCGCGCCTCACCCTTGGTGCTCGCGATCGCCTCGCCTGGCTCGTCTATCCGCTGGGCTATCTCGCCATCACCTTCTGGCGCGGCAGCGAGACGGACTTCTATCCGTACCCGTTCATCGACGTCGGGCAGCTCGGCTATGCGCACGTGCTCGTCAACAGCGCCTTGCTGCTCGCCGCCTTCATGGTGCTGATGGCGCTCTTCGTGGCGATCAACGCGAGAAGGCGCCCTGCCATCGTGGCAAACGACGGGCTCGGCGCAACGGACTTGCGGCGCCCCGACTAACTTGCCGTTTCTCGATCAAATCCATGCCTGTCTATATCGCCCTTCTGCGCGCCGTGAATGTCGGCGGAACCGGCAAGCTCCCGATGCCCGAACTTCGCGACATGTGCGAAGCGCTCGGGTTCACGCACGTGCGCACTTATATCGCGAGCGGCAACGTGGTGTTCGAGAGCCGGCTGGCCGAAGCATCGGTGAAAAAGAAGCTCGAGCAGAGCCTGGAGGCTTATGCCGGCAAGTCCGTTGGCGTTGTGGTGCGCACGGCCACGGAATTCGCCGCGGTGCTGCAAGGTAATCCGTTTCCGGCTGCCGCGCCGGATCGCACGGTCGCCATCTTTCTCGACATACCGCCGCCCGCGGACGCACTCGACCATGTGAGCGGCCAGAACGCAGAAGAATTGCGCCTGGGTGAGCGCGAGATCTATGTGTTTTACAAGGACGGCATCGGGCGTTCGAAGCTCAAAATCGCTGCGGCGAAAGCTGGCACGTCGCGCAACATGAATACCGTGGCGAAGCTGCTGGAGATCGCGCAAGCGTGACCTCCAGGTGAGTCGCGGTGCACGCCGCTCTTCAACAACCCAAAGAAAGACCCATGATTACCTGCTACCTGCGTTACGTCATCGATCCATACCGGCTCGAAGAGTTCGAAACGTACGCCAAAATGTGGATTCCGCTCGTCGAAAAGTTCGGCGGCACGCATCACGGCTACTTCCTGCCTTCCGAAGGCGCCAACAATATCGCGCTCGCGCTCTTTTCGTTTCCAAGCCTCGCGGCCTATGAAACGTACCGCGCCGATTCGATGCAAGACGCCGAGTGCCAGGCCGCGTTTCGTTATGCCGCCGATACGCGTTGTATCGTGAGTTACGAGCGGAGCTTTTTCAGGCCGGTGTTGTCATAACCGGCATTGCACAAGCGCTACGCATCACCCCCTGCCCGCCGCCGTAGCCAACGCCGCCTGCTGCACCTCCCCACTCGCCTGCCCCGGATCGCCCTTGCTCGTATCGTGCAAGCGATCCGGAATGAAAAGCGCCATCACGCCGCTCAGGAAAAACACCGCGCCAACTACAAGAAAGCCCATGCCGATCGAAAACTGCGTGGCGATATAACCGATCACGACAGGCGCCGCGCCTGAACAAAAGCGCCCCACGTTATAGGAGCCGCCAACAGCCGTGCCGCGAATACGCGTTTCGAAGCTCTCCGACATGAACGTGCCGATCGTGCCCAACGGCACGCCATAAAGAAAGCCGAACACGAGCATCAGCCACGCGATGTTTTCGCGGGTGTGCAATAGCACGATGACGGGCAGAAAGACGGCCGCGCCGATACAGCCGAGCACGTACACGCCGCGCCGGCTCCAGCGGTCGCCCAGCCAGCCCGCCACGATCTTGCCGATGAACGCAACGACCCACGTCGCGGTCATGTACCCCGTCATCGCGCTGAATTTGATGTGCAATTCGCTCTCCAGATACGTGGGCAGCCAGTTGTTCAGGCCATAGAACCCGGAGAGCGCAAACACGGAAGCAAGCGACCAGAAGATGAACATCCTGCGCGCCTGGCGGTCCGCGAAAATCAACGCGTAGCGGTTGTCGTGCCAGCGGCGGGCGCTCGGGCGCGCCGCGGCCTCGCTCATGCGCCAGCTCGGCGGCTCGGGCACGAAGAAGTGAATCGCCACCGCGAGCACCACGGGCGCAGCCGCCATATAAAACAGCATGCGCCAGCCATAGTGCGGCAGGATCCAGGTGCTGAGCGCGATCACGGTGATATAGCCCGCCGAAATCGCTGTTTGCAGCACGCCAAGTATCAGCGAGCGCCGCGCCATGGGCACGTACTCGGCCACGAGCGTGCTCACCAGCACCATGCAGCCAATACCCATCGAACTGATGAAGCGCACCACTGCGAATTCGAGGAAGCTGTGCGTGAGACCGAGCAGGCCCGCGCCCACCGAGAACAGCATCATCGCCCAGACCACCACGCGCACACGACCGAACGAGTCGCTCGCCCAGCCGCCCAGAATGCCGCCAATCGCCATGCCGAGCAGCGTCAGGCTACCGAGCGCGCCCGCTTCGACATTGGTCAAGCCGAATTCAGTCTTGATGCGCGTGAGCGTGAGGCCGTACATCATGACGTCCGCGCCGTCCACCAGCAGCGCGAGATAGCCGAGCGCGAAGACGAGCAGCCAACGGTTGGCGTTTCCTGCGGATGTCGTTGTGTTCATCGACAAAGGTCCTGCAATCAAAGGCTTGAATGGGCCGCAAAAGACATGCCGTGCGCAACTAGCGCAGGCGCGAGAAACGCGCCGAGCAGCAGGCCCGTTTCTTCGTGTTGCGAGGTGTACCAGCCCTCTACGTGCGTGAGGTTCATCGTGCCGACACAGCGGCCGTTGTAGGCAACCGGTATGTTCAGAATCGAGCCGAGGCCCATCGCCGTCATGACCGCGTGATCGTCGAAGGCTTCGCGCAGGCCTTGTGGCGTGGTCGCGCGAAACGGTTCGAGATCCGAAAGAATACGTTGCGCCCATGGCGTGCCGCTTTTCTTCTTGCGTCCGCCCGGTGGGTAGACGTCCGGCATGTTCGTGAACAGTCGCTCCACCTCCTGCTTCCCGGCGTCGTAGGCCATGATGGTGAAGAGGCGAAAGCCGATCGCTTCGGCGGCGACGGCACACACTTCGCGAAAAATCGCATCCGGTTGCCCGGGCTGGCGAATCACGCGCGAAAGGCGCGCGAGATCGGCGACTTCACGCTGCAGCGCATAGGGTTCGTTCACGAGGGAAAGGGGCGTTTGCATGGGACGTAGGGAAGTGGGCAAGGCGTGCGCTCAGCCTCGCAGCCCGTCGCGGGCGAGCGGCTTGTGCGTGTCGAAGCCCGCCTGCGCGCCGCTCGCCTCGATGTCTTCGAGCGAGCGATTGCGGGTTTCGATGCCAAGGAAGAACACCACGCACGCGCCCGCCAGCAACACGGTAGTCGTCATGGCGAACACGCCGAAAAAGCCGAACGCCGGGTACACGAGCCCAACCAGAATGGGTGCGCTCACTGAGCCGATACGGCCGAACGACGACGAAGAGCCCGTGCCGGTCGTGCGCACGGCCGTAGGGAAGACCTCCGGCGTATAGGCATAGACGCCCGCAAAAGCGCCATTCATGAAGAACGAGAGGCACACGCCTGCCACCGTGATCTGCACGCCTGTATGCGAGAAAGCCAGCGCAATTGCGGCAAGGCCGCCGAGCGTCATATAAGAGGCCACGACGCCTTTGCGGCCAATGCGTTCGTTGAGCCACGCCGCCGAGAAATAGCCGGGAATCTGCGCACCGTAGATGGCGATCGAATAGCCAAAGCTCTTCGTGAGCGTCAACCCTTCCTTGACCAGCAGGCTCGGAATCCACGAGAAGAACGAGTAATACGCGAAGGCGACGGAAAACCACATCAGCCAGCTCACCGCCGTCGTGCCCACGAGCCGCCGCGAGAACAGCGTCAGCACGTTTTGCAGCGCACTGCTACTGCCCTGCGCCACGGCCGGAATCGCGCCTGTCGAGCCAACCGGCGCCAGCGCAATCCCCTCTTGCTCGTAGCGCGACTCGATGGCCCGCACGATAGTGTCGGCCTCGGCGGAGCGTCCGCGGCTTTCGAGCCAGCGCGGCGACTCGGGCAGCGTTCTGCGCCACCAGAGCAGCATCACCACCGGCAGCGAAGTCAACACGGCAAGATAGCGCCAGCCGTCTGGGAAATTGCGCACGACGGTATAGCCGAGAATCGATGAACTTAGATATCCGAACGACATGAAGCCGACGAGCGCGCCGCAGAACATGCCGCGATAGCGACGCGGCACGAATTCTGCAAGAAACGGGGCGATCACGACCGTTTCCGCGCCCGAGCCGAAACCCGCGAGTATGCGCAGCGCGAAAAACGTGTGCCAGTCTTGCGCGGTGGCGCTCGCCATGGATGCCGCGCAATAGATGGCCAGCGCGCTCATCATGATGCGGCGTCGGCCGATCACGTCGGCCAGCACGCCGGAGAGGAACGCGCCGAAAAAATAACCGATATACGTGCTGCTGGCGACGAGTCCCGTTTCGGCGCTCGTCAAATGCCAGAGCTTGCTCACGACTGGCAGCAAGAAAGCAAGCGACGACGAGTCCAGCCCGTCGAACATATAGCCAAGCCCGCCGATCAGCAGCAGTTTGCGGTGGAAGCCAGCGAGCGGCAGTCTTTCGAGTCTGGCAGCGACGGTGGACATGGTCAGTCGGTTCCGGTTGAGCGTGGCACGTGTTTAGCGGCCAATCGCGTAGGCCTGCATCTGGCGCGGCGTGGCCGCGCCGCGCATCAGGCCGTTGCGGATGCCCACCGCGCAGACGCGCCCGAGCCCCCACGGCTCGGCCACGGTGAGGTCGTGGCCGCGCGCGCGCAGTTCGGCGAGCGTGGCTTCGGGAAAGCGCGACTCGGCCGACATCTTGCCAAGCTGCATCGAGCGCGGATAGAACGAGCCGGGGAAGTGCGCCGTCTGGAACGAAGGGGCGTCCACGGCGGCCTGCAGGTTCATGCCCGCATGCACGTGACGCAGGAACAGCTGCATCGACCACTGATCCTGCTGATCGCCGCCCGGCGTGCCGAACGCGGCATAGGGCTTGCCCTCGCGCGTGACGAGCGTGGGCGAGAGCGTCGTGCGCGGACGGCGGCCCGGACCGAGCGACGAAGGCAGGCCCTCTTCCATCCAGAACATCTGCGCGCGCGTGGTGATGTTGAAGCCGAGGCCGGGCACCGCGGGCGACGCCTGCAGCCACCCGCCCGACGGCGTGGCCGACACCATGTTGCCCCAGCGATCGACCACGTCGAGATGCACGGTGTCGCCGCGCAATTCGGGTAGCGGCGCGAACGTCGGCTCGCCCTGGCCGAAACCGCCCGGCTGCTGCCGCCCCGCGTTCGCCAGAATGCGCGCCGCGCGTGCTTCGCTGTCGAGCAGCGCGCCCGGACGGAATTCGAATGAGGCCTTGTGCGGATCGACAAGACGGCGGCGCTCGTCGTTGTAGGCGTCGCTCAGCAGCGTCTCCATCGGGACGTTCGCAAAGCGCGGATCGCCGTAGAACACGTCGCGGTCGGCAAAGGCGAGCTTCGACGTTTCGATGACCGTGTGGACGAAATCCGGACCGAACGGGTCCATCGCGTCCAGATCGAAGCCCTTGAGCAGCGCGAGCTGCTGCAGGAACATCGGCCCCTGGCCCCACGGTCCGGTCTTGTGCACACGCAGGCCCTGATAGTCGTACGAGAGCGCTTCCTCGTAAGTGGGCTCCCAGCGCGCGAGATCGTCTGCATTGAGCAGGCCGCGATTGCGGCGGCCCGAGGTGTCGAGCACGTCGGTCGAGCGGAAATACTGGTCGATGGCGTCGGCCACGAAGCCGCGGTAGAACGCCGAACGCGCGAGCTCGCATTGTTCGGCGCGATCGCTTTTCGCGCTCGCCTCGCGCAGGATGCGGCGGTACGTGGCCGCAATGGCGGGATTCGCAAACAGTTCGTTCGGTGCCGGCGCGTCGCCGTTGCGCAGCCACTGCTCGGCGGAGGTCGTCCATTCGCTGAGAAAGAAGTCCTTGATCGCGAGAATCGACGCGCACATGCGCGGCAGAACCGGATAACCGTGCTCCGCGTAGCCGATCGCGTAGCTCAGCACGTCTTCGAGCGGCAGTTGCCCGTAGTCGCGCAGCATCGTCATCCATGCGCCGAACGCGCCCGGCACCACGGCGGGCAGCAAGCCGGTGCCCGGCACGACTTCGAGCCCGAGCGCGCGCATGCGCTCGATCGTCATGGCCGCGGGCGTCACACCCTGGCCGCACAACACGCGCACGCGGTCTTCCCGCGCGCTGTAGAACACGACCGGCAACTCGCCGCCGGGACCGTTGAGATGCGGCTCGACAATCTGCAGCACGAAGCCGGCTGCGGCGGCCGCGTCGAACGCGTTGCCGCCCTTCTCGAGCACCGCCATCGCCGACGCGCTGGCAAGCCAATGCGTGGAGGCCACCATCCCGAAGGTCCCGATCAGTTCCGGACGCGTTGTAAAAGACATCTTCCACTCCCTGTGCGAAAGGTTCGAACTTCTGCCGAACCATTCACTATTGGCTCCACAATCCGTCACGATCAGCTTACGAAGGAAGATTTTTGGCCGCACCCGGTGTTAACCCTTAAATTTACGCGCTTATGCCAGCTTTCGTCAGTCCCTGAGACCTCGTGTCTTGCGCGCGGCAGCCTGACTGCTAGAATCGAACCAATACTTAATGGTTCACATCGCACCATGGAAAGATCCGCGCTCGACAGCCTGCTTGCCTACATCGCACAACACCGGTTGAAAGACGGCGACGCGTTGCCGCCCGAGCGCAAGCTCGCCGAGGACCTGGGCGTGAGCCGCCGGGAACTGCGCGCGGCGCTTGCCTCGCTGGAGGCATCGGGCCGAATCTGGCGCGGCGTGGGACGCGGCACCTACCTGGGCGCGCGGCCGCTGAAATTCGCGCCCACGCTGCGCGGCCTGCGTTCGCGCACGAGCCCGGCCGACATCGCGGAGATGCGCCTCATGTTCGAACCGGCATTAGCCGGTCTTGCCGCGGCGAAGGCCACGCCCGAGGATCTGACCGAGCTGGAGAAGTGCGTGAAAAGAAACGCGACAGCAAAAAACGATGAGGAGTGGCAACTATGGGACCAGCGCTTTCACCTGCTGATCGCGCAGGCCTCGCGCAATCCCGCGATCATTGCCCTCATGGAAGTGATCAACGGCATGCGGGTCAAGCCAACCCAGCGTGAGAAGACCACGGACCAGGCTACGCGCCATCATTTCGCGCAGCAGCACCAGTCCATCGTCGATGCGATTCTCGAGCGCGACGGCGAAACCGCCGCGCGCTGCATGCGCGAGCATCTGCTGAACGTGCAGGGATACGGTTCGCCGCATTGAGTGCGGAAATGCCAGCGCGCTGAGCGCTCACTTCACCGTGGACGCCGCGGCCTTGCACGTTACGGCATCCTGATCACCCGTGCCACCGCTGCAGCCGATTGCGCCGATCAACTTGCCGTCCTCGACCAGCGGAAAGCCACCGGGCGAAGCCACGAGCCCCTGGTCGAGCGTGGCCACGTAGGCATGACCGCTCTCGAACTGGCTGTAGAAAACGCGTGTCTCGCGCCGAAAGCGCGCGGAGGTGCGCGCCTTGTTCTGCGAAACCTCGATGGAGGCGTATTGCGCGCCATCCATGCGTTCGAACGCGACGAGATCGCCATGCGGATCGACCACGGCGATGTTCATTTTCCAGTCGTGCTTGCGCGCCTCGGCTTCAGCGAGTGCGAGCAGATGCTTCGCCGCATCGAGCCCGATAGGCAAACCGTAAGGAATATCGTAAGGCATACGCTCCGGCACAGCGGCATCCGGCGGCGTGGAAGCTGACGTTTGAGCCTGCACGGTGGTTACAAAGACGAGACAGGCTGTGGCTGCGATCTGAACACAGTGATGCATTGCCCCCTCCTACGTCGGCGGGCCCGGGGCGCAACGCGCGGCAAGCCCAGGCCAACCAACATACTCGCGCAACACGCTGTGTGCAAGGCCGAAGGGTCAGCCCTCCTTACCATCGGCACGCGGCGCGATGAGCCAGCCGGCGTAGCGGTAGCAATAGGCCGCGAACGCAACGACCCAGCATGCACCTGAAGCTTCGATCCAGAACGTGAGCCACTGTGGCGCGAGCCATGGTCCCGCCACACGCATCAACGCGGCGATCACGAGCAACCCATAGCAGGCGATATCGAAGCCGCCAGCCACCAGCTTGCGGCCCGTATGTCCGCGCGCCGTGCGCGTGATCATCGCCATGATCGCGCAGCCGATAGCGCCCACCGTGAACGCGTGAATGGCCAGCGTATGCGCGACGAAACCCAATGCGGCGAGCGCAAGCAGCGCGAAGCCAACAGGTATCCACGCATAGGCGATGTGCAAGATGGTCAGGATCGGCCGGTTGCCGACCCGCCACGAACGCCAGCCCCAGATGCGCGCGCCTTGTGCACACGCCGCCGCAAGCGCCGCTAGCGCGACAAGCACGCCGGAGCCGAACACCGCGTCGAGCACGAACGCCAGTGCGCTTAGCGGCAGCACCGCGCGCTCGACCCCATGCCAGCGCCGTGCCGTGTAACCCGGCACAGCGTTGGCCGTGAAAGACGGGATGATGCGCCCGCCGATGATCGTGATGAACAGCACCAGCATGCCCACGGCGAGATACGCGCTGTGCAGCGCCCAGTCCGCGCGGCCCGCCAGCATCGAGAGGTGGAACGCCACGTTCAGCGCGGCGAGCATGCCGAGCGCGACCGGCAAGAAGATGTTGTGGCTGTTCTTTGCGCCGATAAGTACACGCAGCAGCACGATCGCGCACGCGGGAAGAAAGAGGCTGTCCACCACGGCGGCCACGCCAGGCGTTGCGTAGGCAACGGTAATACGCCCGGCGAGCCACAGCAGCCAAAGCGCCGCCAGCGACTTGCCCTGTGCTGGCGTGACCGACGTCCACGCGCGCACGGCGGTCAGAAGAAACCCCGCTACGATCGCCGCGCCGAAACCGAAAATCATCTCGTGCACGTGCCAGAACATGCCCGGCAGGTACGAACCGAGACCCGGCAACGGGTGGCCGGCATACGCGGCCATCCAGGCCAGCACGGCCGCGCCGCCGAAAAGCGCACCGCCAAGATAGAACGGCCGGAAGCCGAGCGCCCACAGCGCGAAACCACCGCGAGCCGCGGGGGTGGGTTCTTCGATTCGAAAGACGGTCATGATCGCCCTCGCCAATACATACATTTTCAATGCATGTTATATGGACTGGCGAAGAAATGCCGCTGCAAAGCTGAAAACGCGATGTAATGCCGCAGGCGCGAGTCCCGCCGCTCCCTGCCGGCGCCACGTTCGACGAGAAAACGGACGCGGCCCGCGCCGCGTCTCTCGCTCAGAACATATGGCGCAAGCCCACCATCATGCCGAGCTGCGTGGTGGTCGCCGCTGCACTGACGCCAACAAAACCTTGCAGTTGCGCCCCGACCAGGCCGCCGCGGTACAACGAGTAATCGGCTTCCGCATAAACGCTCGTCGCACGCGAGAGATCGTAGTCGGCCAACAGCTGGAATTGCGTGGCGTTACCATCGCCGCTTAGTTTCTTGCCTTCTTGCAGCGTGCGCCACACGTTGGCGGAAAGATGCGTATTGTCCCCGACCAGCTGCGAAACGCCGCCAAAGAACATTTCACGCGAAGAAAACGTATTGAACTTGAGCGCAGTGAGTTGCGCGGCTGTGAACGGGCCGTTCGGAAAATTCCCCATAAAGCCGGCGTCCTGCCGGTTCATCGCCCAGCCGAAGTTGACGGTCGTTTCCGCAAACGTGTACGCCGCGCCTGCGGTCCACGCCTTGAAGTGCGCGGAACTGTTGATCGCGTCGCGCGTGTCCAGATAGCCTGCGGCGAGGCGCAACGGCCACTGCGGAATATAGGTGACCGAGGCGCCGATCTGGCTGCCCGCGCCGAATGCGCCGGCTTGTCCGCCGAACGCGTATGAGAGTTCAAGCGTGATGTCCTGCCAGCGCGCAATGTATTTCGCCATGTTGCTGGCCCAGACGCCCTGGGCCATCGCGACTTCCGGGCGGAACTGGTAGACCGTCGGCAACCACTGCGCACTCACGTAGGTTTTCAGCACGGCATCCGCAAGCGGGTTGGTCTGGCGCCCCAGCGTCAGCCGGCCGAGCGTGGAAGACTGCAAACCCACATACGCCGTGTTGAAGAACGGATAACCGGGATCGCTCATGCCGGAGTTCGGGAAGAACCGGCTCTCCAGCTGGAAAACAACGCGATTGCCGCCGCCGAGATCCTCCGCGCCAAGCAGCCCCCAGTTGCTTTCGCTGAGACCGCCGTTGGCGAGTTGAACCTTGTCGTCCCCGGCCGCATTGGCATGGGTCGTATAGCGCACGGCGGTGTCGACGATTCCGTAAAGCGTCACCGACGATTGCGCGTGCGCCGCCGAACCAAACGCAGCCATCGCCACGGCAACGGCCATCCGCGCCGCCCCGCCGAACTTGAGCTGCATTGCGTTGCTTGATTGCATCGAGTCTCCTGTCGCAGTTATCACGTAGTTATCAATTGCTGGCCGAACATCGACTTCAGTCGAGAACGACAATTCGGAATGCTTGACATCACGCCGCAATCCGGCGTGCGATGCGCTCGATCGACCGCTCAGGGTTGAGCACCACGAGGCCGCCCAACGCAAGCACCACGAGCAGCGCCCCGGTAAGCAGCAGGCCTTGCTCGAAGCCCACCGCTACGTTGTCGTGCGCGCCGCGAATCAGCCAGCCCACTACGGGCGGCGCGACGATGCCTGCTATCCACGCGACCGAATACTCGATGGCGAGCGCCGCGCCGCGTTGCCCGGCTGGCGCGATCTGCGCGACCATTGCGGGGCCGAGCGAATAGATGATCGGCGTGGTGGCGATCGCCAATGCGATCAACGCGATCTTGACGAATGGGCCGAAATCGCAAACCGCAACCCCGAGGAGCAGAACGCCGCCAACGGCCAGACACCCGCAAACGAACGCACCGCGCGCAATACGCGATGGCACGCCACGCGTCATGAGCCGCTGCGACCAAGCGGAAAGCACGAGGCTCACCGGCGCACTCGTTACGAGCACCGCGGCGAAGAGTTGGCCGGCGCGCTGCGGCGCAAAGCCGAGCCCCTGATTCAGGTAGGCGGGCAGCCAGGTCAGGGCGAGCGCCAGCGTCAGGAAGGCCGCAAAGTGCAGTGCAATGATGCACACCACGGTGCGGTCGGTCAGGAGCGCGCGATAGCGCACGCGCGGCGCGGGTTCATCCGCATCCGGGCCCGTTGCCACGTTCGTTGCGTGTGCATCGAGTTGCCCTTCGCGCCCGACGATCAGCCACAAGACAGCCCATGCCAAACCCAGCGCCGCCAGCACGATGAAGTTGGTGCGCCAGCCCCACCGCGCGTCGATCCAGGGCACGGCAATGCCCGCGACGACCATGCCGAACACGCCGCCCTGCTGGAACACCGAGACAGGCAGATTGCGCTTTGCATCGGGAAACCACTTGTAGCAAGCATGAATCGCGATGGGCTGCGCCGGCCCTTCGCCCGCGCCCAGCAGCACGCGGCAGGCGATCAAGGTGGCAAGCGACGCGCTGTACGCAATCGGAAGCTGCACAACGGCCCACAACACGGCCATCGCGAACAGCAGCCACCGCGTGGGCCAGCGGTTCGAGAGGAAACCGCCCACCACGCCTGTCACCGCGAACAGGAAGAAGAAGCTGCCCGCGAGCAGTCCGTATTGCGCTGGCGACAGGCCAAGCTCTTTCATGAGCGGCGCCGCGACGAGACCGAGCACGACCTTGTCGATGAAATTGATCGCAACGAGCAGGAACAGCATGAGCGTCATGAACCAGGCGCGCGCGGGTTGATAGGTGGGTTGCATGCTTGTGTTTTCTGGAAGTGAGACGGCGCGGCTTAGCGGCCTGAGCCGAAGTACCAGCGCAAGACCGCACGCTGAACTGCACGGCCATAGGGCGGATGAAACAACTCGACCGGAAACCATCGATGCTCGGCGAACACGGCCTTGGCATGCGAAAGCTCGCGAAAGCCCTCTTCGCCGTGGTAATTGCCCATGCCCGACATGCCGGTGCCGCCGAAAGGCAGCGAGTGGTTCATCGCGTGCCATCCCCAGTCGTTGAGCGTGACACCGCCGGAGTGCGTTTCCTGCATCACGCGGGCGCGCTCGCGCGCATCGGCGCCGAACCAGTAAAGCGCGAGCGGACGCTCGCCCCGGCGCACGTAGTCGAGCGCATCGCCAAAGGTTTCATACGCGATCACCGGCAGCAGCGGACCAAAGATCTCCTCGCGTGCAATGCGCATCTGCGGACGCACGCCGGTGACGATGTGCAGCGGCAGCTGGCGTCCGGTCGTCGCACACGACCCGCATACGGTGACCTTCGCGCCAAGCGCGCGTGCGTCCTCCAGCAGTTCGAGCATGCGGCTGTGTGCACGCGCATCGATCATCGACGTATAGTTCGCGCCGTCGCCCACCCACCCTTCGAAGGCCTGCGCGGCCGCTGCCACAAACGCTTCGACCGATTCGCGGGGAACCAGCGCATAGTCGGGCGCAACGCAGATCTGGCCCGCGTTCACCGTCTTGCCGTGAACGATGCGGCGCGCCGCACGCGCGAGATCGGCCGAGCGCGAGACGAGCGCCGGAGACTTGCCGCCCAGTTCCAGCGTAACGGGCGTCAAGTTGTCGGCGGCGGCACGCATCACCTCGCGCCCCACTGCCGGCGAACCGGTAAACACGAGATGATCGAAAGGCAGTGCGCAAAAACGCTTTGCGCACTGCGCGTCGCCCTCGATCACCTCGACTTCGTCCGGGCCGAGTGCGTCCGCAAGCAGCGCGCGCAGCGCACGCGAAGAGGCGGGTGCGTATTCCGAGGTCTTGATCAGGCAGCGATTGCCCGCGGCGAGCGCGGTGGCGAGCGGCCCGAGCGCGAGATAGAACGGAAAATTCCAGGGCACCACAATGCCGACCACGCCCTTGGGCTGGTACTGGACCGCGGCGCGATTCGTGCTGAACAACAGTTCGGGCGAGCGCCGCGACGGCCGCATCCAGCGCTTCATATGCCGCAACAGGTGGTCGATATGCAGCAGCGAAGGCAGCAGGTCGACGAGCATCGTCTCGCCCGCGGCGCGCACGCCGAAGTCCGCCGCTGCGGCTGCCGCGCAATCGGCGGCGTGACGGCGCAACGCGTGACGCAGGCCCTGGAGCGTGTCGCGCCGTTGCGCGTAGGTAGGATAAGGCGCGGCGGCGAAGGCCGCGCGCAACGCTGCGAAACGTGCCGCCAAATGGGACGCAACGGGATCGTCCGCGTTGTGCGGCGTGCGCCATGCCTGATCGATCAGCTTCATTGAACGAGTCTCCCGGGATTGTCAGTGGCCTGCGTTCAAACCGGCACGTCACCGATAATCGTCGCGCGCAGCATGCGCCTGCGAGCTGGGAAGTAGTCCTGAATAGCGTAGTGCTGCGTCGAGCGGTTGTCCCAGAACGCAATCGTGTTGGGGCGCCACTTCAGGCGCACCTGATACTCGGGCACGGCCGCCTGGCGATACAGGTATTGCAGCAAATCCATTTCGGCCAGGCGGAAATCGAAGCCAAAGCGCACCTCATTCTTTTCGATGAAATTCGCCAGGTGCGTTGTGAACGCTTCGTTCACGTACAGCACACGCTCGCCTGTTTCCGGATGCGTACGCACGACTGGGTGCATGACCGGCGGAAATGCGGCGCGGCGCGACTCGCGCTCCTCGGGCGTCATGCGCGTGCCAAATGCGGGCAGCAGATCATGGACGGCGATGAGGCCTGCCAGCGCGTTGCGCGTGGCCTCAGGCAACCGCGCGTACGCTTCGGCCATGTTCACCCAGATCGTGTCGCCACCCACCTTCGGGCACTCGATACAACGCAGCATCGAGCCCATCGAAGGACGCGCACGCCAGCTCACATCCGAGTGATAGACGTTTTCGCGGCCAGGGATCTTGCTGTCGCCGCCCAGCACCACAAGCTCCGGATGATCGGGGTGATGCGGAAAAACCGGATGCACTTCCAGCTCGCCAAAACGCTGCGCCAGTGCCACCTGCTGTGCGGCGCTAATGTCCTGATCGCGGAACACGAGCAGCTTGTGCTTGAGCAGCGCAGCGCGCAATGCGGCGTACTGGTCGTCGTCGAGCGGCTGCGTGAGGTCGATGTTGCCGACCTCCGCGCCAATCACAGGCGACATCGGCTCGATGCTGAACGACGTCTTGAGGGCGCCCGCACTGACAATCGCGGGACTTTCGGGGGTGGCGTGCATGACTCTCTCCATGGTGATTCGAACCCGGCGCACAAAAGATACTCACGGGTATCGTTTTGAAAGATACTATTGGGTATCATTTGACGGGTCAACCGAGGGTTTTCCCATGTCACACCACGATGAAAAGCCGTTGTCCGAGTCTCTGGAAAGCGGGGACGGGTTCGTCGCGCCGCGCTACCGCAGCGGCCAGCGCTCCGCCGACGCCCTGCTGGAAGCGGGCCGGGTCCTGCTTGCGGAGATCAGTTACGAGGCGCTGAGCATCAACGAACTGTGCAGTCAGGCGAACCTTACGAAGGGCGCGTTCTATCGACGCTTCGAAAGCAAAGACGCCTTCTTTCACGCGCTCCAGCGTCTCGCGCTCGACGACGCGGCGCGCGTGCAGCGCGCGCTGACAGTCGAGTTGGATCGGGGTGGCGCCAGCACGACGACTGCCGCCGAGTATCTGCGTCTCGTGGTCGATAGCGTGCGCGTGTGGCACCTGAGGCATCGCGGCATGATTCGGGCTTCGTTGCAGCGGCGCGACCATACGGCCGACGGCTGGCAACCCATCAAGCAGTTCGCGCGCGGTTTCGTCGACGAGATCGCGGCGCACCTCATCCGCCTGCCGGAACTGCGGCGCAACAAGGAAGCGGTGGCGCGGCTGAAAATCGGCTTCCAGACTGTTATCGCCACGATGATCAATGCGGCGCTGAACGACCCCGGCCCGCTGCGGCTGGACGATACGGCCATGACCGACGCACTGAGCCGCATGCTCACGCTCTACGTGGTGACGCCCGAAACCGATACCGCGGCCTGAGCCGCTCCACAGGCAGGCTTAAGAGGAGGTTCTTTGGGCTGCGCTTCCGGCGCGGCCAAGCCTCGCCACCCGCGGCTGCGGGTGAGTCGCACGCCCTCGCGCCACATCGAGCGACTCGCCGGCATAGGGCAGCCACACCGTGAAGGCCGTTCCGCCCCCTTCGCGCGACGCCACTTCGACGCTCCCGTGATGAGCCTCTACGATCGAGCGGACGATAGACAGACCGAGCCCCATGCCGTGCGGCTTGGTGGTATAGAACGGCTCGAACAGGCGCTGCGCCGAAACGGCCCCGCAGCCGCTGCCGCGGTCGGCCACGGTGAATTCAACGCCGTCGGCAAGCCGTTGCGTGCTTATCGTGAGGATACGGGTGGCCTGGCCGGTATCCTGCATGGCGTCCATGGCGTTGATCGCGAGATTGAGTACGACTTGCTGGACCTGGACCGGGTCGCCCATGATCTCCGCATTGCCTGCGGCGTAATTCTCTTCCACGCTAATGTTGCGTCGTTTCGCTTCCGGCGCGATCAGCTTCAATGCGCATTGCAGTGTGGCGTCGAGCGGCAGCGGACTGAACGCTACGCTCTGCTTCTGCAGCAAGCTGCGCAAACGCTGCACCACGTCATTGGCCCTCAATGCATCGCGCTTCACATCGGAGAGGATTTCCCTCAACTCGTCGGCATCGAGATGCGAGGACTTCATGAGCAGTTCCGCGGCATCCGCATTGCTCAGGATCGCGCCCAGCGGCTGCCCCACCTCATGCGCAATCGAGGCACTCAGTTCGCCCACCGTCGCGAATCGCGCCGCACGCGCGAGTTCGCCGCGCCGCGCAGTGACTTCGGCTTCCGCAAGCCGGCGGCTACGGCGCTGCGCCAGCAACGCGACGATGGTGAGCGTCTGGGCCAGCAGCACCGCCAGCGCGATCAGCACCACTCCGCGGTATTCGCGGAAAATCGACCTGGGAAAGTCGATCAACCGGCACTCCGCTGGCAGCGCCGAGGCAGAAAGACCATAGCGTTCCAGTTGCGTGACGTTTGCCGTGCACCGCGCGGGCAGCGCGGGGAACGCCGGCCCGTCGACGCGGCCTGGGCTGCGCAGGATCGACAACGCGGCTTGCGCGGTCAAGCGAGCGTTTTCTTCGAAGTCGTACATGGCGCCCGCCGTCACCCCGCCGTCGAGATAAGTCGAATACCACGCGTAGATGGGCGCACGCGAAGCCGCGACCAGATTGGGCACGATTTGATACGGCAAATAACGATGCCCCTCGCTGTCCCGATACATGGTCGTATAGACCACGGCCGTTTGCCTGTCGAGGCGCGCGAGCCGCTGCTCGATCTCGCGCAACGGCAGCCCCCGCCATGTTTCGACGGTGCTCCAGTGAGCGCCGTGCAACGTTGCCACCTGAGCGACGCGATCGATGAATGAGTAATCGGTGTCGGTCGCGCCCCCGATCACCACGAGTCGATGCGCGTCGGGTTGGAGGTCCTCCGCGATCGCCAGCGTTTTCGTGATGTCGATTCGAAACGGCACGCGATTGAAGCCTGCGGGCAGCGTGTGCTGCGCAAACCACTCTTCAGGCACACTCGTTAGCAGTACGGGTGCGCCGGGCCATAGCTGCGCGTGATTCTTCAATGCGAAATCGGCGGCATGGTTGCCTATCCCCACCACGAGATCGATGCGCTGATCCGCATACTTCTTCTTCATTAGCGCCAGAAATTCGGGCGCGAGGTCGTCGGAGCCGAAGCGAAAGCCGTCGAGTGCGTCGAGATACACTTCCGCACCGTTTGCAGCGGACGTCTCCAGTATGCTTCTGAGCGCCTTGATCTGTACCAGGACAGCCGGCTGTATCGGGTCTGCGCCCGCGAGGATCTCCACGCGCGCGGGTTCCGCGGCGAGCGCGGCCGCCGCGCCAATGAGCAGCCACACGAGCGTAATTGTCCCTGTCGCTTCGGCAAGCCCGCGCACCCGCGCCAAAGCACTCGAAAGCGCGGCGAGCACGCCAGACCGCCGATGTCCGCAAACATGCATCGACAGGCTTCCATGAACGGTGCGTGGCAAAGCGCCTTTCTCCATTTCAGGCACGGCGTGAGATCATTCGCTGAAACATGGTCGCACTTCGTCTTTAAATCCGGATATTCGCGAATGCCGACTAGTGCAATGCGTCAATTAGCAAGCCCGTAATTCGTTCGCTTCACGCCATCCCTTCAAAAAGAAGATCTTCCACTCAGCCGATTGCCGAAGGCATGCTGCGCCATTTGACCTTGAAAGCTGGATTTGGCGGCTTCAGGTTTGCAGCGAGCGACTGGCGCAGTTCATCCCCCCTTCATGCAATGCGTTATAGCAATTTCCGCAGTTTCCCGGCTCCTGACTGTACAGAAAGGTTGGAAACTGACGTTATCAGACACCTCATGTTTAGTATGGCGAATATTCAATATGAATCGAAACCAATGAAATGACAGCCCGTATTGCCCTGCCCTTGCGGGCAATCCCGTTGCCCCTTCTACCGATAGCGAAACCGTGTGGCCGCTCCGATACTGAACGCCGGTACGTCAACGCTCCGGCTGACCATGGCCCATCCCGCACCTGAAGCGACCAGTGACATCCGTGACACCGCCTCGCCAACTGGATCGCCAGATATGGTCCACATTGCGGGCGGCACATTCCTGATGGGCTCGAATCAGCACTACCCGGAAGAAGCGCCGGCGCACAAAGTGCGCGTTCGCAGCTTCTGGATAGATCGCCATACGGTCACGAATGCCCAGTTCAGGCAATTCGTCGACGCGACCGGCTACATCACCTCAGCCGAGCGGCCGGCAAACCCCGACGATTATCCCGGCGCATTGCCCGAGATGCTGGAGCCCTCTTCGGTGACGTTCGCCAAACCCCCACGCCGCGTTGACCTGCGCAATCACTACAACTGGTGGGCCTACACGCGGGGCGCGGACTGGCGGCATCCACGCGGCCCGGCCAGTTCACTGGAAGGGCTCGAGGATCATCCCGTCGTGCACGTCTCCTATGAGGACGCCGCCGCTTACGCGCACTGGGCGGGCAAGGACCTGCCCACCGAAGCCGAATGGGAATTCGCCGCGCGCGGCGGCCTGGAGGGCGCCGAGTTCGTATGGGGCGATGAGTTCACACCCGAAGGCCGGCAAATGGCCAATACGTGGCAAGGCGAGTTTCCGTGGCAGAACCTGCTCGAAGACGGCTACGAATGGACCGCGCCGGTCGGCTCGTTTGCGCCCAACGGCTACGGCCTCTACGACATGGCCGGCAACGTGTGGGAGTGGACGAGCGACTGGTACCAGGACCACGGCAAGATCGTTAAGGCGTGCTGCACGCTGGACAATCCGCGCGGCGGAACCATCGAATCCAGCGTCGACCCGCGCACGCCGCAACTCACGATACCGCGCAAGGTCATGAAGGGTGGCTCGTACCTGTGCGCACCGAATTACTGCAGGCGTTACCGGCCCGCCGCGAGAATGGCTCAGCCTGTCGATACCTCCACGTGCCATGTGGGCTTTCGTTGCGTGGTCCGCGATAACGCTTCCGGTTGAATCCCACACCGCTACCGTCGACGGTAGCTCTACGACAAGGAGTGTTCCATGGCGGGCAAGAAGAAACCCAACTTCCTGATCCTCTGGGGCGACGACATCGGCCAGTCCAATCTCAGCATCTTCACGAAGGGGCTGATGGGCTACCGCACACCCAACATCGACAGCATCGGCGAGGCCGGCGCAGTGTTCACCGACTACTACGGCGAACAGAGCTGCACCGCAGGCCGCGCGTCGTTCATCACGGGACAGTGCGGCTTGCGCACGGGACTGACCAAGGTCGGCCTGCCCGGTGCGCCGCTCGGTATGCGCGCCGAGGATCCGAATATTCCGGAACTGCTGAAGGACCTTGGCTATAGCACCGGACAATTCGGCAAGAACCATTTCGGCGACCGCGACGAGCATCTCCCCACGATGCACGGCTTCGACGAGTTCTTCGGCAACCTCTATCACCTCAACGCCGAGGAAGAGCCGGAACTACCCGACTACCCCGATGCCAACGAGTTTCCCGACTTCCGCAAGAAGTACGGCCCGCGCGGCGTGCTGCACTGCTGGTCCGACGGCAAGGGCGGCCAGAAGATCGACAATACCGGCCCGCTCACCAGAGAGCGGATGAAAACGGTCGATACCGAATTTCTCGCGGCCGCGAAGGAGTTCATCCAGAAAGCGCATAAAGAAGACAAGCCGTTCTTCCTCTGGTTCAACACCTCGCACATGCACTTCCGCACGCATATCGAGGACCGCATCCGTGGCCAGGCAGGTCGTTGGCAGTCCGAATATCATGACTGCATGGTCGAGCACGACAAGCATATCGGCGAGATGCTCGCGTTGCTCGACGAACTGGGCATTGCGGACGACACGATGGTCATGTACAGCACCGACAACGGTCCGCACATGAACTCCTGGCCCGACGCCGGCATGACGCCGTTTCGCAACGAGAAGAACTCCAACTGGGAAGGTGCGTACCGCGTGCCCTGCCTCGTGCGCTGGCCGGGGGTGATCGAGCCGGGCACGGTGTGCAACGAGATCGTGAGCCACCTCGACTGGCTGCCCACCATCGTCGATGCAGCGGGCAACCCGGATATCAAGGAGGAACTCAAGAAAGGCTTCAAGGCCAATGGCAAGGACTTCAAGGTCCATCTCGACGGTTTCAGCCTGCTGCCCTACTTCACCGGCAAGGCGAAGAAACCGGAGCGAAAAGGCTTCTTCTATTTCACCGACGACGGCGACCTCGCGTGCCTGCGCTTCGACAACTGGAAAGTGGTCTTCATGGAGCAGCGCACGACCGGCACATTGAGGATATGGGCCGAACCGCTCGTCACCTTGCGGGTGCCGAAGATATTCAACCTGCGAACAGACCCCTACGAACGGGCCGATATCACATCCAACACCTACTACGACTGGCTGCTCGATCACGTCTTCATTCTCGTGCCGGCACAAGCCGGCGTCGCCGAGTTCCTGCAGACCTTCAAGGAATTCCCGCCACGCCAGAAAGCGGCGAGCTTCGGCGTGGACCAGGTGGTCGAGAAGATGATGGACGCCGCAGGCGGCGGTCACCGCTAGCCACCGCTAGCCACCGCCAGTCAGCCCACGCGGCGCGTGTTCGCGCGCCACTGCGTTAGTGCAGCCCTCGGGTGGCGTTCGTCCGCACGCCACCGAGGGCACGCCGTGCCAGGATATCCATGGACGCCAAGGCCCTGACTCTCCTCGCGCTCCAGTGCGCCATTGCAGGAACGGTCTTCACGTATGGCTTGCAGGCCACGCGCGACGACCTGCTCTACATCGCACGCCGGCCCGGCCTGCTCGTGCGCTCGCTCATCGCCATGCTGGTTATCATGCCGCTCATCGTGGTCGCGTGCGTGTATTACCTCCAGTTGCCGCAGCCGACCGCCGTCGTGCTGATCGCGCTCGCCATCTCGCCGGTGCCGCCGCTATTGCCCAGAAAACACAAGAAAGCAGGCGGCATCGCGCCCTACGGCCTGGGTTTGCTCGTGGTGCTTGCGCTGGTTTCCATCGTCACGGTTCCGCTCTCGGTGGCACTCTTGAACTGGCTCTTTGCCGAAGCGATAGCGGTCGGCCCGGTTGCGATCATGAAAATCGTGCTGACCATGATCATCGCCCCGCTCGTGGCGGGCGTGCTGGTCTCGAAGCTCGCTTCAGGCGCCGCACAGCGCCTGCTCGCGCCCGTTCGGCTCGTGGCCACCGTACTGCTGTTTGCGGGCATACTCGCCCTGCTGGCAGGCACCTGGCATGGAATCTGGGTGGCCACCGGCCACTGGACGGTAGTCGCCATCGTTGCCTTCGTGCTTGCGGGCCTGATCGTCGGGCACTGGCTCGGCGGGCCCGAGCAGCAGCACGCATCAGTGCTTGCGCTGTCCACCGCCTCGCGCCATCCCGCCATCGCACTGTCCATCTCCGCTGTCAACTTTCCCGGCGAGCAGTTCGCACCCACGCTGGTGCTCTATCTGATCCTGTGCACGATGCTGGCCATTCCGTACGTGAAATGGCAACGCAGCCGCTCAGCGCTTTCATCCGGCACGCCTTAAAGGTCACGCCATGCCTACCTCACATGACCGCGAGAATCCCTTGATACCCGACACGGACTTGTCGGCGCCCGTCAAGCCCGACGAAGGCACGCTGCAAACGCGCGCACGCACCTCGCTCGCGATCGAGCGCACCTTTCTCGCGGCCGAACGCACGCTCATGGCCTGGCTGCGCACCGCGCTGTCGATGATCAGCTTCGGCTTTACGCTCGCGAAGTTTTTCGAATACGTGGAAAGCCAGAAGGGCGCGCCCATTGTCGGGCATTTCGGCACAACGTGGTCGCCGCGCGCGGTCGGCACGGCGATGGTCGTGATCGGGACGGTGGCCTTGCTGGTCGCGGTCGTGCAGCATAAGCGCCGCGTCAATGCGCTGCGACGCGAGGGCCTGTTGCCGCAATGGAATCTCGCCTACTGGGTCGGGATTGCGGTGGCCGCGCTCGGCGCATTTGCGCTCGGTACGTTGGTGCTGGACTGATCGCCGACGGGGACCGGCAACGCCGGCACCCGCGTCAAACCGCTTTTTCTTCACGACAACCACCTTATCTTTATTCAGGATGCCAAATGATTTTGATTTCAATCAGCGCATCCTCCCTCTTTGATCAATCAACACCCCCACGTCACGTGCGAATTCAGTCCCTCACGCAATTCGCATAGAACCCATTATTTGGGACGCCGGATGATCAGTGTTTACACGAATGGGTTAGGTGGCCGCTCTTTTCATAATATCAACGCACTAAAAGCGGCGGTACGAGACTACTCCACAGGAGGCACCGTGACGGGCATCCGACTGAGCGGCGTAACGAAGCGGTATGGCGAAACCGAGGTGATCACCGGCCTCGACCTCGACATTCAATCCGGTGAGTTCCTTGTCTTCCTTGGCCCCTCGGGCTGCGGAAAATCCACATTGCTGCGCATGATCGCCGGGCTCGAAACCGTGAGCGACGGCCAGATCAGCATTGGCGAGCGGCGCGTGAACGAACAGCCTCCGGGCAAGCGCGGCGTGGCGATGGTGTTTCAGCACTACGCGCTCTACCCGCACATGACCGTGTACGACAACATGGCGTTCGGCCTGCGCAATACGGGTGTGAGCGCTGGCGAAGTCGACCAGCGCATCAACGAAGCCGCGCGCATGCTCGAACTCAGCCCGCTGCTGCAGCGCCGCCCCGCCCAGCTTTCGGGCGGCCAGCGCCAGCGCGTTGCAATCGGGCGCGCCGTCGTGAAGGAGCCCGAAGCGTTCCTGTTCGACGAGCCGCTCTCCAACCTCGACGCCGCGCTGCGCACCCGCACGCGCCTCGAACTGGCGCGCATTCATCAGCGCCTGCACTCGACCATGGTGTTCGTCACGCACGACCAGGTCGAAGCCATGACGCTCGCCACCCGCATCGTGGTGATGAACCGCGGGCGTATTGAGCAGATCGGCGCGCCGCTCGAGATCTACAAACGGCCCGCCACGCGCTTCGTCGCGGGCTTCATCGGCACGCCGGCCATGAACTTCATCGATGTCGAGCGCGTGGGCGACAACGGCAGCCGGCTAATCGTCGGACTGCCGTTCGACGGCGTGCACGCGCCCACGGCCATTGCCACAGCGAGCCTGCCCGCGGGCAAGCTCACGCTGGGCGTACGCGCCGAACACGTGCTGCTGGACCCGCAAGGGCCGCTGGTTGGCCGCGCCGAAGTCATCGAGCGGCTCGGTGACCGCTCGCTCGCCCATGTGAGCATGCCCAACGGCCAATTGCTCGTGGCCGAGTTGCCGCGTGCGCGCGAGCTCGATATCGAAACCGGAGACACGATCCGCATGAGTCTCGACGCGGCGCACCTGCATGTGTTCGACGAAACCGGGAAGGCGTGGCATGGCCTCTAACCGCTCGCTCGCCATCCCGCTGCCAAAAACGCGCGACGGCCGGCGGCGCAACCTGCGCGCGCCATGGTCCAACGCGCTGTTCGTGCTGCCGTTCGTGATCGTCTACGTGCTGTTGCTGATCGTCCCGTTGTGCCTCGGCTGGTGGCTCAGCCTGCAACGCGTGGACCTGCTCGCCGGCACGAGCGAGTTCATCGGCATGCGCAACTATCTCGACCTCACGCTCGACCCAATTTTTCGCGGCGCGTTGCGTAACACGTTCTACTTCGTCATCCTCACGGTCCCGATTTTCGTTCTGCTTGGCCTGGCGCTAGCGCTGGTGCTGAACCGCCCCGGCCGCTTCGGCGCAGCGCTGCGCGCGCTGTTTTTCGGGTCCTCGGTGTTATCGGTCACAATTGTCACGCTGGTCTGGAAGCTCGTGATGATGCCCGGCAACGGCCTGCTCGCCGACATGAGCCACGCGCTCCATTTGCCGGAATTCGTTCCGCTGATGCACGAGGCCACCGCGCTGCCCGCCATCGCCGTCGTCACGGTCTGGTGGATCATGGGCCTGCCGATGATGCTGTTTCTCGCGGCGCTCCAGCAGATTCCGCAGGAGCTTTACGAAGCCGCGGCGCTCGACAGCGCTTCGCGCTGGCGCACGTTCACGAAAATCACGCTGCCTTCCATCTGGCGCACTGTCGCGCTCGTGGCAGTGATCGAAGCGGTGCTGCAGTTCCAGTTGTTCGGCCAGGCCCAGCTGCTCACAGACGGCGGCCCGAACAACTCCACGCGCCCGCTCGTGCAATTCATCTACGAAACCGGCTTCCGCCAATGGTCGTTCGGCTATTCCGCGGCAGCGGCGCAAGTGCTTTTCGCGCTGATGCTGATCGGGGTGGTTGCGCAGGCCTGGCTTCTGCGCAAGAAGGAGAAGGCATGAGCACGCTGGCTTTCGAGACGCGCTCGCGCGGCTCGCTAACGGGCCGCATGGGCGACCGACTGATGCTCGGCGCCGTGGTGGTGCTCGCGCTGCTGTGGATCACGCCGCTCGTCTGGGTGCTGTGCCTCTCGTTCAAACCGAACGCGTTTCTCGAGCAGCACACCGACGTGCTCTTCTCGCCGCCTTTCACGCTGCGGAACTACACGAACATCCTCAACACCTCGGCGGTGGGTGGGTGGCTCGTCAACAGCCTCATCGTTTCGATCGGCCAGACGCTGCTCACGCTCGTCATCGCCTCGCTCGCGGGCTACGGCTTCGCGCGCACCGAGTTTCCCGGCAAGCGTTATCTCTACGTGCTCTGCCTTTGCGGACTCGCGGTGCCCGAGCAGGCGCTCGTGATTCCGCTACACCATATCTTCGCCTCGCTCGACTGGCACAACACCTATGGCGCGCTGATTCTGCCGCGTCTCGCCTCGCCGTTCGGCGTGTATCTCATGACGCAGTACTTCAAGGCCGTGCCCATCGAGATCGAAGAGGCCGCGTTGCTCGACAATGCTTCGCGTTTCAAGGTGTTCTGGCGCGTCGTGCTGCCGCTTTCGCTGCCGGCGCAAGCCACGCTCGCCATCTTCACGTTTCTCAGTGCGTGGAACGACTATCTCTGGCCGCTCGTGTCCGCCTCGAAGCCCGAGATGTACACGCTGACAATTGGGCTCGCTTCCACGCAAGGCAATTTCGCCCAGTCCGAAGGCATTGGTTACCTCATGGCCCAAGCCGTCTTCGCCGGCTTGCCCATCTTCGTGCTGTATCTGTTCTTCCAGAAGTACATCGTGGCGGCCGTGGCCGGCACCGCGGTTCGGTAGACGACGCCATCGAGTCACGCTTCGATCTGTTGCGCTCTATTTTTAATTAATTCGTAGTACAAACAAAATGATCCACTGGGAGCGCAGCGACAGCGCGGCAGCTGGATCTTCCACAGGAGAGAGACATGAGAAGATCGTTGGTGCGCGGCGTACTCACGCTCGCAGCGCTCGGCCTCGCGGCGGGTTTGACCGCGCCGGCCCAGGCCAAAACGGAAATCACGCTGTCGCGCTTCTTCGGCGCTTGCGACGCCGAATACGGCAAGGTCAACGACGTGAGCCAGGCCTCGGGCGAGTGCGGCATCATCACGACGCTCGTGAACCAGTTCAACGCGACGAACAAGGAAGACATCGTCGTCAAACCGCAGATCATCGAGTGGGCGCCCTACTATACGCAGCTCGACGCGCGCATTCTGAGCCGCGACGTGCCGACCATCTCGGTCATGCACGAAGCCGTGCTGGGCGACTACGTGAAGCGCAATCTGGTCGAACCGCTCGACGACGGCTTCAAGTCGGTTGGCGTGGACAAGAGCGACTTCACGGCCCAGGCGCACCGCGCCGTGACGTTCGGCGACAAGACCTATGCGCTGCCGTTCGACACGCATTCGTGGCTCTGGCACATCAACGTGAACCTGTTCAAGAAGGCGGGCCTCGTCGACGCGAGCGGCAAACCCATCCTGCCGAAAACGCCCGACGAACTGCTCGCGCAGGCGAAGCAGTTCAAGGCCAAGACGGGTCTGCCCTATTTCGCCGTGCCGATCGCCAATGAATCGGCCGCGCAAACGCGCACGTTCGACACCTGGGTCTATCAGCAAAACGGCACGCTGTTCCCCAATGGCCCGACGAAGATCGACATGCACACGCCGGCCGCCACCAACGCGCTCACGCTCTACGACAAGCTCATGAAGGCGGGCTCGATCACGCCGGGCCTTGACTACGGCGCGGCCAATCAGGCCTTCGAAAACGGCAAGGCGGGCGTGCTCATGTGCGGCACATGGATGATCGAGGACTTCACGAATCTTGCGAAGAAGCCCGACTCCCCGCTTGCGAACGGCTACGACGTGGTGCCGTTCCCGAACCTGTACCAGAAGAAGGCCGTGTGGGCCGACGGCCACTCGTGGGTCATGCTCAAGGGCGGCGCGAAGGACGAGAAGACCCGCCACGCCGCGCTCGTGTTCCTCAAGTTTCTCTACGACCACGACGGCGACTGGGCGCGTACCGGCCACCTGCCCGCACGGGAGTCGATCATCACGAGCGCCAGCTTCAACGCGCTGCCGCACCGCGCGGAGATCAAGGAGATCTCGGCCACAGGTTACGCGCTGCCGAACACGGTGCCGCGCCAGTTTGCAATCCAGCAGATCGTGGGCGAAGAGACCAGCAACATGCTCTCGACCGGCAAGTCGGTTGCCGACGTGCAGAAGGAAGCTGAACAACGCACCAACGCCCTGCTCGCACGATAACGTCAGCATGCGGTGCACGCCTGCGCGGCGCGCACCGCCTCACTTCACACCGCTACAGCATGGATAGAGGAACACCATGATCGCTTCCCGCCTCATCGTCGACCGCGACTTCGTCATTTCCGAACTCGACCGGCGCCTGTTCGGCGTCTTCGTCGAGCACATGGGCCGCTGCGTCTATACCGGCATTTTCGAGCCCGGCCATCCGGACGCCGACGAGCGCGGCTACCGCAAGGACGTGATGGCGCTCACGCGCGAACTCGGCCCGACGATCGTGCGCTATCCCGGCGGCAACTTTCTCTCGGGCTACAACTGGGAAGACGGCGTAGGCCCGCGAGAAAAGCGCCCGCGCCGCCTCGATCTTGCCTGGTACTCCACCGAAACCAACCAGTTCGGCACGAACGAATTCATCGAATGGTGCCGCTCGCTCGACATCGAACCGATGTACGGCGTGAACCTCGGCACGCGCGGCCCCGACGAAGCGCGCCGATTCGTCGAGTATTGCAATCACCCGGGCGGCACGGCGCTTTCCGACCTGCGCCGCGAGCACGGCTATGAAAGGCCCCACGACATCAAGTTCTGGTGTCTCGGCAATGAAATGGACGGCCCGTGGCAAATCTGCCGCAAGACGGCCGAAGAATACGGGCGGGCCGCACTCGAAACGGCCAAGCTCATGCGCTCGGTCGACCCCACCATTCAGCTCGCCGCGTGCGGTTCCTCCACGCACGAAATGCCCACCTATGGCGCGTGGGAAGACCGCGTGCTCGACCATTGCTTCGAACAGGTCGATTTCATTTCGCTACATACTTACTTCGAGAACCGTCGCGATTCGACCGCCGAATTCTTCGGCAATATCGAAGTGATGGATCTGTTCATCAAGGAAATTGTCTCAGTGGCCGACAGCGTGGCCGCGCGCAAGCATTCGTCCAAACGCATCATGCTTTCATTCGACGAATGGAATGTCTGGTACAAGGCGCGCACCATCAACGATCTGCGCAAGCCGGGCTGGCCCGAGGCGCCGCGGCTCATCGAGGAGGTCTACAACCACGAAGACGCGTTGGTCGTGGGCGGCGCGCTCATCACGATGATGAACAACTCGGACCGCGTGAAGACCGCCTGTCTCGCACAACTCGTCAACGTGATCGGGCCGATCATGACGGAGCCCGGCGGCCGCGCGTGGCGTCAAACCATCTTCCACCCGTTCGCACAGGCCTCGAAATTCGGCCATGGCCGCGTGCTCAAGCCGGTGATCGATTCGCCCACCTACGAAGCGGAAACCTTTCCGGAGATCCCTTATCTTTGCGCGGCGGTCGTGGACGATCGCGCTACGGGCACGACGACCCTCTTCGCGCTCAATCGTCACCTGAGCGAGGAGATGGAATTGAATGTCGAGCTGCGTGGACTCGGCCGCGAACGTACGCTCGATCACGCGCTCGAGTTGTATCATGCCAACATGAAAGCGGTGAACACGGTGGAGGCGCCAACTACAGTGGCGCCGGCAGTCAACAACGCCGTGTCGGTCGAGGGGGAACGCGTGCGCGCGAAGCTCAAGCCGGGCTCGTGGAACGTGATTGTGACGACCGCCCGATAACACAGCACGCACACGCTGTGCACGACGTCCATGAAGGGGAAGTGATGTTCGAGCGCGAACCGATCGTTGGCAATATAACAACGCAGATCGCCAAGATTATCGGCATGCGCGTGGTCTCGGGCGAGTTCGCGCCCGGCGACGCGCTGCCGGTCGAAAGCGAACTGTGCAGCGCCTACGGCGTGAGCCGAACCACGCTGCGCGAAGCCATCAAACAGCTGGCGGCCAAACGGCTCATTGCCGTTTCGCCCAAAATCGGCACACGTGTCCTGCCCTTCTCCGACTGGAACCTGCTCGACCGCGACGTGCTCGCGTGGCGCCTCAACGCGCAGTTCGACTCGAAGATCGTCGAAGACATCTTCGAAATGCGCATCTGCTTCGAGCCGCGCGCGAGCTTTCTCGCCGCGCGCCACGGCAAGGAAGACACCTTCCAGATCATCGAGCGCCGGTACCTGGAACTGGCGAGCGCATACGGCCAGTCAGCCCAGCATGGCGCCTCCGACATTCGCGCAGCCGCCGACGCCAATCTCGAGTTTCATCTCGCCATCATCACGGCCTCGCAGAACGGCATGTTCATCACGATCGGCAATGCGATCAAGGCGGCGCTGCGCGTGTCGTCGGAGATGATGCAGCGCCAGGCCGCGAAGCCGAGCGAAGACCTCGAACTGCATGACGCCGTGCGCCGGCATATCGTGGCGCGCGAAGCCGACGCGGCGGCGGCTGCCATGACGCGCCTGCTCGAACAGTCGCGCGACCGGATTCTGCGCTATACGATCGCGCCGTGACGACGGTGGGCACGCGTTCGCGCGCTGTGCCCGCATTGTGCTGATTGCACCATCCGCCTCTACGCACGGCTTGCGCGCCGCCGCTACCCGTGCGCACCCTGGTCCGCGCCCGCTTGCGCCGACTATGCCGAAATCGTCACGAGTCGAACCCTAATCGACCAAGACGTACCTATTTTCGCTACCTAGACTGGCTTCGCCGATCTCGCCACGCTTCTCGCGCGAGCGCGAAGCTCACAGGCGTGTTCGCAACAACTCAAGATCGCATTCGCCGGCACCGAAGCAGGCAATGTCCGGCATTGCCCACCATGCACCTGAGGGGAAGTGAAAAGTGAATTTGAAGGTAACGCACTCCGCACTTGTAGTCGCCTGGGTATTTTCATCCGCCGCCGCGCACGCCGATGTCGTCAAGATTGGCTTTGCCGCGCCGCTCACGGGCGCGCAGTCGAACTATGGCACCGACATGCAAAAGGGCGTGCAACTGGCCATCAACGATTTCAACGCCACGCATCCCACCATCGGCGGCAAGGCGGTATCGTTCGAACTGGACTCGCAGGACGACCAGGCTGATCCGCACACGGGAACCGTGGTGGCGCAACGCCTGATCGACGATGGCGTGAGCGGCATCATCGGCCACTTCAACTCGGGCACCAGCATTCCTGCATCCGATCTGTACAACCGCGCCGGGCTGCCGCAGATTTCGATGGCGACCTCGCCGGTGTATACGGCGCGCGGCTACAAGACGACGTTTCGCCTGTTGACGAGCGACGCGCAGGCTGGCCGCATTGTCGGCTCCTATGTCGTGAAGTCGCTGCACTACAAGCGCATTGCGATTATCGACGACCGCACCGCCTACGGCCAGGGCATTGCCGACGAGTTCGCGAAGGCAGTCGAAGCCGCCGGCGGCACCGTGGTCAAGCGTGACTACACGAACGACAAGGCACTCGATTTCTCTGCAATCCTGACCAATCTGAAGGGCATGAATCCGGATGCGGTGTTCTATGGCGGCGGCGACGCGCAGTCGTCGCCGATGATCCGCAAGATGCGCCAGCTCGGCATCAAGGCGGCGTTCGTGACCGGTGAAATGTCGCGCTCGCCCACCTTCCTGAAGATCGGCGGCAGCGCGGCCGAAGGGGCGATCGTCTACATGGGCGGTCTGCCGAAGGACAAGATGCCCGGCTTCGCCAGCTACGCGTCGCGCTACAAGGCACGCTTTGGCGAGGACCCCATCACGTACTCGCCGTACTCGTACGATGGCACGATGGCGCTTCTCACCGCGATGAAAAACGCGAACTCGACTGATCCCAAGGTCTATGGCCCGTACCTCGACAAGCTGTCGATCAAAGGCGTATCGGCGGCGACGATTTCGTATGACCCGACCGGCGACCTGAAGGATGCGCCTGTGACCATCTACAAGGTCCAGCATGGCGACTTCAAGCCGGTCGATACGATCGCGGGCAGTTGATCTCTTCGCGGGTCCATGAAGGACCCGCTGAATCCGCACTGTTTGGTCCTGGCCATCAGTGCGGATTCGTGCATCTCCCGCGCGCCCACCGTTCGAACACCCTCGGGTGCCAGATCGCTGTGTGCGATTGACCTGCGACGTGTCTTGCGTGCCTGTAGCCGGGCATGGCTGTTGCGCCCTTGCTCATACGTGGCGATACCGCCGCATGTCGAAAGCGAAGGGAGACAGTCATGAGGCAAACCGTATTGGGCGTCTACGACAGCTATGGGAGCGCACGTTCCGCGCAAAAAGCACTAGGCGAAGCAGGCGTTGCGCAGGCCGATATCGCCATTTACTCGATGTCGGTCGAGGCCCCGCTAGAAAAAGGGCCGCGTGTGTATGCGCCTGGCTTGAGTGATCCTGGGCAACACACACCGGTATTCGATCAACTCGAACGCCTGTTCGCGCGGCTCTTCACGCACGGCGCGTATCCACCGGAAACCGAAGATTACCGGGAGTTCGTTCGCCGCGGCGGATCGGTCGTCAGCGCGGACGTTTCCGAAATGCAGGTGAATCTGGCGCGCGAAGTCATGCGCTGCGCGGGCGCCGCGGACATCGAGGAGCGCAGCCAAGCCTGGCACAGCGCTTCCTCACACATCGCGCCCTCAGGAAGCACGACGCGAGTGCCCGGCAATTTGCACGCGACGTCGCCCGAGGCGGCGGCGCAGACACGGCGCGCTGCGTATGCTTCGGCAGTGCCAACCGTGGTCAGCGGCATGCAGCAGGTCACCACGCGCGCCGCAACCGCGCCCGAAGCGACCGCGAACGCAGCCGGAGCACAGCAGACATCGACGAGAGGCCTGGTAGGCGACCCTGTCATGGGCACGCCAATCGACGACGCCTCATACGAGACAGAAGTCCGCAAAGACTACGCCGCCAACTACGCCAACTCCGGCATGTCCTACGAAGAATATTGCGCAGCTTACGAGCACGGCGCAATGCTCGGGCAGGACGAACGGTATAGCGGACACGACTGGCAAGGCGTTGAACCGAATGCACGCGCGGATTGGGAATCTCGCTACCCGGAAAACGGCTGGGAAAGGTTCAAGGCTGCCGTTCGCCACGGCTGGGAGCGCATGAAGGGCGTTTGATGCGTTTGATGCCCTCGTGATCCCTTCTGCTTCCCACTGCTTACCGTCCCAGGCTGCTGAGTTGAGCAGCCTGGGGGCGCTCGCACTCAATTCACCTTCTTTCCCTCTCCCGCCCAAGACAGCGCACGCCAATCCGGCGTGCGCAAATCGCGCCTGAGGGTCGTCCTCCGACCCGCCTCAAAGCATCGCGTATTCACGCCCCCCCGGCTGCATGTGCGCCATTCAATCTTGCACATACGTATACCCCTGGAAGGACTCGTAAGCGATTGGCCAAACGCCACGCTGATTCTTGCTTCATGCAAGCGCTCTCGAAGCGAAGATTTGCCTCGCCGCTCGCCGATTGCCCCCCGATCGGCGTAAGGCGGGGCGCGCTTCCCCCCTCTCGGCGCGCCCCTTCTTTTTGTTCCATTGCGCCAAGGAGGCCCATCATGACCAGCCCTATCGGTTCGAGCAGTATTGCGCACACGTCCTCGTTGACGTCGTCGGGCGAAAACCGCAGCACCAAGAACTCCACCACGGGAAACACCGGCGGCAACCCGTTTCCGCAACAGGAAACCCTGCATCCGGCTGCGCCGGTCGGTCCGCTCGGCCACAACATCAATACCTCGGCATGACCACTTCGCCGTCACGGGAAACGCCGACGCAGCGCTCGCCCATGTGCCTGACGCCACGGTTGTCAACGCATCTGGTGCGCGCCGCGTCGGCCGTTGCCCTCGCCTGCCTCGCCCTGCCGCTCGAAGGCTGTGCCGTGGTGGCCTTTCCATGCCGGGTCGCATCGGCCACGCTGAAGATCGTGCCGTTGGTCGGCCACCCGGCGGCCGTGCCGTTCGACGCTTGCGCGGCGGCGGTCGACTGATCGAGGTCCAGCCGATGAAACGGGCGCCATTGATCGCTTTCATTTTGAGCGCAGCATACCTGGCCGCGCCGCTCTCGTCCGCGCATGCGGACACGCATTTCGAAGGGCGCGTGCAAACGTACGTCGCGCCGAAGGCCCCCGCCCCTGCGGCAGCGGCGAGCGCGGTGAATGTTGCGAGCGCGGTGAATGTTGCGAGCGTGGACTCTGCGGCGAGCGCGGCAAAACCGTCGGCAGCGCCCGCGAAAAAGCGGCGCGCAGCGCCCGTTGCATCGGCCACCCGGGCGCGCGTTACACCGCCGGACGACTCGCCGTTCGCGTTTCGCGGCATTGCACTCGGCACGCCGCTGAGCGCGCTGCGGCAAACGGACATGGTGCGCGCGACGCCACACGAGAGCGAGCTGCTTTGCGAAACCGATATCGCGGGCAGCGACATCGGCATGATAGTCAAGAGCTACACGAGCCTTACCGTGGCCTGCCGATGGGCGCACCACACGGCGCAAGGCTGGACGCCTTCGCGAGCCGTGGTGGACGGCGTGCCCGCGGTCGACCATATCCTGCGCTTTGCGCACGCCACAGCCGGCGACCCGCTGCGTCTGTATGAAATGTCGTTCGTCGTGGATTCGACCACGGCGTTCGATTTGCGCAACCTGCTCGCCACGCGCTACGGTGCACCGCGCGTGCTCGGCGCACCTTCGCTGCCGCTGCTCGTGTGGGAGAACGCGTCGAGCACGATCACCATCTGCCTGCTGCCCGACAGCCAGCGCGCGACGCTCACGTATCTGCTCAAGCCCGCCACGCTGCGCGGCAAAGGCAGCGAGAAGACGCTCAAGCTCAGCCAGTTCGACGAAGGTTGAATCGGAACGCGCCGAGCAGCCGCCCGGACGAACTCCGCCGATTTCGCTACATCCGATGAATCACTCTCGCACCCACTACTCCGCCATGCCATTCGTTCAATCGGAATCCTCAATTTCAAGCGCATGCCGCACGACTCGCTCGAAAGGCCTGCCGTACGTATTGGTGTGCGCATCGCTCGCCACTGCGCTCGCTGGCTGCGCGACGCCGGAGTCGATCGTCAATACGCCCATGACGCCGCCGCTCGCGGAACCGCTGCTGAACGTCAACACCAGCGGCGCGATCTACCAGTCGGGCACCGCCATCTCGCTGTACGAAACACCGCGTGCGCAGCGAATCGGCGACGTGCTCACGATCCGGCTTTCCGAAACCTACAGCGGCAACGACGTCACGAGCGCCGCCGCCAAGCGCGAGAGCAACATCACGGCCACGGCGGCCGATCAATCGACCGGCGCGGCGGCACGGCTCGCGCACCTGTTCAATATCGGCTCGGCTTCGACTACGTTCAACGGAAGCGGCAATCACTCGCTTTCGAGCGACATGACCGGCACATTGGCCGTCACGGTCATCAGCAAGACGCCTACGGGCAATCTGGTGGTCTCGGGGGAGAAGATCATTGCGATGAGCGGCGAGCATCAACGCCTGCGGCTTTCCGGGATCGTCAATCCGAATGACGTGGAAGCCGATAATTACGTTGAGTCGGGAAAGATCGCCAACGCGCGGATCGAGCAGGTTGGGCGCGGATTGCTCAACGATGCGACTACCGTTGGCTGGTTGCAGCGTATGTTTCTTAGTGTGCTGACGTTCTGAGGCTTTTTGGTCATTCCCGGTCGCGTTGGCCTTTCCCTGGTTTCAAGGAAAGGCCAACCGTGTCAGACCGGTCACGAAGCCGGGCATAAAACGCTCAGTCTTCCTCATCATCAGGCATTTCGCCTTCAAACTCGTTGGCGTACTCACCGCCAGCTTCACCCTCATGCTCGCGAGCATGTTCGCCGAAGCGCTCGGCGAAGCCAACTTCGCCATCGGGCACAAACACGTATCCGTGCCCCCATACCGTCTGAAGATAGCGCGGCTCGGAAGGATCGGTTTCGATCAGCCGCCGCAAGCGCCAGATCGCCACGTCGAGACTACGATTGCGGTACCGCCCCGCTTCCCCGTACACGATTTCGATAATGCGTTCGCGTGAAAGAATCGTCATCGAGTGATTGACGAACAGCTTGAGAAACGCGAACTCGCTAGACCGCAGCGGCATACGAACCTCATCGCGATACAACTCCCGCGAACGGAAATCGAGCTCGAAAGGGCCGAAGCGAAACGATTCGCGGCTCTCCGGCGCGCCCGTGAGGTTCGAAATGCTGCGCCGGCGCATGACCGACCGAATGCGCGCCACCAGTTCGCCCGGATCGAACGGTTTGCCAACATAGTCGTCGGCGCCGAATTCGAGGCCCAGCACGCGGTCGATGACTTCATTGCGCGCGGTGAGCATGATGACCGGCAGGTCGTCGCCGCTTTCGCGCAACGCGCGCAGCGCGCTGATGCCATCCACTTCCGGCATCATGATATCGAGCACGACAACCTGCGGCCGCTCGGAGCGCAGCCGCTCCTGCATCGCACGCACGGAAGGCAGCGTCGTGACGGTGAAGCCGCGCATCTGCAGATATTCGGCCGTGACGTCGCGCACGACCGGATCGTCGTCGACGAGAAAGATATTATTTGCCATGCGTAAATCGTAAGGGACGAGAACGAGCCGGTACAGGCCCGCAGCCTTACCAATCCTTTCCCGCGCGGCGCGCGGGCCACCAGATTTACTGGTCGCGTGAAGCGGACTGGAATGAATTGCTCAATTGCGTCTGGTCGACCACCATGCTGTCCACCAGCCCCTTGAGCTTTACCGCCGCACTCGAATAACGGTCGGTGCCGAGGCCGCGCACTTCGTAACGCCCCGTAACGGCAATGTGGTTGTGCATGAAGATCGTCAGATTGATCGTCGAAAGATAGGCCCGGCTTTCGTCGCTGAACGTCGGTTTGCCAAATTCGATCGATGCGTTATACACGAGACGTCCTTCGCAGCTCACCGGCTCCGTTCCGGCGCCGTACACGTCCGAAGTCACGCCGCGCTGCGAGAGCACGAGCTGCAGCGAAGGCACGAAGTCTCCCGACGTGACCATGGGATTGTTCTCGATACAGATCGAGCTGAGATTGACCGGCCGGCCCGTCACGAATTTAGGCGAGGAGTAATTCGACGCGACCGCGTAACCCGCCTGAATCACGGAGCCAGTCGCATCGGCCGCGGTAATGAGCGTCCATGCGCAGCCGTTGAGCGCGAGCGCCGCGGCACACGCGGCGCCGAGTTTCACCGTGCGTGCGCTCGCACGGCTGACATATGACACGATTTCATGTGGCATGGGAGCGGATACCCGATGCGTTGATGGGCTGCGCGGACCATGACGTGCCCCCGGCAGGACTCAGCACGCATGATCGTTGCTAAGCGACGCGCGCGATGGCCGGGACATCGGTCAATGTTGAATGCCACTTTCCACTTCTTCAAAATCCTCCCGCACGGTAAGGACCTGAACACCCGCATTGCACGCCTTTTCAATGCACGGGTGCGCGCTACAGGCCGTCATCGCCCATTGGCGATTACCGCGCGCGGCGGTACATGTAATGTTTAGTAAGCGCTTCTGCATTCTCCCCGCTGAGTAAGACATTGCAGATTCATCGCCGCGCTATCTTTCTCACTGCAGTTCCCACTGCGGTTCTCACTGCGGCGCCTCGCGTCTTTGCGACGCCGCACGAGCCACACGCTGCTACCGTCTTTCCCCTATTTCAACATCATCATGGCTGCCATGAATCGAGAACCGAAAATCCGTCGCGCCCCCTTCTTCAAGCGCGGCCTGAACGCTGCTGCGATCGCGCTGTTCGCGTCGCTCGCTGGCTCGCCGTTCGCGCACGCTGCAAGTTTTCACTGCCCGCGCAACGCTTCGGCGTCCGAGCGCCTCGTGTGCAACGATCCGACACTCTCCGCGCTCGACGACAAACTGGCCGCGCTCTATCGCAGCGCATTCGACGCGACCACCGATACGACCGCGCTCGAAGCCGACCGCGTGAGCCAGTGGCAATGGCGCCAGCACAACTGCAAGGACAAGGCGTGCGTGACGGACTGGTACGACCGCCGTATCGCCGAACTCGAAGGCGATCTCAAGCATGGCAAGCAGGCGTCCGTCCAGCGCGTGAAGGAAGGCGTCGTGGACCAGCACCTCGCCCCTTCGGCACAGGACGCCGTGCTCGAAATGCACGGCATCCCGCCCGCGCCGAAGGACGAAAACGCAGCGGCCGCCCCCGCTGCGGACAACGCGAAAAGCGTGAAGAAGGCGGGCGCAAAGGTCGCGTCGGCCGACGCCAACGCGCCGCTTCATCTGCAAAAAATGCCGAGCGGCGTAGCCGCCGACGCACGCCAGACGAAGCTCGCGCAAGCGCACGCTCATCGCCTGCCCCCCAAGGAAGCCGCACCGGCCGGTGACGTCTCGGCGGCGACCGCGAAAATGGCCGGCGCGAACTCGGCATTCGCTAAGGCGGCCGGCATGGCGTCGATCGACGCACCGCCCGTGCAGCCCGCGAATCCCGCGGCCAACGACGCCGCAGCAAAGCCCGCGGAACAGGCAAGCGCACAGCAGAACGCGGGCGCGCTCAACTGCGCCACCGTTGCATCGACGGAGCACGCGCACGCTACGCAAACGTCCATTGAGCAAGGCACCGTCGCCCTGAAGTAAGAAGCCATGTAAGCTGCGGCAAGAAATCTGCGGTCGCGCGCTGTTCTGCCGGTTGTCGATATCAAATAAAATACGACGATGAGTCCACACGTTCTCATCGTCGACGACGATCCGGTCGTGCGCGATCTCCTCTCCGGCTTTCTTCGAGCCAACGGTTTCGAAGCCTCGGTTCTTCACGACGGCACGCATCTCGGCGCGCGGCTGGAGCGCGAGCGGCCATCGGTCGTCGTACTCGACGTCATGATGCCTCGCACCGACGGCCTGCGCGCCCTCGCCGCCCTGCGCGCGCAAGGCGACGATATTCCGGTGATCTTCGCCTCCGCGCGTAGCGCGGTGGGCGACCGCATTGCCGGCCTTACGCTGGGCGCCGACGACTATGTCGCGAAGCCCTTCGATCCCCAGGAATTGCTGCTGCGTATCCAGACCGTGCTGCGCAGGCGCGGCAACAGGCCCGCAGGCGCACCCGCGGCGCGCGAACGTTACCGCTTCGGCGCTTTCGAGCTCGATTTCATGGCGCGCACGCTCGAACGCGACGGCAAGCGCGTGCCGTTGCGCAGCAGTGAGTTCGTGCTCCTGAAGATTTTCACGGAACATCCCTATCGCGTGCTTTCGCGCGTACTGATTCACGATCTGCTGCACGCAGACGGCATGGAATTTAACGAGCGCAGTCTCGACGTGCCGGTGTGGCGCTTGCGCCGCGTGATCGAAGACAATCCCGCACAGCCGCGTTACGTGCAGACGCTGCGCGGCAAGGGTTATGTGTTCGTGCCGCAGAGCGGGGTCGGCATCGAAGGCGACACCGAAGCCCCCACTGCGAATTCCACCGCAGACGACAGCGGCCATAGCACGAACGCGTAATTGCATGAACAATCCGTTGAATACGCTGTTCGGGCGCATGGCGCTGATGTCCGCGCTCCTGCTGTTCGCCATTCAGGCATGCTGGTTCATCGTGTTCGCGCCACAGCCGCGCCGCCACGAAGTGGAAGGCTTCGAGCGCGGCCTGCTGCTCATGCTGCATGCTGCGACAAGCGCGGCGCCCGGTATGGCGACGGGCGCGGCAACGAGCGCGCCTCCCAATGAAATGGACCTCGCGCCTGCCCTGCGCGTGCATCTCGTGCCCACCTGGAACATGCCCGCCGACGTGCGGCTCGAAGTTCCGAAGCGCGAGCCGCTCGCCGACTTGCGCAAGCAACTCCTGCGCGATCTGCCGCCCGGCACCGAGATCCTTGCCGACCTGCGCCACCGCGAAGCCCTGTGGGTGCGCTTCGCGGGCCAGCCCACGTGGATCGTCGCGCCTGTCGATCTGCCGCCGGCGCGCAATCTGCTGCCGCTGTTCGGTTCGATGCTTGCCATCTCGCTGCTCCTCGCATTGCTCGCCATGTGGCAAATGCAGCGGCCGCTTTCGCTCGTGGCCCAGGCCGCGCGCGCGTTCGGCACCGGCCATCGTCCCGCGCCGGTCAAACAACACGGGCCGCGGGAATTGCGCGAACTCATCGGCTCGTTCAACGGCATGATGAAGCAGCTCAACGAAGCCGACGACGATCAGGCCGTCATGCTCGCGGGCGTCGCGCACGATCTCAAGTCGCCGCTCACGCGCCTGAAGCTGCGCGCGAGCATGATGGGCTCGGAGCGCGAGCGCGAGCAACTCATACGCGAAGTCGATTCGCTCAACGATATCGTTCAGCAGTTTCTGGAATTCGCACGGCAGCGGCCCGAGTCGGGGCCCGAGGTGGAAGTCGACGCGCTGCTGCGCGAGCAGTTCTTCTCCGATGACGGCGATGACGACGAGGCGCTCTTCAGGCTCGATCTGCGCGCAGGCTCGGCGTTCCGGCTACCGCGCACGCTGCTCGACCGGCTCGTGTCGAATCTCGTCGACAACGCGCTCGAACATGGCGTGCCGCCCGTGGAAATCGCCACGCGCCGCGAAGGCGCGCAGTGGATCGTCGAAGTGCGCGATCATGGCCCGGGCATCCCCCCCGAACGCGTGGCCGCCGCGCTCAAACCGTTCGTACGCCTTGACGAAGCGCGCGGCGGCGAAGGCCATTGCGGGCTCGGCCTTGCCATCGTGACGCGCCTCACGCGCAATCAAGGGGGACGCTGCGAGTTGTCCAATCATCCCGAAGGCGGGCTGCGCGTGCGTATCGGGCTACCGGCCGATGCAAGGGCCGCTGCGTAAGTTCGCGACTCGGTGAGCTGCTCGCTCAGCGGCGCTACGCAGCGCGCGCCGCTCAGACCACGAGCCGGCCGCGCAGACGATCCACCGTTTCGGACGCAATGCCGAGCCCCACGGTGAGATAGCGGTTGAGGTCCCCGTAGCTTCCCTGCACCGCGTCGAACGCGGCCTGCAAATAGCTGGCCTGCACGGGCGGCGCCACATTGACCGAGTCTACGCCCGTCGAGCGCCACGCGGCGCTCAGCATGAAATCCTTCACGATGATTTCGAGCGGCACGTTTGCGATCAGCAGCAACAGCGCGCACGCCCAACCCACCACGTCCACGCCGGTCCCACCCGTGATCAGCAGCGGCCCCGGTGCATCGGCGATATGTTCGAGCAGCGCGCCGTAAATCGAAGATTGCATGCGGCCGGTCACGAGCGTGCGCCAATGCGATTGCATCGCCGCGTCGAGATCGCCGGCCTGCATGCCCGCAAACGACGGCGGCTCGAGCGTACCCAGCACATTGAGCGCAAGGTAAGTGGCCGTGCTCGGCGTCATGTCGGGCGCCGCGTCGATTTCCGCCGGCGTGCGCAGATCGTAGACGTTGGAAAGCGCCATGCGCTCCAGCGTAGCGGCGTCGGCTGCATTCGGTGTGAGCGCGTCGGAGCGGTAAATCAAGGCGCGGCGCACATGCGCGCCGTCGCTCGTCGAATAGCCGGGTGCAGCGCCGCCCAGATCGCGGAAGTTCGCCACCGCACCGATGACGGGCGTCGGCGCATCCTGCGCGCCGTCGCCTCCCGTGTATTCGCCGCCACACGCACTCAGCAACGTGCTGGCGCAACCGCTCAGCGCCAGCAGGCTCACCGTGCCCTTGAGCAGCGCGCGGCGCGGCGGGTTGGCGAGCGTGGCGCGGTCGCTCCGGTTGAAGTTGCCGGTCGCGGCCACAGGCAAACGCTTACGCGCCTGCGCGAACGAAGAGGTGTAGGCGGAGAAAGGCAAAATCATCAGTCGGCAGCTTTTGTAGGGTACCCGCGCTTCGTGCGGGCCGCTGCAACGTCGCGCGTCGCATGCGTTCGGAAAGGGCGCAGTTTACCGGCAGATAAGCCTGAAAGGGTAAAAGCGCAAAACGCCGTAATAATTCTTCCCGATTTTCAGTGCATTGCGCACCGATATTTTCACCGGTTTTTATTTATATTCTTACCGGACCTTTCCATTTACACACAACAGGTAATGATGGTGGTAAAGGGCGTTTAATTCCCGCTTCAAGCCATGCCTGAATATCGGCTCCACGACGCATTTTCTTTATAGTTCCTTCAACTCCTTTCCAAATATTATTCTTGACGCTCTTTGTCGCGCTTTTATAATCGCCCGTAAATTCAGGCATTCGCCTGGCCATCGTGGCCGTCACCGGCTGCCCCTGGGAGTACCACGTCATGTACAAAGGCAGTGTGACCGAGGAAGCGCGCGAAGTCCTGCGTGCAATCGAGCTGATCCAGCTGGGTGCACGCATGCCTGTGCTCGAAAAAGAGCTGACACTGTCGCGCAATCGTTTGATCAGGCTTTATCGGGAACTCAAGAACGCCTCGCCGCCCAAGGGTATGCTGCCGTTTTCGGCGGACTGGTATTTCACGTGGCTGCCGAACATTCACGCGTCGCTGTTCTACAACATCTATCTGTTCCTTACCGACAGAGCGAAATGCAGCCGGCTCGATGCACTCACGCGTGCGTATCGTCTCTATCTCGAACACTGCGAGAGCGCGGAGACCGAACGCGTGCTGAGCTTCACGCGGGCGTGGACACTGCTGCGCTTTTTCGATGGCGGCCTGCTCACGCTGTCGAACTGCACCGTCTGCTCCGGCCGGTTCGTGCGCCACGTGCGCGACGCACACAAGCCCACAGCATGCTGCATTTGCGTACCGCCCGCGCGCGCCGGCATGACGCGCGCAGCACGTGCGACCCGCAGTCCGGAAGCTGACGCCGCGCCCCCCGCCTCCTCCACGCGAGGACGCGCCGCAGCGGCACTGGGCGAACTCTCGGGCACCATGCGCGAAACCATGCGCGACACGCTCGCCGAAGTCACGCGCGCCCTCGATCCAAAGCGTTCCGCGAACCGCCTGCGCCTCGTCCCTTCAGTGCCTGCCTAGGCGACTCACGTCATATCTTCATCGCGCTCTGCATCCGCTTGCAGAGCGCGAATATCGCATGCACAAATCCGGCAGATTGCTTTGTAATCCTGATGGTCGTGCTGATGCTGTAGACGTTCACATTGCTGCGCCGCCAGCTCGATGGCGTGTGAATGTGCCGCCTGCCAGATCTCCCAGGCGATCTGCGCCCCGCTTTGCACGTAATCGTCGTTTTGATCGCGCTCCAGCGCATCGGGCAGCCGCGTGTGAGCTTGCAGATAATGCGTGCGATAAAGCGCCTCGAAAACCTCGCGGCGTGACGGGCGCTTCACGCTCGTCTCTTCACGAACGTTACGGGACTTGTGAGGCGCAAAGACTTCATCCACATGCGGCGTCGAGGCGTACTTCTTTTTGCGGGTAGGGGGTCCCGCGGTCGTCGCGCGAGCCTACGCGCACGACGTTACGGATACCGATATTGTCGCAGGCGGCGCAAAGGAATTGGCCGCGGAATATCGCGAATTTTTCTGCGTTATTCGTGGAGCGTTTCAGCGCCCGGACCTGCGATTATGTAGACATAAGAAAGTCGAAAGGAGTCGACCATGCAAATCGGGGCGGCGACACAGTTCGCCAGCAGCAGCGCCAACACGAACACACTCCGTGCGGGCGCGGCTTCAGACCAGGCAGAACAGGACGGCACGCAGTCGAACAACGGTTCGACGAACGTTGCATCGTCCCCATCGCAGGACGACGCCGTGCGGATTTCGCCGCAGGGCTATGCCGCCGCATCGACGGACGATAGCGCGGACAGCGACCTTGCCGCGAGCGAAGCGACGGATGCAACAGACGCGGCCGATGCGACCGAATCGGCCGATGCGACAGACGCGACGGACGCGGCCGATGTCAGCGATATGGCCGATACCAGCGATACCGGCGACACGGCCGACACGAGCGACGGGGGGTCTACGCCGACCAACGCGCAACCGATGAAATCGCTCGTTTATGGCGCGCTAGGACTCGAGCGTCCCGACGTGCCCGCCGACCCGAACCACACCTATACGATTGGACGCTGGATCGCAGCAGGCATTACGCTGGGCGGCATCATTTCCCTGTTCATCTGAGCGCTCGGCGTGTCAACCCGGCGCGCATCATGTTTCGGATAACAGAGGACACGGGCGGCAAGTCGGCTATCATCACCGCCGGCAAGACAATCAACCCGTCGCGTACACGAGATCCACCCGTGTCTCTCAGCGCTTCAGCCGTTCCGATCGCCGCTATCGCCGCTGCCGCCGTTGCGCTCGTGAAAGGCGGCCCGAAGCAGCCCGCGCCACTCGAGTCGATCAACGCGCCGTTCAAGGAAGTCGACTTCTCCGACCTTCCCGCATTGCGCCGTTTTAGCGCGCGAGACGGTGCGTCACTTGCCTGGCGCGCGTACCTGCCTCCTGCCGGCTCGCCGCAAGGCTGCGTCGTGCTCATCCACGGATCGTCGGCAAGCAGCGCGAGCCTCCACCCGCTCGCGCGCCAGTTCGCCGCCGCGGGCTACGCGGCTTGCGTGCCCGACGTCCGCGGCCATGGCGAATCGGGCCGCAAGGGCACGATCGACTACATCGGCCAGCTCGAAGACGATCTCGAGGATCTGCTCGCCGCGCTGCCGGGCGAGTTGCGCGCGCTGCCGAAAACGCTGGTCGGTTTCTCGGCGGGCGGCGGCTTTGCGCTGCGCTTTGCGGGCAGCACGCGTCAACGTCTGTTCGATCGTTACGTGCTGCTCGCGCCCTTCCTGCATCACAAGGCGCGCACCACGCGCAACGAGGTCGGCGGCTGGGTGTCAGTCGGCTTGCCGCGTGTCGCCGTGCTCGCCTTGCTGAACGGCCTGCGCATTCGCGCCTTCAATCATCTGCCGACGATCGCCTATGCGCTGGCGCCCGAGGTACGCGAGCAGCTCACACCGCAGTATTCGTTCAATTTGATGCAGAATTTCCGCCCGCACGCCAACTACCGCACGGACATACGCGGCGTGCGGCAACCCCTGCATGTGCTGGCCGGCGCCGAAGACGAGGTTTTTCTCGCCCGCGAGTACGCAGCGGCGTTCGAGGAAGCCGGAGCCCACGTGCCGGTTACGCTCGTGCCTCGCGCGGGGCACATCGGCTTGACGCTGGATGCCGTTGCAATCGCCACGATCGTCGGCTGCGTGAAGCAATAAGGCAGGCGCGGCGTGCTGGCGCCATGCCTGTCCGTATCCGCCAGACTGGCGGAATCCGCCGATTGATCTTCGCGGCGAACTGGCCCATATTCGAATCGGTGCGCAAATCAGGCACCGATTTTGCGGCGATTTTGCGGCCATTCGTCAATCGAAGCGAAAGCGCACTGCTCCCATGTTCAATGCCCCTGGTCGCGACGATCCCGGTCCGTCGGAGTGCCCCTACTGTGGGACGAGATTCATTGCACCGCTAGCGCTGTGCCCCCAATGCGGAGCGAATCAACTGGCTGCGGCCGCCCGCATCGCAGCCGCGAGCGAGGGCGCGCTGGATGAACGCGAACGTGCGCATGGGGTCGCCGGGCGTCTGCGCGCGAACCTGGGGGGACTCCCGGGCGGACTTGGCGGCAATCGGGGCTACGACGGGGGCTACGACGGCGCATATCCATCGATCGACGAGGCACACATTGCCGAGCGCTCGCGGCTGCCGCGCTATGCATGGGCAGGCTTCGGCGCGCTTGCGATCGCGTTCGGCGGTTATGCGTTCCTGCATCGCAGCGAGTGGGAGCCGAAACTCGGCGCACAGGTGGTCGTGGGGTCCGTGAGCGGCCCGAAGGGCACGCCTGGCAGGCCAGGCACATCGGGCTCGCCAGCCGCGCTGATCAGCCGGCCGCCAGCCGTCCTGCCGCGAGCGAACGCAGCTCAGCGCAACCTCGTACAGCAAAATGCGCCTGCGGTCGAGCGCGCGCCCGCCGCGCCACGTTATGCAAGTGCGCACCCCGGAGTCGCGAAAGATCTGGCCAGCGCACACGCGAGTCTCGACAGAAACAACCTTTGGCCCGCGCGCAGGGCGCTCACGAGCGCGCTCGCCGTCGAACCCGGCAACCGCGACGCACAGCAGATGCAAGCCGACCTCGTCGCGCGCGAGCACCAGCGCGACGCGTTGATCGGTGAGGCACGGCAATGCGCGCAAGAGCGCCAATGGGCTTGTGTGCGGCAAGACGCGGGACATGCGGTGAATGTCGACGCATCGAGCCGCGAGGCGAAGCGCCTGCTCGCGCTTGCCAGCGCCGAGCGCCGGCCGGGCGGCGGCAAGCGCAGTGGCTGGACCTTGCCATGGGAAAGCCAGTATGCGCAGGCGGCCGACACCCGTTCGCGCCAGGATTCCCTTTTCTGGCATCACTGATTCTTTGCGCCGAACCTTCCCGCCGATCGATTTTGTTAAGGCATCCTACCTAGACGTGCCCGCTAAAAGCGGTCACGCACGGGCCGCCACGGATCTGTCCCGGCGTCTCGCACCCCGCGAGCGCAAACGTCACCACGGCGCGCAAGCCGTTCTGTCCATCTCGACGGTTGTGCAGCGATATCGTGCCGCCGTGCCGCTGCACGATGGCCCGCACGATCGCAAGGCCAAGCCCGCTGCCCTCGACGCCGTGATTGCAGCGGAAAAAGCGGTCGAATACGCGCGTGAGCAAGGCATCGGGAATGCCGGGCCCTGTATCGGTCACCTCAATGTGCGCGCGCCCGTGTACGGCGAAGACGCGCAAATTGACGGAACCCCATTCAGGCGTATAGCGCAGTGCATTGTCTACAAGATTCTTCACGAGCGCGCGCAGATCGGACTCCGGAATCCGCACCTTCGCCGCCGACAATTTCCCGGCACCGATATCGATGCCTTTGGCCCGCGCGATTGGCAACAGGTCGGCAACGACCGAGGTCACCACGTGCGTCACCTCGGGCTCGTCCGTTGCGGTCTCGACGACCTGCGAGTCCGCGCGTGCAAGTTGCAGCAACTGCGCGACAAGCTGGCTCGTGCGATCGATGGTCTGGCGCAGCGCCCGAAACCGCTCCTCGCTGGAAGGCGCAATATCGCCTTCCAGGTTGTCGGCCTGGAGCTTGAGCGCCGTGAGCGGCGTGCGCAACTCATGCGCGGCGTCGGCGATAAAGTCGCGTTCGAGTTTCATCGAAGCGTCGAGACGCCGGATCATGCGGTTGATCGAACACACGAACGGTATCAGTTCGACGGGCAGGCCTCGGGCCGACAACGGCACGAGATGCGCAGAGTCGATCGCGCGCGCCTGCTGGCCGAGCCGCTTGAGCACCCTGAACGACCGGCGCACGCACACATAAACGGCGAGCCATACGGCCGGAATCAGGATGAACACCGGCAGCAACCCTCTAAAGGCACTCGCTTCGGCCATGCGCTGGCGCACCGATATGCGTTGCGCGACCTGGACCACGTCATTGTCGGGCGCGACCAGGGTATAGACTCGCCACGCCTCGCGATTGACAAACTGATCGGAAAAGCCGGGTGCGGCGTCGCGATCGAAAATGACCGCGCTGTCGGTCGTTCGGGCCGGCCGCTCGAGGCCGGGCTCCCAGACCAGCACCACGATGTCGTCCGCGTTCAACGAGCCTGCTGAATGGCGCGGAATGGCGTCCTCGAACATGTCGCGCACACGCTGCGCGACATTCGACAAGCGGCTGTCGAGCACGGCGTTCACGCCAACGCGCGCGAGATCGTATGAGCTGATTGCCTGCGTGATGGTGAAGATCGAAAGCACGATCCCAAGCGAAAGCACGAGTTGCGTGCCAAGCGATCTGGCTTTGGATTTCATTCTGGATTCCTCTACGACCCGATCCATTGGCTGCATCAACGGCAAAAGCCATGGTTGTCCGGTCATGCATCGTGAAGATCGACGGTCCAGCCGAAGCCACGCAGATTGCGAATGACCCCGTACCCGAACTTCTTTCTGATCGAATAAATGAGCACCGCTACGGCGTTGCTTTCGACTTCCTCTCCCCAGCCGTAGAGGCGATCTTCGAGTTGCGCGCGCGACAGGATCGCACCTGGCCGTTCGAGCAGCGCCACCATCAGCGCGAACTCCCTCGCGGGCAGCATTTCGCGGCGGCCGCGAAACGTCAGCTCGCGCCGGTCGAGATCGAGCCCCAGCGTTGCGTTGCCGAGCACGGGAACGCTCGCGCCCGCGCGCCTGCGCAAAACAGCGCGAATGCGGGCCTTGAGTTCCGACGTGTCGAACGGCTTGAGCAGATAGTCGTTGGCGCCGAGATCGAGGCTGCGAATGCGTGTGTCGATGTCGTCGCGCGCCGTAATGATCAGCACAGGTGCTGCGCAGCCCTTCGCACGCATGGTGGTGAGCACATCGATGCCGTCGGCGCCGGGCAACCCGAGGTCGAGCAGCACCACCGCGTAAGCGTGATCGAACACGGCGCGCCTCGCGCTCCCGCCGTCGCGCAGCCAGTCCACGCTGTAGCCGGCGTCCTTCAATGCGCGCATGAGGCTTTGGCCGATATCGATGTCGTCTTCGACAATGAGGATACGCATGAGTCGACCTCCACGGGTCGCCGCCGTTAGCCGGCAGTTTGCTGATACGCAGCGCATGGTAGACCCGCATGCTTAGCGCAAAGTTAGCAACGCGAACGCCGCCTGGCGCGTATGCGCTCACTCGCCACTAACTTTGCGCGATCACTCTGCTTCTCCACGACAGCCCCATTCAATTACCTCGGGGATCGCCGCGCGAGGCGGCGATGTTCCGGGACAACGCGATGAAGCAAGGTGACGCCATGAATCAAGACACGACCACGAGAGCGACAGGGACGTACCGGCCCTATGTCGATTGCCTGCTCGACGAATTCGAATCGCGGGCCGACCAGCCGGTTATCCGCTACGAAGGAACGAACGTGACGGGCCGCGCGCTGCGCAGCGCCATTTACCGCTACGCACGGGCGCTCGAGGCGCTCGGCGTCGACCGAGGCTCGCTCGTCGCGCTCTTCGCGCCCAACCGGCCCGAGGCGATCGCCATCCGTTACGCCGCCAACCTGATCGGCGCAGCAGCGATCTACCTGCCCGCGCTCGCGGATGCCGACCGGCGCGCGGCCCTGCTTGCGCGAATGGCGCCCGCGCTGCTGGTGGTCTTTCCGGAGACCGCCCGCCTTTTACCCGACACGCCCGGCACGACGCCGCTTCGCGTGATGCAGGTCGGCTTCGGCAACGCGGCGACGCGTCTGGACGTGCTCGCCAATGCGCAGCCCGACAGGCCACTGCAGGGACGCAACACGCCAGACGAACTCGCGGTGATCGTTTCCTCGGGCGGCACGACGGGCGTGCCCAAATGCAGCTGCCGTTCGTTCGCAGCCTGGTCGGCGCTCGTGAATGCGCCGCGCGATGAACAACGGCGCCAGCTCGTCAACGGTCCGCTCGCCTACCTGTCACAGGTGCTCGTCGATACCACGCTGGCCGCGGGCGGCACGGTCGTCCTCGAGCGCCGCTACAACCCTGCCGCCACCCTTGCCGCGATCGAAGTCGAACGCATCACCGATCTCCTGCTCGTCGAACCTCAGTTGTTCGAAACGATGGATCATCGCGACGTCCCCTTTCGCGACCTGTCTTCGCTGCGCTCGATCGCGCATGTGGGCGGATCGGCGCCGGCCGTGCTTCGCCGCCGCGCAATCGAACGGTTCGGCCCCGTGCTCACGCATTTTTACGGCGCGAGCGAGGCGGGGATCGTCAGCGCGCTGGCGCCTCACGAATCGGCTTCGAAGCCGGCGCTGCTCGACTGCGCGGGGCGCGTGCGCGCCGGCGTCGATGTGCAATTTCGGCGTACTGATGGCACGCTCGCGGCGCCTGGCGAGCCGGGGAAGATCGAGGTGCGCTCAGCGGCGGTTGCAAAAGGCTACTGGAATCAGCCTGAAGAAGCGGCCCTGAAATTCCGCAACGGATGGTGCCTCACGGGTGATATGGGTTTCATCGACAAAGCAGGCAACCTCCACGTACTCGGGCGCGCGCAAGACATCAGGCGAATCGCCGGCCGCACGATCGCTCCCGTCGATATCGAAGATGTCCTCTGCCGCTTGCCCGACGTGCGCTTTGCGACCGCCTTTGCCAGCAGTGACGCGTTCAGCGACGACCTGTGGCGTGCCGTCGTCGAGCCATGGGCCGGGCGTCGAGTAGACGTGGCGCGATGCCTGCGCGCGCTCGATGCGGCCTTCGGCGAAACGGTTGCGAGTCAGGTCCGCCTCACGCAAAGCCGCGCCATTGCGCAGACCGAACAGGGGAAGGTGGACCGCATGGCGATCATGCGGGCGGCGCCGTCGCACGCCTCGGAAGCGCTCTGCCACGCCGTCGTTCGGCTCCAGCCTTCTTGCTCCATCACTCTGGGCTAACTTTCGGCCCGTACGATGACAATCATCGACGCACCCGCAAGGATACGTTGCCTACTTTCCTCACCTTTGGAGAACTGCCATGAAAAACCTTATCTCTGCTGCATCGCTCAGTGCCGCCCTTGTTGCCGGTCTCTGCGCTTCCCCGCTCGCGCTTGCGGACACCGCAAAACCCGTCACTGCCGTTTCACCCGCAAAGATGACCTGCTCCGACTTCCTCGCCGTGGACGACGCCTACAAGCCAGCACTCGTCTACTGGGTTTCGGGCGTCGACAAGCTCGGCGTGAGCGAGACCGTGACGACGGTCGTGGATGTCGCGACGCCGGTGGCCGCCGTTGTCGGCGAATGCCAGAAGGCGCCGCACGCCCCGCTTGCAAACAAGGTGCACGACCTCTACAAGGGCGGCCGCCTCGCGCTGTTCCAGCATAGCTAAGCGTCTGCCGCACACCCGTTTTCGCAGGAGCCGTCATGAAGCTCAACGCAGACCAGAAAAGCGCCCTGATCCAGGCCTCGAAGCTTGGTATCAACTGTATCGACGCGACCATTCTCCAACTGAAGGCCGAATGCCCCGACGCCTTCCATTCACAGAGAACGTTGCGCAAGCGCCAGTTCCATCACCGACCCGCCTCGGACGCGCCGCATTCCAGCTTCGTTGTGAACCGCAATGCGTAACTGCGTAATCGCGTTCGATCCCGGATTTTTTCCGTCGGCAGCGCGATCGAACGCGAGTTTTCCAACGCGAACGATTTCAAACATTTAGATTAACGAAGTATTACGCGTTCCGATCAAGCCGTAGCCGGCACTCAAGCGCGAACGCTGTCATTCGCGCGCCTCGCTCCCGTCTGCTGAGGGCGTGCCCGCTTGCTCGTCGCGGGCGGCCAGGTCGATGGTCCAACCGAACCCCCGAATATTGCGTATCACGTCATGGCCGAACTTCTTGCGCACGCCGTGAATGAGCACCGCCACAGCATTGCTCTCCACTTCTTCGCCCCAGCCATACAGCCGGTCCTCCAGCTGGGCGCGCGAGAGGATCATGCCGGGGCGCTCGAGCAGCGCCGCCATGAGCGCAAACTCGCGCGCGGACAGTACGTCGCGCTGCCCCCTGTAGCAGAGTTCATGCTTATCCAGATTCAGACTCAACGTTTCGTCGCCGAGCACAGAAACCGCTGCGCCCGCGTGCCGGCGTATCACGGCGCGAATGCGCGCCAGCAGCTCGGAAGTGTTGAAGGGCTTGAGCAAGTAATCGTCGGCACCGATGTCTAGACCGCGAATACGGGTCTCGATGTCGTCGCGAGCCGTCACGATGAGCACCGGCGTCGTGCAACCGCGCCCTCGCGCGGCAGCGAGAACGTCGATCCCATCGGAGCCCGGCAGACCCAGGTCCAGCAACACGATCGAATACGCGTTGCCCACCACCGCCTCCCTCGCCTGCGCGCCGTCCCGGATCCAGTCCACGCTGTAGCCGGCGTCCTTCAACGCACGCATCAAGCTTTGGCCGATATCGATGTCGTCTTCAACGATGAGGATTCGCATGATCAATCATCCGCATGAATGGGCCGCGCCAAGGCGGGCGTTCGCCCGCGCACGCGCGATTGTGATCCGGCGACGCGGGCAAAGGCAAGCGCCCGATAGCATCAAACCGCGCGCTTCGCGGCGGCGTATCGTCCCCATAATCTGATATCGTTGGCGCACGCGCCAGCATTGCCGGCGCGGCGGCGGGCCGCACTGCGCCGCTGGCTAACGCGGGACGAACCGTCATGCTCATGAAAGCCAGATCTCTCAGCACCCAGCTGATCGTCTCGCTGGGCCTGCTGCTCTCCGTCTTCGGAATCGTGCAAGGCGTGACCTCCTACCGGCTCGCTCTCGTCGGCGTGAATGCCCTGCTCGACGATCGGCTCTCGAACGTCGCGGGTCGCATACGCGACGTGTACGAGGCCGCCATTCCGCGCCGCTCCCCTGGCTCCAGCAACGCCGACGACATCGTCGTCGTCGTTTGGACTGCTGAACACAAGTCCTCGCCCACCCGCACCACCGACAGCGCCGTCGAGTTCGACCGCAATTCGCCCACGGGCTTCTCGGAGCAATACGCCGCCAACGAAGCGTGGCGCGTGTATACGCTCGTCACCTATAACGAGGTGATACAGGTCGGCCAACGCATGTCGGTGCGCGTGCGCATGGCACAAGACAGCGCCGCACGCGCGCTGACGCCTGTTTACGTGCTGATTCCGGCCGTGTGGATCGCGGTGTACCTTTGCGTGCGCCGTGCATTCCGGGTACTCGACCGGCTCGGACGCCGCGCCCAGGCAATCGATTCGACGAGTCTCGAGGCCCTGCCGGACGAAGGCCTGCCCATCGAGCTTCGTCCGTTCGTCAGCTCGATCAACCGCATGATCGAGCGGCTCGACGGATCGATGCGGCTCGAACGCGATTTCATTTCCGATGCCGCACATGAGTTGCGTACCCCGCTCACCGCGCTGAAATTGCAGGCCGACAATCTGCAAGGCGACATTGCTCCGCAAAACCGCGAGCGCTTCCAGGCACTGCGTCGGGGAATCGAACGCACGAGCACACTCGTCGCCCAGCTGTTGCAGCTGGCGCGCGCGGATGCGCAGATGACGTCTGCGCCGAGCGCTTCGATCGACGTGACGCAAGTCGTTGCTTCAGTCGTCTCCGAGCTGCTGCCCATCGCCAACCAGAAGCGGATCGATATCGGCGCGAGCGAATTGACGCCGGCGCGCATCTGCGCAACCGAGTCGGACCTGCGCGCCGTGGTCAAGAACCTGATCGGCAACGCGCTGCGCTACACGCCCGACGGCGGCTCCGTCGATTTGCGCGTGCTCGCCGCGAATGGGCAGGCACGCATCGAAATTGCCGACACGGGACCCGGCATTCCCGAAGCGGCGCTTCCGCGTGTATTCGACCGGTTCTTTCGCGTGAACCATGGCGTCGAGGGCAGCGGTCTCGGGCTCGCGATCGTACTCGCGATCGTGACACGCTACGGCGGTCGCGTGACCCTCGAGAATCGCCATGACGGCGTGACGGGGCTGCGAGCCATCGTGGAAATGCCGCTTCTCGCCAAGGATGGCGCGCACTGCGCCGAGGCGCCCTGACGTCCTGGCGCGCCGAGCTTGCGCAGCGGGCCGATGGGCCGGGACGCCTCGCATCGGGTCTTCGGTTTGGCTCCTGCTAACTCACGACTCATTCTGCTTCGCGATGATGCTTCTCATCGACGGCTCGCCGTCCCTGTTCAAGGAGAAGCATCATGTTCGCCAAACTCGTCAGCAAACTCGAAGCGCACTTCGCCGCTGTGGAAGCTCGACAACGCGAGGCTTACCTCGCCTCGTCCACTGATCTTGCAGAACTCGAGCGCCGCAACCGGTATTTCGATGCGCACCACAATCCGTTCGCGCCTTACTACGTCGATGAGCAAATCGACTGGCGGCATTGACGCGCGACGAGTCATAACTCACGTCTAACTTTCGCGCGTCAGCATGCTATCCGTGCACTGACTGGACACTTCCATCATGAAACCCTCACGAACCGCCTGCCTCGTCTTATCCGCCTGCATCGTCGCCCTCGGACTGGGCGGGTGCGCCGTCATTCCGCCAACGGGCCCAACCGTGGTCGCATTGCCGCCAAAGGGCAAGCCGCTGGGCGAATTCCAGCAGGAGGACTATGTATGCAGGAATTACGCCTTCCGCACGGACGGCGCAGCCCAGCCCTCGGCGAGCCACGACGCGCTGGGTAGTACAGCGATCGGCACCGCAGGCGGCGCGGCGGCGGGAGCGCTGTTAGGCGCCGCGGCGGGCAATGCCGGTGTTGGCGCAGCGATTGGCGCCGGCGCGGGTTTGCTGCTTGGGAGCGCCGTCGGCGCCAATAACACCCAGGCGAGTTCCGCGAGCTTGCAGGCCAGTTACGACGCGGCTTACTCGCAATGCATGGCGTCCAAGGGAAATAGCATTTCGCAGCCGACCGTCTACGCAACTGCGCCCATGTATGCGCCGCCCCCCATGCTGGCGCCGGCGCCGGTTGTCTATGGCTACCCGCGCTCCTTCACCTACTGGGCGTACTGAGGGCCCTCACAATGTCCAAGACCATCGTCGTTGCAATCAGTCAGAATTCATCCGATGCGTTCCTCGCGGCGGCGCTCGACACAGCCAGAAATTGCGATGCGCATATTGTCGCCGTGCATATCGTCGATTTGACGCCCTGCTTCAAGGGGATGGGCGACCACCTGGACTACGGCCTGATCGCGGGCGCAATGGAAGAAGGCGGCCGCGAGACGCTGGCCCGCGCGATGCGGATACTCGAATGCAATCGACACGGTGCGCAAGCGCGCATGGTGACATCACCGATGTCCGGTTCGACCATCGGCCGCCAGATCGCCGCGGTTTGCGACGCAGCCGGTGCCGAGCGCGTTCTTCTGGGAATTCGCAAATCGGGTTGGTGGCGCTTCATGAATGAGGATGTCGCTGCGACCGTGCAGCGCCAAACGAGCACACCCGTACAGATCGTCGTCACATCACGCTCCGCGCCCGCTGTTCATCGCTCGCTCCGGCACAGCCATAAACACCCACAATCAGGATGGGTTCGCTGAACGAGGTTGCAGGGGCGAACCGGTTTGGCGACACTACGCCTGCCGTTGCGAAACGCTGCAGGTAACGGCACGCAGTGCACATCCCGCACAAGCCGTCCGGAACGCACAACGAACGCAGCGCCGCAAGCACGGAAAAAGGCCTCATGAAGCTACTAGTCGCGACCTATGGCACCGAAGGCGATGCGCGCCCGTTCGCCGCGCTGTGCCGTGGCTTGATGGACGCCGGGCACGACGCGCACCTGCTCGCCGATGCGGCCACGCTGGGCAGCGCCCACGCACTCGGCGTGCCGGCCACCGCGCTCGCCGGCGACATTCGCGGCATGCTGCGCCCGGACCACGCCATCGCCGGTGTCGTCGAGAAAGGCGGCGGCTTCAACGAGACCGCACGCGCGCTCGCGAAAATCGCCAACGAAAACGCGCAGTCGTGGATGCGCACCCTCGTCGAGGCCGGCGAGGGTTGCGACGCCATTCTGGTTGCGGGCCTGGCCGCGTTCGTGGGGCTTTCCGCGGCGGAATATCTGGGCGCGAAAGGCATCGGCGCAGGCATGATCCCGCTCACGCCCACGGCGGCCTTTCCCTCGGCGTTCTTGCCGCCCAGATGGGTGCCGCGCGTGTTCAACCGTGCGAGCCACGGCCTGGTGAACGGCATGCTCTGGAAGGCGTTCCGCGACCAGACCAACGTCGCGCGCGCGATGTTCGGCCTGCCGCCGCGCAAGGCGGTCTGGAAGGACCACCCGATGGTTTATGGCATCTCGCCAAGCCTGCTCGCCGCGCCCGCCGACTGGCCCGCCAACGCGCATCTTTGCGGGCAGTGGCTGGCGCCGAGCCCGGCCTGGACGCCGCCGCCCGCGTTGGCGCACTTCCTCGCTGCGGGCGAAGCGCCCGTCTATATCGGCTTTGGCAGCATGACGGGTTTCGACACTGCGCGCTTGCTGGCCGCGCTGATCGAAGCCATGCAGGGCCGGCGCGCACTCTTCTACCCGGGCTGGAACGGCATCGATCCCAACGCGCTGCCCGAAAACTTCTTCGTTGTCGGCGACACGCCGCACGACTGGCTGTTCCCGCGCACCGCTGCCGTCATTCATCACGGCGGCTCCGGCACTTCGCACTCCGCAACGCGTGCGGGCGTGCCTTCCATCGTGACGCCGTTCGCGGGCGACCAGTTCTTCTGGGCGCAGCGCCTGCGCGAGGCGGGCGTCGCACCGGTGGCCGTCGATGGGCGCAAGCCCAGCGCCAAAGCGTTCGCGAGCGCGCTCGACTTTGCCGCCAGCGAAACGGTGCGAAGCCGTGCCCGCGCATTAGGCAAAACGATGCGTGCGGAAAACGGCGTGGAGAATGCGGTAGCGACCCTCGAGCGCATCGTTGCCGTCGACGTGCGCGAGGGAGCCTGAAGCTAGCCGGTCAGCGAGGCCGCAATCGCCTTCCTGAACGGCATGAGCCGGGAAGCGGCGCGCAGCATGAAGTCGCGCGCCAGTTTTGCGGGCGCGGTGTTGTTCGTATAGACATCAGTGATGAAGCGGGTCGCGAGATAGAGCGGCCGGGTCGCGCGGCGATGCTGCGTTTCGTAGCGTTGCAAGACCTGTAAGGCACCGATGTCGAAGCCGCTATTTTTCGCCTCGATAATTCGGTTACCTAAGGTTTCCACGCCGAGCAGACCGAAATTGAAACCATGCGCGGTCACTGGATGCATGCCGACCGCGGCGTCCCCCACGACCGCGAAGCGTGTCCCGACAAAACGCTCCGGATAGACGGCCACGAGCGGATAGACATGCCGCGTGCTCGCCAGCTTCATCGCGCCTAGCCTGCGCATGAAACGTTGCTCGATATGCCGCGCGAATTCGTCGGGCTCGAGCGCTGCGATCTCATTGACCAGGCCCACCGGCAGCGTGAGCACGACCGACGACTGATGCGCGTTCGTCGAACGCTGCGCATTCATGGGAAGCAACGCGAGCGTTTGCTCGTACCCGAACCATTCCCACGCCGCGTGCTCGTGCGGCGCCTCATGCGTCATGCGGCAAACCAGCATGGCCTTGCCGAAATCGTGCATGTTGGCGGCAATGCCCATCATCTTGCGCGTGGCCGAAAAGCGGCTGTCCGCGGCGACGATCAACTTCGCCGAGAGCGTCTCGCCGCTCTCCAATGTCACGCTCGCCAGATCCTCGCCGGCTTTCACGCCGCTGACCTTTTGCGCCGCGAGCAGCGTCACGTCGCCGTGCTCTGCCGTGCTTTGGCGCAGCGCCTCATAGGCAGCCTTGCGAATCAGGTGATTGGAGACCAGCCAGCCCAGCTCCGTGTGCCCGCTCAGTTCGTGCCCGATCTCGAGCGCCCCCGGCGAGGGACCATTGAACACCTTGGCGCTGCACAGCGGAGCACGCGCGTGCGCTTCAATGCGATCCCAAAGCCCGAGCTTGCGCATCAAGCGCACCGATTTCTGCGTCAGCGCGATCTCGCGCCCGTCGAACTGCGGCTCGCTGATGTCGGCGAGACACTGCTGCTCGACCATGACGATCTTGAGGCCAGAACCCCTGAACGCGCGCGCAAGACATAGCCCCACCGGCCCGGCGCCCACAATAACGATATCTGCTTGCATGAATCGAACGAATTGAAACTGACTCAAACGACCTGATCAATCTTTGCGATGCCGCGTTCGCGCAACCCTTCGACCATGAGCGCGTCCATCGACTTCACATGCCACGCGAACCATTCGCGCAGTTCACCCACCAGTTGCCGGCCCGTTTCGAAGCGCCCCTCGTCGGCAACTTGCCTGCGTATTTCGCCGGCCACGTTCAGCACGTGCCGATGCTGGCCCGCATGGCAATGGCGCGGACCGAAGTGCATTTCCTGCATCCACGCTTCTTCCTGCGCGAAATGCTGCTTCGTATGGGCGACCCACGCGTCGAACGCGCCGAGCCATGTTTCGTCGCTCGCGTGCGCGAGCGCGTCGAGCAGCACGACGAACTCGGCATGCATCGTATCGGTCATGGGTTCGCCCAGTTGCAGATCGGGCGTAAGCGTTGGCGAAGGGCGCGACGCGTGTGAGGTCATAGAGGAAGGTGGCGGCGTTCAGCAGCGCTCTGAAATGCCCTCGCGGGCAAATTCTCACGATACCGGGGCACAGGGGATGGCGCGCTGATTTTTGGCAAATGTCGCACGATCGGTCGCTGAGGCGGATGGACGCGGCGTGCCCGCATGGAAGCGGTCAGACGAAGGGGATGTCGTTTCCGGCTCAGCGCGGATTGCGCGGACCGCAAATATCGAAGGATGCGAGAAGAAGTGCCGCAGGCGTAAAAACATGAAGCCGCGCGGCGCGCGGCTCAAACCAGTTCAGCGAGATTGACGAGGGCGCGGTCGCCGTCGGATTGTGCTTCGTTTTCGGCGCGGAACGTCTTCTCGCTATAAGCGATGACCTTGAACCCGCCGCCTGCCGAACGCTCGATGGTGATACCCCAGTGCCAGCCGCCTTCCTGTTCGAATACGTGCAGCCTCGGACTCGATGGTTGGCTCGGCGATTGAAAAATATTCATGTGAAGCCTCCCGTAGTGGGAATATCGTCTCGGACGATTGCCTGGATACGAATCAGTCTAAAAACCTCCGTGCTGCGACGCAATACGGAATTACGTGGACGTGAGAACCCTGATGCGCGGCGCTTTATTCGAGAATTACCCTGGTTATGATTCGACGCGTGGCAACCGCAAATGCCGCCATCGCAAACGCCGGGACAGCAATGTTCGCTTATCGCAGCGCGTTTTAAGGCGCGCGTGCCGGAATCGTCGAACTGAACGACATGGGAGACGCGACTATGACCGATGACGAACGCGCCATTCGCGAGCTCGTGCAGACCTGGATGGACGCCAGCCGCGCGGGCGACACAGCCAAAGTGCTAAGCCTGATGACCGACGACGTGGTGTTCACGGTGCCCGGCCAGGAGCCGTTCGGCAAAGCCGGGTTCGCTGCGGCCTCCGAGGCGCAGCCAGCCATGCGCATAGAGGGCACGGCGGAGATCGTGGAGCTGCAGGTGATGGGGGACTGGGCTTTTCTGCGCAATCGCATCGACATTTCCATCACGCCGCCGGGTGCAACCGAGCCGATGCGGCGTGCGGGCTACACGCTCACGCTCGTGCGCAAGGATGCGAGCGGGCGCTGGCTGCTCGCGCGCGACGCCAATCTTGTGGCGCCGAAGCCATAAATCCGCTTGAGCGCGCCAGGTCGCCGGTCTTGCGCACACGCACTTGCTTTCATCACTGAAAGAAAAGAATCCCGCCCGACAAGCCTCGCAGCGTTGCGCCCCTTTTTTCAATCAGAAAACCTTATCGATTCCTTCAGTTTATTGAGTTTCCCTTAATCGTGCGCTTGCGGCAAAGTGACGCTCATACGCTCGGAGCCCCTCCTTGAACCAACGCATCGATCCCTCCCTACTAGCTGCGCCCGACCTGTCGTACGCCACGTTGCACTCGGGCATTGCCCTGCCGTTTCTCGAGCGCGGCGAAGGCGAGCCGCTGCTGTTCGTCCACGGATCGCTCTGTGATTACCGTTACTGGATGCCGCAGCTCAATGGCCTCTCCGAGCATTTCCGCTGCATCGCGCCGAGCCTGAGCCACTACTGGCCCGCTGCTGACGCCTGCATCCAGGGCGACTTCGGCTGGGAGAGCCACGTCACCGAGCTGGCCGATTTCATCACCGCGCTCGGCCTCGAATCGGTGCACCTCGTGGGTCACTCGCGCGGCGGCTGCGTGGCGTGGCATCTCGCGCGCCGCTATCCGCGGCTCGTGCGCACGCTGGTGCTGGCCGACCCGGGCGGCCCGCTCTCGCGCGTGGACAACGACGACGCCGCGCTGCCGCCCGCCACCAACGCGCTGCGCACGCGCGCAGCCGACCTCATCCATGCCGGCGACGTCGAAGCGGGGCTCGAGTTGTTCGTCGACTCCGTGAGCGTGCCGGGCGCCTGGAAGAAGGGTTCGGCGGCGTTTCGCCAGATGGCCATCGCCAACGCCACGACCCTGCCCAAGCAGTTGCAGGACCCGCTGCCGCCCTATGCACCGCGCGCCGCCGGCGAGATCAAGTGCCGCACGCTGCTCATCGACGGCCAGCGCAGCCCGCTCATGTTCCGCAACAACGTCGAAGCGCTCGAAGAGTGGATCGCGTTCGCGCGGCGCGTGACGATCAAGGGCGCCACGCACGGCATGAACGGCACGCACCCCGACCTCTTCAACACTCACGTGCATACCTTCATCACGCAGGGTTGAGACCCGCCTCGCGCGCCGATCGACTCACCCGGCAATCAATCGCTCGAACAGATCGGCGTCACCCATCTGTCCACCCTTGAGCATGAGTTCGAGGCCGTCAAGACGGGCCTCATCGGCGTGAAGGCGGCATAGCGCAACGCCCGGCGCGAGCGACGCGCGATACGAAAGCGCCCGCGCCCCGAGCGCACGCACGGCGAAACTCGACGTATCGCCGCCCGCCACACCCACCCGGCGCACCGGTGCACGCCGCAGCACGCCGTCCAGCAATGCGCCGCATGCAAGCGCCAGCGCGTTTCGCCGGCCTTCGGCAGCCGCTTCGACGCGTGTGCGCTCGGTATAGGCCAGGACGTTGCGTCCCTGTGCAAGCGCAGCCCCAATCACATTGATCTGTTCGCGCAGATACGCCTCGCCTTCTCGTTCGCCGATCATGCGTAAGGGCTCGAGGGGCACGCGCAGGTACGAAATCGCCGCTTCGATCTGTGCTTGCGTGCGCGGTGAAAGGCTCCCCGCCAGCACGAAAACGGGTCCTTGCGCGGGCGCCACCGGCTCGCCGTTGCACGGCGCAGCGCCTGGGCGCGCATCGTCCGCCAGCACCCACGCCTGCGCAACACTGCTGGCCCCAACGGCCAGCAAGGGCCGTTGCGCGGCGCAATCTCGCATCAACCGCCCTATCGCGCGTAAATGCGCTTCATCTTGCACGTCGAACAGCAACGCATCGGGCCTCGGCCCCAACGCCTCTTCAACACGCGCCATCAGCACACGCTCGCCTGACGCATAGGCGCGCCAGTCGACCGATACGACATCCTCCAGGCCTTGAGCACGCAAATGTCGACGTAAATCCGCTTCGTGCATCGGCGTGACCGGGTGCCGACTCATGGTTGGATGCCGGTCGATGCGATATACCGGCAGGCGGTCGTCCGCCCCCGTCGCCGCAAACAACTGGCCGAACACGCAGTAACGCTGTAAATCGGGCTGCCCGCCCACCACCATCCGCAACGGGTGCGCGAAATGCGCCCCCAGCGAGCGCACCGCGACGCCAATACTGCCCACCTCCGGCGCGCTGTCGAATGTGGAGCACACCTTGTAGTGCATCACGCGCACGCCTAGCGCGGCAAAGCGCGCGCCCACCGCATCGAGTTCCTGGCGCATGGCCGCCGGCGCCATCGAGCGCGCCGCCCCCGCCACGCCGATCGCATCAAGCGTTCCAGCACGGGCGACACACGAATCATCAGGTATGCGAAGAAATAGCCTCGTGCGCAGGCCCGCCCGTGCGAGATGCGCTAGCGTGTCCGTCGCGCCGGTAAAATCATCGCCATAAAACGCGTAGGCGGGCGCGCTCATCGTCGTGCACCGAAGAACTGCAGCGCGCGCTGCAATGCGGGCCGCTCTCGTGCGTAAGTGTCGACATCGACGCCCGCCTCGATCGCCGCCCAGGCCTCGCGCACGCTCGTCACGCCTGCCGCCGCGCCGTCCGGATGCGCGAGTATGCCGCCACCGCACATGAACAGCAGGTCTGCATTCGGCACCGCGTCGCAGGTCGCGCGCGCGGTGCCCGCCCATTGCCCCGACGAAAACGCGGGCATTACCGCGTCGTCGAACGCGCGCGTGAGCGGCGTCGCGCAGTCGCGGGCCGACTCGACCACCTCCGCATCGCACTGCGCGAATTTTCCGCCGAGTCCGTGCACATGCATATGATCGACGCCCGCGAGCCGCCAAAGTGTTTGATAAGCCTGAAACGATATGCCGAGCGCGGAATCGCGCGACATCATGCCGTAGCCGTTGCGGTGCGCGTGCAGCACGAGCGGCGTGGCCCGGCGCAGCGCCTGGATGGCGGAGAAGCCGCACCAGTTTATGCTCGCCATCACGCACGCGCCCCCTTCGCGCTCCACGAGGTCGGCGTGGCGGCGCATGGCGTCGAGTTCGTCGGTGATATTGAAGGCGATCATCACGTTGCGGCCGGTGCGCTCGCGATAGCGCCTCACTTCGTTCATCACGGCGCGTATGCGCGCTTCGATTGGGGCGTGTGCCGGGTTCGCACATACTTCGTCGTCCTTGATGAAATCGACGCCCGCCTCGCACAGGCCGCGCACGAGCGAGGCGGTCTCCATTGCATCCATGCCGACGTTGGGCTTGATGATGGTGCCGATTACCGGTCCGCGCGTCACGCCGGTCAACTCGCGCGTGCCGCGCACGCCATGGCGCGGCAGTTCGAACCGCGCGCGATAGCCGGCCGGGAGCCTTAGCGAGAGCAGGCGCATGCCGGTCGTTTCGCCGAGATCGTACAAATTGCCCGCTACGGTAGCCGCCAGCGTTGGCAGGTTCGCGCCGATATTCGCAAGAGGAAACGAGAGCGTCACGTGCGCGCGCCGGTACGGTCCGTCCACGCCCTCACGCGCAAGCCATGCGCTCGCGAGGCTCGGTCGCCGCACCGCTTCGATCTCGTCGACTCGCACCACCGTCGCGCGGCTGCGCTCGCGCAGCGCATCGGTTTCGTTGTGCACGCGCACGAACGTGCCGCTCGACTGCTCCCCGGCCATCACGTCGGCCACGCGCGCAGGATCGAGCGGCGTTTCGATCAGGTAGTCGGCTTCGAGACGATCTGCGCCAACGGCTTCGATACCGGCGCTCATAGCGCCGCCAGATCGGGGAACGCGCGCACCGGCTCGCTGCCGTCCCAGCCCGCAGACTGCGCGCGGATGAGATCGAAGAGCTTGCCCTTCGGCCCCGCCACCTCGGAAAGCTCGATCACGGTGCCCGGATGCGTTTGCGTGTCGAAGTAGACGAAGCGCCCGTTGCGCCCCACTTCGCCGCTCATCGCCACCTTGAAGCCCAGACCCTGCAGGCGCTCGAGATCGGCGTCGAAGTTCGTGGTCCAGTAGGCGTTGTGCTGCAGGCCCGTGTGGCCCGCTGCGAGAAAATCGCGGTACATGGAGGGCGCGTCATTGCGCGTCTGGATCAGTTCGACCTGCAACGGCCCTGAGTTCGCGAGCGCCACCGAGTTGTGCACCTCGTAGGCCTCGCCGCGATAGCGGTAATTCTCGATCGGCACGCGTTCGTTGTAGAACCAGGGGCCCACGCCGAGCACGCGGCTCCAGTAGTCCATGGCGGCTTCGATGTCGCGCACGACATAACCGGCCTGCCGAATCTCGCCGAAGAAGCGGCTCATAACACTCTCCACACTGCTGCAAGGATTGAAGGACGAGCGCCACCGAGGCGTTGCGCACTTGCATGCACGACACCTTCGACAACAGCCCGCAACGGTTGGGTTAGAGAAAGCCGGTGGAAATCCAGGGAATGGCGGCGATCAGCACGAGACCCACGAATAGCGCGCACATATAGCCCACAATCGGTTTGATGCCGGCATCGGGATTGACCTTGCTGATGGCGCACGCCGAGTAGTAGCCCACGCCGAACGGCGGCGAAAAGAGCCCGAGCCCCATCGAGAGAATCACGACGATGGCGTAGTGGATCTCGCTCACGCCCGCCGTGCGCGCAATCGGAAACAGCAGCGGCCCGAACAGCACGATGGCCGGAATGCCTTCGAGCACGCTGCCGAGCAGTGCGAACACAAGAATCGAAACCGCAAGGAATCCATACGATCCGCCGGGCATCGCCCCCATCAGTTGCGCGAGATCCTGTGAGAAGCCCGATTGCGTGAGCGCCCAGGCCATCGCTGTCGCACAGCCGATGATGAAGAGGATTGCGCCCGAAAGCGTGGCGGCGTCCACCAGCATGCGGCCGAGCCGCCGCCATTCGAAGCGCCGGTAGACCAAGAGGCCGATCACCATCGTGTACGCGATGCCGATGGTCGACACTTCGGTCGCGGTCGCCACGCCTTCGACCACGGCGGCGCGAATCACGAACGGCAGCGCGAGCGCGGGCGCGGCGATCACGAGCATGCGGCCAATCTCGCGGCGCGAGAAACGCTGCGCGCCGCTCAGGTCCTCCTTGCGATAGCGCCACCACACCACGGTGCACAGGATCACGGCGAGCAACGCCGCGGGCAGCATGCCCGCCGTGAAAAGCGCCGAGATCGACAACCCCGTGACCGAGCCGATCGTGATGAGCACGATGCTCGGCGGAATCGTCTCGCTCTGTGCGCCCGTGGTGGCGAGCAGCGCAACGAGATCGCCCTCGTTTGCGCCGCGCTTTTTCATCTCGGGAAAGAGCACCGGGGCGATGGCGGCCATGTCCGCGACCTTCGAACCGGAAATGCCCGACACCAGATACATCGCGCCGATCAGCACGTACGAGAGGCCGCCATGCAAATGCCCGACCAGCCCCGCGAGAAATTCGATCATCGCTCGCGCCATGCCCGTCATTTCGATCAACAGCCCCAGAAACACGAAGAGCGGCACGGCGAGCAGCACGAGATGCGACATGCCTTCGTCCATGCGGCCGACCATCACTTCCATCGGCGTGAACGTCGTGAGGCTCAGGTAGCCAAAGGTCGCGAGCGCGAACGAAAAGCCGATCGGCACGCCGGAAAAGATGCCGATCGCCACCACGCCCACGAAAAAGATGACGAGGTTGAGCTTGCCGAGCGACTGCAGCCAGGGACCGGCCTGCACCGCCAGCACGCCAATCGCGACGGCGAGCGCCAGCATCGCCAGCACGTCGCGCGCTCGGCCCACCTGCGCAAGCCGAAGCAACCCGACGATCAGCATGAGCGCAGTGCCGATGGGCAGCGCGGCAGCGCGCCAGGCGTCGCTGATCTGCAGTGCCGGGGTCAGGATGGGCACCTCGCCCGAGGCAAAATCGTATGCCGGTTGCAGCAGCAGCGCGAGAAACGCAATCGAGGCGCAAATCGCGAAGGTATCGACGAACGCGCGAGAACGCGGCGACAGACGTCCGACGAACGCCGTCATGCGCATATGCTCGCCGCGTCGCAGCGCGAGCACCGCGCCCAGCATGGCAAGCCACATGAACAGAATGCCGGTGAGTTCGTCAGACCAGACGAAGGGCGCGTGAAAGGCGTAGCGCGAGATCACGCCGGCAAGCAGCACTACGATCTCCACGGCGAGAAGCGCTGCCGCGCACACCTCCACGAGCGTGACGAGCGCGCGGTCGAACACGCGCAGCGCGCGCCGCCATGCGCTCTTCGAAGCGCTCGCACTGGCGGCCTCCATCGCGTCGGCTTCGGCCGGGTGCAATGCCTGATCGGTCATGATGCTGGGTCCTCGCGCCGTTTCGCGGCTCAATCGTTTCACCACCGCACTCTCAGGCGAGCTTGCCCACGGTCTGCTCGAGCAGGTCCCACGCCTGATTGCCGAAGCGGCCCTGCCACTGCGCGTAGAAGCCCGCCTGGCGCAACGCCGTGCGGAACGTCTCGGGCGCGGGCTGGTTGATCGCGAGCCCCTTGCTCTTGAGGTCGGCCACTGCGGCGCCATTGAGCTTCGCCACATCCTGGCGCTGCCTGATCGCCGCCTGGTTGAAAGCGTCGCTCGCCACGCCTTGCAGGTCCTTCGGCAAGCGCTGCCAGGCGCGCGGGTTGAGCACGAACCAGTAGCCGTCCCAGATGTGATTGGTCAGCGAGCAATACTTCTGGACTTCGTACAGTTTGGCGACCTGCACGATGGGCAACGGGTTTTCCTGTGCATCGACGATATGCGTCTGCAGCGACGAATACACTTCGCTGAACTGAAGACTCGTAGGCGCGGCGCCGAGTCCCTTGAACATGTCGATGGAAAGCGGGCTCACTGGCACGCGGATCTTGAGCCCCTTCATGCTCTGCGCGCTCGTGATCGGGCCGCTGCTCGTGGTGGTCTGACGAAAGCCGTTGTCCCACATTTTCTCGAACGATTCGAGGCCGGCGCGGCGCATCGCGTCGCGAGCGAACGCGCCAAGCGAGCCGTCCATCGCCTTCCATACCTGGTCGTAGTCGCTGAACGCGAAGCCAACGGCATTGATCGCCACCGCGGGCGCGAGCGTCGAAACCACCAGCGACGACGGCGTGAACATTTCGATGCCGCCGCTGCGCACCTGCGCGAGCATGTCGGTGTCGCCGCCAAGCTGGTTGTTCGGGAAGATGCGGATCTCCATGCGCCCCTTCGAGGCGTCCTTCACCTGATTCGCCGCTTCCTGCGCGCGAATATTGAGCGGATGTGTGAGCGGCAGGTTATTGCCGTACTTGAAGACGAATTCGGGCGCCGAAGCGGCGCGGACGATGGCGGGAAAGCCGAGTGCGCCGGCCACCGGCGCCGCGGCGGCGGCACGCAGCAACGCGCGCCTCACCTGGTTGGTCATGACGTGTCTCCAAACACTATTGTCGTGTAGATGATGGCCTTGCAAAGTCCATCAAAAACCATCATTCCATCCGCGCTTCGCTTTGCCCTATCATCGTCGTGTGCAGCGGCGCGATAGCTGCAAGACTATGTGGCGCAAGAAACGCTGTCAAACCGCGCAACTGATGGTTTTTGATTGATTTCCGATCGGAACGACGTCATGTCAGAAACGATTTCGCCGCTCGCGGCACGTGCGCGCATACCCGACGTGGCGCGGGCGGCGCGCGTCTCGACCGCCACGGTCGACCGCGTGCTCAACGGCCGCGAGGGCGTGCGCGCCGCTACCGCGCAGCGCGTGCTGCAGGCCGCCGCTCAACTCGGCTACGTGCTCGCGCAGGACGCGCCCGAAGCGCCGTCCGCCCGGCCGCTGCGCATCGCCTTCCTGCTGCCCGCGGGCACGAACCGCTACCTGCGCATGCTCGGCGACTATATCGAATTCGCTCACGAGCAATGGAGCGCGCTCGGCATGAAGTGCCGCGTGCAGTATGTCGAGAGCTTCAACCCGACCGAGCTTGCGCTGCGACTGCTGCAAGCCGGGCAGCGCTCGGACGGCGTGGTATTCATGGCGCTGGAGCATCCCGTGGTGCGCGACGCCGTGAACACGCTTGCCGACCAGGGCGTGCCCGCCATCACCCTCATTTCCGATCTTTCCAACGCACGCCGCCTGGCCTACGTGGGGATCGACAATCGGTCGGCGGGACGCACGGCGGGTTTGCTGCTCGGCCGCTTCATGGGCCCGCGCCCGAGCGGCAAGATCGCGATGATCGCGGGCAGCCTCAACTATCGCGGCCATGAGGAACGGGAGATCGGTTTTCTGCATCTCGTCGAATCGATGTTTCCCCAGGTGAGCGTGATCGGCCTGCGCGAAGGCCAGGACGACAGCGAGCGCAACTACGAGCAAACGCGGCGGCTGCTCGAACAGCACCCCGATCTCGCGGGCATCTACAACAGCGGCGGCGGCTCGGACGGCGTGGGCCGCGCGATCGTCGAGGCGAAGTCCGAGCAAAAGATCCTGTTCATCGGGCACGGCCTCACGCCCGACACGCGCGCACTGCTGATCGACGGCACCATGGACGCGCTCATCACGCAAACGCCGCAGTCGATGGTGGGCAACTGTCTGAAGATCTTTCGCAATGTCGCCGCCAAACGCGACGCGCTCGACGCGGTGAAGCCGATTCAGTTCAGCATCGTGCTGCGCGAGAACCTGCCTTAGCGTCCGTACGCCATTCCAGCCGCACCGGCATGCGGTTCGGCACCATCGCGAACGCCGTGATCTCCTCGATCGTCGCGGGATCGACGGCGAGCCTCACCTTGAAGTGGTTGGTCAGCATGGAGAGCACGAGCCGCATTTCCATGGCGGCGAGATGCCGCCCCGGACACACACGCGGCCCCGCGCCGAACTGCACCCATGCGCGCGGATCGTGCACGCGGGCATCGGCATCGGCACCCGCATGGCCGCGCAGCCATCGGTCGGGATCGAAGCGCCCGGGCTGTGCGTAGTGGCGCGCGTCGAGCATGGGCGGCCGGGTGAGGAAGAACATCTTCGAACCGGCGGGCAGCGCGACGCCGCCCACCTCCACGTTCTCGACGGGCTCGAACGCCATGATCGCGGCCACGGGGCGAAAGCGCAGCGTTTCGCTGCACACGGCTTCGAACAGGTCGAGGTCCTTCACGAGGCCATAGTCCGGACACACATCGTGTGCGCCCAGCACCGCGCGCGCCTCGCCGGCGAGGCGCTGCTGCAGCGGTTCGTCGGCGCCTAGATAGTAGAGCGACCATGCCAGCGCGTTGGCCGTGGTGTCCTCGCCCGCCAGCAAGAGCGTGAGCACGTTGGCGGCGATGATGTCGTCGGTCACGTCGGAGCCTGGCTCCGCGTCTGGCTGATCGCGCAGCGCAAGCATCGCTTCGAGCAGATGGCGCGGCGCACGGTCGATTGAGGACGGCTCGTCGCGCATGCGCTCGCGCGAGCGCGCCATCATGCCGCGTATCGTGCGGTGCACTTCGGCCAGCGCCCGGTCCGTGCGGCGGTCGCGCGGCAAGCGCACGTAGCGCCAGTACGGAAACGGCGCGTTCACGCGATGCATGAGCGTCGGGAAGATCTGCGCGAGATGCTCCTGGATCACGCCGCGCTCCTGTTCGAGCGTGCGCGGGTCCTCGCCGAACGCGAGCGCGCTCGTCACGTCCACCGTGTAGCGCTTGAGGTCGTCGGTCATCTCGACCACGTCGCCTCGTTCGGCCGCGCGCCGCCAACGGTCGTGCAACCGCGCCGTGATGGCTTGCAGTGTGGGATAGAAGGCGCGAATGTGCGGAACGGAAAGCGCCTGCATCACGAGCCGCCGCTGCGGCTGCCACGCCGCGCCCTCGGCCGAGAACACGCCGTTGCAGCCGATTTCGGCAAGCACGGGTTCGAGCGACGCGTAACGCCGGTAGCGGTGTGGACGCTCGCGCATCACGCTCTGGCTCAGCTCCGCGTCGCTCCATACCGTAACGGGCATGCCGCAGATCTGGAAGCGATACGGCGTGCCGAGTTCCTGCGCCCAGTGTTCGAGCACGCGATGGAGCCTCGGCGCATTCAGCTGATGGAGGTTGCCGATGAGCGGCAAGCCGCGCGGGCACGGCAGGTCGCGCACCTGGCGCAGGCGCTGGGCGGTGGATGCGGCGGCGTCCATGTAGCGGCGGTGAGGCGGTGAGACGGCGCTCAGTCGAGCGACATCCCCAGTTCGGCGGCCATGCGTGCCACGAGCGCTTGCAGGCGTGCGACTTCGTCGGCGAGACGCTGCTGCTCGGCGCGCACCGCCTCGAAGTCCGCGAGCGAGACGCTCTCGCCGCCTTCCTCGCGAGCCCCGGGTGCGCTCGCTGCCGCAGCGGCAAAACTTGCCGTATTCACTTCGCCGCACAGCAAATGCATCCAGCGGCTTTCGCGCTCGCCCGGCGCGCGCGGCAGCTTCACCACGAGCGGCGGCTCGCGCTCGGCCAGTTCTTCCAGGAAGCCTTCGACCGACGACACATCGGCGAACCCGTGCAGGCGCGACGAGTTCAGGCGCAATTCCGCCGCCGTCTGCGCGCCGCGCAGCTGCAGGACCGTGAGGAGCGCCACGGCCTGGCTCGGCACGCCGAGCACGCGGTTCAGGTTGTGCTCGAAGCGCGGCACGCGGCTGCTGCTGCCTTCGAACACGAGGCTCAGCAGCTTGAGGTCTTCGATGGCGGCCAGCACGTCGGCTTCGCTCACGTTCATGACCGGCGTGCGCGCGGTCTTCTGGTTGCAGCCGAGCGTGAGCGCGTTGAGCGAAAGCGGATAGGTGTCGGGCACCGTGTGCTGCTTTTCGACCAGCACGCCGACGATACGCGCCTCGATTGGCGAGAGCGCGCGCAAGGTGCGCGGCGAGGAAGCATCGGCAGGAGAATTCATGGGCAGATCAACCACGCTGTGGTTCATGTTGGAATCAGGCGTTCGATCATACGCGCGCGGCGCTTCTTGCAGAAGCCAGGTGTCGCGCGTGTGGAATCAGCCCGCGATCAGCTTCAACCCCGCCGGCAGCGCCTCGCCGAACACCCGGCCCGTGTCCGCCGTGTCGAGCGCGACGACTTCGCGCACCATCGTCACCCACGTGGGCGGCGCGTTCGCCGACTCCATGCGACGCACCACCGTCTCGCGCAGTTCGGGCGGCAGGTCGCGCGAGCGGTCGCCCGTCATGCGCGCGATCTGCGCCGCGGCGAACATCGCCGGTTCGATTTTTTTCCAGTCGAGCGCCAGGATCGCATCGAGCCAAAGCGCGGCGGTTTCCGGCGGCACCACGCCGTGCGCGCTGCCGTAGAACGGCTGGCGCGCGCCGATCCGGCCCACGGCCCACCACGTCTGATGATTCTCCGAGGGCTTCTGCAGCCGCTGCAACAGCCGCTCGCCGATCTCGATCTTGCGCTCGGCCGCGATCTGCTCGAGCGACGCATAGAGCCGGATCATGTCCGCATGGGCCAGCTTCGCGGGGTCGAACGGCAGCTTGTGGCGCTTCGAGCCGGCCGCATCTTCGAGGTATGTCATCGCCTCCAGCACCTCGTGCTGCTGCGCCTCGTTCAGGCCGCCCGCCGCGCGCCGCCAGAGCGTCCACCACTCCGACCACACCTGGCCTTCGTTGACGAACTGGATGCCGTCGTCGAAGAGCGTCCAGAGCTGTTCGACGCGCCATTCGTCGAGCGGATAGCCGAAGCCCGGCCGCAAGCTGAAGCCGGCGAGGTTCAGCCACAGGCGTTCGTGATCGGCGGAGCGCCGGCGCTTGCCCGCGCGCTCCCAGAGCGCGCCGAACAGCTCGCGCAGTAGCGGGCCGTCCCAGTTCTGGCGCGGGCCGAGCCGCTCTTCGAGATGCGCGCGCAGGCGCTTCACTTCCTTCGCGTCGACCTTGACGGAGCGTGCGCCGAACACGCGTTCGATTGCTTCGATGGCGTCGTCGAGGCCCGCGTGGCGTGACTCGCCGTTCGCCGTGCCCGCACCACTCTCGTGCTCCGCGCGGCGCAGCGCGAATTCGAGCAGCCAGCGCTGCGAGGCGTCGTCGGTGGCGATGCAGTGCATTTCCAGCGTGCCGACTTCGGTCAGCGCGGTCGTGAGCTTGACGGGACGCTCGCGCGCCGCCTTCGCATCGCCGCCTGCGGGCACCACCGTCGCGAGCGGCGGCAGACGCACGAAGTCGCCCGCAGCCAGATCGGCCAACTCGCCGGGCTGCCACGCGGTGTCGGCCACCGTCGATGCGAGGTGGAACTGCACCGGCTGGCCGAGCTGCAATGCGAACGTGCGGTCGTCCAGATGCAGTTCGTGGCCTTCTTCCGTGCCGCGCGGGAGCACGCACACGCCGCGCGGTGCGGCATCGGCGCCCGCGCCTTGGTCGAGCACGAGGAAGTAACTGCGCGGCGAGCCGCCGCCAATGCGCAGCGCGTGGCCCGCGCGCGCGAGCGCATAAGCGACCGCGCCGCGCGCGACGGCCACGTCGGGCTGATTGTTCTGCAGTACGTTTAGCGGCTCGCCGCGCCAGGCGCCGAGCGTGTCGGCCAAACGTTGCGCGAGCGCGCGAGCGCGGAACACGCCGCCGTTGAGCAGCAGCGCGTCGGGCATGGGCAGCGCGGGGGTTTCTGCGTTGGCTGCGCCTGACGCGGCGCCCAGTGCCTCGCGCGACTGCGCGGCGAAGCGCTGCAAAAATGCCGCGATATGGCGCGTGATGGCCGGATCGGCGGCGTAGGGCAAGCCGAACTCGACGATCGCCGCGCGCGAGCGGCGCGGCAGGTCGCCGGCAGCGCCCATCGGGAAAAAGCCGTCCACCACGATCTGCGCGACTTCCTCGCGGCCAAGCTGCGTGGTGCGCGCGCCGCCCACGAGACGCGCGCCCGCGCCGAGCAGCGTGATCGGCACCGATTCGGGCGCGCTCGCGTCGAGCAGCTGCTCTTTCGCGACACGGCAGCGCTCCACGAGTTGCGAGAGGCTCGCCGCGCTCAACCGCGTTTGTGCGTTGGCGAGGCGGCTCTCGGCCAGATGCGCGAGCGCGAGGTCCATGTTGTCGCCGCCCAGCATCAGATGATTGCCCACGCCAATGCGCGTGAGCTGCGGCTCGCCGCTCTCGAACTGCACCTTGATGAGCGTGAGGTCGGTCGTGCCGCCGCCCACGTCGCACACCAGCACGAGGCGCGACGCGCCCAGCTGCGCGTCGAGCGTCGCGCGATGGTGATACAGCCAGTCGTAGAACGCGGCTTGCGGCTCTTCTAGCAGACGCAGCGCAGGCAGCCTGGCGAGCCGCGCCGCTTCGAGCGTGAGCGCGCGCGCGCCGTCGTCGAACGACGCGGGCACGGTCAGCACGACGTCCTGATCTTCGAGCGGCGCATGCGGGAAACGATGGTTCCACGCGGCGCGCACATGCGCGAGATAACTCGCGCTCGCGGCAACCGGCGAAACCTTGGCGACGTCGTCGGGCGCGCCCCACGGCAGGATCGGTGCAAGACGGTCCACCGCCGCGTGCGAGAGCCAGCTCTTGGCGCTCGCCACGAGCCGCCCCGGCACCTGCGCGCCGAGCGTGCGCGCGAGGCGGCCGACGACGGCGTCATCGCTTTGCGAAGGCGCGCTCCACGGCAAACGCAAATCGCCAGCCGCAAGTTCGCCCGCCGCCGGGTGATAACGCGCGGAAGGCAACATCTTTTCCGCGCCCACTTCTCCGAGGCCGGTGAGCTGCTCGACGTCGAACACGCGGATCGCGTCGCCGCCGGCCTCCACGTACGCCACGACGGTATTGCTCGTCCCCAGGTCGATGCCGACGACGTATGGCTTCATCGGACTCAGCTGCCTGCTCCGCCACGCACGTCGAACTCGACCTTCCAGCGCTCGTTCGTGCCGCTCGGCATCGCTTCGAGCTCCAGCGTGCCCGCTTCCGTCACGCGCGCGTGCAGCTTCACGGGCACGACTTCGCCCGGCGTGCGGCCTTCGGTCGGCAGCGTGGCCTGGATTTCCTCCAGTTCCTGCAATTCTTCAGGCGACCAGTAGTCGAGCATCGTGCCGACCTGATCATGACGCCGCACCGAAGAGCCGAAGAAACGGAAGTGCACCGGCTCGCCCACCACGAGGCCGAACTCCTGCGGCGGCAGCGCCGCCTCGGTGCCCTCTTCCATGCCGAAGGGCGCGACGCAGAGCGCCGAAACCGGCGGCTCGAGCCCCGGCACGGCCGGCATGGCCGATTCGACCGCCACGTAGTACGCGCGCGCTGTGCCGCCGCGAATGCGCACGCCTTTGCCGCGCTTCACATAGCCGTAATAGGCTGCGCCGCGCGCCACCGCGAGGTCGAGATCCGCACCGCCCAGCAGACGGGCGGGCGCAGCGCCCTCGGCCGCGAGCCAGCCGCCCAGGATATCGAGCACGCGTTGCGAGAGCAGCGGCGACTTGAATACGCCGCCGTTGAAGAGCACCGCGGTGGGATGCAGGAAGGTGGCGCCCGCGGGCGGCGCGCCAAAGCCTTCGAGTTCCGCGAGCGCCTGCACCTGGCGGCCGAGGAAGGCCGCGAGATGGCGCGTCACGCCCGCGTCCTGCGCATACGGCAGGCCAAGCTGCGTGAGACCCACGCGCGTACGCACAGCCGGGCGCGCGGCGGCGTCCACTTGCGGGAAGAAGCCTTCGAGGATGATCTGCGTGAGTTCGTCACGCGTGAGTTCCGTGCGGATCGACCCGCCGATCAGCTTCGAGCCGCGGCTCGGCACGACGATCGGCACCGTATCGACGGAGGCGTCGGAGAGCAGCGTTTCCTTCGCCGAGCGGCACGCATAGGTCAGCGCGCGCAGCTGCCACGGGTCCGCTTGCGTGCCCTGGGTCGCGAGCTTGCGCGCGACCACATGCGCGAGCGCGAGGTCCATGTTGTCGCCGCCGAGCAGAATGTGCTCGCCCACGGCTACGCGGTGCAGTTCGAGATTGCCTTCGCGCTCGACCACGGCGATCAGCGAAAGGTCGGTCGTGCCGCCGCCCACATCCACCACGAGGATGATGTCGCCGACCTTCACTTCCTTGCGCCACGCGCCGCCGCTCTTCTGGATCCAGCTATAGAGCGCGGCTTGCGGCTCTTCCAGCAGCGTCATGTTCGCGTAGCCCGCCGCCTGCGCGGCTTCCGCCGTCAGTTCGCGCGCGGCGGGGTCGAACGAGGCCGGAATCGTGACGGTGATCTCCTGCTCGCCAAACGGCGCCTCGGGATGCGCGTGGTCCCATGCCTCGCGCAGGTGCGTGAGATAGCGCACCGAGCTTTCGAGCGGCGACACACGCGCGACTTCAGGCGGCGCGTCGTTGGGCAGAATGGCCGCGCGGCGATCCACGCCGGGGTGGCACAACCAGCTCTTCGCGCTCGACACGAGGCGAATCGGCGTGCCCGCGCCACGGCTGCGCGCAAGCTCGCCCACGGCGTACTCGCGTGTGGTGGTCCACGGCAGCGTGAGGTCGCCCGGCGTCAGCTCGCCCGCATGCGGCAAGTAGAGAAACGAAGGCAGCAGGTCGGGCGATTCCAGCGTGCCCGGCGCAGTAAGCTGGGTCACGTTCAGCACGCCCTGCTGGGTCTTTTCGCCATCGCTGGCGGCGAGATCGACGTAGGACAACGCGCAATGCGTCGTGCCCAGATCGACCCCAATCGAATAGCGCGGATCGCTCACAGCTCCACCTCCGCCGGCGCGATGATGCGCGCGTCGTGCGTCTTGACGAGCTGCGGCAGCTTGACTTCCTCGACGCGCCAGCCGCGATGCGTGAGGCTGCCGCTGAACGGGGCCTCGCCGACCACGTTGCCGGTGAGGCGCACGGCGGCGGCGTCGAAGCCGGCCGGCAGCGTCACGCGCGAGCCTTCGGACTCGCTGCGCACCGGGCGGATCGAGAAGTGGTCGCGCAACGTGGCGCGGCAGCCTTCGTGGACGATGCGGGCGGCGGCGCCGATATCCGCATCGGCATAACCGGCAATGTCTTCCTCGACAAAATCGACGAAGCGCGCGTTGCGCTGGAGCAGGCCGAGCAGTTGCAACGCGGCGTCGGGCGTCGCTTCCTTGATGACGGTGGGTGCGGGCGCGGGCGCCGGCTTCGCGACCGGAGCCGCGGCAGGCACAGGGGCAGCCGCGGCGGGTGCGAGCCCGCCTTCACGCAGACGGCGCACGTTGGCGGCAAGCTCGCCGTCGCCGAGGATCGCGAAGAACGATCCCAGCGCGACCGAAAGGCGGCCGAAGAAAGACAGATTCGATTCGGGCATGTAGACGACTCCAATATCGCTTGAGGGCTCGCGGGCAACGCGAGCCGACCTGCCGGGCTCGCAACGAGGCCCGATCGATGCCTGGAAGGAGGCGGCCGGCAGGGGAAACTCGAGCCCGGCGCGGGCTCAAAACCCGTATTTTGCCTTGTCGCGGGCGCAAGCCGGTCAAAATGCGGGATTTGGCGGGGGATTGGCGTGCCCGGCGCGGCGCGCCGGGCTTTGACGCAGGCGGTCGCCTGGCGATACGGCGGGCAATGCGCACGGGCAGCGCGGCGCAATCCCGGCTGTCAAACGGTGAGCGGTACGGCCCTCAAATGGCGCGTCAGCGCTGATAAATGGGGCGCGATTAATGGTGCGCGCACGCGATCAGGCCCGCGCCGCAGCCGCATCACGCCTTACGGTCCGACGCATTCAGGGAAAGATCGGCGTCGTGGCTTCCGCGCCTTCCACATCGGCGCGCGGCACATGCTGGGCGATGCTCGCCTCGATCTCGGCTTCGCGCGAGCCGGGCACGTCGGCCATGACCAGCAACTGACCGTCCTCGATCGGACGGTTAAAGCGCGTCAGCGTCGTGTTCGGCTCGTCCACGCCAATCATGCCGGCCGCCCACGCGCCGAATATCGCGCCGGCAATCGTCAACGCAACGACCACGCCGCCCGTGATATCGAAGTTCTCGAACGGAAACATCAGCGCCACGAGGCCAACGACGGCGCCGGTCGCAGCGCCGAACATCACGCCGCGCTCCAGTGCGTGCACGATGTCGCTGCGCTGCAGCAGCGAAGCCTCGGGCAAGCGCTCGAGGCCCACGCTGTGATTGGCGAGCACATGAATATGACGCCACGTGATGCGCGCGCGCAGCAGATCGTCGACGATCTGCTGCGCCGTGGTCGTGTCGGGAGCGAGGAAATAGAGGCGTCTCATGATGCCCTCCTTCGGTCATGCAGCGACACGCTAGCGACCCGCTCGCTGCCACATGACTACGATGCGATTCCGATCATCCTACGCCTGAGTTTCTGTCAGCGCGACAGTCTGACGCCGATTTGCCTTCGGTTTGCGGCCGCTCTCTGCGTTTTGATTCTTTTGCATTTCGCTGAAGGTCTGCACGAGGCGATCCGCTTCCCGACAAGCGCGGAGCCACGGGAACTTGTCACGCATCAATCGAATCGCTTGCATCCACAGCGCAAGTCTGAACCGCCCGCATTGGCAACCGACCTTGCGTACGCAAAAAGTCCCGCAAAAACAGCGCATTTTCTCAACGAAAGGGCCTTATCTCGATAACGCGATCCTGAAAACAAGACGTATCTGTTCCTCCTACCATCGCTCACCTCAAATCGAGGGGAACAGCCTATGTCCACCGAACAGGATCCGCGCCGCCAATTCCTGCGGCGCATGCTCGCCGTCGTGCCGACCGCATCCCTTGCAACGGGAGCCGCGCTCTCGCAGTCCGCCTGCAAGCCGGCCTCCGCGCCGTCGGCGGCAGCCCCGCCGCCCTACCAGCCCGACTATTTCACGGCAGACGAATGGCGCTTTCTGCAAGCCGCCGTCGAGCGCCTGATTCCTTCCGACCACCTGGGGCCAGGCGCGCTCGAAGCGGGCGTGCCGGAATTCATCGACCGCCAGATGGAAACGCCATGGGGCCACGGCAAGCTCTGGTACATGCTGGGGCCGTTTCACGTGAGCGAAGCGCCGGAACTCGGCTACCAGTTGAATCTCGCGCCGCGCGACGTGTACCGGCATGGCATCAAGGCCTGCGACGCGTGGTGCCGCCAGCATTACAGCGGCAAATCATTCGCATCCCTGAGCAACGCCGAACAGGAGGCCGTGCTCCAGACCATGGAGCACGGCAAAGCCAACTTCGACTCCGTTCCAGCCAGCACGTTCTTCGGCTTTCTCCTCGCGAACACGAAAGAGGGATTTTTCGCCGATCCCATTTATGGCGGAAACAAAAAAATGGCGGGCTGGAAAACGATCGGCTTTCCCGGCGCCCGCGCCGATTTTGCCGACTGGATCGACCAACCGGGCGTGAAGTACCCGTATGGCCCGGTATCTATCGACGGAAGCAGAGGCTGATCGATGACCATCAAAATGAACAAGGTTGATTGCGTGATCGTCGGGTTCGGCTGGACCGGTGCGATTCTCGCCCAGGAACTCACGCAAGCCGGCCTGAAGGTCGTGGCGCTCGAACGCGGCGCGATGCGCGACACGCCCACCGACGCGAAATATCCGCAAGTCGCCGACGAACTCAAATACGCCGTGCGCGGCAAGCTGTTTCAGGACCTTTCGCGCGAAACGGTCACGATTCGCCACGGCGTGAACGATCTCGCGGTGCCCTACCGCCAGCATGGCTCCTTTCTGCTCGGCAACGGCGTGGGCGGCGCGGGCTTCCACTGGAACGGCATGCACTACCGCGTCCTGCCCGAAGAGCTGCAGCTGCGTTCGACCTACGAAGCGCGCTACGGCAAACGTTTCATCCCGGAAGGCATGCAGGTGCAGGACTTCGGCGTGACCTACGACGAACTCGAACCGCATTTCGATTTCGCGGAGAAAGTGTTCGGCACCTCGGGCAAAGCCGGCAATCTCCAGGGGCAGATCCGGTTCGGCGGCAATCCGCTCGAAGGCCCGCGCAGCAGCGAGTACCCAACGCCGCCGCTCAAGAACACGCTCGGCGCGCAACTGTTCGAACTGGCGGCGCGCGAGGCGGGCTTCAATCCGTACCCGGCGCCTGCCGCAAACGCTTCGCAGGCCTATACGAATCCCTACGGCGTGCGGCTCGGCCCGTGCAACTTCTGCGGCTACTGCGAGGACTTCGGCTGCTTCATGTACTCGAAGGCCTCGCCGCAGACCACCATTCTTCCGGCTTTGCTCAAGAAGCCGAACTTCGAGTTGCGCACGAATTCATATGTGACGAAGGTGCTGCTCGACAGCAGCCGCGAGCGCGCCGTGGGCGTGAGTTACGTCGACGCACAGGGCCGCGAGGTCGAACAACCGGCCGACCTCGTGATCGTCGCAGCGTTCCAGATGCACAACGTGCGCCTGCTGCTGCTCTCGGGCATAGGCAAGCCGTACGACCCGACGACGGGTCAAGGCGTGGTGGGCCGCAACTACGCGTACCAGATGAACGGCGCCGTCAACGTGCTGCTGCCCAAAGAAACCCTGCTCAATCCGTTCATCGGCTCGGGCGCGGGCGCGGTGGCGCTCGACGACCTCAACGGCGACCAGTTCGACCACGGTCATCTGGGCTTTCTCGGCGGCGCGAGCGTGCGCCACGCGCGCACGGGCGGCCGGCCGATTGGCCAGGCCTCCATCGTGCCCGGCACCCCCGCCTGGGGCGGCCAATGGAAGGCCGGCGTGGTCGACGCGTATCAGCGCTTCCTGAGCATCGGCATTTCCGGCTCGGTCATGCCGTACCGCGACGCGTACCTCGACCTCGACCCGACCTACCGCGACGCCCACGGACTGCCGCTCCTGCGCATGACGTTCGACTGGCACGCCAACGAATACCGCATGCTCGACTACGTGGGCACGCGCGTGGAGGAGGTGGCGAAGGCCATGAAGCACGACGCGTATTACCGCTCGATCCGCAAGCCCGGCGACCACTACGACACGCGCCTCTATCAGTCGACGCACACGACCGGCGGCGCTGTCATGGGCGCATCGCCGCAAACGAGCGTGGTCAACAAGTATCTGCAGAGCTGGGACGTGCACAACGTGTTCGTGATGGGCGCTTCGGCGTTTCCCCAGAACATGGGCTATAACCCGACCGGCCTCGTGGCGGCGCTCGCGTATCACGCGGCGAAAGCGATCCGCGAGCAGTACCTGAAGCAGCCCGCGCCGCTCGTTCAGGCGTAAGGAGGAATTCCCCTGATGAGGATGACGAAATACTCGCGTGCCGTGCTGGCATGGGCCGCACTGGCGCTGTCCGGCTGGTTCTCGCACGCGCTGGCGGACGATCGCACCGCCACGCAGCAAGCCAGCGCCAACGCGGCGCTCCCCGCGTTGATCGAAAAGGGCCGCTACCTCGCCACCGTGGCCGACTGCACGGCCTGCCACACGGCAAAGGGCGGCAAGCCGTTCGCGGGCGGTGTCGGCATTGCCTCGCCCATCGGCACGATCTACTCGACCAACATCACACCCGACAAGCGCACCGGCATCGGCGAGTACACGCTGCGCGACTTCGATCGCGCGGTGCGCCGCGGCATTGCCAGGAACGGCACGACGCTCTACCCCGCCATGCCTTATGTGTCGTACGCCAAAACGACGCCCGAAGACATCGAGGCGCTTTACGCGTACTTCACGCATGCGGTCGCGCCCGTCGAGCAGGCCAATCGCGCAGAAGGCATTCCCTGGCCTCTCTCGATGCGCTGGCCGTTGCGCTTCTGGCGCATGATGTTCGCCCCCACGCCGGTGACCGCCAACGCGCCGGCCAGCGCAGACCCCGCGCTGCGCGGAAGCTATCTGGTCGAGGGACTCGCACACTGCGGCGCGTGCCACACACCGCGCGGTTTTGGCCTCCAGGAGCAGGCGCTGAGCGACAACAAGAACGTCTATCTCTCAGGCGGCGTGGTGGACGGCTATCTCGCGAAAAACCTGCGCGGTGACGCGAAGAACGGCCTCGGCACGTGGAGCGAAAGCGACATCGTGACGTTTCTGAAGCAAGGACGATCCGACGATGCGGCAGCGTTCGGCGGCATGGTCGATGTCGTCCAGCACAGCACGCAGTACATGAGCGACGCCGACCTCGGCGCGATTGCGGCCTACCTCAAGACGCTCTCTCCCGTCGATCCGAACGGCGACGCGCTCAGACCCGACCCGAGCGCCGCGGCCGCCTTGCGCGCCGGCACGGACCGCAGCAACGGCGCGCTCACGTTTGTCGACAACTGCGCGGCCTGCCATCGCACGACCGGCGCCGGCTACGACGCAACGTTCCCGAGGCTCGCCAGAAGCTCGGTGGTCAACAGCGACAATCCGGCCTCGCTGATCCGCATCGTGCTCAAGGGCGGCCAGATGCCGTGGACGAACGCCGCGCCCACGCACTACGCCATGCCCGGCTTCGCGCAGCGCCTCACCGACCGCGATATCGCCGACGTGCTGAACTTCGTGCGTTCGAGCTGGGGCAATCACGCGCCGGCCGTGTCGGCCGCCGACGTGGCGAAGGCTCGCAAGGCCGCGCAGGCAGGACCGCAACCGTCGCGCGCCGAAAACCCGTAAGCGCCGCGCACGCGCCGGGACGCCGCCAGGGCCCGTTCACCTGCCTAACGAGCTTGCGAACGTGCCCTAGATCTCGACGCGCGCGCCGACCTCGATTACGCGATTGGCCGGCAGCTTGAAGAACGCCGCGATATTCCCGACGTTGTGCAGCATCACCGCGAAAAGACGCTCACGCCAGATCGACATGCCATGGCCGCGCTTGGGCACCACCACCGCGCGGCTCAGGAACCACGACGTTTCGTCGAGATCGAAGGTCAACTCCGCGGACTTGAACGCGGCAAGCGTGCATGGCAGGTCCACTTCGTCCTTGAACCCATAGTTGACGACGACGTGATAGCAGCCCGGGCAAAGCAGTTCGACCTTCACGCGTTCGCTTTCTGCCACCCATGGCACGTCTTTTGTCACGACGCTCAGGAATACTACGCGTTCGTGCAGCACCCGGTTGTGCCGCAAATTGTTGACGAGCGCATGCGGTACGGCATTGGCATTCGGCGTGAGAAAGATCGCCGTGCCGCCCACGCGCACGGGGTTGCTCTCCAGCAGCGTCGTAAGATAGGGCTTGAGGGGCTTCTTGCCGGCGCGTACGCGCGCCTCGGCCATCATCATTTCCCAGCCCTTTCCCCAGGTCGCCATGATCGTGAACATCAGGGCGCCGATGACGAGCGGGAACCAGCCGCCGTCCACGATCTTGAGCAGGTTGGCCGAGAAGAACATGGCGTCGATCACGAAGAAGAACGCCGTGGCGAACAGGCACAGCGCCCAGTTGTAATGCCACGCGTAACGCACGACGAAGAAAGTGAGGAACGTCGTGATGAGCATCGTGCCGGTCACGGCAATGCCGTAAGCGGAGCCGAGCGCCGTGGACGAACGGAACCCCACCACCGCCGCCACTACGGCCACGAGCAGAATCCAGTTGATACCGGGCACGTAGATCTGCCCGATCTCGCGCTCGGACGTGTGCACGATGTTCATGCGCGGCAGAAAGGAGAGTTGCATGGCCTGCATCGCCATGGAATAGGTACCCGAAATAACGGCCTGCGAGGCAATGACGGTGGCAACCGTGGCGAGCACGATCATCGGCACGATGGACCATTGCGGGAAGAGCCGGTAGAACGGGCTTTGCACCGCGCCGGGGTTCGCCAGCAGCAGCGCGCCCTGCCCGAGATAATTGAGCGCGAGCGCAGGAAACACGATGCCGAACCACGTGAGGCGAATAGGCTGCTTGCCGAAGTGGCCCATGTCGGCGTAGAGCGCCTCGGCGCCCGTGAGCGAGAGCACGACCGCGCCCAGCGCGACAAAGGCGAGCCAGCGGTGATGCAGACAGAACGCGAGGCCCTCGCGCGGATCGAGCGCGAATAGCACCGCTGGCGCTGAGGCGATGTTGGCCACGCCCGCCACGGCGATCACGGCGAACCAGAGCACCATGACCGGGCCGAACACGGCGCCGATGCCGCCCGTGCCGTGCTTTTGCGTGAGGAACAGCACGACGATCGCCACAAGCGTCACCGGAATCACATAGGTCTTGAGCGCGGGCTCGGCCACTTCGAGGCCTTCCACGGCGCTCAGCACCGAGATGGCCGGCGTGATCACGCTGTCGCCGAAGAAGAGCGCCGCGCCCATCACGCCGATCACGAGCAGCGTGTTACGCAGATGCGGCCGCGAGGCGACCGAGGAAGCCGCGAGCGCGAGCAGCGCCATGATGCCGCCCTCGCCGTGATTGTTCGCGCGCAGGATGAGCGCGACGTACTTGAGCGACACGACGATCATGAGCGACCAGAAGATCAGCGACACGATGCCTACGATATTGAAAGCATTGACCGCGAGGCCGTTGGCGGGATCGAACACGGTGGCGAGCGTGTAGAGCGGGCTCGTGCCGATGTCGCCATAGACCACGCCGAGCGCGGCAAGAGCGAGCGCGGGAAGCGCCGGGCGATGCGGGCCGGAGTCGCCAAGGCGCTCGTGCGCGTGCCCCGCGGATGCGGAATGTCCCATGTCTCCCTCCTCGTGGCGGCCGCATGCGGGCCGGGGGGCCGCGCGGCCTTGTCGCCTCGCTTATCGCTTGGTTTGTGGCCTGGTCTGTCGCTTCGTATTGGCGCGGCGGCCCCTGCTGGGCGCGCTAGTCGAAGTATAGGAATTTCGGGCAAAAATGCGCCGCGCGTGGCGCCGTGCTTTCGCAGAACTGTCATAGTCGAGCGTATTTTCCTGACCATTCGCCCGGTACGCACACAACCCAAAGGACTTGCACAATGCGAACCCGCCTCACGTTGCTCTGCGCCGCGCCGTTGCTCGCTGCCTGCGCGTTGCAGCCTCTTTCCACGCAACAGGACGCAGGAACGCTTTCTGCGCCAACCGCGGCTTTCGCGCAGGGCGGCGCCACCGCGCACGGCCGTGCCGTGAAAGTCATGATCGTGACGATGTTCGCGCCCGAAGCGAAGACATGGCTGGAGCGCCTCGGTCCCTGGGAGTCCGTGACGATCGCGGGCCTCTCGCCCGACTATCCCAAGGTGCAATGCAATACCGACGACGTATGCGTGATGACAACCGGCATGGGCCACGCGAACGCCGCCGCCTCGACCATGGCCCTCGCCTTTGCGCCTCAGTTCGACCTGCGCAAGACTTACTTTCTCATCGCGGGCATTGCGGGCGTGAACCCCGAGCACGGCACGATCGGCTCGGCGGCCTGGTCGGACTGGCTCGTCGATTTCGGCCTGCAGTGGGAAATAGACGGCGACGGCCGCCCGCGCAACTGGCGCACCGGGTATCTCGGCATCAATACGAAAAGTCCCGACGAAAAGCCCGCGCTCGACTACCGCACCGAGGTGTTCCGCCTGAACCCGCGGCTGACCGAGGCCGCCTGGGCCATCTCGCACGACGTGACGCTCGCCGATAACGCGCAGGCTCAGGCCGCGCGCGCGAAATATGCTTATGCACCCGCGAACCGGCCGCCCACCGTGATCCGCTGCGATTCGGTCGCCGACGACACCTGGTGGTCGGGCAAGGCGCTCGGCGCGAGGGCAAGCGAGTTCACGCGTCAATTGACCGGCGGACAAGGCGTGTACTGCATGACGCAGCAGGAGGACAACGCCACGTTCGAAGCACTCCGGCGCGCAGCGCGTGCGCAACGCGTGGACCTCGATCGCGTAGCCGTGCTGCGCGCAGGCTCGGATTTCGATCGTCCGTATGCGGGTGAATCGAATGCGGCAAATCTACTGAACTATGCAAGCCAGGGTGGCTTCGCACCCGCGTTGGAAAACCTCTATCGCGCGGGCCATCCGCTCGTGCAGACCATCGTCGCGCATTGGAGCGAATGGCGCAATGGCGTTCCTCCAAGCCCTTCTCAAGCCGCGCCTCGTTAACGGCGCCACGCCCTGTCCCCGCTTTGCCGCGTAGCATCCTTGTGAGGAATACAGACGATTGATGCATGGCGTTATCCGGCACGCATCGCCTATTCGCAAAGCAATTACAGTGCACGATCGTTCATACGCATGGCGCATGCGAATGCGGGATTTCCGCTACTGAAATCCTCCTTTGACCGGATAGCTTTATCGCGGCATCTATGCCAGATTAGGTCTCACTCATTTTGAGCGCAGCGCAGGGGTCGCGAAGCGATGCGCCATGATTCACGGGGGACAGCATGCACGGTTACTTCCCTCCCCTTCATGCCGCCACGCCCATCCTGTTCGCGAGTGTGTCCGCGTGTGACTATTCGCGAGCCAGTGCGTCATGAATGCCGCCAGCATCGTCGTGCTCGGCGCGGGGCCAGCAGGGTCAGCCGTTGCGCGCGCGCTTGTGGGGCTCGGCTATCGCGTGCAGGTGGTGAGCGACTGGCGTCGCTTCGATGCTGCCGAAGCCCTATCGGCACGCGCGATTGAAGCGCTGCGCCGTGCGGGCCTGCATCGCGCAGCCAGTTGCGGCGAGGGACCCTGCGTGCGCACCACACTCTGGAACGGCGTGCTGCAAACGCTCGACGCGGAATTCCTCGTCGACCGGCGTGTGTTCGATGCGGCCTTGCGCGAGGACGTGCGCGGTGCGGGCGTGGACGTGATCGAGGCGAATGTGCGTTCGCTGCAGTCCACTTCCGCGGGGCACGACCTCATGATCGAAACCGCCGACGGGCCGCTCACGTTGCGCGCGGATTTTCTTGTCGAAGCGCGTGGCCGCCTCGCACCGCTCTTGCGCGACGCCACGCGCGGCCCGCAAACCGTGAGCCTGCTGAACGTATGGAAGGGCTGCGCGGGCGCGGCGGCCACTGCGGTGGAAAGCCTGCCGGCCGGGTGGGCGTGGATGGCGCGCCTCGGCAACGGCCACTGCTACTGGCAATTGACGCTGGACGTCACGAACCCCGAGCTGCCGCAGCGCGATGAACTGCTCGCGTTCTGCGAGCGCATGCGGCACTCGCCGCTTGCCAGCGACTTCTTCGCGGGCGACGCAGCGAACGACGTGCGCCTCTATGCGCGCAGCAGCACCGCCACGCTGTGCGGCCGTACCGGCGGCCACAACTGGCTGCGCGTGGGCGACGCCGCCATGGCCGTCGATCCGCTTGCGGGCAATGGCGTGTTCCAGTCGCTCACCTCAGCGTTGCAGGCGCCCGCCGTGATTCACACGCTGCTCGCGCGGCCCGAGCGCGCGCCGCTCGCGCTGCGCTTTCACCAGCAGCGCATCGAGCAGTTGTTCATGCGCTTCGCGCGCACCGGGCGCGATGTGTATGCGCTCGAACAGCGCTGGACCACGCAGCCCTTCTGGCAAACGCGTGGCGCGTGGCCCGACGACCGGCCTGCTCGTGTGAGCGCCGATTTCAACGAGTTGAACGTGGGACGCGCGCCCGTGATCGATGGCGGCATGATTGCCGAAGCGGATGTGGTCGCGAGCCCGGACCAGCCGCTTGGCATCTGGCATCTGTGCGACGCTGCGCTTGCGCCTGTTGTTGAGGCGTTGCGGCGGGAGCCCGCCGAGCAGGTGCTCAAGTCGCTCGATGCGGATCAGGCGCGGATGATTCGGCATTGGCTTGCCATGCAGGATTATCCTTAGCTTTAGGTCGCCGTGTGGCCAGGCGGTTTGGTGTTTCTCTTTGGGCTTTCCTTGTTTTCGTGGCGGTATGCCAGCGTTGCCCCTGTGCGGGGCGGCACCTACTTTCTTTGCAGCGGCAAAGAAAGTAGGCAAAGAAAGCCGCTCAAACCGCCAGCGCCAGCCACAGTTCACATCGCGCCATCCCAGGTGAATGGCTCCGGAGCGTCTGTCGCCCCGCACCATTCCCGTTAGTGACAAAGCGCTCATCCGTTCCCGCTGCTCGCTGCGCGCGCAGCGGTTGGGTCTGCAAGGGAAACCGAGGGGCATTGTCATGCCGTAACGCAATGCAAGTGCACCACTGGTTTTAGGTTATGCCCTTCGGGGCGCGCAGCGCCGCCGGAAGGATGAGCGCCTTGTCACTCAGTTCGGTGGTGCGAGGTGACAGACGCTCCGGAGCCATTCACCTGGGATGGCGCGATGTCAACTGTGGCTGGCGCTGGCGGTTTGAGCGGCTTTCTTTGCCTACTTTCTTTGCCGCTGCAAAGAAAGTAGGTGCCGCCCCGCACAGGGGCAACGCTCGCATACCGACACGAACACAAGAAAAGGCCCAAGCCCCAGGAACACAAAAACCATCGCACTGCAAATCACCAGCCCCCACCTCACCGCTCCTGAGCGGCCATCTCCAGCAACGCCCGCGTCCCCGCCGATCGGTCATACGCCCGCGTAGCGATCACCACTTCGCTATACCCATTCGCCATCGCAAGCGGCTTGAACACCGCCCCTTCCAGCCCAAAGCGAGCGAGCGTGCGCGGCACGATGCCAACTCCAAGCCCCGCTGCCGCGAAGCTCATCACGCCCACGGAATCGGTCGTGCGCAATACACTGGCAGGCTCGACCCCGGCCTCGAGACACAGCTCCGTCACGCGATGCCCGAGCCCAACGCCGGGCGGATCGTCCACGACGATGAGGCGCTCATCGGCCACGTCGCGCAGCGTAATCCGACGACGGCCGGCGCAACGATGTTCGCCAGAGAGCACGACATCGAGCGGCGTGCGCGAAAACGGCGTGATGCGAATCGAGGCCGGCTGGGGCCCCGGCGGCGAGCGCAAAAACGCCACGTCGATGCGCTCATCGGCGAGCGCGTTCATCTGCGCCTGCACGGAGATCGCGCGCAGTTCCAGTTCGACCTCCGGCCGCGCCTGCGCAAAACGCTTGAGCAGCGCAGGCAGTTCCGGCTCGAGCGCTACGGAACTCGCATAGGCAATGCACAGCTTGCCCAGTTCGCCACGGCTCGCACGGCGCCCGGCCAGCACCGCCGTTTCGGCCTGCGTAAGCGCGGCGCGCGCGTGCTCCAGAAACACCGCCCCCGCGCCAGTCAGCTCGATGCCCCGCCTCACGCGCTGGAACACCTTGAAGCCAAGCTGCGTTTCGAGCGCTTTCATCTGCTGCGTAACAGCCGGCTGGGCAATGCCCAAGCGCTCGGCGGTGCGGCCGAAATGCAGTTCCTCGGCCGCGATCACGAACGTTCGGAAGTAACGAAAGTCCATAGCTGCACATTTAACAAATAAGATTATCTTATCAAAATCGCCGGTTTCGATTTATTGATTCGATCGATACAAACCGGTCCAATAGGGCTATCCAGCCTTTGGCTTCACCCACACCGCACGACCATGAATCAACGAATCGAACCCGCTCAACTCCAGACCGAACCTATCAACGACCTGCGCTCGGCCCTCAAACGGCTCGAGCAGTCGCCCGGGCAACTGCTCGAAACCGACCACGAGGTCGACCCGCATGCGCAACTTGCCGGCGTCTACCGGCACATCGGCGCGGGCGGCACGGTCGAGCGGCCCACCCGCCTCGGCCCCGCGATGATCTTCAATCACGTGAAGGGCTACCCGCAAAGCCGCGTGCTGGTCGGCCTCATGGCGAGCCGCAAGCGCGTAGGCCTGCTGCTCGACGCCGAACCGCGCCGCCTCACCCAGCACATGGCGCAAGCCGTGCGCAACGCCATCGACCCCGTGAGCGTGCCGCGCGAAGCCGCGCCGTGCCAGGAAACCGTGTATCTCGCGAGCGACCCCGGCTTCGATCTGCGCAAGCTCATTCCCGCGCCGACCAACACCGAGAGCGACGCCGGGCCGTTCCTGTGCCTCGGCCTCGTGCTGGGCAGCGACCCTGACACCGGCCACGCCGACGTCACCATCCACCGCCTGTGCGTGCAGGGCCGCGACGAGCTTTCCATCTTCTTCGCGCCGGGCCGCCATATCGACGCTTTCCGCCAGAAAGCCGAAGCGCGCGGCGAGGCGCTGCCCGTCTCGGTGAACATGGGGCTCGACCCGGCCATCCATATCGGCGCCTGCTTCGAAGCGCCCACCACGCCGTTCGGCTTCGACGAACTTTCCATTGCGGGCGGGTTGCGCGGCAAGCCGGTCGAACTCGTGGACTGCGTGAGCGTGAAGCAGAAGTCGATTGCGCGCGCCGAGATCGTGATCGAAGGCGAGATCCTGCCGAACGTGCGCGTGGCCGAAGACCAGCACACGCACACCGGCCACGCCATGCCTGAATTTCCGGGCTACAACGGCCCGGCCAATCCTGCGCTGCCCGTCATCAAGGTCAAGGCCATCACGATGCGCCACGGCGCAATCATGCAAACGCTCGTGGGCCCGGGCGAGGAGCACACGAATCTCGCGGGCATTCCCACCGAGGCGAGCATCTACAACGCCGTGGAAGCCGCCATGCCCGGCTTCGTGAGTCAGGTGTACGCACACACGGCCGGCGGCGGCAAGCTGCTCGCGGTGCTGCAGGTCAACAAGCAGTCGGCCTTCGACGACGGCCGCGCGCGGCAGGCGGCGATCATCGCGCTCGGCGTGTACTCGGAACTCAAGCACGTGATCCTCGTGGACGCCGACGTCGATCCCTTCGACACCGACGACGTCATGTGGGCCATGACCACGCGCTACCAGGGCGACGTCTCTACCGTGTTCGTGCCCAAGGTGAACGGGCATGTGCTCGACCCCTCGCAAACGCCCGAATTCAATCCCGCGCTGCCCGCGCGCGGCGTGACCTGCAAGACCATCTTCGACTGCACGGCGCCGTACCATCTGCGCGACGAATTCGTGCGGGCGAAGTTCAAGGAGGTGGACCCGCGCCCGTTTGCCCCCACGCTTTTCGGGGGCGATCATGAGTAAGCGCGCGTTGAATGGCCGCAAGCGGCTGATCGTGGGCGTGACGGGCGCCACGGGCTTTATCTATGCGGAGCGCACGCTGCGTCTGCTGCGCGAAATGGAGGTCGAGACACATCTCGTGATCTCCCGCGCGGCCGAACTCACGCGCGAGTACGAGTCGAACCTCTCGCGCGAAGCCGTGCATGCGCTCGCCGACCATGTCCACCCGATCGCCGATGTGGGCGCTTCCATTGCGTCGGGGTCGTTCCGCACGCTCGGCATGCTCGTCGTGCCGTGCTCGATGCGCACCGTTGGCGAGATCGCCTCGGGCGTCACGAGCACGCTGCTCACGCGCGCCGCCGACGTGGTGCTCAAGGAGCGCCTGCCACTCGTGCTGATGGTGCGGGAAACGCCGCTGAACCTCATTCACCTGCGCAACATGACGACGGTGACCGAGGCCGGCGCAGTGGTGTTCCCGCCGGTGCCCGCGTTCTACGCGAAGCCCGCGAGCCTGCAGGAGATGGTCGATCATTCGGTGAGCCGCGCGCTCGACCAGTTCGGGCTCGATACCGAACGCATAGAGGCGTGGCGCGACGCGTAAAGCCTCCGTGGACACCCCGCGGACGCACGCCGGACAATCAGGGAACGTGCATCGCAGTATTAAGTTTCGGCGTAAAATGCGCCGTTCGCCGCGATGTACCGGCGTAGAAGCCTCACGCCAGCGATGCACGTCGATCTACTTACCATCTACTTTCTCCTGATCGGGACCCTGCTAGCCAGTTCCCTGATCACGCTCTGGGAGCATCGAACGCATCCCGCGCGCAGCAAGGCCTTACGGATTCTTGCCGCCGGGTACGCCACCCTCGCAACCGGGTGCGCCGCGGTACTCGTGCGCGCCGACCTGCCGGGCGTATGGGGCGCGGCGCTGAGCAACCTCATCATCATGGCCGGCTATCTGCTGGTGTTGCACGGGGTCGCGACGATGAACGGGCGGCAATACCGGGCAGGCTCGATCGCCCTGCTCGCGCTGATCGCGCTGACGTGGGCCACATGGGGCGCACGGCATCCGGCCGAGATGTGGTATTACGCGAGCGCGTTTCCCATTGCGCTGGCGAGCGGCATGACTTCGCGCGAGTTGTTGCGCGGCGACGGCATGAAAGGGGTGCAATCACGCCACGTCGCGACCTTCGTGACCGGCTTTCATGCCCTTTTTTACGTGTTCAGGACGTTTTTGCTCCCCTTGTTGGGGAGCCGCTATGGGGACGGCTTCGTCGCGCTGGTCAGCAAGATCACGATGTATGAAGGCGTGCTGTATTCGATCGTTCTGCCCATGTCGCTGCTCAAGCTGATTCGCGAGGAAACGCACGGGCAGCTTTTGCGCGAATCCCAAACGGACTACCTGACCCGCCTTGGCAACCGCCGCTGGTTCTTCGAAGAAGGCGAGCGCGTGATGAGCGAGGCCGGGGCGCGCGAGGCCGGGGCCCGCCAGCCGGTCTCGCTCCTCGCCTTCGATCTCGACCACTTCAAGACCATCAACGACCGCTACGGCCACAAGACCGGCGACGAAGTCCTCAAGGCGTTCGCCGACATTGCCCGCAGCGCCATGGGGCCCGACGCGATCCTCGCGCGCATAGGCGGTGAAGAATTCGCCGCCCTGCTGCCAGGCCACGACCGCTTGCGCGCCAAAGCGGTGGGCGAAGCGATCGCCCGGCGCTTCGCCCAAACCGCGACGCACAAGATCGAAGGCGTGGACATACGCGCCACGGTGAGCATCGGCCTCGCGCAGCATGGTCACGAGGCGTCCACGCTCTCCGACCTGCTGGCCGCTGCCGACGCCGCGCTCTACAGCGCGAAGTCGCTGGGCGGCAACCGGCTCGAAATGCTGGTTCTCTAGCACCGCACGCCAAGTCAGCCATTTGTAGGCTGCGCGCATCCTTTTTGCTGAGCCACTTAAGCCCGCCTCATCCCGGTCGCGGGCGTAACCGCACTGAGCGGTAAGGGGGCGCAATGGCAACGATCGATTCCCGGATCCGGATGGCAATTTCTGCCGGACTCATTGTCCTGCTCGCGGCTTGCGGCGGCGGGGGTGGCGGCGGCGGTGGCAGCAGCGCAAGCGGAGGCTCGAGCACCGGCGCGAACACGCCGGCGGGCGGCGTCAAGCTGCAGGTCGTCTCGTTCGGCGACAGTCTTTCCGATGTCGGAACCTACGCGCCGATTGCGGGCGCCGTAGGCGGCGGGCGGTTCACGACCAACCCGGGCCAGGTCTGGTCCCAGGACGTCGCGCAATATTACGGGGACACCCTGAGCGCCGCCTACACCGTCAGCATTGATCACAAGCTGAGCGCGCAAGGTGGCTTCGGCTACGCGGAGGGCGGCTCGACGGTCGCCACGCCGGCCGACCAGTACGACTTCCTCTCGAGCGTGATCGGCAACATCGAAATGCCGGTCAATCAGCAGGTGTCGAACTATCTGTCCGCGCACGGCAGCTTCAACTCCGGCCAGCTCGTGCTGGTCTGGGCAGGCGCGAACGACGTGCTGCGCGCGGGCAATCCGCCGTCCGCCAATACCGTCGTGCAAACCGCCGCCACGACGCTCGCGCAAATCGTCGGACAGATCGTGCAGGCCGGCGCCACGCATGTCGTGGTGATCAACGTGCCGAACATCGGGCTCTCGCCCAAGGGCCTTGCCGCTGCCGACGGCGGCGCGAATCTGACCCAGCTATCGCAGCTCTTCAACTCGACATTGAACGGCGCATTGCAGGCCGAAGGTTTGCAGGGCAAGGTCATCGAAGTCGATTCGTACACCTGGATCACGCAGCTCGTGGCGAACTTCCAGGCGAGCGGATTTAGCGTGTCCAACACGGCCCAGGCGTGCGACGCTTCGAAAACGCCGGACGACACCTCGTTGCTCTGCTCGCCGGCCACCTATGTCGCGGCCAATGCCGACCAGACCTATATGTTCGCCGACGACCTGCACCCGACCACGCACACGCATACGCTCTTCGCGCAGTACGTCGAGCAGCAGATCGCGGCGAGCGGCCTGGGTCATTGAGTGCTGGATTCACGCGGCCGCGGGGCGTAGCCAGCACACACTTACCAGCAATGTGACCTACACTCAGTGCGTGACGCATTTCGCAACCCGCTCGGACGTGACCGCGCTATGCAGCGAGGAGACCATCGCCTGCCATAGATGCGCATCGTAGGCAGTGCGAGCAGTCGTTCGTTGCGAACCCCGATTCTGGCGCCTTGGCACCGTGTGCCCCCGCCGGTGTGTCTGCCAGAATCGTGCGACGAATGAAGATTCGTCGCGTCACGCTGAAGGAGCGACCATGCGCGCACTCGACATCACGACCGAGTCCGTCGTCTCCGCCATGCCGGAGATGACGATCCGCGACGTGGCGACCTTGTTCGTCGACAACGATATCGGCGGCCTGCCGGTCATCGACGCAACGGGAAAGGTTGTCCGCATCGTCAGCCACAGCGACATCCTGCATCGAGTAGCGAACGGTACGGTCCGCGCGAAACGCGCACGGTGGCTCGAAATCCTCGTGTCGTCGCCGCGCGAACAGGCCGCTGCAGACGATCCCGCACCGCCCGCGGTCAACGGCAAAGCACACGACGACGCCATCGTGCATAAAACGTTTCCTCGCGTGACGCCCACGCTCTAGCGCAGCCTTCGAACATCGACTGCATACGTCTGTCACATCTGGAGAATGAGGGCGATTTCCTTCGTCAATACTCCTGATGATTTCCAACGCCGGCGGGTCCGATATAGTTGGCCCGCGGCCGCAGCAGCGTGCCGCTCGTCATCTGCTCGATGGCGTGCGCCATCCAGCCCACGCTGCGACCAATGGCGAATATCGCGAACACGGCATCTTCCGGCAAGCGGCACCAGGCGGCCAGCGCGGTGAGCGCGATGTCGATCGTGGGCGCGAGACCGCGCGACGCGTGAACGTAGTCGATCAGCGCGCGCACGTCGTCCGGTGCCTCGAACGCCGCAAGCAGATCCGCCGCGCGCGGGTCGCCTTGCGGATAAAGCGCGTGACCGAAACCCGGCAACGGGCCGTTCGAATCGAGCCACGACTCGGCCGCCGCCGCGACACCCATCTCGCGCACCTTGCCGAGCAGCGCCTGCACGCGCAATGCGGCGTCGCCATGCAAGGGCCCGGCGAACGCGGCGAGACCCGCCAGCATGCATGAGCCAAGCGACGCGCCCGTCGATGCGGCCACGCGTGCGGCAAACGCCGAGGTCGTCAGCTCCTGGTCCGCCAGCAACGCGAGCGCACGCCGCAGCAAGTCCGCCTGCGCTTCGCACTGCCACGCACGCGCGAGCCGCTCATGCAGCGCGCCGCTTTCACCGAAGGCGCCGATGTTGCGAGGCCCGACGAAGGCGCTCGCCAAGCGGCCCACGAGGCGCGCAGCTTCCTCGTTCAACCGCGCGGCAACGAGCGCGCCGCTCGAAGGCGGCTGCGCCGCGGCGAGTGCAATCGACGCATACACTCGCGCACGCGGCGGCGCCCCAACGGGCACGCTCACGTCGTCGTGGCAGGTGGGGAAAACCGGTGCAGCGCCGGTTGCCCATAGACATTGGGCGACCTCTTCGAGCGTCGCCCGGCTCGCGAGTTCGACCGCATCGTGCCCGCGGTAGTAGAGCCTGCCCCGCGCAATCGTGGAAATACGCGTGTTGATGATGGGTTCGCCCCATGCCATCGTGCTCGCCGCGATGTTCTTGTGCGCGCGGCCCAGATCCCGTTTCTTCCTGAGCGCCGCGACATCCGAGCCGCTGTACAGCTTGCGGCTTGCGTGCTCCGGGTCCCAGCGCACCTCGATGCGCCCGCGGCTCACATACGCGTACAACGTCTGCTTGCGCACGCCGAGCGCGTGACAGGCCTCCTCCTGCGTCATCCAGTTTTCCACTCGCTTTCCCTGGGTTGGGCTGGTTGATTCACTTAATCAAGATTGACGCGTTCTGGCGGGGTGCGTCAAATACAGTCAATCCGACCCGCGCACAGCAACGCAGCTTACGGGTACGGATCGACAATGATAACCGCGCCTTAGAGCCCGACACTGGAGACACCGATGTCCACGCAGAGGTCCGTCAGCTACGCCGCCACTGAAGTCACAAGCGCCGCGCGCGCCACCCGCACGCGATACACGATTCTGGCCGCCATCCTGTTGCTCGCGACGGTCGCCTACGCAGACCGCGCGATCCTCTCGATTGCCGGACCCGGCATTGCAAAGGAATTCGGGCTCAACCCCATCCAGCTCGGCTACGTGCTTTCGGCGTTCAGCTGGGCCTATGTGGTCGGGCAGATCCCAGGCGGCCTGCTGCTCGACCGCGTGGGCACGAAGGTCATGTACGGCGCCACGCTGATCCTGTGGTCGCTCGCAACGATACTCGTCGGCTTCGTCGGCAAGGTCACTTCCGATGTATCGATGGCGCTGGGCCTGCTGTTCGCGTTGCGCTTCGCACTGGGGCTCATCGAAGCGCCGAGTTTCCCCGCCAACAGCCGCGTGACGGTCATGTGGTTCCCGAAGGAGGAGCGCGGCTTCGCCACGTCGTTGTTTGCGTCCGCATCGTATTTCGCGGTGGCGATCTTCTCGCCGTTCGCGGGCTGGCTCACCGGCAAGTTCGGCTGGCCCGCACCGTTCTTCGCACTCGGCCTGATCGGCATTGCCTGCGCCGGCATCTGGGTGCGCGTGATGAACGAACCGCGCAAACACCCGCGCATTTCGCCGGCCGAACTCGACCGTCTCGTCGCGGGCGGCGCGATGATCGACATCGACTCGAAGTTCGAGCGTCTGTCGCGCCCCGCGGTGTCCGGCAAGGCGCTGCGCATGCTGCTGGGCAACCGCATGCTCTGGTGCTCGTATATCGGCCAATATTGCGTGATCGCGCTGAGCTATTTCTTCATCACGTGGTTTCCGATCTACCTCGTGCAGGCGCGCGGCATGAACGTCATGCAGGCCGGCCTCGCGACGATGCTCCCGGCTGTCGCGGGCTTTCTGGGCGGCATTGCGGGCGGCGTGATTTCGGATGCGCTGATCCGGCATGGCTGGAGCGTTTCGTGGGCGCGCAAGACGCCCTATATCGTCGGCATGGCGGTGGGCTGCTGCATCGTGTTCTCGGCGTTCACCGAGAGCAACACCGTGATCGTGCTGCTCATGACGCTCGCTTTCTTCGGCAAGGGCGCAGCGGCCGGCGCGGGCACCTGGGCCATCGTCTGCGATACCGCGCCACGCGAAGCCGTGGGTCTCGCCGGCGCGATTTTCAACTGTATCGGCAATATTGGCGGTATCGTCACGCCTATCGTGTTCGGCTATATCGTGCAGGCAACGGGCGGCTACACGGCCGGTCTTTATTTTGTCGCGGCACACTGTGTGGTCGCGGCGCTGGTTTATCTCGTGTTCATGGGCCGCATCGAGCGCGTGAACGTCAACTGAGCGCGTGCCCACGCCTCAACCGAAGCAAGGATTCATCGATTCACCATGGCAAAACCCATCATTCTCAACGCAGCCGAATTGCCGGAACGCACCCAGGCGGAACTCGCCTCGCTCTTCACGATGCTCGATCTGCCGAAGGCGCCGGAAGAAGCGGCTGCGTTTCTCGCGCAGCACGGCGCGTCCATTCGCGGCATCGCGCTGCGCAAGACGAAGATCGATGCGGCATTTCTCGACGCCCTGCCCGCGCTGGAGATCATTGCGAGCTACAGCGCCGGCCTCGACAACCTCGACGTGAAAAGCGCGCAGGCGCGCGGCATCCGCATCGAAAACGCGTCGCACGTGCTGGCCGAAGATGTCGCGAATACCGCTATTGGCCTGGCGCTCGCGCTCACGCGCGACATCGTGCAGGCAGACGCCTACGTGCGCTCCGGACAATGGCCCGAGCATGGCGCACTGCCGCTCGGCCGCTCGATTTCGCGCATGAAGGTCGGCATTGTCGGGCTCGGCATGATCGGCGCGGCCATCGCGAAGCGGTTGAAGGCGTTCGGCTCGCATGTCGCGTACTACGGGCCGAACCGCAAGAGCGTCGATCTGCCGTATTACGACGACGTAACGCGTCTTGCGGCCGATAGCGACATGCTGATCCTCACCTGCCCGCTCACGCCACAAACGCATCATCTGGTGAATGCGGCCGTGATCGACGCGCTCGGCCCGCAAGGCTTCCTCATCAACATTGCGCGCGGTCCGGTGGTCGATGAACAAGCGCTGATCGCGGCGCTCGATGAAGAACGTATCGCAGGCGCGGCGCTCGACGTGTTCGAGCACGAACCCCATGTGCCGCAAGCGCTGATCGACAACCCGCGCGTCGTGCTGACTCCGCATATTGGTTCGGCAACGGAAGAAACGCGCACGGGCATGGCCGATAACGTGGTCGATATGCTGGCGAGCCATTTTGGCATTGCCAGTCCGCGCAGCGCACCTGAGCAAACGCCGGAAGTCGTGAAGACCGCAGCAGCAGCCTGACCGCTCCCGGGCAAGACTCAGGCCGATTCGCGCGCCACGATCGTGAACCCCACGTCGAGCGCGCGAGCCTCGGTCACGCTGGTTTCGCCGCTCAGGCGGTCCAGCAAAAAGCGCGCGGCGTTCACGCCAATGCGCGTGCCCTCCACGCGCACCGTCGTGAGCTGGGGCGTGGTTTCAGTGGCGAATTCCAGATCGCCGAAGCCGCAAATCGCCAGTTGCGAGGGGACGTGCACGCCCATCTGGCGCGCGGCACCGAGCGCGCCGATCGCGAGCAAGTCCGAGCCGCAGAACACGGCGTCGATATCCTGGGCGCGCGCGAGCAGTTGCGGCAGCGCGCGTTTGCCGTGCGCGACGGAACTCGGTGGCGCGACCTGTTCCTCGGGCACGTCCTCGATGCCTGCCTGCGCGAGCCGTTCGCGAAAGCCCGCGCGCCGCGCGAGCGCGCGCGCGTCGTTGGCGGAGATGAGCGCGGGACGGCGCGCGCCACGCGCGATAAAGTGCTCGGCCACCGCCGCGCCGATCCGGTAGTGCGAAAAGCCCACCAGCATGTCGATGGGCGTATCGGTCATGTCCCACGTTTCGACCACGGGAATGCCAACGTTCTTGAGGCGTTCGCGCAACGATTCGGTATGCGCCACACCCGTGAGCAGCACGCCTTCGGGACGGCGGCTTAAAACCGTATCGAGCAGGCTCTCCTCGTTCGACGCGCTATAGCCGCTCAGCGCGAGCAGCACTTCGTAGCCCGCGCGCGACATCGTCTCGCTGAACACCTGAATGGTTTCCGCAAACAGCGAGTGCGAAACCGTTGGCACGATGGCCGCAACGAGCCGCGAGCGCGCCGACGACAACCCGCCCGCGAGCCGGTTGGGCACATAGCCCAGTTTCTGCACGACCTGACGCACGCGCTCCAGCGTTTCCGGCGCGACCGACTCCGGGTTGTTGAACACACGCGAAACCGTGATGGGCGAGACGCCCGCCTGCGCGGCGACATCGGTGATGCGCAGGCCCTTCGGGCCGCCGCGCGTGCGCTTCGTGCGCACGGTGGCGTCCGCGTGTTCGATGCTCGGAGCGGGTTTGATGGTCGACATGAACGTGAACGGGTGTGGGCGGTGCGCGGCTATTGTAGCGAATGCGCCTCGCAGCCTAGCGTGCGTTGTTCGGCAGGGGCGCGCCGTCTGCGGCTTGCGGCGTACGATTGCCACGGCGCAGGATCATGGCGGTGACGATCGCGAAGATCACCATGCACGCGGCGGGCACGAGCATGGGCATGCGCGTGCTACCCGTTGCCTGCTTCACGAAGGGCACGAGATTCTGCGCAATGAAACCGCCAATATTGCCGAGCGAATTGATTGCCGCAATGCCTGCCGCAGCGCGCGCGCCGTAAAGGAACTTGGGCGGCAGCGTCCAGAAGCACGGAATCAGCAGATACATGCACGGCGCACCAAGACACAGCGCGGCGAAGCGCAGCGCGTGGCCCGGCAGAAACACCGACGAAACAAAGAACACCATGCCGAGCAGCGACGCCACGAGCATCGCGACCGTCGCATGATTGCTCGCGCGCAGCCGCGAAGGGAGCGTCGCGAGCACGATCGTCGCCAGCAGCCAGGGAATGATGTTGAGCAGCCCGTTCGTGGTGTTGCTCACGCCGAATCCCTTGACGAGCGTAGGCAGCCAGTAGCTCACGCCGTACACGGAAATCGACAGCATCATGTAGTAGAACGCCATGCCGAGCACGCGCGGCTCCGTGAGCACGCTGAGCACGGAGCCGTGGCGCTCCCGGCCCCGCGCGGCCGCGCTCTCGGTCGAGAGCGTGTGCACGAGCCAGCGCTTCTCCCCTTCGGAGAGGAACGTCGCTTGCTGCGGCGCTTTCGGTAACAGGTACAGCACGACGATCGTCAGCAGTACCGATGGAATGCCGGTGACCACGAACACGAGCTGCCAGCCTTGCAGTCCGAACAGTCCGCCTTTGTCGAGCAGCCAGCCGCAAATCGGCGCGCCGACCATGTTGCCGAGGCTGCTGCCCACCGTGAAGTAACCGAGCATGCGCACGCGGTGGCGCTGCGGGAACCACAGGGTGAGGTAATAGATCACGCCGGGATAGAGCCCCGCCTCGGAGGCGCCCAGCAAAAAGCGCAGGATGTAGAACATCGTGGCGTTGCGCGTGAAGGCGAGCAAAATCGTCACCACGCCCCACGTGAACATGATGCGCGCCATCCAGCGCGGCGCGCCGTACTTGTGGAGCAAAATATTGCTCGGCACCTCGAACAGCAGATAGCCGATGAAGAACAGCGACGCGCCAAGCCCGTATGCGACCTCGGAAAGCCCGAGGCTGTCGAGCATCTGCAGCTTCGCGAAGGCGATGTTGGAGCGGTCGATATACGCGACCAGATAAAGCACGCCGAGCAGCGGCATTAGCCGCCAGCCCATGCGGTTGATCAGACGCGGCTCGTCAACCGCTGCGATGGCATCGTTCACGTTGTCTCCTGAGCCCGCTTTGCGCACGGGCCTCTGTTTATTGGTGCCGTTCTGCTTACTTCAGGCGGCCTATTTTGCCTGCTGCTCGCACCATGCGCGATATGCCGCCAGCGTTTCCTCGTTCGGCGGATAGGTGCCGCGCAGTGCGAGACCCGACTCGATGCGCTCGGTGATGAACGCTTCGAGCCGCTCCTGTTCGGTGGCGTCGCGCGCCACTTCCTCGGCCATTTCATGCGGCACGATCACGACGCCGTCGGCATCGGCCACGACGATATCGCCCGGATAAACCGCCACACCGCCGCACGCGATCGGCACGTTCATGTCCACGGCATGATGTTTCGCGAGATTCAGCGGTGCGCTCGCCCCCGCGCACCACAGAGGCAAACCGAGCGCCGCGATCGTGCCGCTGTCGCGCACAGGGCCGTCCGAGACCATGCCCGCCACGCCGCGCTTCGCGAGACGCAACGCGAGAATCGAGCCCACCGACGCCACGGTGCGGTCTCCACGGCAGTCCTGCACGAGCACGCTACCCGCAGGCGCCGTTTCCACGGCCTTGCGCTGCGGATGATCCGGATTCTGAAACACGCCCACGTGGTCGAGGTCCTCGCGCGCCGGAATATTGCGCAGCGTGAATGCAGGACCGACGAGATTCGGCGTGCCCGGTTCGGGCTTCACGAGCGGCGCCACGCCCTGCAAAAACACATTGCGCAGGCCGCGCTTGAAGAGTTGGGTCGTGAGCGTGGCGGTGCTCACGTGACGCAGTTGTTCGAGCGCGGCTTCGCTGACTGGCGGGTTCGTTGCAGAGTTCGGTGCGGTCATGATCGGTGATGTCTTCGATGGTGGAGATTAGTGAATTTCAGGCTCGGTGCCGTGGGCTTCGCACGGCGTGGCGGCTGGCGTTTCGAGGAAATCGAAATCGCAGCCCTTGTTCGCCTGCGTCACGTGCAGCTGATGCATCACGCCGAAGCCGCGCTCGAACGGACGCTTCGGCGCCGTCCACGCCGCTTTGCGCGCGGCCAGTTCCGCGTCGCTCACCTGCAGATGCAGGCGGCGCGCCTCGACGTCGAGCTCGATGATGTCGCCGTCTTTGACGAGCGCGAGCGGCCCGCCCACGAACGATTCAGGCGCCACGTGCAGCACGCACGCGCCGTAGCTCGTGCCGCTCATGCGCGCGTCGGAAATGCGCAGCAGGTCGCGCACGCCCTGTTTGAGCAGCTTTTGCGGAATCGGCAGTTGGCCCCATTCGGGCATGCCGGGCGCACCTACGGGGCCCGCGTGCTGCAGCACGATCACGGAGTCGGCGGTGACGTCGAGGTCGTCGCTGTCGATACGTGCCGCCATGTCGTTGTAGTCGCGAAACACGACGGCGGGGCCGCGATGCCTGAGCAGATGCGCCTCCATCGCCGCGGGCTTGATGACCGCGCCGTCCGGCGCGAGATTGCCCGTGAGCACGGCAAGGCCGTCGCGCGCGACGAGCGGGTTGCGGCGCGTGCGGATCACGTCGTCGTTGAAGATTTCCGCGCCCGCGATGTTTTCGCCGAGCGTTTTGCCGCTCACGGTCATCTGCGTGCCGTCGATCAGGTCGCCGAGTTCCACGAGCAGCGCACGCAGGCCGCCTGCGTAATAGAAGTCCTCCATCAGATACTGGCCGGCCGGGCGGATATTGCCGAGCACGGGCGTCACGCGCGCGAGTTCGTCGAAGCGCGCCGTGGTCAGATCGATGCCCGCGCGGCGGGCCACGGCCACGAGGTGCACGATCGCGTTGGTCGAGCCCGACATCGCGAGCACGGTGGTCACGGCATTGTCGAACGCCTTCGCGGTGAGGATGTCCGAGGGCTTCTGGTCGGCCCACACCATCTCGACAATGCGCTGCCCCGTGAGCGACGCGTACTGCGCGTGACGCGAGTCCGCCGCGGGAATCGACGAAAAACCAGGCAGCGTGAGGCCGAGCGCTTCGGTGGCGCTCGTCATCGTCGAGGCCGTGCCCATCGTCATGCAGTGGCCCGGCGAGCGCGCGATGCCGCTCTCGATGCCCTTCCACTCGTCTTCGGTGATCTTGCCCGCGCGCAACTCCGCCCAGTACTTCCATGTGTCCGAGCCGCTGCCGAGCGTGCGGCCATTCCAGTTGCCGCGCAGCATCGGCCCGGCGGGCAGATAGATCGCGGGCAGATCCATGCTGATCGCGCCCATCAGGAGACCCGGCGTGGTCTTGTCGCAGCCGCCCATCAGCACGCAGCCATCGAACGGGTACGACTTGAGCAGTTCCTCCGTCTCCATGGCGAGGAAGTTGCGGTAAAGCATGGTGGTGGGCTTCTGGAACGGCTCCGCCAACGTCATCACGGGCATCTCGACCGGAAAGCCGCCCGCCTGCCAGATGCCGCGCTTCACCTCCTCCACGCGTTGCTTGAAGTGCGTATGGCACGAGTTGATCTCGCTCCACGTGTTCACCACGGCGATCACGGGCTTGCCCATGTAATCGGACGCGTGATAGCCCATCTGCGCGGTGCGCGAGCGGTGGCCGAACGAGCGGAGGTCGTTGACGCCGTACCAGCGGTAGCTGCGCAGGTCTTCGGGCTTCTTGCGGACTGGGGACAAGGCGTTCTCCATGATAACGCTACCATTTCGGCGAATAAAAAAACCGCCGAGGGCGGGCGGGTTCGATAGGGCCGCTGGTGAGGTGTTCCAGATGGTAGCGTTATCATTCGCGATCGGATCCTGGGGGAAATACGGAGCGTGATGCACGCAGTGCGTCTGTCGTGCTGCGCTGCATGTCGGTTGCCGCCCCTTTTTCGGACATATCCGATACCACCGCCGGCCGGTCTACCTGACGATATCTCACACAAGATAATTTTATCCCGCCATTGCGCACCAGCCATATCGCTAGACGGGCGTTTTTTATCGACTTCGTGAGGATAGGAAAATGTCAGGTAAGCGGGAATGCCGCGCAGGGGAGTCGAAATGAGACGAGCCCTGCTAAAGCTCGGAGACAAGACGACGGCGGGTGGCGTTGTGCTCGAAGGCGTCGATAGTTGCCTGCATCACGGCACGCCGCTCACTTTCATCGGCGCGAAGATCTGGTGTCCCGAATGCAATTCGGAAGGCGTGATTGGCTGGAACGGCCCGCATCGCAAGGCAACGATGATGGGCAAGCAGCAGGCCCTGGAAGGCGATCTCTGCCTCTGCAGATGCGATCCGCCACCGGTGCTCCTTGCTTCGCAGAACAGCGCCTGGCATGTGTTCGAGTCGCATGAACTGGAAAGGGCAACAGGTGCCGGCCATTCGATGACCCGCGCATCCCCGGCCGGGCACGACGAACTGGAACACTACTTTGAAATCGTTGACGCGGTAAGCGGCGCTCCAATTGAAGGAATGACCTATACGCTGTTAAGCAACGGTGTTTCGCTGGTCAATAGTCAATCGCTTGTCACCGGGAGAACGGCAATCGTTTCTAAAGCCGACTATCCCAATCTAACGTTCATTGCATGGCGCAAGGGGGACGTCAGATGAGCGACACGATCGACAAAAACGTGCGTCTGCTCGCAGCCATTGCTTACGGCGAAGCTTCAACGGCAAACGACGCTCAGGAAATCGGCGGCATCGCTTTTGCAGTTGCTAACAGGTGTCGTGCGTGGGGCAACAAGACTGTGACCGAATTGCGCAGTGCGGATCCAAACTATGCATACGCGTGGGACGGTTCCAATGAGCGTTTCAATAAGCTCATGCGAACATCAGACGCGGAGATAGCGTTCAATCCAGGCATGCAACTGGCGATTGACTCTGCACGCGAGGCAATAGCGAACAGCGGCGTGGACCCTTCAAATGGTGCGTTCTGGTGGGATGGGCTGGATTTCAAAACCAGGTATTCCAGCCACCCCAAAGTCCGCGACGGATTCAAATGGACAGATCCGTCCCACAACCTATTCGACGTGCCGGAAAAACGCCGGTCTGTCATTGCGTATTGGCGAGTGCGAAACAGAAAGACTGGCCAGGTCGTCGATGGCGCCGAGCGTGGCCGGTACGATTCGGTATGGATTTCAACCGCAGCCCACGGAAGCACGATTTTCTGGATTCACGATCCCGACTACCTGCAGGCAACGGGTGGAAAATCGTATCGATGAAGCGCTTCACAATCCTCCTGGCCGTCTCCTCTTGCATATCGACATACGCATATGCAGAGAAAATTTACGACGACTATGACGCTTTTTATGCCGACCAACCAGGCGCCATTTTCAAAACCCCGCTCAAGCAAGACAGGAGGAATGTATATTCCAACTTCGGCGAAAATGGCATCTATGCGGAGATACGGGCAACCATCAACGGGAGACCCGCGAGAATTCAGGTTGCTTCGGGGCACATATCAATCAATAAGAAAACGTACAGGTTTGCCCAGGCCATAACATTTCCAAACGAACACACGGGCGACATCTACCCCGGCACCGCCGAAGTTTTCATTGCGAAAGGTCTGGACAATCGTTCGCCGCTTCTGTGTCTGGAGGGGCACGGTAGCGGGTCCGGCGAAGCCAATCGCCGTCAACAGATATTCCTTCTGATGAACCCGTTTGGCCATCAGCCAGTGTTTCTTCATTTGCCTGGCCTTCTTTCGTCATGCCGGGCCGTGCTAGCAACGCACAACGGCCAAGTGGTCTTCCCGCAGAATAGTTATGTGTGGAATGCGACGCAGGATGCACGAACAGGTTTGCAAATCTCGTACTTTGCATTCGAGCGCGGGCGATTTGCCCCGACAAGCAAGAAGATCAATCTGCGCTTCGTTACGCCAGAGAACCCGTTCACCTTCTATCGACAGGAATAGCCGATCTCGCCGCGCCAGGACAAGCGGATGACCAATTGCCGCAGCGATTGTCGCCTCCCGATGAACACAGCATCGCGTTCGAACCACTTTATCCAGACTAACAGCGCCCGCATACTGCGTCTCATAGATTTCACGATCATGCCGACGCCATGCTAAACAGAGACGCCATCCGCTCCGGTGCGTTTCTCGAGAGTTTCAGCCATCTTCCGCCGGAAATTCTCTGGACGCAGACCCAAATCGACCAGTCGCTCGCCGAAACGATGGCGAAGCGCCCCGCTGGCAAAGAGATCTGGGTGTTCGGCTACGGTTCGCTCATGTGGAATCCGCTCTCGCGCTTCGACCGGCGCGCGAGCGCCACGCTGCACGGCTGGCGCCGGAGCTTTTGCATTCGCCTTTTCGGCGGCCGCGGCACGCCGCAGCGGCCGGGCCGCATGCTCGCGCTGGAGCCAGGGGGCGCCACGCAAGGCCTCGCGCTGCGCCTCGACGCCGCGACGCTCGAAGAAGAACTGCATATCCTCTGGACCCGCGAGATGCTGACCGGCGCCTATACGCCGGCCTGGACCACCGTGACACTCGCCACGGGCGAAACGCGCCACGCTCTCGCCTTCGTGGCAAGTGATTGCCCGCGGCAATACGAGGCCGATTCGAGCCCCGCGACGGTGGCCCGCCTGATCGCCCAGGCGCAGGGACCGCTCGGCTCCAACGCGGAATATGTGTTCCAGCTCAGGCAAGCGCTCGCCGATTGTGCGTTGACCGACGCCTACGTCGATGAGGTGGCGCAGGCGCTCGAACGGATCGAATTGACGCCCTGACTACGCGCTAAGCGAGCCGCGCGAGTCCCGTGACCAACTGAACGACGCCAAACGCGGCGATCGCAACGGCGGAAAAAATGGAGATGCCCCGCGTGAACGCGAGCGGCAGCTTGGTTCGCAACGCGGAGGTCACGCCGCTCAGGAACAGCCACCACACGGCCGAGCCCGCGAACACACCCGTCACCATGGGCGCCACCGAAAGCCATCCCGGCACGCCATGTTCGCCCGGCATGGCCGGCAATGGTCCGAGCGCCGCAAAAGCGGCGATGAACGAAAAAATCGTCAGGGGATTCGAGAGCGTGAGCGCAAACGTCGTGAAGAAGTCACGCGTAACAGGCGTGCGCAAGCCCTCCTGGACGGCGGCCGGCGCACGAGGCGCCTCGCGCGCGATCGTCCACGCCATCCATACCAGAAATGCCCCGCCAGCCGCCTTCAAGCCCACGGTCAGCATCGGCAGCGCCGCGACGATACCCGCCACGCCGAGCGCGCCGAGCAAGCCGTAACACGCGTCCGCGCACGCAGCACCCATGCCAGTGGCAAAGCCGGAGCGGAAACCCCGGCTCAGGCTGCGCTGGATGCACAGCATGCCGATGGCCCCGACCGGTGCGGCGATGCAAAAACCCAACGCCACCGCTTTAACGAACAACATGTCCCTCTCTCCGCAATTCATGTTCTGTGGGGGACTATCGTAGACCGCGAAGATTATCCGCAGAAGCGGGGATTTAAGGGAAAATGGGCATCTCACCTTAAACATTTCGCCAAGATGGACGATCTGGACTGGAAAATACTGGCGCTGCTGCAGGAGAGCGGGCGCATGACCTATACGGAGCTGGCTCGCCGCGTGCATCTCTCGGTGCCGGCGGTCACGGAACGCGTGCGACGTCTCGAAGATGCCGGCGTGATCGAAGGCTATACGGCGCGCGTGAATCCGGCCGCCGCTGGCTATCCCCTCTGCGCCCTGATCGGCATTACGGTGCCGCAGTCCGCGAAAGCGAAGTTTCTCAAGCTGCTCGGCACGATTGCCGAGGTGCTCGAATGCCATCACGTCACGGGTGCGGACTCCTACGTCATTCGCCTGGTGGCAACGAGCGTGGCCGATCTGGAGCGACTGATCCAGCGGATCAACCTTTACGGCGAGACGCGCACGTCCATTGTCATGTCCACGCCGCTCGCCGCGCGTGCGCTCACGCCGCCTCAAAACGGGTCGCGCGGCAAGGCGTAGCCGCGACGACCCAGGGGCTCAAAGCGAACGCGCGATTGCTTGGCCCAGCAGTTCCACGCCGAGATCGATCTCCTGCTCGCTTACGGTCAGCGGCGGCGCAATGCGGAACACGCCGCCCATGCCGGGCAACTGCACGATATTCATGCTGAGCCCAAGCTTCATGCATTCGCGCGTGATCTTCGCGCCAAGACCGTCGGCGGGTTCCTTCGTGCGGCGGTCCTTGACGATCTCGAGACCCAGCAGCAGGCCGCGCCCGCGAATGTCGCCGATGCAGTCGAAGCGCTCCATCAGGTCCAGCAGTCCGCGCCTGAGCCGGTCGCCCATGATGTTTGCGCGCGCAACGAGTCCGTCGCGCTCCACCACGTCCAGCACCCGCAGGCCGACCGCGGCGGGAAGCGGATCGGACACATGGGTCGTGTAGAACAGAAAGCCGCGTTCGTGCGCCGCTTCTTCGATCTGCGCGGACGTCACCACCGCCGCCAGCGGCAAGCCCGCGCCCAGCGTCTTGGAGAGCGTGAGAATGTCGGGCGTCACACCGTCGTGCTCGCACGCGAACATCGTGCCGGTGCGGCCAACGCCTGTTTGCGCCTCGTCCAGGATCAGCAGCATGCCGCGCTCTTCGCACTTGCGCTTGAGCGCCGCCATATAGCCCGGCGGCAATTCGATGATGCCGCCCGAACTCAGGATCGGCTCCGCAATGAAGGCCGCGAGATTGCCACTCGACTGGCGGTCGATGAGATCGAACGCGTAGTCGAGTTCCGCGAGGTAGTCGTATTGCCCGTTGCGCTCGAAGCGCGGCCGGTACATGAACGGCGCGGGAATCGCGTACGAGCCCACCGCTGCGGGACCTACGCCCTTGCGGCCTGCGCTATAGGTGGCCGAAGCCGCGCCGCCGGTCATGCCGTGCCACGACTGCGCAAAGCCCACGATTTCGAACTTGCCCGTGACGAGTTTCGCCATGCGGATGGCGGCCTCGTTCGACTCCGCGCCGGTGCTCAGCAGCAGCGCCCGGTCGAGCCCGGCGGGCGTGACATCGGCTAAGCGCGTCGCCAGCTCGACCACGGGCCGCGAGAGCATGCCGCTGAACAGGTGGTCCAGCTTGCCCGCATATTCGTTGATGACCGAAACGATCTCGGGGTGGCTGTGGCCGAGCACCGCGCTCATCTGCCCCGAGGTGAAATCGAGTATCGGGCGGTCGTCCGCGTCGTAGACGAAGCTGCCCTGGGCGCGCTCGATGATCATCGGCTCGAACGTGCCGCCATAGCGGATCAGGTGCTGCCGCGCGTTGCGCCAAAACTGTTCGTCGTCGTTCCTGGACACAGGCTTCTCCTTTTCGGGTGGCAGGTTTTTCTTGCAGTCTAGTCGGCGCTCTGGTTTTATAGAATCGAATAGTTCTTATGCAAGCTAGAAGAGAGGCTAATATCGTGAGCCGCCCGCTCGAAATCGATTTGCTGCGCTCGTTCGCGGTCATTGCCGAGGTGCGTTCGCTAAGCCGCGCGGCCGAACGCGTGGGCCGCACGCAGTCGGCGCTGAGCCAGCAGATCAAGCGGCTCGAGGAGATCGTCGATCAGCCGCTGTTTCAGCGCACCGGGCGCGGCGTCGCGCTGACGAGCCCCGGCGAGCGGCTGCTGGTCCACGCCCAGCGCATCCTGCGCCTGCACGACGAGGCGATGGCCGACCTGTGCGGCACGGGCCTGTCGGGGAGCATCCGCTTCGGTTGCCCGGACGACTATGCGGCCGTGTTCCTCCCCTCTTTGCTGCGACAGTTTTCGAGCCAGCATCCCCATGCGCTCGTGGAAGTCGTCTGCGTGCCCACGCCGCGCCTGCTCGAACAACTCGACAAGCGAGCGGTCGACCTCGCGATGGTGTCGCTGCCTTTGAACGCCGGCGACACGGACGACGAGATCATTCGCCGCGAGCAACTGGTCTGGATCGGTTCGCCCGAACTCGACGCCGCCCACTTCGACCCGCTGCCGCTCGCGCTCTCCGATCCCGATACGCTCGACCACATCGCGGCCTGCGAGGCATTGGAGCGCGCGGGCAGAGCCTACCGGGTCGCGTATGCGAGCAGCAGCCTCGCCGGGCTTACCGCGCTCGTGCGTTCGGGCCAGGCCTTCGCCGTCATGACGCAAACCGCAGTTCCGCCGGATCTGGCCATTCTCACTGGCGACCCGGCGCTGCCGCCCTTGCCGGCCGTCGGGATCACGATAAAGTTCGCTCGCAAGCGGCCCTCGCTGCTCACGGCGGCGTTTGCGGAGCACATTCGACTCACGCTGCCGATGTTGTGAGCACGCTGCCGCGAACAGGGCGCGCGCACGCTACGCGCGCACTGCCACGGTCTGCCAGGCAGGCGCAACCACGTCGCGTCGCTTGCTTTCGTGCTTTCGTGACGTGAGCGGGTCGATACTGAATTCGTAATAACATCGTATGCCGTGTTTCAACCGCACCCCGGAGGCAACATGCGACCCAATAGAATCATGTTTATCCGGCACGCCGAGAAGCCCGCATCCGATGAAGGCATCGGGATCGAGGCGGATGGCAAACCCGACGCGGAAAGTCTCTGCGTGCGCGGCTGGCAGCGAGCCGGCGCTTTGGCGCGATTCTTCTGCCCGAACGAGACAACGCATGCAACGCCACTCAAGCCAGCTACCGTATTCGCAGCGGGGGCCGGTCCTTCCAGCAAGAGCAAACGCTCGATGCAGACGGTGGCGCCCCTTGTGTCGCTGCTGCGCGAAACATCGCAGGTCGATTACGTCAACACCTACCTGAAAGACGACGGCCGAGCGCTCATGACAGACGTACTCTCTCGACCGGGCGTCGTGTTGATAGCGTGGGAGCACAAAGTGCTGCCCTCGCTCATTGGACACATACCTCGCGTGCCCACGGTCCCGGCAACGTGGCCGGACGAGCGTTTCGACATGGTCTGGATATTCGATCGCGCAGGGGAAGGCTGGTCGTTTTCACAGCTCCCGCAATCGCTACTCGCTGGCGATTCCAACGCGCCAATCCGCTAGGCCTTATGTTCTGGTCTCGATCAAAAACGAGCACAGTCACCGGCTAGCATCACGCTCGCTTTGCTCCTGCACCGTAAAGATTGCCTCGGGCAATATCTTCAGACGTTCAATGGGAATAGGATCGCCGCTTTTGTCGGAATATCCATAGGTGCCTTCTGCGATCTTCTCAAGCGCGCGCTGGATGTCGGCGATTCTCCGGTCGTTCACGTTGCGCAAGGCCTGATTGGCGACGTCCTGTTCGATTCTCTGGGCATCGTCCTCGGCTTCCCTTGCTTCCTCGCCAAACGCCTCTTCCTGATCGCGCTCCGCCGCAATCGTGCCTTCTTCGCCGCCGAGCACCTCACGCTGCAGCGCCAGCAAGCGCTGACGCTGACTCTCGATGAATGCTTCGCTCAATATCTGATCAGTCATGTTGATTCTCCCAAAGACCCATCGACGACACTGCGAGCTAGTGGAGCAGACCTTTGAATATCGCCGTCAAACTGACGGCCATCATTTCGACCGCGATGGCTGCAAGGATCATACCCATCAAACGCTTGGTGATCGCTGTCACCTTGGCGGACAAAAAGCGCCCGAGATATGGCGCGGAAAACAATGCAGCAGCCAGCAAGGCGAGAAACACGACCAGCCCCGTAGCGAGGCTCGCAATCTTCCCGTTGGCGTCTGCGGTGTGGCCGAACACCACTAACGTGGCGATCGTGCCAGGGCCCACAAGAAGCGGCGTGGTCAGCGGAAACACCGCCACGTCCTGATCATAGCCGCTTTCGCCTAGCTCGCCTTGCCGCGGCGTGTGCTGCGCGCTCGATGACCCGTGTACCATGTCCAGCGCGATCAGCAATACGAGCAACCCGCCCGCGAGACGGAAATCGTCGATGCTGACCCCGAACACCTTGAGAATCGTCTCGCCGAGCGTGACGGAAATAACACAGCCAATCGTCACGCCGATAAAGGTTGTGGCCGCAACCGCCCGCTGCTTTCCATCGGACAGTCCCTCAGTCAACGAAATGAACACCGGGATGTTCGCGATCGGATTCATGATCGCAAAGAGTGCCGAAAAGACCTTCATTGAAAACGCGAAGTCGATGGCCATGAGGTCACCTCGTGATCGTCATCCGCCCTACGATTCTCAACGCGTCCCAATTCACGAGTACAGCAGACGCTTGAATTCCTGGCCGCCATGTCCGCGACGTTCACGGCACGCACAGTTTATGCCACGTCAGAGATAGAATCGCCCGCTGCATTTTCCGATACTTTGCATCGCTCGTTTGGCGTTGACAATCCAATGCATGCTGGGTTCAATGCGTATTGATCGCCTGCGTGCCGGTGCCATAATGGATCTTCGGATGACCAACGGGAGTCAATCGTGACGCGCAAGTCCAGCGACCGACGACATCGATTTCTGCACGACCTCAAGTGGATTGCCATTCTTTGGTGCGTCGGCTTCGGTGCGACCGTTCTACTCACGCTGCCGTTTCACTTTCTCGTTATGGCCATGATGAGGAAGTAGCGGCACACGAACATCCGGCTAGCCCCCTTTCGCCTACCGCGCGCACGACGCCGCGAGTCTGCCGACCGTGATGACCGCCTGTTCGATTTCCGGCGACCACGGCGTGCTGTAATTGAGCCGGATGAAGTTGCGATAGCTGTCCGACACGGAAAACATATAACCGGGTCCAATCGTGATGCCGCGCGCCAGTGCAAGCTGGTAGAGCGTCATCGAATCCACCTTCGCCGGCAACTCGATCCACAGCACATACCCACCCATCGGAGTCGACGTGCGCGTGCCTGCCGGAAAGAAGCGCGTGACCGTCGACTTCATCAAATTGCACTGCTGTGCGTAATTTTTGCGGATGCGTCTCAGATGATGCTCGTAGCCATCGCGCTCCAGGTATTCGGCAATCGCCAGTTGTGGAATGACCGAAGTCGTCAGCGTATTCAGGAATTTCAGCTTTTCGACCTCGTCGCGATAACGTCCCGGCAACGCCCAGCCGATACGATACGCCGCGGTCAGACTCTTCGAGAATGAGCCACAGTGCAGCACCATGCCCTTCTTGTCATACGATTTGAGTGTGGTGGGATGCGAGTCGCCGAAATACAGTTCGTTATAAACGCCGTTTTCAATTACCGGAATCTCAGCCTTCTCGAGCAGGTCGACAAGTTCGCGCTTGCGCTCATCGGGCATCTGGAACCCGAGTGGATTCTGAAAATTCGGCATCACCATGCAAGCGGCAATCGGCCCTGATTCGATGATTTTCGCAAGCGCTTCGACTTCGATGCCGTACTCGGGGTGCGTCGCGACTTCGATCGCCTTCATGCCAGAGCGCTCGATAGCGTGCAGCATGGCGTAGAACGTGGGCGACTCCACGGCGATCACGTCCCCCGGTTTGGCGACTGCCTGCAAACACAGATTGATCGCCTCCGTCGCGCCCACCGTCACGATGATCTCGTTGGGGTCTACGGCCATGCCATTCTCGAGGTAACGCCGGGCGATCTGGCGGACCAGCTCCGGGGTGCCCGGCGGCAGCGCGTTGGTCACGCCCCACAGCGACTTCCTGCGTCCCGCGGCCGCCGCGTAGCGGTTGAGCTTTTCGTAAGGAAACAGCTGGGGGTCGGGATACGGCGAACCGAGCGGCACGGCGTCGTCGGTACCAATGGAGCGCAAGGTAGACAGCACGAGGCGGCTCACGTCCACCGTTGCCGACACGGCAATCGGCCGGCTCGTGCGCAATTCATCCGAGCGCACGCTGCCAGCGCCCGCTCGCACGCTCACGAAATAACCGGACTGCGGGCGGCTCTCCAGCACACCGCGGCTTTCCAGCAGCAAATACGCGCGAATGACGGTAGTAATGCTGATGCGGTGCTGCTGGCTGGCCTGGCGCACCGACGGCACGCGGTCCCCCGGCCGGTAGACGCCCTTGCGAATCAGTGTCTCGATGTCGTCCGCGAGCTTTTCATAGAGCTTCACTGTCTCTCCCCGGTAGCCGCTCACAGCACAGTTGATGCAGTGTACTGCGGTGCGCGAAACTGTACTCTAAATTGCATGTGGATTCTGTATGTCATGGGGGAGGTCCATAGCTCTTACCCTTGAGCATGACGAGATGCAGCACACCCCTTATGGGCACGCCCTGGGGAAACGCGTGATACCCATGGAGCGAAGCGTAATGGACAAGGCGATGCCAAAGGGAAATATCGAGGCGTATCACGCCCCCTCCGCCGGCTGGGACGCGCTCACTAGCCGCTACGCGCAGATTGCCTGGGACGATGTGTTCGCGCCGGTCGACTTCGAGGTCGCCGACACCCTCATCATCTTTGGGCACAATCCCGCAGCCAATCATCCGCGCATGCTCGGCGCGTTGCGCGAGGCGTCGCGACGCGGCGCGGTCATCGTTTCGGTGAATGCGCTGCATGAGCGCGACCTCGAACACTTCGCAAGCCCGCAGCATAGTGTCAAAACAATGGCGTTCGGCAGCACCCGAATCGCGTCGATGTTGATCCGGACAAAACCCGGCGGCGACTTCGCACTCGTCAAAGCAGTCGCCAAACGGCTCATTGAACTCGACGACGAAGCGCTCGCGAACGGCACCGAGCGCATGATCGATATCGACTTCATCAAGCAGCATACGCTCGGCTTCAGCGACTTCGCAGAGGAGCTCCGCGAGGAAAACTGGCCGCTTCTCGAAGTGGAGTCGGGCATGGCGCGCGAGGACATCGAAGGCTTCGCGCGTATCTACGCACACGGCAAACGCGTTGTTGCGAGCTGGTGCATGGACATCACGCAGCACACGCATGCGGTGCAGACCGTACACCTGCTTCACAACCTGCTGATGATGCGCGGCAACACCGGCAGGAAAAACACGAGCAGCAGCAAGGTGTGTTTCATCTGCTCGCCGCTGCCCCGAATAGCCCCTACCTTACGTTCATGCTGCCCGGCTTATTCAAACATTAAGGGTTGCATATCCGATAGCTAATATCGGCTCGCCGACAGTTCACGGCAACACGCTGCGTCCCTAGAATGAAGTAGAGAATTTGCACGCCAATTCGCTCTTCGCTTCAACAGCCCTCACGCGAATGTGCGTGCTGAAGATCGAAGATCGAGATATTCAAATATACATAACGGGAAAATAAAAATTCGAACTTGAAGATTTAATTCTTGTTCCGAATTCGGGATTGCCTAAAATCAACCGTGACACGCCAGACAACAATCCTCAGACCCGTGCGGTCCTGGTGCGGCGTTGCTCCGGCCTTGCGCTGCATGCGTAGAAAACCCAATGGAGTTTCCCATGACGAAACTACGTGATGTGCCCGGCGTTCATCCCTACACTGGCCCGGCTGGTGGATGGGGCGCACTCAAAGCAACCGCGCAGGCGATTCACGATCAAATGGAAAGCATCGAGGCGCCCATCACGCTGATGCGGACCAATCAACCCGATGGCTTCGACTGCCCCGGCTGCGCATGGCCCGACAAGGAGCACCGTTCCACCTTCCAGTTCTGCGAGAACGGTGCGAAGGCTGTGACCTGGGAAGCCACGACGAAACGGGTGACACCGGAATTCTTCGCTGCGAACACCGTCACCTCGCTGCTGCAGAAAACGGACTATGAGCTCGAAGACATGGGACGGCTCACCCATCCGCTCGTCTATGACCGCGCAAGCGACACGTTTCGCGCCGTCGATTGGGAAGACGCCTTCGCGCGCATCGGCGAAATCCTGCGCTCGCTCTCACCGGATCAGGTTGAGTTCTATACATCCGGGCGCGCGTCCAACGAGGCTGCGTTTTTGTATCAGCTTTTCGCGCGCGAGTACGGAACGAACAATTTCCCCGATTGCTCGAACATGTGTCACGAGCCGACCAGCGTTGGCCTGCCGCAATCGATCGGAATCGGAAAAGGAACGGTCTCGCTCGAAGATTTCGATTCGACCGAGCTGATCATTTCCATCGGCCACAACCCGGGCACGAACCATCCGCGCATGATGGGCACCTTGCACGAAGCTTCGCGACGCAACGTGCCCATCATCGTCTTCAATCCATTGCGCGAGCGAGCACTCGAGCGTTTTGCCGATCCGCAAAGCATGATTGAAATGGCGACGTTCGGTTCGACCCGCATCGCGTCCACCTACTTCCAGCTGGACGCCGGCGGTGACGCGGCCGCGCTCAAGGGCGTCATGAAGGTCTTGCTGCAAATGGAGGCGGAGCAAGGCGGCGTACTCGACAAGGCGTTCATTGCGCAGCATACCGAAGGCTTCGACGCTTTCGCCGCGGATCTCGAAGCAACCTCATGGGAAGACATCGAGAAGGCCAGCGGCCTCACGCGCCCCGACCTCGAGCATGTGGCGATCGCCTATGCGAAATCGAACGCGACGATCGTCACGTACGGCATGGGCGTCACCCAGCACAATAAAGGCACGGCCAACGTGCGCCTGATTGCGGATCTGCTGTTGCTGCGCGGCAATTTCGGCAAGCCCGGCGCCGGCATTTGTCCGCTGCGCGGGCATTCGAACGTGCAAGGCAACCGCACCGTTGGGATCACCGAGAAGCCGTCGAAAGCGTTCCTCAAGCTCATCGAAAATGCCTGCGGATTCACACCGCCCGACGGACACGGTCACGACGCGGTGCAAGCCATGCAAGCGATGATCGATGGCAAGGCCAAGGCGCTCCTGTGCCTGGGAGGCAATTTCGCGGTTGCGCTGCCCGACTCCGAGCAGTCGTTCCCCGCGATGGCCGCGCTCGACCTGGGCGTCCACATCGGCACAAAGCTCAATCGTACGCACCTGCTCGTTTCGAAAGAGACGTATGTGTTTCCGTGCCTCGGTCGTACGGAACTCGATATGCAGAGCAGCGGACGCCAATCCATCACGGTGGAAGATTCGATGTCCATGGTGCACGCTTCGGCCGGCAAGCTCACCCCCGCTTCCGACCAGCTTCGCTCCGAACCCGCTATCGTTGCAGGCATGGCGCGCGCCACGATGCCCAATACGAAAGTGGCGTGGATGGAGCTTATCGCCGACTACGACAAGATCCGCGATCTGATCGAGCAGACCGTGCCCGGCTTCGAGGACTTCAACCGACGCATTCGCGTTCCGGGCGGATTCCGCTTGCCGCTTCCACCAACCGAACGCCAGTGGCACACGCCATCGGGCAAGGCCGAATTCTCCGTTTATGGAGGCGTGAAGGAAGATGCCGACGTGTTGGGGGCCCAGAACGTGCTGCGCCTGATCACGATTCGCAGCCATGATCAGTACAACACGACAATTTACGCGATGGATGACCGCTATCGCGGCGTGTTTGGCCGGCGCGACGTGCTCTTCATGAACGGCGACGACATGGCCGCGTACGGCATCGAGCACGGCGATCTTGTCGATATCGAAACGGTCACGTCGGGCCGCACACTACGGCTGAAGAACATCACCGCCATCGTGTATAGCATCGCGCGCGGTTCCGTAGCGGCTTATTACCCGGAGGCCAACGTGCTTGTTCCGCTTGACTATATCGACAAGGAGAGTGGAACACCCTCCTATAAGTCTGTGCCCGTGCGTGTGGTGCGCGCGGCGGGAACCTAGTCTTGTTCAGTTCCGGTAGTCCGGGCGGGCGCCCCGCCTTCCCGGCCGGAATGTCTCTGGCATGCAGATGCAATCGTCACCAGGAGCGCAAAAGAATCATGGACATCTTCGACGCATTTCATCTCGCCAGGCTGCAGTTCGCATTTACCGTTTCGTTTCATATTGTGTTCCCGGCGATCAGCATAGGCATGGCGAGCTTTCTCGCCGTGCTCGAATGGCGTCTATTGCTAACGGGCGATGCGGCCTATAAAGACATGTACCGCTTCTGGTCGAAAATCTTCGCGGTGGGATTCGGCATGGGTGTGGTCTCCGGCGTCGTGATGGCTTACGAGTTCGGCACGAACTGGAGCGGATTCTCGACGATTGCGGGCAATATCACGGGTCCGCTGCTGACCTATGAAGTCTTGACTGCGTTCTTCCTGGAGGCCGGTTTTCTCGGTGTGATGCTGTTCGGCTGGAGTCGTGTGAGCCCGAAGGCGCATTTCTTCGCCACGCTCATGGTCGCGATCGGCACGCTCATTTCGACATTCTGGATTCTCTCGTCGAACAGCTTCATGCAAACGCCCCAAGGCTACGCGATCCTGAATGGCCGCATCGTGCCGGTGGACTGGTGGAAAGTGATTTTCAATCCTTCGTTCCCGTTTCGGCTCGCGCATATGACCATCGCCGCGTTTATCGTGGCTGCCTTCATCGTGGCGGCTTGCGGCGCATGGCATTTGCTGCAGGGGCGGCGCGACGTGCCGGTAAAGCGCAGTTTCTCTATGGCGCTGTGGATATTGCTGTTTCTCGCACCCATTCAGATTGTGGTCGGCGACGCGCACGGTCTCAATACACGCGAGTATCAACCAGCGAAGATCGCCGCGATTGAAGGACTCTGGGAAACGGAGCACGGCGGCACCGCGCTCAATCTGGTCGGCTTTCCGGACATGAATGCGGAAGTGACACGTTTCGCGATCAGAGTGCCGCATCTTGGCAGCCTGATTCTCACACATAGCTGGAACGGCGAAATTCGCGGCCTCAAGGAGTTTCCACCCGAAGATCGTCCGTTCTCGCCAATCATTTTCTGGACGTTCCGCATCATGGCCGGGCTCGGCATGCTCATGCTGCTGACCGCCGTAGTGGGACTCTTTTTGCGTCGCGGCGGGCGACTTTATGAAGCGCGTTGGTTTCAATGGTTCGTATTCTGCATGGGACCGTCCGGAATCCTCGCGCTACTGGCCGGCTGGATCACGACCGAAGTGGGCAGGCAGCCATGGACCGTATACGGCATCGTGCGCACAATCGATTCGGTGTCGCCCATCGGCGCGCAGCAAGCCGGCGTTTCGCTGCTGATCTTCGTGATCGTCTATTTCCTCGTCTTCGGAACCGGCGTCTATTACATGCTCAAGATGATGAAAAAGGGACCCGCTACCGGGGTCGAAAGTGTCGAATCGCTCAAGTATCCGGGATTGCACAATCGTGCACTCGACGCTGTAGTGGGGGACTGAGGCCATGCAAATCGATCTTCCTGTGATCTGGGCCGCCATCATCGGTCTCGGCGTTTTTATCTACGTGATGCTCGACGGCTTCGATCTGGGCATCGGCCTGCTGTTTCCGTTCTTCGAAGGCAAGGTTGAACGCGAGGTGATGCTCAATACCGTTGCGCCGGTGTGGGATGGAAACGAAACCTTCCTCGTGCTGGGCGGCGCCGGTCTTTATGGGGCCTTTCCCGTGGTCTACTCGACGTTGCTGCCCGCCAACTACATGCCGCTCATTCTCATGGTGGTCGGCCTGATTTTTCGCGGCGCGGCCTTCGAGTTGCGCGCGAAAGCCACGCGTACGCAACATGCGTGGGATCTCGCGTTTATCGGTGGTTCCGCGCTCGCCGCAATGTGCCAGGGCGTCACGCTTGGATCGCTCTTGCAGGGCATCAAGATAGTCGATGACAAGTTCGCGGGCGATCCGTTCGACTGGTTCTCGCCGTTTAGCGTGTTCTGCGGTTTCGGCGTATTGCTCACGTATGCGACGCTTGGTTGCGGCTGGCTGATCCTGAAGACCGACGGCGAGCTGCAGCGCAAGATGCGCCAGGTGATGCGTCCGCTCCTTGCCGTGCTGCTCCTGGCGATTGCCATCGTCAGCCTCTGGACCGTGCTCGGACTGCCCGCCGTGCGACAGCGCTGGTTCTTCAGCGGCAATCTCGGCTGGTTCCTGCCGGTGCCGATTCTCGTGGTGCTGTGCACGTTGGGCATCTACCGCTCGCTGAACCGGAGCCACGAAGCGATGCCTTTCCTCCTTTCGCTCGCGATCTGCTTTCTCGGCTACACCGGACTGATCATCAGCATCTGGCCGTACATCGTGCCCCCCTCGCTCACAATCTGGGACGCGTCGTCCAGCCATTCGAGCCAGCTGTTCGCCCTCGTGGGCACGGTCATCGTGCTACCAATCATTATTGTCTACAACGCCATGCAATATCGCGTGTTCCGGGGCAAGGTTCGCGAAGGAGACCACGGCTATCACTGAAGGGCATGGAAATCGCTGACTCAGGCAAGACCGGAAGGACTTCCCCATGCGCCAGCGAAAGAGTTCTAAGTAATTGCGCGCGCCCTATGAGCAGGCAACCGTACGTCAATACTCCAGAAAATGAAAGGCCATCATGATTGTCCGGCCACGGGAAAACTGGTTCCGGCTGCTGTTCGTCTGGAACGGATCGGTTCTGTCATCAATCATTCCCCAACTGTGCTTCATGGCAGTCGTGAGTACGCTTGCGGTCTTCACGCACGGGCGAGTGTTTGGAGAAAAGATTCCGCTCAACACTGCGCCCTTCACACTGTTCGGCGTCGCACTGGCTATCTTCCTCGCGTTTCGAAATAACGCCAGCTACGAGCGCTTCAACGAAGCGCGGCATCTTTGGGGCAACTTGCTGATCGCTTCGCGCACGCTGACTTCGCAAATGCTTTGCTACATTCCGGAACGCGCTGACACCTTGCGCATCGCGCAGCAGATAGTCGCATTCGTTTACGCGATCAAGCATGAATTGCGGGGCACCGATCCCACGACGGACCTTCAGCGTCTTCTTGGCCGCGAGCAGGCTGAGACGGTGTGCAGCCAGATCTATAGACCGGTGGCCATTCTCAACGAAATACGGCGCGAACTCTCGATCCCTCAGCATCGCGTTCATACGCCCGATACGAAGTTATGGATGCTCGATGCACAACTCGACGAATTGGGCAAAGCATTGGGTGGCTGCGAGCGTATCGCCTCGACGCCAATTCCATTCGCCTATAACGTGCTGCTGCATCGTACCGTCTACGCCTATTGCGTTTTGCTGCCTTTTGGGCTGGTGGATTCCACGGAGTTTTTTACGCCGCTACTGTGCGTTTTCATTGCGTATACGCTGATTGCGCTCGAAGCCATTGCGAGTGAAGTCGCCGATCCGTTCAGCGTGGCGCCCAACGCGCTCGCACTCGACGCCATGTCGCGCAATATTGAACGCTCCGTTCTCGAGCTGTGTGGATGCCCTGTTCCCGATCCGGTTGCACCCATTCGACCTTATCAGCTTACTTGAGTAAGCAGTAGCGAGAAGCCAGATTTCGCAGAGGAAATCGTAGCGTTAATTTTCTCTCCACCGCTCACTTACGGGTAGCGCGAATAAAATCACTGCCAATCCGATACGATGTATTGGAAATTCATCTCACTAGATTTTCGTACGACTACCGCCTACTCTGAATAGAAACCGAACCCGAGTTAATGTGCCATGGCCAACAACTTAATTGTCGCTGTTTTCAATGATTCCGCTATCGCCGAAAAAGCGTGTCAGGACTTCAAGGACTACGCAGAAAAAGGACAAGGGTTCATGATCCACAGCGGCGTCGTGGTGGAAAAGAGTACCGATGGAAAGTTGTCCGTTCTCGAGCGGCAATCACGGTCCTTCTGGGGAACGACGATCGGCGCGGCGACAGGCGCGCTCATCGGCTTGCTGGGCGGCCCGGCCGGCTCGATTCTTGGCTTTGTCGTCGGTGCAAGCGCAGGATTGACCGCGCATGCGCTGCGTGAGTTGCTTGACAGCGAACTGGTGAACGAGATTTCAGCGAAGCTGACGCCCGGCTCCGCTGCGGTCATACTCGAAGCGGACGAACCTTCCCCCTTTGTTGTGGACAATGTCGTAAGCGGCTATGGCGGCAGTGTTCACCGGAAAGCGTATCCGGAATGACGCCCCTCTCTTTGGTTTGCCTCCAGGAACGAATCGCACCACAGGCTTCCATAACAGTTCGACTCTCGCCGGAACGTCAACTGTTATCTATGTGCTCACGCTGTACGCGCCGCATCAAAACTGTACTCTACTCAGCGAGCGCGATTTGTGCGCTCCGCGCATGAATGACTCCTCTTACTCTTACCCCATCGCCACGTCGCCTCTGCAAGACGCGACGCAAGAATCGGAGTTAAAGCAATGAGAGGAATCGTATGTCAACGCCATTTACTGAAGGACGCACCGCGAATACCACCGGCCACGGCAAGGAACGCACGGTGAACCTGCTGGAGGCCATGCGGATTTACGTGAGAGTGGTCGAAAGAGGGAGCATCTCGGGCGCAGCAAGGGATCTGGACATCGGCCAGCCGGCCGTGAGTGAGCGCATCGAGCGGCTCGAGAAGTACCTCGGATGTCGCCTGCTGCAACGCAACGCACGTGCTTTCAAGTGCACGCCTGAGGGGATCATCTTCCATGAACGCAGCAAAGCAGTGCTAGGCGCCGTGGAGCAAGCCGTGGCCGAAGTGTCGAATGACGAGCAGGCAGTGAAGGGGGCGATTCGTATTGCAGCGCCACACTGCTTCGGTGAAACGCTTCTGCCCGAAGGCGTGAAGCGAATCCGTGAAAGCTATCCGCGCATCGACATCGAACTCGTGCTCAACGACAAGATCACCGACCTTGTCACCGAGGGCGTCGACATCTCGTTTCGTCTCGGACAACCTGGCGACGGTGCGTACATCGCCTGGCCGATTGGTGAGATCGAGCGCGTACTAGTCGCTTCGCCGGACTATCTGAAGCGGCACGACGCGATCGACGATCTGGCGGATCTCACAGGACACAACCTGATTCGCGTGAAGGGCTCTTTCGACGCGGACCTGCTACCCCTCTCGCGAGATGGTGCGCCCATCGACAGTGCTCCGATTCAGACAATGATCAAGACCACGCATTGGCGCCCGATGTATGAAATGGTTTTGTCAGGACTCGGGCTCGGTGTGCTAGAGGCACCGCCCATCAAGGGCGCCCTCGAGACAGGCGAGCTGGTGCGGGTGCTCCCGCAGTATGAAGTGCCTGCACTGGCACTGAACCTGCTTATTCAGCCCCAGCGTCCAATTGCGGTGCGGGTTCGCAGAATCGTCGACACACTCAGGAGCTACCTCTCCGAGGCACTGGCCCAATAGTGAAAATCGAAACGCCGATCCATGACGCGAGCATTCTGTTGGCTAGCTTGAACAGTCGTTAGTTACATCAAAGTGCATTCAGATCGCGAACGATCTGCTCCGCTTCCTGGGTGCATTCAAGCCTGAAGAACCAGCGTTCAGCATGCTCGCGAACGGCTACCCACGACCGATCCTGAAGGTCATTTTTTATGCGACCGATGAATTTGCAGGCGCGCTCCATGCCGTCACGATTGGCCTCTGCCTGCGTCAACCATTCCGGTTGCACGGTGTCCGGGCTACACGTAGCAAACAAACGGCCAGCGTGACGAATCTTCACGTGCGCGATCCAGCCGCCCCGCTCGTTCTCGCGGGATTGTGCCGTTATCTGAAAGCCGTAGCACGTCATACTTTCGGTCGGAGCCATGCGCTGCCTCCATTGACATTCACGTTGATGGCCGTGTATCCCCCAACGCGGACGGCTGTCCCGTCGTCGAGGTTCGCATTTCCAGTACCGCGCGATGAATGGCTTCGGTTAGCGTATTGTTGACTTCAATGAGCTTACGCATCTCGTCCTGCAGCTTCAGAAGTGCCTCGGCGTCCTTGTAGGTCTGCAAGGCCTGCTTATCCGATGCCGCAGCCGCCACCTTCTGGCCGACCATGATTACCGATAACAGTACGAGCTGCAAAAATGTCTGTGCGACCCACGCGACCAGAGTCGAAACGCCACCCTGGATAGCCGACGGCAAGCTCACAAGCGCAATCGCTGCAAAAACGTAGGCGCACCACATCGTTCCGACAACATTAGTGATAGCGACGGCAATCCTGCCGTTCAGCCCCACATGCTCGTGCTTGGTCAGATGCGGGCCGGTCTTTTTACGTTCTTCAACACGCGCACTCGCTTCGTTATCCACTTTCATCATTGAACCCCCGAAAGAGCGATTGGATCAACGTCGGACCCGGCAACGTGCCCCACCGTATTTATCGGCCGTGATTCCCGTGCGTGATCTGTGTGCCAAGCTCGGAAATCGTACGGAAGGCCCTTCGCACCACTGCAAAATCGTGCGTCACAGCGCGGCGTGGAAATGCGTCGCCCGGCACGCTGACGAAATCAAAATCGAGACCATGCATTGAGAGTATATAGCTCGCTGTATACGCACGCCATGGATCGGCAAACGCCACGCCTCGCGGTGTGCCGTCGAAACGTTCGGTTCTTCGTTGCAGCCGCTTTACCCAATACGACGTATCTGTCTCCGCGTTTGGGAAATCGTACATCCAAACTGCGACACGAAAGATCGGTTTCTTCTTGTCAATCCGATACCTGATATCGCACGCACAATAAGATCGACCTGAATCTCCCCGATATAAAGTATCGGATGGGCAGAGGTTCACATCCGCCGAATTCAACAATAATATTCAATCGTCAAATTGTCCCTTTTTGGCTTCCCTCGCGCTCTCGTCTGATATCGGCGCTGCTTGCGGGCGACTATGAACTCCATCTCAGCGAGGACCGTTCCGGCTAACTTGATCGAACGGACACGACGATCAGGCTGTACCTGCGCGAAGCAGTCACTTTCTGGATGCTGACAAGCGAAGCGTCGGCTCCGCTTGCCTATTCAGTGGCACGGCCGGCACACGCTGACTTCTTCAGGACAACTTCAAACGGTTAAAGGTGCTTCGATCATGCCTACACTCTGCGATATCTGCCACGCTCGCCCCGCTGTCGCGCGAGTCGTCGTGACCGAGAACGGCGAGCGCAAGTCTCTGTCGATCTGCGACTATCACTATCGACAGTTGATGCGCCATCAAAGCATGCTCAATCCGTTCGATTCGCTGCTCGGCGGTGGAGGCGACCTTTCAGGTTTGCTCGGTGAATTCGGCGATGAAACCGGAATGAGTGCAAGCGTGCCTCGGGAGTCCGTCGACGCTACGGACGCGTTCAGCGAGCAAACCATGGAGTTACTGCAACGCGCCGCCGAAAAAGCTCACGAATTACACCGCACCGAACTCGATACCGAGCATCTGCTTTATGTGCTCGCCGATACCGACGTGTGCGCGGCGCTACTCAAAGAGCTGAAACTCTCGCCGCAGGATATCAAGCGCTATATCGACGAACACGCCAAACACGGCACGGCCAGCGACGATGAATCGCTCGAGAGAATGACGGTATCGCCGCGTTTGAAAAAGGCCTTTCAGTTTGCTTTCCAGGCGTCTCGCGACCTCGGCCATTCGTACGTGGGCCCTGAGCATCTGCTGATCGGCCTCGCCGCCGTACCGGAAAGCCTGGCTGGCACGCTGCTCAAGAAGTATGGCGTAACACCCGAGGCGCTGCGCCAGAAAGTAGTCAAGGTGGTCGGCAAGGGTGCCGAAGATGGACGCGTCGAAACGCCTACCGGTACGCCGAACCTCGACAAGTTCGGCCGGGACCTCACTGCGCTCGCGCGCCAGGGCAAACTCGACCCGGTGCTCGGCCGCGCTCAGGAAATCGAAAGCACGATTGAGGTGCTGGCGCGCCGCAAGAAGAACAACCCTGTGCTCATCGGCGAACCGGGCGTGGGCAAGACCGCGATTGTCGAAGGACTCGCGCAGCGCGTGGTCAACGGTGACGTACCTGAGGTCCTGCGCGGCAAACGCCTCGTGGAAGTCAATATCAACTCGATGGTCGCCGGCGCGAAATACCGCGGTGAATTCGAGGAGCGCGCGAAGCAATTGATCGACGAGGTGACAGCCAAGCAAGATGAACTCATTTTGTTCATCGACGAGTTGCATACGATCGTAGGCGCTGGCCAAGGCGGCGGCGAAGGCGGCCTCGACATAGCGAATGTGCTGAAACCCGCACTCGCGCGCGGCGAATTGAGCCTCATCGGCGCGACGACACTGAACGAATATCAGAAGTACATCGAAAAAGATGCGGCGCTGGAGCGTCGTTTCCAGCCCGTTCTCGTGCCGGAGCCAAGCGTCGAGCAAACCATCGTTATCCTGCGCGGCCTGCGCGACAAACTTGAAGCACACCATCAGGTGACGTTCTCCGATGACGCGTTCGTTGCAGCGGCAGAATTCGCCGACCGCTATATCACCTCGCGTTTTCTCCCCGATAAGGCCATCGATCTGATCGACCAGGCTGCCGCACGCGTGCGCATCGGCGCCACGTCGCGGCCGGCCGACATCCAGGAGCTGGGGGCAGAAGTTGCGCAGCTCAAGCGCGAGCAGGATTATGCGTCGTCGCGCAAGCGTTTCGACGAAGCAAAGGCCTTTGAAGAACGCATCAACGAGAAACAGAAACAGCTCGATGAGCAGATGGAGGCATGGCAGCGCAAGACCGGCACGGAAACGCTGGAAGTGACCGTGGCTTCCGTCGCCGAGGTCGTCTCGCGCCTGACCGGCATTCCTGTTGCCGAACTCACGCAGGAAGAGCGCCAAAAGCTGCTGAAGATGGAGGAGACGCTGAGAGAGCGCGTGGTCGGCCAGAACGACGCGGTTGTCGCTGTGAGCGATGCCGTGCGTTTGTCGCGCGCGGGCCTGGGCCAGGAGCACCGGCCCATTGCGAATTTCCTGTTCCTCGGACCGACGGGTGTTGGCAAGACCGAACTCGCGAAAGCCCTTGCGGAAAGCGTCTTTGGAGACGAACAGGCAATTATCCGGATCGACATGAGCGAGTACATGGAGCGCCACGCCGTCGCGCGGCTGATCGGCGCGCCACCGGGATACGTGGGTTATGACGAAGGCGGACAGCTCACCGAGCGCGTGCGGCGGCGTCCGTACAGCGTTATCCTTCTCGATGAGATCGAGAAGGCGCACCCGGACGTCTACAACGTGCTTCTGCAGGTATTCGACGACGGGCGTCTCACCGACGGAAAGGGCCGTGTGGTCGATTTCAGCAACACGATCATCATCGCCACGAGCAATCTGGGCGCCTCGATCATCATGGAGAACCTCGAACAGCCTGAGGCGAAACGCAAGAGCGAAAAGGAGGTGCGTGACGAGCTGATGAAAGTGCTCAAGGGCCACTTCCGGCCAGAGTTTCTCAACCGCATCGACGACATTATCGTATTCCACTCGCTTTCAAAGGAGAATATTCGCGCGATCGTACAAATTCAGCTCGATCGTGTCGTTCGGACTGCGGCCGCACAGGACATCACGCTTAAGGTGGGCGGGTCGCTGGTCGACCATCTGGTCGAAGTCGGCTATCAACCGGAGTTCGGCGCTCGCGAGCTGAAACGGCAAATCCGCCAAGAAGTCGAGACCCGGCTCGCAAAGGAAATACTCGGAGACACGTTGAAATCCGGCGACAGCGTGGAAATCGACTATGACGAAGAAAAAGAGGAAGTGAAATTCAACAAGGTGCAGTCTTCCGCCACGCCTGAACCGCAGAAGGGCAATGGCGCGAGCGCCAAAACGGACGGCGCTGCTTCGACCGCGCCATCCGGCGGAACCGTAACCGGCAAGGGACGCAAAAAGCGCAGTGAAAAGGAGTCTGGTCCGAACGCCAGCTAACTAGTTCGGATTGAGGCGGCGCCCTGTGGTTAAACCGACATTTTTAGCCCTCGGCGCCGCAATCGTTGATATCAATTCCAAAAAGACACGCCCGCGCTCTTGCTACGCATCGATAACTCAATCATGCCTTTCAGCTTCGCCCGATTCACCGTTGTGAAAAATTTCTCCGCCTCGCGCGAGACATACACGGTGTCTCAACTCGTGCCACTGCTACCACAACACAACATTCCATACCGGGAACTGCACCTACTGATTCGAGCGCAGCGGCCCATTCCGACGCGCGTGCGCACAGTCACCGAAATCATGAAACAGTGCGTGCCCGATCTGCTTGGCGCATTGACAGTAGATGACTCAGATCGGGATTCGCATTCATGACAGGGACAACCGTTGCGTCTCGCTCAGGTCGGGCAGGCCCCTTCTGTTCACGACCCGAGTTCCTGGAACGCATGTCCGTTCGCCTCAAGATTCTTGAGCGTCGCGGCATCGAGTTCGCTTTGCCAGATGTGCCCAGAAAACTGCCACTCTTTCGGGTTGGCAAGGTCAGGCAACCCCATGCCTTTGCGCACGTATAGCCCAAGCGTCGGTTTAGCGAGGTTGATGTAAAAGTCGAATTCCTGCTGTTGCGGTTCCATGACGCCTCCTTTCCGTACAAGACCGATACGCACTTATAGAACCACGCTTTACACAGGATACAGCGTTCGACCGCAACACACCTGTCCTTGCGACCGGTTTGGCACTCGCGCCAGCGCGTCGTAGCGCTCACGCCTCCAGTTGTTCGAGCACCTTCCCCTTCGTCTCGATGCCGAGAAAATGCACCGTCACGGCCGCGAGGAATGGCACCGCGGCGAGAATATAAAACGCGACGTCGAGATTGCCGCCGATCATCGTCTTCGAAACTATCGTCGGTGCGAAAATGGCGGCCACCTTCAGCCATGCGCCGCCCACACCGCAACCCAATGCACGGATGCTCGTGGGGTATAACTCAGGCGTGTAGACGTAAGCGGTAATAAACCCGCTCGCGAGCAGGCCGAGCGCCAGCGCGCAAAACGTCGCGACCACATAAACCGACATGGCATGGCACACGCCAGCCAGCACCAGAGAGACTGCGCAAAGCACGAAGGAGACGTTGATCACGGGCTTGCGGCCCACCTTGTCGACCAGCAGCGCGCAAGCAAGCGAGCCAAGCACGCCGAGCACCGAGGCCGCGACCGCGAGATTGAGTGCGAGCTGCAAAGGCGCGTGATAGACGGTGCGATAGATCGTGGGCAGCCAGGTGGAAAGCCCGTACTGGATAAAGCCGCATGTGATCCAGAGCATGGCCACCGCGAGCGTGCGCTTGCGATACGCGGGCCCGAACAGGTCCTTCACGCTACGCTTGGGATGGCGCGCCACGAGCGCGTCGAATTCTGCGGCGTTCGTGACCGGGGCGAGCGGGCCTTTCGCGGTACGCTCGAACGCGCTCACCGCGCGATCCGCTTCCTGCACGCGTTCGCGTTCCGCGAGCCAGCGCGGCGACTCGGGCACGAGCTTGCGCAGCACGAAGAACAGCACGAGCGGCATCCCGCCAATGAAGTACATGATCTGCCAACCGAAGCGCGGCACGAGCCACGCGCCCAGCGCATTCGAAGCGAGCAGACCCACCGGGAACACGATCTCGTAGAGGAGAACGAAGCGTCCGCGGCCATGAGCGCGGCTAACCTCGTTGATATACGTCGCGGCCACGGGCAGCTCGCCGCCCAAGCCGAGGCCTTGCACCACACGCAACGCCGCGAACACGGCGAAACTCGGCGCAAATCCGCACGCAATGCTGGTCACGCCGATGATGCCCGAGCTCCACGCAATCGCGCGCACGCGGCCGTGGCGCTCCGCGAGCCACGGGAACAGGAACGCGCCGAACAACTGCCCGACCGAACCCGAAGCGATCAAAAAGCCGATCTCCCACGGCGTGAGATGCCACTTCTGGATCAGGATCGGCAGCGTCGCGGCAATCGCGATGACGTCGAAACCGTCGAAGAACGTGGCGAGACCGATGAGGCCGCCCCACGCCGCCCTCTCGGTATGCGAACATCACGCGATGTTTCGCCGACGAAATCCGCCCATGCCGACAAGCCGAAAAGCCATCACCGCGCTTCTATTCATCGCACTCGCCGCAGGCAACGCCGCGGCCGAACCCGCACAAAAGCCGCCCGGACCGGCCATGATGGTCCACTTCGATTACTACCCGAAAGACCGCCCCAAGATCCACGCGCTCGAACAGCGGCTGGCAAGCGCGATCAAGCGCGCGGACGCCGGCGAACTCGGCGAAACCGAAATTCACGTCGATGGCAACGACGGGTATCTGTACATGTACGGCCCCGACCCAGACCGGCTGTATCACGTCACGAGCCCGATTCTGAAGTCGTCCAGATTGACAGCCCATTCCGAAGTCACGAAATGGTATGGGCCGCGCACGGAGACTTTTGTGATTCGCTAAGGTAGCGAGCGCCTCAAAGCTTCGGATGGCACTCGAAACGGATCGTGGAAGCCTGCTGCTGCAGCGCCTCGAAACCGTCCATTTGTTCGATGCCGAGGCTCGCCTGCATGCCGCGGGTCTCGCAATAGTCGGACGCCGCGGTCACGGCGCGCTTGTGGGCGCGCGCCCAGGCGAGGCGCCCGCCGGACGCCGAGGCGGAAGCGACGAACGTATCCTGCCGATCCGACGCGGTGACATTGCCTGTCGACGCGCATCCCGCGAGCACCGTGCAAGCGGCAGCAAGTGAAACGAATACCCTTGGCAACAACTGCGTGATGCGCGACGGCCACTTCGCGACGCCGCCAAACTGTTCCGACGCGCTCATGAATACACGACCTCCGCGCCGCGTTTGGCCGCCGCCTTGCGGGACTCCAGCGCCATACGCAACTTCGCATGCTGCACGAGGTTCTGCGTCGTCACGCGCCCGGCTGTGTGAAGCACTCGCTTCGCCGCGCGCGGCAGCCGCCGCTGTTCGTTGCGGCTATGCGCCCAGGCGCGCGCCGCGAACCAGCCAACGACGGTCCAGCCGAGCAGGATGTTGACCATCGTGATCGCAAACGCGTCCTTGTGCCCGCGCGCGTCGGCTTCGATGGAAGGAATCAGATACAGGATGACGGCCGCAATGACCGAGGCACCTTCGAGAATTTGGAGCATCGCACCACCTCATGTTCGAGCATCGAAACTGGGCGAAACGCCTGTGCGTCGCAGGGACAAGATCGGGCGCGATCGCGCGCCGGATTGTCCACGTCCGCCAGCTTCAGAAGCTGTTTCGCTTTGCCTGCACCGCGGCCATCGTGGCCGCCGTGACATGAGGTAGCAGTTTAGGATCGTTCTATCGAAAGTCCATGCCAATAGAACGAATTCAGTGTTGCGGCTGCATTAACAATCGCGCACGCCTGCTAGCGAAAAGGTTGAGGATTGCTGTCGAATTACACCATTCATGAGATAAATGGGGTCGAAATCTCGTCAACGTGTTAGTGATTGGGACGAAGCGGCAGGAAGGCGAGTCGACGTGTTTCGCGCGCGTGGCACGCGTGCATCCGCGCACGCATGCCGCCACCGCCGTCAAATCAGGGGCAACCGAGGCTCAGGCCGGCACACCCTCCATCGCGCGCCCGGAACGACCCCACGCCACCACGACGCCGAGACCGAGCACCGCCAGACACACGATCGGCACGATCATCGGACCGAATGCCGTGCCCGTGAGCTTGCCTGCGAGCGGCATGAGGTTCTGGCCAAAGAAGCCGCCGAGATTGCCGATCGAGTTGATGGCCGCCACGCTCGCCGCCGCTCGCGCGCCGGTGAAGTAGCGCGGCGGCATCGACCAGAAGCACGGGTACAGCAGCGGGATGCACGCGCCGCCGAGTACGAGCGCGATAAAACGCAGCGGCGTGGAAGGCAGCAGCAGACTCAACAGGAAGCTGAGCGTCCCCAGCGCAGCGACGATCGCCATCGTTCGAAGAATGCTTTTTGCGCGGCGCAGCTTCGACGGCAGCCACAGCAGCAGCAAGACCGCCAGTGCCCACGGCAGCATGCTCAACAGCCCGTTCACGCTGCTCGACACGCCAAACGACTTCACGAGCGTGGGCAGCCAGTACGTCACGCCATACAGAGACGTCGACATCAGCATATAGGTCGCCGCGAACAGCATCACGCGCGGATCGAGCAGCGCCTTCCAGGGCTGTGCGTGTTCGGCATGCTCGGGCTTCTCGCGCTCGTGCGCGGCCGCCACGATCTGTTTTTCGCGCTCGTTCAGGAAGCGCGCTTCCTGGTACGACGCCGGCAGCAGCCTGAACACGGCAATGCCGACCAGCACGGCGGGCAGGCCCGTGGCGATGAACACCCACTGCCAGCCGGCCAAGCCCCATACGCCGTTGAGGCTCAGCAGCCAGCCGCCCACGAGCGAGCCCAGCATGTTCGCGAGCGCACTGCCCAGCGTGAAGATGCCGAGCACGCGTGCGCGGTAGCTCTGCGGAAACCACAGCGTGAGGTAATAAATCACGCCCGGATAGAAGCCGGCTTCGGCCACGCCCAGCGCAAGGCGCAGCCCGCAGAACACCTTCATCGAGGTGGTGAAGCCCATCAGCACGGTAATCAAGCCCCAGGTGAGCATGATGCGCGCGAGCCACACGCGCGCGCCGTAGCGATGCAGCGCGAGCGTGCTGGGCACTTCGAACAGCAGATAGCCGATGAAGAACAGCGACGAGGCAAGACCGAATGCCGTTTCGGTCATGTTGAGGCTGTGCACCATCTGCAACTTTGCGAAGCCGACATTCTGCCGGTCGATAAAAGAGATCAGGAACATCACCACGAGGATCGGCATCAGGCGGCGCGCGATCTTCGACATGACATCCCGCTCTTCGGCGGGCTGTTGATCGACGGTTTTATCTGGATTCACTCTGTTCTCCTACGTTTATTTGTATGTTGCCTGTGCGACTGCCTAAGACGGACGGAACTCCGCGAGCATCGGCACGAACATGTCGTTCCACGTGCGCGGTTTCGCCTTGATCGTGCCCACCATGTACAAAAAGTCCACGTACTCCATCAACTGCTCGGGCCAGACCGAAAAGCGCGACTCCGGCGCGGCGAGCGTCTGCACCACGTGCTCGCGCGACGCCCCGAAGCCCGACGAATCGACATAGATTTGCGCCGCCGCCGCTTTGTCCTGCGCGATCATCCGGTTCGCCTCGTCGAGCGCGTGAAGGAACGCGCGCACGAGCGCCGGTTCGGTGTCCACGAGGCGCTTGGGCGCGAATACCACGTCGAGCGTGAGCGGCCCGAGCACGTCGACTGAATTGACCACGCGGTGTATGCCCGGCTGCTGCAATTCGAGTGTCGAAAATGGCGGCGATGCGAAATGGGCGGTAATGCCGCCCTCGCGCCGGATCAGCGACTGCATGGCCTGCGGATGTGGCAAGCCCACGGTAATCGAATCGAGCTGCGCGAAGTGCTGCGCGCCAAGCAGCTTGCTCGCCACCATTTGCAGCACGACGGCGGAAAGCGAGGTGCGAATGCCCGGCACCGCAATGCGGTCGGCGGACGTGAAGTCGTGCAGCGTCGCGATCTGCGGCCGGTTCGTGTTCAGCGAGAGCGCCGTGGCCGAAAGGCCGCTAATGCCGATCACCTCGACGTTCGGTATGCCGCGCGCCCGCGCCCACAGTTCGATGAACCCGGGCGCGCCCACGGCGGCGAAGTCGAGCGTGCCTGCCATCATGGCGTCGTCGACGGAATTGCCGCCGTCGAGCCTCAGCCACTCGACGCTCACGTCTACGAGCCCCTGACGGGCCGCATGGCGCTCGAAGAGCCGCATCTTTTCCATCACGAGCAGCGGCAGATACAGCAGGCCGTAGCCCTTCGAAATGCGCACCGTGCGCGGCGCGGCCCGCACCCAGGCAGGCGCGAGCGCAGCGGCGAGCGCCGCCGCGCCAAGCCCGGCCGCAACGAGTGCGCGCCGCCTCGGCGACTGCATGCGCATCTTGCCGTCTCCGGTGGTTCGTGTCGTAATCACGTCGCTGCATCTTCCATGGTTCGCGAGATTACCGGGCGAGTCTGAGAAAATGCTGAGAAAACACGGCTGGCAGACCTCGGGAAAACCCGCAATCGTACCCATGAAGATTTCGGCAGGAACGGCATCATGCGCATTCTGGTGGTAGAGGACGACGCGGAAATCGGCGCGGCGGTCCGCAGCCGCCTCACGCGTCTCGGTCACGCGGTGGACCTCGAAGCGAACGGCGCCACGGCGAACAGCCTGCTAGGCGTCGAGCGCTTCGACCTGGTCGTGCTCGACGTGATGCTTCCCGCCATGGACGGCTTCGCGATCCTGCGCAACCTGCGCGCGGCGGGCTCCACCACGCCCGTGCTGCTTCTCACCGCGCGCTCGGCCATCGACGATCGCGTGAGCGGGCTGGGCCTCGGCGCCGACGACTACCTCGTCAAGCCGTTCGACTATCGCGAACTCGAAGCGCGCGTGCAGGCGCTCCTGCGCCGCAACAGCGGGCACGCGAACGACGTCGTGAGGCTCGGCGGTCTTGCGATCGACCGCAGCAGCCGGCTCGCCGAACTCGACGGCAAAGCGCTTTCGCTCTCGCGTCAGGAATTCGCCTTGCTCGAAATCCTCGCCAGCCGCCCGCAACGCATTTTCCCGAAAGAGGAACTGCTGAACCAGTTGTTCAGCTATGGCAACGAGCCGACCGCGAACGCGGTCGAACAGTACGTCACGCGTTTGCGCAAGAAACTGCAAGGCAGCTCGGTCGAAATTCGCACCGCGCGCGGCATGGGATACCAAATTGCCGCGCTTTGACTGGTTCCCCAAAACGCTGCTCGGCCGCACGCTGCTCTTCATCGCGCTCGTGGTGGCGTCGGGGGCGGCGGCGCTCGCGGGCATCGCGCGCTATTACGCGGGGGTCGCTTCCGAGCGCGCCTACGATCAACTGCTTGCGGGCGCAACCATCCAGGTCGCCGAAAATCTCTACGTGCAGGGCGGCGTGCTCGCACTCAATCCGCCGGTGGCCGCCCTCTCCACGCTCTCGCGCTATGACATCGTCTACTACAAGGTGGTCGATGCGCGCGGCCTCGTGGTAGCGGGTTATGGCGACCTTCCCGGTCCGGCCAACACGATGAGTGCGCGCCAGGGTCCGACATTCGCGAATGGGCGCTATCAGGGTGAGCGCGTGCGCACGGCCACCATCGGGCGCTACATGCCCGACGCGCGGCCGCCCGGCTGGGCCCTCGTTACAGTCGCGCAAACCACGCATGCGCGCCAGCAGCTCACGAACGACATGAGCTTCAAGGTCTGGACGCTGATTCTGCTGATGAGCGTGCTCGCCATCGGTGCGAGCGGTCTCGCGATCCGGCGCGGCCTGCGCCCGCTCGCGCAGATCGAGCAAATCATCGCCGCGCGCGATCCCGCCGACCTGCGGCCTGTGTCGCACGACACGCCGAGCGAGATCAACGCGCTGATCGGCGCGATCAACGGACTGATCGGGCGCCTCGCGGAACGCATGACGGCCATGCAGCGTTTTATCGCCGACGCCGCGCACCAGATGCGCACACCGATCGCGCGGCTCGACGCGCAAATCGAATTGCTCAGCACCGAGTCCGATCCCGTGCGCCACGCCGCACGGCTCGAAGCGTTGCGGGCCACCTGCTCGGACGTGGGCCGGCTCACCGGCCAGCTGCTCAATCACGCCATGGTGATTCATCGCACGGAAGTGGTGCCGTTGCAGCGCGTGGACCTGGCGAAGCTCGCGAGAGAAGTGCTGGGCCGCACGATCCCGCTTGCCGACGAACGCGACGTGAAGGTGGCGTTCGAAAGCAGCGCGCCGCAAGTGTGGATCGCGGGCGACGCCGTCAGCCTGCAGGAAGCGCTTTCGAACGTGCTGCACAACGCGCTGCTGCACGGCAAGGCCGACGATATCGTCGTGACCGTGAACGCTTCGCCGGAGGCTGTCACGTTAACCGTGACCGACAACGGCAGCGGCATTGCGCGCGAACACTGGGAGGCCGCGTTGCGTCCGTTCGAGCGCATCGGTCAGGAAGGCGCGGAGCGCACGACGGGCTCCGGCCTTGGGCTCGCCATCGTACAAGCGGTGATGAAGGCGCACGGCGGCCGCGTGAACTTTGCGTTTCCCGCCGCGGGTGGGTTTGCCGTGGTGCTGACGTTTCCGCGCGCAGAAGACGAAGCGCCTCCCACTACGCCAATGTAAACGCCTCGCGAAAGCGCTGGAGCGCGAGTTCGGCGTCGCCGCTCGCCCAGGCTTCGAGGCCGATCGTGCCGCGATAGTCGAGCGCGGCAAGCGCACGTGCGATCGCAGGATAGTGAATCTCGCCGGTGCCGGGCTCCTTGCGCCCCGGCACGTCGGCCACCTGAATCTCGCCGATATAAGGCGCGGCACGGCGCACGAGTTCGATCAGATTGCCCTCGCCGATCTGCGCGTGATAGAGATCGAGATTCAACCGCAGATGCGGATTGTCGATGGCCTTGATGAGCGCCAGCGTGTCGGCGGCGCGCGCGAACGGCACGCCCGGATGATCGACTTCAGTGTTGAGGTTTTCCAGGCAAAACACCACGTCGTGCCGCGCGCCCAGTTCGGCAATGCGTGCGAGCGTTTTCTGCGCGGCCAGCCACATTTCGCCGCTCACGACCGGCACCGGTATAACGGGCAAACCGTTGCCATCGAGCCCGGTGCCGTGCAGGTTAAGGCGTGGGCACGCAAGGCGCTTCGCCACTTCGATCGATTGCTCGGCCGTGCGCACAAGCGCATCGGCGCCGCGCTCGGTGATCAGGTCGCCTTCGATATAACCCGTCGTCGACGAAAACTTCGCGCCGCTATGCGCCAGCGCGCCGATCTCGTGCCGGGTCCAGTCCCAGATCTCGACCTCGAAGCCCAGTTCGCTGATACGCCTAACGCGCTCGATCACCGGCAAGTCACAAAAGACCATCTCCGCGCACACTGCGAGAGTAAACATGGGTATCCCTTACTCAATCGGAAGATTCCAGGCCGGCGCCTGGCTGACTCAAGCAACCTTTACGCGGCCAGCAGTGCCATAGTAGTCCGACTTCGCGCCGCCTCCGCCGCGAAATGTCCAGTCTGGCTAAAGGGCCATCGATCAGCAGCTTGCCAAGCCGCGCTTCAATGGTCCGAAGGATGTGCCCGCGCATACATGCGCAATGCGAGCCAGCACACCGCTGCCCCGAGGCCGCCCACCACGCCGCCGAACGAGCCGACCCACGACACGCCAAAGCCGTTGGCGATATGGTTGCCCAGCAGCGCGCCCGCGCCGATCCCCACGTTATAGAGCCCGGAATAGATCGAGACCGCGAGGTCCGTGGCTTCCGGCGCGAGTTTGAGCACCCATGCCTGCATCGCAAGGCCAAAAGAAACGATCGCGCCGCCCCAGACCAGCGTATGAACCGACAACGTGACGATGCTCAACGCAGCGGGAAACAGGACGAGCAAGCATACGCACACGGCAATCACAGCCGCTTGCAGGAATTGCGCAGGATCGCGCGGGTAAAGGCGATTGAAGCAAATGGCCGCTGGAATGCCTGCACCGCCAAACAGGATCAGGATATAGGTGATGCGCTGACTGCTTTCGTGACCCACGGTGTGAATGAACGGCTCGATATACGTATACGACGTGAAGTGCGCGGTCACGACGAGTATCGTCAGCAGATAAAGCGAGGCCAGCATCGGCTTTCTGAACAGCACGGGTACGCTGCTGAACGAGCCCGTTTGCTGGCTCGGCAAGGCGGGCAGCCACATGCGCAACATCAGCAGCGCAACCGCCGCCGCGCCCGCGATGACGAAGAAAGTCTGCCGCCAGCCCAGCGTCTCGCCAATCACGCGCCCAAGCGGAATGCCCGCCACCATGGCGATCGATGTGCCCATGCCGAGCATGGCGAGCGCACGGCTCTTGTTGCCGGGCGGCGCGAGCCTCACCACCAGCGAAACGGAGATCGACCAGAATATCGCGTGCGCAAATGCAATACCGACGCGGCCCACCATCAGCACCGTGAAATTCCACGCCACGCCGGTCACGATATGGCTGACGATGAAGAGCCCGAATATCCAGGTCAGCAGCTTGCGGCGTTCGACGTTGCGTGTGAGCAGCATCAAGGGCAGCGACGCCACGGCCACCGTCCACGCGTAGATCGTCAGCATGAGGCCGACGTCGGTCGGCTGCATGTTAAGGCTGTCGCCAATGGCACTCAGCAGCGCAACGGGCACGAACTCGGTCGTGTTGAAAATAAAGGCCGAAAGCGCCAGGACGAGCACGCCCCACCACGAGTGCCCGGAAGAGACCGGTTCAGGCGTCGACATACGAGAGATGCGGGAATCGATAAAGGGCAATTATCGCGTATCGCGCGTTTCAAGCTCTCCGAACCGTACAGTGCTTCTTCTGGCCCTCGCCGCAAGCCGCGCGGGCCAGCCCAGATCACTGACTTACGCGAACGGCCGCACGCCGGGCGCGCAGCCCGAACGCATAGGCGAGCACCGCCGAAACAAGCAGCGTGGCGCTGACGAAATACAGCCCCAGTGAATAGTCGCCGCTCAGGTCGCGCAACCGGCCAATCACCATCGGGCCGATCGTGCCGCCGATGAGGCTGCCCATCGCGTTGATGAGCGCAATGCCCGCGGCGGCAGCAGAGCCCGAGAGAAACTGCGTGGGCATGCTCCAGAGCGGCGGCTTCGCCGCGTTGATGCCGAAGTTCGCGATCGAGAGCCCGACGATCAGCACAATGACATTGGCGGCGTGACCGGACATCAGCATGCCGATGCCGGCCGCGAGACACGCAATCGCAACGTGCAGGCGGCGCTCGTTCGTGCGGTCCGAGTTGCGCGCCCAGAGCACCATCGTCACCACCGCGAACAGGTTCGGAATCGCGTTCACGACACCCAGTTCGAAGTAGCTGAAGCCGAAGCGGTGGATGATCATCGGCGCCCAGATGCCAATGGCGTAGAGTCCGGTCGACGTGCCCGCATAGACGAGCGCAAGCAGCAGCACGCGCGGGTCCTTCACTGCGCCCCACACGCTCGACTTGCTCTGTGCCGCTTTCGCTTCGCGCTCGCGCCGCATTTCGGCGCTCAGCCACTGGCGCTCGGCGGGCGCGAGCCACTGTGCGTCCTCGGGCCGGTCAGTCAAATAGAAGTACGAAACGATGCCGAGCAGCACGGTCGGCGCGCCTTCCACGAGGAAGAGCCACTGCCAGCCGTGCAGATGCGCCACGCCCTCCAGGTTCATGAGCGCGCCGGAAATGGGCGAGCCGATCATGTTCGAGAGCGGCGCGGCGGTCATGAACATGGCCGTGACGAATGCACGGTGGCGCGCGGGAAACCAGAAGCTCAGGTAAAGAATGATGCCTGGAAAGAAGCCCGCTTCAGCGAGACCGAGCACGAAACGCAGCGTATAAAAGCTGTACGGGCCCGTGACGAACGCCGTGGCTGCGGAAAGCAGACCCCATGCAACCATCAGCAGTGCGATCCATCTGCGCGCGCCAACGCGCTGCAACGCAAGGTTGGACGGCATGCCCGCCGCGATATAGCCGACGAAGAAAATCCCCGCGCCCACGCCGAACATGGCCTGCGTGAGCCCGATGTCGTGATTCATCGTAAGCCCCGCGAAGCCGACGTTCACGCGGTTCAAAAAACTCAGGAAATACAGGACGATGATGAACGGCGTGATGCGCCGTGAGACCTTGCGCACAACGCTGGGCTCCAGCGCGGCGGCGTCCTGCGGATGGACTGCGGCAATGCTCATGGGTTGTCTCCGTATGGGCGCACTTGCCGCGCATGGCGGTGAGTGCGCCCCTGTGCCGTTGCGCGCGATGCACGAACGGTCTGGTTATAGCAAGGGGATTAAGCGCGTTGCTGCTGCGCCGGCAGATCGATGCGGCACCACGGCTGCGTCGCCCAATGTTTCGCCTCGAAGGCGTCGATCGCTTCCTGCTGGCGCAGCGTCATACCGACCATGTCGAGCCCTTCCACGAGCATCTGCTTCTGCCGTGCCGGCAGCGAGAACGCATAGCGCTGCCCAGAAGGCGCGATCACCACTTCGTTGTCGACATCGATCGATACGTGTTTGTCGTCGCCGCTCGCGATCTCCGCGACCAGCGCCTCGACTTGTTCCGGCGGCAGCGTAACGAGCAGCAAGCGGTTGTTCGTCGAATTGAAGTAGAAAATCTCGCCATAGCTCGGCGCGATCACGGCTTCGAAACCCGCCTGCTGCAAGCCCCACACGGCATGTTCGCGGCTCGATCCGCAGCCGAAGTTCGAGCCCCCGATCAGCACCTTCGCGTCGCGATACTCAGGACGATTGAGCACGAAATCCTCACGCACGCGGCCATCGGCATCGAAACGCAAGTCGTACAGCAGCCCGCGCGCGAGCCCCGATTTGTCGATGCCGAGCAGAAACTGCTTGGGCATGATCTGGTCGGTGTCGAGGTTGTTGACGGGCAGTGGCGCGGCAACGCCCGAGATCGTGAACGGCTTAGCCATGTGCAAGCTCCTTGCGAATGTCGACGATGCGGCCCGCCAGCGCGGCGGCGGCGGCCATTGCGGGGCTCATCAAATGCGTTTTGCTGTCGCGCCCCTGGCGCCCTTCGAAATTGCGGTTCGTCGTCGAGGCGCAGCGCTCGCCTGGCGCTAGCACGTCGTCGTTCATCGCGAGGCACATCGAGCAGCCCGGCTGACGCCACTCGAACCCCGCGTCGATCAGCGTCTGCGCAATGCCTTCGCGCTCCGCCTGGTCGCGCACCATGCCCGAACCCGGCACGACCATCGCGCGCACCGTCGCGGCCACCTTGCGGCCGCGCACGACCTGGGCGACGGCGCGCAGGTCCTCGATGCGCGCATTCGTGCAGGAGCCGATGAACACGCGGTCGATTGGCGTGCCCTCGATCGGCGCGCCTGCGGCGAGGCCAATGTAATCGAGCGCCTTGTGCAGCGTCGCGGCGTCGAGACCCGCGCCTTCGGCCGCTTCGGGAATGCGGCCGTCCACCGGCACGGCCTGGTCAGGGCTCGTGCCCCATGTCACGTAGGGTGCAACGCGCGCGGCGTCGAAGCGATGCTCGATATCGAAATGCGCGTCGTCATCGGAGCGCAGTTTCGACCATGCGTTGCATGCGGCGTCGAGCGTCTTTGCATCGAGGTCGCGCACCTTGCTGGCCACGTAGTCGAGCGTCATGCGGTCGGGCGCGATCAGCGCGGCGCGCGCGCCCGCCTCCACGGTCATGTTGCACAGGGTCATGCGCGCCTCGGCGGAGAGCCCGGCAATGGCTTCGCCCGCATATTCCACGGCGTAGCCGCGTGCGCCCTGCGCGCCGATCTTCGCAATGATGTGCAGCACGAGATCCTTCGACGTCGTTCCCGGCGGCAGCGCGCCGTCCACGACGATGCGCATGTCCTTTGCGACGCGGTACACCAGCGTCTGCGTCGCCAACACGTGTTCGACTTCCGAGGTGCCGATGCCGAACCCGAGCGCGCCCAGTGCGCCGTAAGTCGTCGTGTGGCTATCGCCGCACAGCACGACCATGCCAGGACGAATCAGACCGATTTCGGGCGCGACCACATGCTCAATGCCCTGCATCGGGTCGTGGATATCGAACAGATGAATGCCCTGCTCCACGCAGTTGCGCGTGAAGTTCGCGGCCTGCTTCGCGGCGTCGACGATCTCGATCGTGCGCGCGGCCACGGGCACCGGCTTGCTGGGAATGACGTGATCGACCACGCCCATCTGCTGGCGCGGGCGGCGCACGCGCAGGCCCTTCTCATGCAAGCCCGCGAACGCTTGCGGGCTCGTGTACTCGTTCATGATGTGCAGATCGGCGTAGAGCAGAACGTGCTCGGCGTCGATGATCGATACGGTGTGCGAATCAACCAGTTTCCGGTAAAGCGTTTGTGAGGACATAATGAAGCCCGACTAAAAAATGACGATCGAATCAGCGCTGCAGAAAAGGCAGCACGCGTTCGAGGAGAAACTGGGGCGCTTCTTCCGCGATGTAGTGGCCACACGGCAGCGCCTCGCCGCTTACGTTCGCGTTCCAGCTACGCCACTCCGCCAGCGGATCGAAGCACTGGCCAACCGTGCCCTGCGCGCCCCACAGCGCGAGGAACGGGCACTCGATGCGCTTGCCCGCCGCCAGATCCGCGCGGTCGTGTTCGAGGTCGATCGTGATCGACGCTCGATAGTCCTCGCAGATTCCGTGTGCGGTTGCGGGGTCCGAAAGGCAGCGCCAATATTCCGCGTAGGCCTCGGGCGCGAAAGGCGCGAGCCCCGCGCTACGCGCGCCCATTGTCTGCTTCAAATACAGATCGGGGTCGGCGCGGATCAGCGTTTCCGGAAACAGCGCCGGGCGCACGAGAAAGAACCAGTGCCAGTAAGCACGCGCGAACTCGAACGACGTCTGTTCGTACATCGCGACCGTTGGCGCGACGTCGAGGGTCACGAGTTGCGTGACCACGTCCGGATGATCGATCGCCATGCGCGCGGCGACGCGGCCGCCCCGGTCATGGCCCATCACCGCAAACGAAGCGAAGCCGAGGCCGCGCATGAGCCCAACCTGATCGAGCGCCATGCGGCGCTTCGAATAGTTGGCGTGGTCGGACGTGCCCTGCGGTTTGCCGCTGTCACCGTAACCGCGCAGGTCGGCGGCAACGACCGTGAAGTGCTCCGCGAGCGTGGGCGCCACCTTGTGCCAGATGGCATGCGTTTGCGGATGGCCGTGCAGGAGCAGCAGCGCCGGGCCGCGTCCGCCCTTGATTGCGTGAATGCGGACGCCTTCAATGTCCGCCGACACGTTGGTGAAACCTTCGAACATGCTTGTCTCCCGAGGTTGCATGCAGTCTAATTGATGCCTTGGGCGATTGGGTTTCCGCAAAAGCAATCCGGTCGTAACTTTCAGGAACGAATCACGCACGGCAACGGGAGCGGCTCGATGGACGCGTTTTCCGATCTGAATCTCTTTGCGCTCGTGGCGCGCAACCGCAATCTGGCGGCGGCCGCGCGCGAACTGGGCGTCACGCCGCCCGCTGTGAGCAAGCGTCTCGCGCAACTGGAGCAGCGCCTGGGCGTGCGGCTCGTGAACCGCACCACACGGCGTCTTTCGCTCACGCCGGAAGGCGAGCTGTATCTCGCGAACGGCTCGCGCATCCTCGACGAACTCTCGGAGCTGGAGCAACTCGTCACGCGCAGCCGCGGCGAACCGGCCGGGCTGCTGCGCGTGAACGCGTCGTTCGGTTTTGGCCGCGCGCACGTCGCGCCCGCGGTATCCGCTTACGTCGAGCGGTTTCCCTCGATGAAAATCCAGCTGCAATTGACGGAGCGGCCGCTCAGCCTGCAGGAGGAAGGCTTCGATCTCGGCATTCGCTTCGGCGAGGTGCCCGACGCGCGCATCAATGCGCGTTTGCTGCTGAAAAATCAGCGCATCGTGTGCGCTTCGCCGGCGTATTTGAAACGGCATGGCAATCCATCGGCACCGCACGATCTGACACGCCACGCGTGCATCGTGCTGCGCGAAAACGACTCGGCATACGGCACCTGGCACTTTTCGCGCGGCAAGCGCACGGAAACCGTGAAGGTCGACGGCGCGCTCTCGAGCAACGACGGCAGCACCGTGCTGCGCTGGGCGCTCGACGGACGCGGCATTGTCGTGCGCTCGCAGTGGGAAATCGGCGAGCACATCGAGCGCGGCGAGCTCGTGCCTTTGCTTGCCGAATGGGCGCTGCCGAACGCCGATATTCATGCGATCTATCTAGAGCGCAACAAGCTTTCGGCGAAGCTGCGCAGTTTCGTCGAGTTTCTCGGCGACTATCTGCGCGATGCGGTTGGCGCGGAAATGCCTTAGCCACGCTGGGCCGCACACCCTCGCGTCGTCGATCAGGCGTTCTCTCTATACTCTTTCGCGTGCCTTGCGCCTCTTTCCATGAGGCTCAGGTTCGGGCACGTTCCACCTGCATTGCCCATCCCTGGACGCCGTCACGTACTGCCGCGCGAAACGCGACTGCGCGCGCATGCGCGCCGGCGTCTGTCTGCTTCGTGATGCTGTAGTTAGAAACTGGAGAGTTTCCAATGAGCACCTTCACCACCCGCGATGGCACGTCGATCTATTACAAGGACTGGGGCAGCGGGAAGCCCGTCGTTTTCTCCCACGGCTGGCCGCTCACGGCCGACGCCTGGGACGCCCAAATGCTCTTTCTCGTGCAAAACGGCTTTCGCACGATCGCGCACGACCGCCGCGGCCACGGCCGCTCCGAGCAGCCCGCCAAGGGCAACGACATGGACACGTGGGCCGACGACCTCGCAGACCTGCTCGACAAGCTCGACGTGAAGGACGCCACGCTCGTTGGCCACTCCACGGGCGGCGGCGAAGTCGCGCGCTATATTGGCCGCCACGGCACGAAGCGCGTGTCGGGCGCGGTGCTGATCGGCGCGGTGCCGCCCATCATGATCAAGAGCGAAAAGAATCCGGGCGGCCTGCCCAAAGATGTGTTCGACGGCATCCGCAAGGGCGTGATCGACGATCGCTCGCAGTTCTTCAAGGACCTGGCTGTGCCGTTCTACGGCTACAACCGCAGCGGCGCAAAAGTCTCGCAGGGCGTGATCGACTCGTTCTGGCAGCAGGGCATGTGGGGCGGCATCCTCGCGTTGCATGACTGCGTGCACGAGTTCTCCGAAGTCGATTACACGGAAGACCTCAAGAAGTTCGACGTGCCCACGCTGATCCTGCACGGCGACGACGACCAGATCGTGCCGATCGACGACGCCGGCAAGCTCTCCGCGAAAATCGTCAAGGACGCGACGCTCAAGATCTACCCGGGCGCCCCGCACGGCATGTGCACGACGCTGGCCGATCAGGTCAACGCCGACTTGCTCGCGTTCCTCAATCGCAAGTAATGTGGTGCGCGGCGTGCCCGCTTGATGTGCCCATTTAGCGCGCGCACGCCATAAGCGCCTCGACGTATTGCGCCTGCCACGCCGGATCCTGTGCGAACGCCGCGAGGTCCGCGTGCAGGTCATTCGCGTAGGCCGCAATACACGCGCGGTTGTTCGCCTCCACGGCACGCGGCATGTAAAGAATTGCCGCGACGACCGCTCCCACCGCCAGCGCGGCAATCGCCACGCCAATTGCCCAACGCCAGGCCTCCTCCGCCGTCCCTTTCAGCGCCGCTTCGCTCATCGTTCTTCTCCTTATTGATTAGCAAGACAATCATTGAGGTTTCAAAAAACGCGCGAACGCCTCAGGCGAGACCCTTGCGTATCTTGCGCATGCCGGTGACCGTCGACTCGAACAGGTCCGAGCCCACTTGCGCACGCAGGCGGCGCGCGACTTCGGCGCTCGCACCGTTGATCGGGCCGTCGAGCGCCGCGCCGCTCGTCGTGGGAAAGAGACCCCATTCGCGGGCGTCGGCCTCGCCCTGGCGGCGCTCGAGCAGGTCCTTCTCGCACAGGGTGTCCACGAGGCGCGTGGCCGTGGGCCGCGCAATGCCGAGCGTTTGCGCGACATCGCTCGCCAGGCACCCAGGCTTGGCCAGCACCACGCGCAGCACGAAGCCTTGCGCGGGCGTGAGGCCGAACGGCGCGTAAGCGGCGCTCCACTCGCGCTCGACGAGCCGCGCGAGTGCCGACGAATTGAAGTAAAGGCAATGATCGAACATGGAACGAATGAGACCACGAATTGATTAGCAAGGCAACCGTTATTGCGCGCTTGAGCGAGGCTGACGGAGCAAAATTCTTATATAAGACTCCCCGATTCACTTCTCTTTTCACAAGGGTCTTTACCAACTTGACACATTATCGAGGGTACGATCCACAAAACCTCGATGCGGTGCGCGAATCACCGGGATCACGCTGCAAAGCCTTATCCAATGGGGCTCCGGCGCGGAAACGTTTTCAGCGCGCAGCCGGCCAATCAAGGCAAACGCTCCGACTTTCTGGTCAATTAACATTGCGCAAGCACATTCCACGATATGAAATACATGCACTGTTGGCCCCCGGCCGGCTGCAAATTCAGGCAAAATCCAGGTGTTTCGCCGACTGCGCGCAGCCGGTGGTGTTATCACCCCGTTTTTGAACCCCGCCAAGAAGCCGATGAGTACCCAGCAACCCACCATCATCTATACCCTGACCGATGAAGCGCCGCTGCTCGCCACCAGCGCGTTTCTGCCGATCATCCGCACCTTCGCTGCGCCGGCCGGCGTGAACGTCGAGACCAGCGATATCTCCGTTGCGGGCCGTATCCTCGGCGAGTTCCCGGAATTCCTCACGGAAGACCAGCGCGTGCCGGACAATCTGGCCGAACTGGGCCGTCTCACGCAGTTGCCGGAAACGAACATCATCAAGCTGCCGAACATCAGCGCATCGGTGCCGCAGCTCGTCGCCGCGATCAAGGAACTCCAGGGCAAGGGCTACAAGGTCCCTGACTTCCCTGAAGATCCGAAGACCGACGAAGAAAAGTCCATCCAGAAGCGTTATTCGAAGTGCCTCGGCTCGGCCGTGAACCCGGTGCTGCGCGAAGGCAACTCGGACCGCCGCGCACCGCTCGCAGTGAAGAACTACGCGAAGAAGCACCCGCACAGCATGGGCGAGTGGAGCATGGCTTCGCGCACCCACGTCGCGCACATGAAGCACGGCGACTTCTACCACGGCGAAAAGTCGATCACGAACGACAAGGACCGTGAAGTCCGCATGGAGCTCGTGACGAAGGGCGGCGAGACCATCGTGCTCAAGCCGAAGGTCAAGCTGCAAGCCGGCGAGATCGTCGACAGCATGTTCATGAGCAAGAAGCACCTGCTGGCCTTCTACGAAGAGCAGATGGAAGACGCGCGCAAGACCGGCGTCATGCTCTCGCTGCACGTGAAGGCGACCATGATGAAGGTTTCGCACCCCATCGTGTTCGGCCACGCCGTGCGCACGTTCTACAAGGACGCGTTCGCGAAGCACGCCAAGCTGTTCGAACAGCTCGGCGTGAACGTCAACAACGGCCTCGTCGATCTCTACACGAAGATCGAAACGCTGCCGGAATCGCAGCGCGAAGAAGTCATTCGCGACATGCACGCTTGCCACGAGCACCGTCCGGCGCTCGCCATGGTCGACTCGGCCAAGGGCATCTCGAACCTGCACGCACCGAACGACGTGATCGTCGACGCTTCGATGCCGGCCATGATCCGCGCAGGCGGCAAGATGTGGGGCGCCGACGGCCGTCCGGCCGACACGAAGTGCCTGATTCCGGAAAGCACGTTCGCGCGCATCTACCAGGAAATCATCAACTTCTGCAAGACCAACGGCGCATTCGACCCGCGCACGATGGGCACGGTGCCGAACGTCGGCCTGATGGCGCAGAAGGCTGAAGAGTACGGTTCGCACGACAAGACGTTCGAGATCCCGCAAGACGGCACGGCGCGCATCGTCGATAACGCCACGGGCGAAGTCCTCGAAGCCCTCACGCAGCCCGTTGAGCAAGGCGACATCTGGCGTATGTGTCTCGTGAAGGACGCGCCGATCCGCGACTGGGTCAAGCTCGCCGTCACGCGCGCGAAGAACTCGAACACGCCGGCCGTGTTCTGGCTCGACCCGTACCGTCCGCACGAAAACGAAGTGATCAAGAAGGTCGAAACGTACCTGAAGGATTACGACACGAACGGCCTCGACATCCAGATCATGTCGCAAGTCCGTGCAATGCGTTACACGCTCGAGCGCGTGATCCGCGGTCTGGACACGATCTCGGTCACCGGCAACATCCTGCGCGACTACCTGACCGACCTGTTCCCGATCATGGAACTGGGCACCTCGGCGAAGATGCTCTCGATCGTTCCGCTGATGGCGGGTGGCGGCATGTACGAAACGGGTGCAGGCGGCTCGGCTCCGAAGCACGTGCAGCAGCTGGTTCAGGAAGACCACCTGCGCTGGGACTCGCTCGGCGAATTCCTCGCGCTGGCTGTGTCGCTGGAAGACCTCGGCATCAAGACGAACAACGCGCGCGCCAAGCTGCTCGCGAAAACGCTCGACGCCGCCACCGGCAAGCTGCTCGACAACAACAAGGGCCCGTCGCCGAAGACCGGCGAGCTGGACAACCGCGGCAGCCAGTTCTACCTCTCGATGTACTGGGCACAGGAACTGGCCGCGCAGAAGGACGACGCGGAACTCGCAGCGCAATTCGCACCGCTCGCGAAGGCACTGGCCGACAACGAGCAGACGATCGTTGCCGAGCTGGCTGCGGTTCAGGGCAAGCCGGTTGACATCGGCGGCTACTACAAGCCGGACTTCGTGAAGCTCGCTGAAGTCATGCGCCCGAGCACGACGTTCAACGCCGCACTCGCAGCTGTCGCGAAGTAATTGATGGAACCCTCCCCTGCGCTTGTCGCGGGGGACATTCCACCAAATGAATCGAGCCTCCCGATGTAATCGGGAGGCTCGATTTTTTTTGCCTTTCTACTGCGAGGCAAGCCACGCGGCCCGCCTCGCACTGAAGGCTTAGTCGTCCAGCAGCGAGAGGTCGCGCACGGCGCCCTTGTCCGCCGACATCACGAGCTTCGCATACGCCTTCAAAGCCGCCGACACCTTGCGCGGACGCGCCTTCGCCGGCTTCCAGCCTCGGGCGTTCTGCTCTTCGCGGCGGCGCGCGAGTTCCTCGTCCGAAACCAGCACGTTGATCGTGCGATTCGGAATATCGATGCGGATCTTGTCGCCGTCGCGCACGAGGCCGATCGCGCCGCCCGCTGCCGCTTCCGGCGAGCAGTGGCCGATCGACAGGCCCGAGGTGCCGCCCGAGAAGCGGCCGTCGGTCAGGAGCGCGCACGCCTTGCCGAGGCCCTTCGACTTGATGTAGCTCGTCGGGTAGAGCATTTCCTGCATGCCGGGGCCGCCCTTCGGGCCTTCATAGCGCACGATCACGACGTCGCCGGCCTTGACCTTGTCGGCGAGGATGTTTTCCACCGCCTCGTCCTGCGACTCGGTCACGTGAGCCGTGCCTTCGAACACGAGAATGCTGTCGTCCACGCCTGCCGTCTTCACGACGCAGCCGTCGAGCGCGATGTTGCCCGTCAGCACGGCCAGGCCGCCCTCCTTCGAGAACGCGTGCTCATACGAGCGGATGCAGCCTTCGGCGCGATCCGAGTCGAGGCTCGGCCAGCGCGTGTTCTGGCTGAACGCGACCTGGCTGGGAACGCCAGCCGGACCGGCCATGTAGAACGTCTTGACCGCGTCGTCCTCGGTGCGCTTGATATCCCACTGCTCGAGCGCGTCGCCGAGCGTCGGCGTGTGCACGGTCGGCACGTCGGTGTGCAGCTTGCCCGCGCGCTCCAGCTCGCCAAGGATCGCCATGATGCCGCCCGCGCGGTGCACGTCTTCGATGTGGTACTTGTTCGTGTTCGGCGCGACCTTGCACAGCTGCGGCACGACGCGCGAAAGGCGGTCGATGTCGGTCATGCCGAAGTCGATGCCCGCTTCCTGCGCAATGGCCAGCAAGTGGAGGATCGTGTTGGTCGAGCCGCCCATGGCGATGTCGAGCGTCATGGCGTTTTCGAACGCCTTGAAGCCCACCGAGCGCGGCAGCACGCGCTCGTCTTCCTGCTCGTAGTACTGGCGCGCGAGTTCGACGATGCGGCGGCCGGCGCGCTTGAAGAGCTGTTCGCGGTCCGCGTGCGTGGCGACCACGGTGCCGTTGCCCGGCAGCGAGAGGCCCAGCGCCTCGGTCAGACAGTTCATCGAGTTGGCCGTGAACATGCCCGAGCACGAACCGCAGGTCGGGCAGGCGGAGCGCTCGACTTCGGCCACTTCGGCGTCGGAGTACTTGGTATCCGCCGCGATCACCATGGCGTCGATCAGGTCGAGCTTCTTGACTTCGATAGCCTTCGTGACGGGGTTCGCGAGGCGCGTCTTGCCCGCTTCCATCGGGCCGCCCGAGACGAAGATCACGGGAATGTTCAGGCGCATGGCGGCCATGAGCATGCCCGGGGTGATCTTGTCGCAGTTCGAGATGCAGACCATGGCGTCGGCGCAGTGCGCGTTGACCATGTATTCCACCGAATCCGCGATGATGTCGCGGCTCGGCAATGAATACAGCATGCCGTCGTGGCCCATGGCGATGCCGTCATCGACGGCGATCGTGTTGAATTCCTTGGCTACGCCGCCCGCGGCTTCGATTTCGCGCGCAACGAGCTGGCCGAGGTCTTTCAGGTGCACATGGCCGGGAACGAACTGGGTGAACGAGTTGACGACAGCGATGATCGGCTTGGAGAAGTCTTCGTCTTTCATGCCGGTGGCGCGCCAGAGGGAGCGCGCACCTGCCATGTTGCGGCCGGCGGTGGAGGTTTTGGAACGGTATGCGGGCATTGTGGCTGTAGGAGAAAAATCGCAGAAAGGAAGCGGGCCACGGGAATAAAGGCCCCACGCATGCCCTTGCGAACAACCTCTTGAGCTGCGCTCTGGGCAGAACCCGTAATTATCCCACAGGCCTCGGCGCCGCGCTGTCCACGGCGGTTTTGGCGGTTTTTCTCGCTCCATCATTCGCGTTTTGCATGCCTGGACGCCTCCACATTTTTGGCGGCAGATGTCGAATGAATTCTGGCGGCGTATGGTGGCCATACAGCGTCGTGCAGACGCGCAAACTCAAGCACCTCGGGGGCAATATGAAACATTGGCAACACGCGCGGCGACGCGCGAATCTGGCCGTCACGGGCCTCGCGCTCGGACTCGTTGCGACAGGTACGGGTGTACACCTCTGGCTGCGCGCCGTGGCAGCCAGCAGCGGGGACCAGTCGGTTGCGGTCGGCGCGATTGTGCTGGGCGTCTTTACGGCGATCTACGCCGGACATGAAATCTGGCGCGCGAGGACGCGGTAGGGGCGGGTAAGTCACCGGCAGGTCCCTTCGCTCAGGGTTCCCGCACCTTGCACAAAGCGTGCGGCTGCACCAATACTCTGCGTCAGTCCCCGCGACGGAGAGACCCATGCCCATGCAGAACATCAAGCACGTCGTTGTCGTGATGTTCGAAAACCGTTCGTTTGACACGATGCTTGGCGGCTTGTACACGAACGGCAGCAGCCCCACGCATTTCCTCCCCGCCGCCAGCGCGGACCGGCCATTCGACGGCCTCAAGGCGGGCCTGAGCAACCCGACCCGGGCAGGCGGCACTATCGCCGCGACCACACCGGCCTCCACGGCCACGCTGCCCGACCCCGATCCGCAGGAAACGTTCGCAAACGTGCACATCCAGTTGTTCGGCAACGCCGCTGGGGCCGAGCCCATGTCCGGCTTCGTACAAGACTACGAAACGACCGCGACGACAGATGCGAGCCAGGTCATGCAGTGCCACAGCCCCGACCAGTTGAAGGTGCTCGCAACGCTCGCACGCGAATACGCCGTTTCGGACGCCTGGTTCGCGAGCGTGCCGAGCCAGACGTGGCCGAACCGCGCGTTTGCCCACGCGGGCACGTCGAACGGGCATGTCGACAACGGCGCCCCGCCCGATCCGTTCGACTGGCAGGTGCGCACCATCTTCAACGTGTTGAGTGACGTGGACATGAGCTGGGCCGTGTACAGCGCCGCGCTCGTCGCGCCGTCGCTCACGCTCACCATGTTCCCAACGTTATGGGATCCAAAATATAAAGCGAATTTTCAGCGCTTCGGCAACTTCGTCTCGGACTGCAAGAACAACACGCTGCCGCAATATTCGTTCATCGAGCCGCGCTTTCTGCTCGATCCCAACGACCAGCACCCGCCACACGACGTCTATGCGGGCGAAAGCTTCCTCTACGACATCTGGCATGCGTTGAGCACCTCGCCCGCATGGCCCGAAACGCTGCTCGTGATCACTTACGACGAGCACGGCGGCACTTACGATCACGTCCTGCCACCCGCCAACGCCGTGGCGCCCGATACCGCAAGCAACCCCGGAGACCAGAACTTCGCCTTCGACAGCTTTGGCGTGCGCGTGCCAGCGGTCGTGGTTTCGCCCTATATCGCACCGGGCACGGTATTTCGCTCGCCCAGCGCCACGCCTTACGACCACACGTCGATTCTCGCCACGCTGCGCGACTGGCTCGACATCGCCTCCGCCGACATGCTCGCGAGCAAGCGCGTGGCGGCCGCGCCCACGCTGGCGCCGTTGCTCACGCTGGACACGCCGCGCACGGACTTGCCAGCCATCGCCGCGCCGCCTGCCTCCGGCTTTATTGCGACCAACCTCGCCCGCCCGCTGAACGACCTGCAAAAGAGTCTCGTAAGCGGCACGGCACGGCGCACCGGGCTCGACCCGGCGGCCACGCTCGGCGCGATGAGCACTCGCCAGCACGCGGTGGACTTCTTCCACAACCTGCTTTCGTCCGGACAATCCTGAGCGGATCAACGAACCGAAAGGGGCATGCGACGCATGCCTCAGGCTTCGCCCAGCCCCTCCTGCGCAATCAACCCGAACAGCACGTCCGAAAACGCGTTGGCGGCGAGCGTGCTCGATGCGTGCCGCCGCTTGAGGAGCGCAACCGTGCGCTGCGGCAACGCCGGCATGACGGGCAGCGTGACGAGCCCGCGATGCTCGCGCAGCACCGCCGATGGCAAGAGCGTGGCGAGCGTGCCGTCCTTCACGAGCTTGAGCACCGTGCCCACCGAGTTGGCCTGCAGCATGACGCGCGGAATCAACTGATGCGCGCGGAAATACGCATCGGCGAAACGTCGCACCACGAAGTCCGGGCTCAGCAGTGCAAGCGGCATCGCCGCAAGCTGGTCAGCCGTCACCTCGGCGCGGCGCCGCGCGAGCGGATGGCGCGTGGCCACAAGCAGCGCCATGTGCTCGGCAAAGAGCGGACGCACTTCGATTTCATCGGAGCGCACGTCCGTGAAGCCAATGCCGAGATCGATTTCGTCACGCTCGAGTCCCCCTTCGATGTCTTCCAGCGGCCGCTCGCTCACGTCGAGCGCGATAGCCGGATGCGCTTCGCGAAAACTGCGCAGCGCGGGGCCGATCAGATATTCCGCGAAAGTGGGGGTATAGGCGAGCCGCAGCAGGCCGCGCGTGAGGTCGCGCACGTCGTGCAGCGCACGCTTGCCCGCGTCGAGATGCGCGAGCGCCTGGCGCGCGTGGTCGATATACACGCGCCCGAATTCGGTGAGGCTGATGGCCCGGCCGCTGCGATCGAACAGCGCCCCGCCAAGCTCGTTTTCCAGTTGGCGGATCTGCTGTGAGAGCGCCGGCTGCGAAACGTGCAGCACTTCGGCTGCGCGCGTGAAATTCTTCAACTCCGCCACGGTGAGCACGTAGCGTATCGAGCGAAGCATCAAGATGGCTTGCCTCCCGAATGTCTCCGGATTCTTTTCATAAGGTGCGCTTATCGCGACGATCCAAATATCGTCTTGGACGTGAGCGCGCGCCCTGCGCAAAATAGTTTGCGATGGCGGCGATCCCGTGCGCATGGCGCGCGGCATCGCTTGCCGCACACCATTCTACCGGGGAGCAAACGGATGTTCGAGTCGATCTCGATGAGCGTGGCGGCGGTGTTCGCAGGCTCGTGCCTGACGTTTCTCATCGCCGTCCTGCTGCCCGAACCCGTTGCGGCCAAAGGCGCCGAGGGCGGCCTTTATGCCGGGCTCGGCAATGAAGATGAAAGTTTCGTGCGCGCGAGCCAGGCGCGCACGCGGCGCTTTCGCGCGCTGAAAACGTGGCGCGCGGGCGGCCGCCGTTCGCCGGGCACGACGGTAGTCGCGTGTTGCCCCGTCAATAGACGTCGCGCACGTAGCGTTTGTCCCGCCCGAGCGCACTGACATAGTCGTGCGCGGCCTCGGCGCTCATGCCGCCATGGGCCGCCACCACGTCCCGGAGCGCCGCATCCACATCCTTCGCCATGCGGCTCGCATCGCCGCACACGTAGAGGTGTGCCCCTTCCTGCAGCCACGCCCATAGCTGCGCGCCCTGCTCGCGCATACGATCCTGCACGTACACCTTCTCGGTCTGGTCGCGCGAGAACGCGAGATCGAGGCGGTCGAGGTGGCCGTCCTTGCGCATTTGCTCCAGTTCGTCGCGATAGTAGAAGTCGGTGGCTGCGTGCTGCTCGCCGAAAAAGAGCCAGTTGCGGCCCGTATCGCCACGCGCCTGCCGCTCGTGCAGGAATGCGCGGAACGGGGCGACACCGGTGCCGGGGCCGACCATGATCATCGGCGCGTCGCCATTACGCGGTGGCCGGAAATGCGTGCTTTTCTGCACGAACACGGGCACGCTGCCCTCGTGCGCGCGGTCGGCGAGGAAGGTCGACGCCACGCCCTTGCGCTCGCGGCGGCCGTTGTTATAGCGCACGGCCGATACGGTCAGATGCACCTCGCCCGCGTGCGCCTTCGGGCTCGACGAAATCGAATAGAGCCGCGGCTGCAGGCGTTTGAGCATGCCGAGCAGTTCCGGCGCGGTCATGTCGACGGGGTATTCGTGCAGCACGTCGGCGAGCTGCTGGCCCCAGAGCCAGTTGCGCAGATCGCCCTTGCGCGCCTCGTCCAGCATCTCGGCCAGACCGCGCGAGCGCGTGCGGGAAGCAATGAACGCAAGCGCATCGGGGCTCGGGCGCGCGATCTCGTAGTGCTTGCTGAGCGCCTCGCCAAGGCGCATCTCGCCCTGGCCGCTCACGGCAACCGACGTGTCGGCGGCGAGGCGCGTGAGGCCCAGCAATTCGTCCACGAGCGCGGGGCAATTGGTCGGCCACACGCCGAGCGCATCGCCCGCTTCATAGTCGAGGCCCGCCTCGCCCGTTGCAAGCGAGAAGTAGCGCGTATCCTTCGTCGCGCCCTTCATGTTCAGGCGCACGTTGCTCAGGAGCTTCGAGGCGGCCGGGCGCGCTTTGGTCGCCGCGCATCCTGGCAGCACCTCGGGAATCGAACCATCGGCAGGCACGGCGTGCAGCGCCGCATCTTCCTGCTTGATACGCACGACGATCCGATCGAGCCATGCGTCTGCGGCGCTCTGGTACTCGCTGTCGCAATCCACCCGCTCCATGAGGCGCGTGGCGCCCAGCGCTTCGAGGCGCGCGTCGAGCTTGCGGCCGTGACCGCAAAACGCGTCGTAGTTGCGGTCGCCCAAGGCGAGCACCGAGAAGCGCAGCGATGCAAGACGCGGCGCATTCTCCGCCGCGAGCGCGCTCCAGAACGCCTCGCCATTGTCCGGCGCGTCGCCGTCGCCGAAGGTGCTCGTCATCAGGAGTGCGTACTGTGCTTTTTCGAGACTGGCAAGCGGGTAATCGGCCATGCTGGCCGTGCGGATCTCGAAGCCCGATTCCATGAGCTGCGTGGCGTACTGCTCGACGAGTGATTCGACATTGCCCGTTTGCGAGGCCCACAGCAACACGACCTTCGGGCGCGTGTGCGCAATGCGCACACCATGCGGCTTTTCTTCAGGAGCGGCCGGCACGGCGAGCGAAGCCGTACGCGCGCCAGGCTCGCCGCGGCTGAACAAGCCCGCCAGCAGCCCGTCCAGCCATACGCGCGTGCCGGCCGGAAAGGGGGCATGCGCGGGCAGCACGGGCACGCCAACGGGCTCGGCTGCCCTCAACGAACGCAGGCCGCCGACAAAGCCCGAGAGGTACTGGCGCTCTGCGTCGCTCAGTTGTGGCGCGGCGATGTCGTCGAGACCGAGTAGCTGAGAAAAGGCATCGATACGGGACATGTCGAGTTCCTGAAACGGGTTGACGGCTTGCGGCGGGCTCGCGTCGAGCGTGGCCGCATCGGCAAAGGCATCGGCGGCATCCGGCGTGCGCTCGCTCTCGCGCGGCGCAGATTGCGGACCGACGCGCGAGAGCGCCACCGCGCAGAATTTCAATTCGGGCTGCTGGGAAATGGGGTCAACCGCATCGCTCGTGAGCGCGTTCACGCAGAGTTCCTCGCCATACACGTCGTTCCAGTGCATGGGCGCGAAACAGTTGCCGGGGCGCACGCGCTCCGTCACGACGGCAGGCAGCACCACCCGCCCGCGGCGCGAACGCACTTCCACGCGATCCTTCGCGGCAATGCCGAGCGCGGCGGCGTCTTCCGGGTGAATCTCGACGAAGGGGCCCGGGTTGAGCTTGTTGAGCATCGGCACCTTGCCGGTCTTCGTCATGGTGTGCCACTGATGCTGTAACCGGCCCGTGTTGAACACGACCGGATACGTGCCATCCGGCAGTTCGGCGGGCGCGACATGCGGGCGCGCGAAGAACACACCCTTGCCGTGGGGCGTTGCGAAAGCGATGCGAGGGCGCGTGCCGTCTGCGTTTTCCTTCAGCGTCTGGCTCACGCCATCGTTCACATAGCGCAGCGGGTTGCGATCGCTCGCGGCATCCGGCGCGATGGGCCACTGCAGCGGCGTTTCGCGCAGCTTCGCATGGCTCGCGCCGCGCAGGTCATAGCCCGTCTTCGGGTTCGAGAACCGCGTGATTTCGTCGAATACCTCGGCGGCGCTCTGGTAGCTGAACGCGTGCGCAAAACCCATCTCGCAGGCCACGCGCGCGATGATCTGCCAGTCGGGCAGCGCTTCGCCTGGCGCTTCGACGGCTTGCTGCATGAGCGTCATGTTGCGCTCGGAGTTGATCATCACGCCCTCGGCCTCGGCCCAGAGCGCACCGGGCAGCAGCACGTCGGCGTATTGATTCGTTTCGGTGTCCAGAAAAGCGTCCTGGGCGATCACCAGTTCGGCGGCTTTCAGGCCAGCCACCACCGTCTGCCGGTTTGCGACGCTCGCAACGGGATTCGTGCAGATGATCCAGCACGCCTTGATCTCGCCCGCCGCCATGCGCGAGAACATGTCGATGGTGCCGCCGCCCACTTTCACGGGCAGCGTGCCGGGCGCCACACCCCACGCCGCTTCCACGAATGCGCGGTCGTCTTGCGCGAGCACCGTGCGCTGGCCGGGCAGGCCCGGCCCCATATAGCCCATTTCACGCCCGCCCATGGCGTTAGGCTGCCCCGTGAGCGAGAACGGGCCGCTGCCGGGGCGGCAAATCTTGCCCGTCGCCAGATGCAGGTTGCAGATCGCGTTCGTGCTCCACGTGCCATGCGTGCTCTGGTTCAGGCCCATGGTCCAGCAGCTCATCCACTCGGGCGCTTCGCCTATCATCTGTGCCGCGCGGAGAATGTCGTCAACGGCCAGGCCCGTGATTTCCGCGACCTTCTGCGGCGTGTAGTCGTCGAGGAACGCGGGCAGTGCGTCCCATCCTTCGGTGTACTGTTCAATGAAGTCTGCGTCGGTGTGACCGTTCTTGTGCAGCAGCTGCAGCAAGCCATTGAGCAGCGCGAGGTCGGTGCCCGGCGCGATCTGCAGAAAGAGCGAAGCCTTGTCTGCGGTCGCCGTGCGACGCGGGTCCACCACAATGAGTTTCGCGCCCGCTTTCACGCGGTCCATCATGCGCAGGAACAGGATGGGATGGCAGTCCGCCATGTTCGCGCCGATCACGAAGAACAGGTCTGCCTTATCGAAGTCCTGATACGAGCCCGGGGGGCCGTCCGCGCCCAGCGAAAGCTTGTAGCCGCTGCCTGCGCTCGCCATGCACAGACGCGAGTTCGATTCGATATTGTTGGTGCGCACAAAGCCCTTGGCGAGCTTGTTCACGAGATACTGCGCCTCGATCGACATTTGCCCCGATACGTAGAACGACAGTGCGTCGGGACCGTGCGCGTCGAGCGTCGCGCGCAGGCGGCGCGCGGTATCGGCGATCGCCTGCGCGAGCGGCAGCGGCACCGGGTCCTCGTCGCGCGCATGGCGCACGAAGGCACGCTCGAGACGCCCCGACTTGCGCAGCGCCACGTGCGCCGAGGAACCCTTCGTGCAGAGGCGGCCGAAGTTGGTCGGATGCTCGGCGTCGCCGGAGATCTTCGCGACCTGACCGTCCTCGACGTGCAGGATCATCCCGCAGCCTACGCCGCAGTACGGGCAAACGCTTTTTACGCTCTCGCTGCTCATGCGGTCGATCGATATCAGCTTGAAACAGATTCAGGGTGCGCGGCGCTACGTGCGCGCCGCGCCTTCGTCATGTCAGGCGGCAACCCAGACCTGACCGTTTTCCACGCGTGCGGCAAACGCGTTGACCGAATGCTGGGGCGCTTCGATACATTCGCCAGTGGCCAGATCGAAGTGATGCTTGTAGATCGGCGAAGCGACTACGACACGCTCACCAAAACTGCCGACGAGTCCGCGCGAAAGCACCGCGGCATGCGAGTTCGGGTCGTAGTTGCCGATGGCGTACACGCGCGCGCCGCCGTCGTCGACATGGAACACAGCGACCTGCTCGCCCTTCACGAGCGCACACACGCCGGTGTTCGGCACGATATCGTCGAGCGTGCAGACGGGAACCCAGTCGCCTTGCCTAAGTTCGTTGCTCATTTCGTACTCCTCGGTTCGATAAAAGGGAATCAGACGGTTTCGACGACTACCGGAATCGCGCTCAGCGCTTCATGTCGCGTGAAATGCGGCGACGCTTGCGACACCTGCGTGCGCTCCTCGGGCGTGGCCGGCCGGATCTGGCCGCGCTCTTCAATGAAGGCGACGTGCTGGTCGCCTGCATCGCTATTGACGAAGTGGCGGAAGCGGCGGCGCGTTTCAGGATCGGTCACGGCCTTCTTCCATTCGCATTCGTAGGTGTCCACCACGAGCTGCATTTCTGCTTCGAGTTCGGCGCCAAGGCCCAGCTTGTCGTGCACGATCACGTCGATCAGATAGTCGAGGCCGCCTTCGAGGTTGTCGCGCCACACGCTCGTGCGCTGCAAACGGTCAGCCGTGCGCACGTAGAACATGAGGAAGCGGTCGACGTAGCGCACGAGCGTCGCCTGATCGAGATCGGCAGCGAGCAGCTCCGCATGGCGCGGCTTCATGCCGCCGTTGCCGCACACGTAGAGGTTCCAGCCCTTCTCGGTCGCGATGATGCCGACGTCTTTGCCTTGCGCCTCCGCGCATTCGCGCGTGCAGCCGGACACGCCGAACTTGATCTTGTGCGGCGCACGCAGGCCCTTATAGCGGTTCTCGAGTTCGATCGCGAAGCCCACCGAGTCGCCCACGCCGTAGCGGCACCACGTCGAGCCCACGCACGACTTCACCGTGCGCAAGGCCTTGCCGTAGGCATGCCCCGATTCGAATCCCGCTGCGATCAGCTCTTCCCACACGAAGGGCAACTGCTCGACACGCGCCCCGAAGAGGTCCACGCGCTGGCCGCCCGTGATCTTCGTGTAGAGGCCGTACTTCTTCGCCACCTGCCCCACGGCTATGAGGCCCTCGGGCGTGACCTCGCCGCCCGGCATGCGCGGCACCACCGAATACGTGCCGTCGCGCTGAATGTTGGCGAGGTAGTAGTCGTTCGAGTCCTGCAGGCTCGCGTGCTCTTTCTTCAGCACGAATTCGTTCCAGCAAGAGGCGAGAATGCCGCCCACGGCCGGCTTGCAGATATCGCAACCGAGCCCCTTGCCATGTTTCGCGAGCAGTTCGGCGAACGTCTTGATGCCTTCCACGCGCACGATGTGATACAGCTCCTGGCGCGAATAGCGGAAGTGCTCGCACAGGTGATTGTTCACGGCAAGACCCTGGCGTTTCATTTCCGACTTCATGACCTGCGTGACGAGCGGCACGCAGCCACCGCACGACGTGCCAGCGTTGCATGCGCCCTTCACGGCGGCGATGGTCGTCGCGCCGTCGCGCACGGCCGCGCATATTTCGGCCTTCGAAACGTTGTTGCATGAGCAGATCTGCGCGGCGTCGGGCAGCGCTTCCACACCGAGGGCAGGCTTCACCTTGCCGTCGGCCTGCGGGAGGATCATGAATTCGGGCGACTCGGGTAGCTCGATGCCGTTGAGCATCATCTGCAGCAGCGTGCCGTATTCGCTTGCGTCGCCCACCATGACCGCGCCGAGCAGCTTCTTGCCGCAATCGGACACCACGATCTTCTTGTAGACCTGGCGACGCTCGTCGGCGTAGCGGTACGAACGGCTGCCGGGCGTCTTGCCGTGCGCGTCGCCGATGCTCGCCACGTCCACGCCCATCAGCTTGAGCTTGGTGCTCATATCGGCGCCCGCGAAATCCGCCGCAACGCCCGCCAGCGCCTTCGCGGCGATGCGCGCCATGTCGTAGCCGGGGGCGACGAGGCCAAAGATCTGGCCTTGCCACAGCGCGCATTCGCCGATGGCGTAGATGTTCGTGTCGCTCGTGCGGCACTGGTCGTCGATCACGATGCCACCGCGCGCGCCGATATCGAGGCCGCAGGCGCGGGCGATTTCGTCGCGTGGGCGAATACCGGCCGAGAACACGATCATGTCGGCTTCGAGGTGCGTGCCGTCGGCGAACTGCATGCGGTTGGCGGCCGTTTCACCGTCGACGATCGCCAAGGTGTTCTTCTGCGTGTGTACGCTCACGCCGAGTTCTTCGATCTTGCCGCGCAGCATGCGGCCACCGTCGTCGTCCACCTGCACCGCCATGAGGCGCGGTGCGAATTCCACCACATGCGTGTCGAGGCCCAGATCGCGCAGGGCTTTCGCGCATTCGAGGCCGAGCAGGCCGCCGCCCACCACCACGCCCGATTTCGCGTGCGCGCCGCGCGCCTGCATTGCTTCCAGGTCGGCAATGGTTCGGTAGACGAAGCAATCGGCGCGATCGTTGCCCGCGATGGGCGGAACGAACGCCGAGGAACCGGTGGCCAGCACGAGCTTGTCGTACGCAAGCGTCTCGCCGTTGGACACCGTAATGGTGCGCGCCTCGCGATCGATCGACACCGCCTTGGCATTGAGCACGAGGCGCACGTTCTCGCGCTCGAAGAAGCCGGGCGCCACGAGCGAGAGGTCGTCAGCCGACTTGCCCGCGAAGAATTCGGAGAGGTGCACGCGGTCGTAAGCGGGACGCGGCTCTTCGCAGAGCACGGTCACGCGCGCGTTGGGTGCGCCGTCCGCAAGGATGCATTCGAGAAATTTGTGGCCCACCATGCCGTGGCCGACGACGACGATCTCCATCGCGGCCGAACTGTTCACTTCGTTCGTTGCTTGCACCATGAGCCTCTGCCAATAAAAAAGGCGTCCCGCGATTCCAGCTTCTAAAGAAGCCAGATTCGGGGGACGCCGTTGCCCTGAATACGAAACCCTTGTGCGCCGCGCTTGCTGCTTGCAGCCGAATCCCCATTGATTCGCTATGGCACTTGCTGTGAAGCAATACGCAAGCACTGTGCCAATTCGCGCGCATTCCGCACAACGCCCCGTCTGGCGGACTTCGGCGGTATGCGCGCAGGGCGTCCGGCACTGATGCGGCGCACGCATCGTGATGCAAGCGGGCACAAGATTGGTGCCGTGCAGCACATTCGCTGTGCGCCTCCCGCTTGCGGGTTGCGGCGTCGTCAATTGGGGGGCGCCCTGCCAGCGTGCGGCCGGGGCGAATGCGCGCGCGCTGGTCTGGAACTTGCGTGAGCCCGAGCGTCCGGCAGCGTCGCTGGGCGATGCAACTATGGGCCGCGCGACGCGCGCGGCGTGATTCGAGCTAACCGGACAATGGCGTCCCCTCGTCGCAAGCGGCGAGCGGACGCCATTTGTTTTTGGGCGTTCCCAACGTGGGTACGCGAAACAGGAAAGGAACACGACAATGACGACGGGCAACGAAGGCAAGGTCACGCTGGTGAGCGCGGGTCCGGGCGATCTCGACCTCCTCACCCTGAAGGCGGCCAAGGCGCTTGCGAGCGCCGACGTCGTGCTGCTCGACGATCTCGCGAACGCGGAGATCGCTACGCTCGCGCCACAGGCCCGCGTGATCCGCGTGGGCAAGCGAGGCGGCTGCCGCTCCACGCCGCAAGCCTTCATCGAGCGCCTGATGCAGCGATACGCGCGCCGGGGGCTGCACGTCGTGCGCGTGAAAGGCGGCGACGCCTTGCTGTTTGGCCGCGCAGGGGAAGAACTCGCGGCATTGCGCAACGCGGGCGTGGCGGTCGAGATCGTGAACGGCGTGTCTTCGGCGTTCGCGGCGGCCGCCGGGCTTGGCGTCTCGCTCACGCACCGCGATCATAGTCAGGGTGTGATCTTCGTGACGGCGCATTTGCGCGACCATAGCGAGCCCGACTGGCAGGCACTCGCCGCGACAGGCATGACACTCGCCATCTATATGGGTATGAGCCGGATCGAGTCGCTGTGCGCAACCCTTGCCAACACACTCCCGGCGGCCACGCCCGCAGCCGTCGTGCAATGGGCGGGCAGCGCGAACGAGCGCCGCGTAACGGGCACGCTCGGCACGATCGCGGCACGCGCGCGCGCGGAGAACCTTGGCAGCCCGGCCATCATTCTCGTGGGCAATGCGATTGGCGAGGCGTCTTCGTTCGTTATTTCAACTGCATCATTCCCCATGGACGCGAACAAGAGGCCAATCACGGCGCAACGGCTGAGTGCGTGACCGCGTCATTAATCTCCTGATTATCACGCTATACATAGGAATACGAATATATTAAATAGATCAGGCCTTGACCACACATCTTCTCAACATCCACTGACATAAATCTTTCGTAATTCTCCCCGCACTATCGCAGCGCGCGATGCTTTCATTTCAATACGAAAAATAAAAACAGTAAGCAAAACAGCGCGTATCACTGTCGTACTAAAGAATTCCTGACCTTCGCCCTACTATTTTCGTACATGCCCTATGGAAATCCCCGATTAAATATTACGCTCCATGAAAGCGCCGGGAAGGGTTGTCTTGACTAGAATGCAGACATCAACGTAGCAGGCAGCTTTGAGAAAGGCGATCTGCCGTTGCAAAGACTGCTCACGCAGCATTTCTTTCAAGCATTGCGCCACTACCTGCTTCGGTATTCGTTCGAATAGTATTCCTATATAAATCAAGCAAATCATAGGGCGCAGGTAAGGAACAACAAGATGAAGTTGCTGCTCGTCGAAAATAATTCGGGGCTTTCCCAGTGGCTCGTCAGTTTGTTGCGCAGCGAGAATTTCACCGTCGATTGTGTGGGCGACGGCGAAAGCGCGGATCTCGTGTTGAAGTCACAACATTATGACCTCGCACTGCTCGAAATGGACTTGCCGCGCTTGAGCGGTATGAGCGTACTTGTACGTTTGCGGCGCCGCCGCGACAACCTCCCCGTTCTGATGATGGCAACGAACGGCTCGATCGACGACAAGGTGGCGTGCTTCAGCGCCGGCGCCGACGACTACCTCGTCAAGCCCTTCGACACCCGCGAGTTGCTCGCGCGCATCAAGGCGCTGATACGCCGCCAGGCGAGCGACAAGGCAGCGCGCCTGAGCTGCGGCGACCTGCACTATCGCACGGACACGCGCGCCTTCTGCCACAACGACACGCCGCTGACGCTGCGTCGCCGCGAACATTGCATTCTCGAGGCGCTCATGCTCCGTCAGGGCAGGACCGTCTCGAAGCGCACGCTCATGGAAAGCCTGTTCGGCCTCGACGAAGAACCAAGCCGGGATGCAATCGATATTTACATCCACCGCTTGCGCAAGCATCTCGCCAACTCGAGCGCACAGATCCTGACCTTGCGCGGCCTGGGCTACATCCTGCGAGCAAAGGACGCCGCATTGCTCAAACCCGGCGAGGAACCCTGCCTGCAGACAGAAAGCAAATGATGAACTCCACACCCGCTGCGTGCACGCTCACCCCATGCGCAACCTGCCACCCAAACGAGATCGAGCATGAAAGCCTATGTCATCGAACAGCCCGGCGGCCCGGAGGTCCTGAAGATGCGCGAGATCGCGCCGGCCGCGCCTGGCGTGGACGAGGTACGCATTCGCGTATGCGCGTTCGGCATCAACCGCGCCGAAGCCGATTTACGCGCGGGACGCCTCGGGCCGATTGCCGGCTCGGTCGTGCCGGGGATCGAGGCCGTGGGTGTGGTGGCGGAGGACCCCTCGAAGACATTCCGGGTGGGGGAACGTGTTGCCACTGCGATGGGCGGCCTGCAGGTCTCGCGCAACGGCAGCTACGCGGAGGAAGTCACGGTTTTGCGGCGCAACGTCGTCGCGCTCGGGTCCACTATCTTGCCATGGGAAGAACTGGCCACGTTGCCGCTCGCCTATCTCACGGCGTGGGGGGCGCTTGCGGCGAGCCTCGAGGCGAAAGCCGGGCAGACCTTGCTCGTGCGCGGCGGGACGTCCGCCGTGGGCCTCGCTGCGATCGCCTATGCGAATGCCTTCGGGCTCAACGTGCTGGCCACGACACGTTCGGCAAGCCACGTCGAACGCCTCTACCATGCCGGTGCGCACGAAGTGCTGATCGACAGCGGAGAAGTCGCCGCCGCAGTCGCGCGTGAATGCTTGCATGTCGACGCCGCGCTCGAGATCGTGAGCGCGGCCAACGTGTGCGACACCGCGAAAATGGTACGGCCGTTCGGCGGCGTAACCGTAGTTGGCACACTGGCCGGGCCACCTCTTCTCACGCCCTTCGATATTGCGCGCGATCTGCCGCCCGCGGTCCGGCTCAGCTTCTTTACGAGTGATCTGCTCGGCACAAAGGCGTTGCCGCTCAACTACGCTCCGCTGCGCCTGATCGCTTCGGGCATCGCCAGCCGGAGCATTGCGTCGCTGCACGCGTACACCTTCGAGTTCGACGAGATCAGGAAAGCGCACTACCTGCTGGAAAGCAACCGCGCCCTCGGCAAGATCGTCGTCCGCTTATAGCGGAGCGTCACTCGCGCGCGGGCCGCGGTGCCTTAGTTGCTTGCGCTCGCTTGAGCGCCCTGCACGACAGCCGGCGCCATCGCAGGCTCTTGTGGCAACGCCCATTCGAGCCAGCGTGCGCGGTGCAGCACCACCAGAGCGAACGCGGCTGCGGCGATCACGCCGAACGTCGCGAAGCCCATCTGGTAGCTGCCGGTGCTTTCCTTGGCAATGCCCATGATGACTGGCAGGTAGAAGCCGCCGATCCCGCCCGCCGCGCCGATGATGCCCGACATCAGCCCGGTGCGGCCCTGCCAGCGGCGCGGAACGAGCTGGAACGTCGCGCCGTTGCCAAGCCCGAAACACACGTAGGTGAACGCAAGCAGCGCAATACCCGTGGCGAACGGCGGCATCCACATCGCGAAGGCGAAGTCGCACAGTGAAATCGCGGCCAGCAGCACCACGAGCGCTCGCACGCCCGAAATGCGATCGGCGATCAGGCCGCCGAGCGGACGCACCATCGCGCCGGTCAGCGCGAGCAGCGACATCACCACGCCGGCCTCGAGCTTCGGTACCTGGTAGAGCGAAATAAGCAGCGTCGAGATATAGGACGACATGCCGACAAAACCGCCGAACGTGATGCTGTACACGAGCATCACGACCCACGTGTCGCTTTCCGTCAGCACCGCGCGATAGTGCCGCGGCAGCACGGCAATGGCGAGCAGCGCGCCGAACACCGGCAACAAAAGCACGCCGGTCTTGCCCGCACCGAACACGCCGGCGTGCACGGCGAGCACAAGCGCGATCAGCCCGGCGAGCGTGATACCGAACGAGCGCAATGCCTTCGCCGCGCTGCCGGACTTGTGGCCGAGATCGCGGGCCCAAAAGATCACGGCCGTCGCGGCCAGCGCGAGCAGCGGCAGCGCCGCGCCCGTGGCGCGCGCCCAGCCATAGTGGCTGGCGAGGCCCGGAAAGAGGAAGCCGTCGAGCACGGCGCCAATATTGCCGGCTGCAGCGAGGCCCAGCACGAGGCCCTGCACCTTCGGCGGGTAGTTACTGCCAGCCATCGGCAACGCCACAGCGAAGCTCGCGCCGCCCACGCCGAGCAGTACACCGAGCACGAGCAGCAAGGTATAGGACGGCGTGCCCGGCATCAGCAACAGCACGGCGGCGGGAATGGCGGAAAGCGCGATGCCCATCAGCGCAACACGGCGGCCATCGCAGGCCTGATACAGATTGCCGAGCGTCACGCGCAAAATCGCCGCACCGAGCACGGGCACCGCCACGAGCAAGCCCAGTTCGGCCGGCGTCATCGCGATGTCCTTCTGAATGAAAGGCGCGAGCGGGCCAAACATCACCCACACCGTGAAGCCGGTGTCGAAGTACAGGAAGCACGCGATCAATGCGCGCCAGTTACCGCTCTTGAGCGAACTTACCAGGTCTTTCACGAGGTTCTCCCCAATAGTGGATCTCAACCCGCAAGTCGGGCATGCATCCGTTGATTTCGGAATCCAGAATGTCTTTCGGGCGCGGCGTCACGCGTTTCGGGCTTGCCGACCACGCCTTGCACGAGCCGGTCCATTTCACCTATTACGTGCGCCAGCTCGGCTGTAATCACAGCGAATTCGCGGCCGAACTGGCCTGCGCGGGCGGCCGCCACCCTTGCATTGAGCGCGACGATGTTCGCGCGCAGGGAAATGGCGGCGAGCTCCTCGACGATGCCGGCCTGGCGCTTCGCCGCCGCCGCTTCCACGCTGCGCAATTCGTCCTGGTACGCCTGGGTGAGCGTTTGCAGCAGTTCGAGCAGCGGCGTGGCGGCGGCGGTGAGTTCCGTCACGGCTGCCTCGCACACGCCATCGTCCGTCGATGGCTGAACTGAGCGTTCGAGGCACGCGCACGCATGCTCGGCCAGCTTCGTGAATGCGCGAATGCGCTCGTCGGCCTTGCGCGCGCCGAAATAGAGTTCGCGCAAGGCGCTCGAAAACACACCCGGAAAGTGGTCGTCGCCTTGTACCAGCCGCGCGTGCGAAGCCGCAAATGTATCGAGGCATTCGCGCGCGATCACGAGCGCGGCGGCGTCGCCACGCAAGCCAAGCAATGCGTGCAGGACGACGCGCTGCGAGAGCATGCGCTGGCGCCCGGCCAGATTGATGAGCTCGCCAACGATTTCCGCCGAGATGTCAGGTGTCGTTTCCCGCATGTTCATCTTTAGTAGTGCAAATAGCATCGCCAAGGGTTTGCCAGACCAGGGGCGCACCGAGCGAAGCAAAAAAAAGCGTCCCGAAGCGCACCTGCCACGCACGCTGTGCCGTGGAGTGCTGCTTCGGGACGCCGTTGCCCCGCAAGACCGAAAAGCCCCGCGCACGGCGGGACGATGATGCAATTCACTGGAGCCGTCATTGGCCCCGGCAGTGATTAAGCAATAGGTGTGCCACACTCTGCGCAAGCGGCGCGCGCTCCGGCGCAACGCCCGGCTGGCGCGGCTCGGCCCGCTCAGACAGCGCGCCCGGCCCGCGCAGTCCGGACTGGCGGCGCACCACCAATCGTGTGCTTCGCATGACTGCTGCTGGTGCACTGCAGCGTAGACCCGCACCATCGCCGGGCACCGTCTTGCCCTTCGCCGCAACCGCCCTAAGCTTTAAACATCGATCGAAAGCCGCGCTTGCACGCGTACGCGACGCCGGCTTGGGAGGTGCATCATGAAACCAACTGCCATCGCCTTCGCGAGCGCATGGGTAGCGCTTAGCCTTGTCTGCGTTCCCATCCCGGCTGCGGCGGCCGCCTTGAACGAAGCAACGATAGCGATCGTCGCCGGCACGTACGGCAGCAACTGCGGCGCGCCACACGGCAATGTCACGCGCGATCTCGCCGAGCACTGCGACGGTTTGCTAACCTGCAACTATCCGGTGTCGATGACCGCCGCGCAATCGGGAGGCTGTCGCAATGACTACCTCGCCGAGTGGCGCTGCGGCAGCCAGGAATTCCACAACGCGGCACTGGCCGCCGGTGCGGGCAAAGGCGATCGACTGATTCTCAGCTGCGTGCCGTCGAGCGGTGCGGGACATTGAGGTGTGCGAATAGGAATCAGACTCGCGCCGCGCGCACGACGCCATTTTCAGCGCACGGCTAACCCGATTCGTCGCCGACCCAAGGCGGGCGGCAGATTCGTTGTCGCCTTTCATCGCGTGTAATAGACTCAACTCAACAGCGCGTTCCGCACAACTCGCAGGCGACTGCAAACATCGTGCAGTTGTGCTCCCGGTCACGGGGTCATGCCGGGAACGAACGCAACGTTAGCGGACAGTTTCTCGTACTACCTGGGGTTCTGGCGGCCCTCGCCGGAACGCGATAGGAGCCACGGCGCGCCCGAGTTGCGCGTCAGGCCAGAGGAGAGACAGACCATGCTGCTGCCCACTACGTCAACGCCAAAGGCGCAGTCCCGGGACTTGCTCGATGTCCTGATCCGCGCCGCGCTGATTGCCGTCCTGGCGATGTTTTGCTTTCGCATCTTCGCCCCGTTCCTCGACCTCATGGTCTGGTCCGTGATTCTCGCGGTCACGCTTTTTCCGCTGCAAATGCGGCTGCAGCGCAGTTTCCCTCACAAAGATGGACTCATCGCCTCGCTCATCATTCTCGTGGCGTTCGGCGTGATCCTCGCGCCAACCTGGCTGCTGGGCGTCGCCGTGGCCGATTCGATCGAGCATGCCATGGGCGTTGCGAAGAGCGGGACGTTCAATATTCCGCCTCCCGCCGACTCGATCGCACACTGGCCAATCGTCGGCCAGCGCGTATACGACTTCTGGATGCAGGCGTCGACCGACATTACCGGTCTCGTGCAGCGGTTTGCACCGCAACTAAAGGCGGCTGGCCTCGCGCTGCTTGGCACGCTCACCGGTCTTGGCGCCGCATTGCTGGTTTTCTTCGTATCCCTGATCATTGCGGGCATTCTCATGGCGCACGGCGACAAGGGCTACCGCAGCACGGTGTTGATCGCTTCGCGCATCTCCGGCCCGGAAAACGGCCCGCAGATCGCCGATCTTTGCACGGCAACGATACGCGCGGTTGCGCAGGGCGTGGTGGGCATCGCATTCATCCAGATGGTGCTGATCGGCGTTGGCTTCATCGTGATGGGCATTCCGGGCGCGGGCTTGCTCGCGCTGGCCGTGCTGCTGATCGGCATCATGCAGTTGCCCGCCACGCTCATCACCGTGCCCGTCATTATCTTCGTGATCATGACGCAGGGCGTGAGCACGGCGACGATCGTCTTCTCCGTGTATGAATTCGTTGCAGGCCTCGCCGACAACGTCCTCAAGCCGTTGCTGCTCGGGCGCGGTGTGGCCGTGCCCATGCCGGTGGTGCTGATCGGCGCGATTGGCGGCATGGTCACAGGCGGCGTGATCGGCCTGTTCATCGGCCCGGTAATGCTCGCCGTTGGCTATCAACTGTTCTGGCGCTGGGTGAAAGACCAGCCTCAACCCGAACGCACACGAGAAGAACAGCAGGCTTGAGCCGCGAGGCCGACCTGTGTTCCTCTGCGAGCGCCCTCACTGGCTGCCTCTCGGTGCCTGTTGCATCAGCACGCTGCTGAACGCGTGCATGCACGTGGGCCCCGACTTTCAGCCGCAACATGAGAGCTGGAGCGAACACTGGAGCAGCGCGTCGATCGATCAGGTCACGGTGATCGCTGCGCAGCCCGGTGAGCCGCCCGACGCGCGGCAATGGTGGCACGTCTTCAGTGACGACAATCTCGAACAGCTGATTGCCGCGGCCGATGCAAACAACGGCGACCTGAAGATCGCGGCATTGCGCGTGATCGAGGCGCGCGCCCAGCTAGGTATCGCGCTCGCGGGGCGTTACCCGCAGGTGCAGCAGGCCAACGCCGACGTGCTGGCCTCGGCACGCAAGCGCCACGACGGTTTCGACCCGCGTTCGGGCGCGTACGTTCAGTATGGTCTCGGCTTCAGCATAGGCTGGGAACTCGACTTCTGGGGCCGCTTCAGCCGCGCGATCGAATCGGCCGACGCCTCATTCTTCGCCGCCCAGGACAACCGCGAAGACGCGCTCGTGCTTGTTCACGCGCAAGTTGCGGACACCTATTTCACGCTGCGCACGACCGAAGCGCGCCTGCGCATTGCGCGCGAGAACGCGCAACTGCAAAAGCGCAGCTACGAGATCACGCAAAAGCTCTTCAAGAGCGGCGAAACCGACGAGCTCGATCTCCAGCAAGCGAAAACACAGTATCTCGGCACACTGAGCAGCATTCCTGTATTCGAAAGCCAGATTGCGTTGGCGCGTCACGCGCTTTGCGTGCTGCTTGGGCGCCCGCCCGGACCGTTGCCGGAACTCGACGCACAGCCTGCCAAAGCAGGCTTCGTCCCGCTCATCAACCGAGCCGTGCTTCAGGATGTGCCTGCGAAGCTGTTGCTGCGCCGCCCGGATGTGCGCGCGGCCGAGCAACAGATGGCCGCGCAGTCGGCGCTGATCGGCGTGGCGAAGGCCGATCTGTACCCGTCGATTTCACTGGTCGGCTCGCTCGTGTGGAGCGCCAGCTCGCTTGCCGGGGCGCCGAGCACGCTTGCCGTGGTGGGCGGCCCGAGCATCACATGGAATGTGTTCGATCACGGCCGCATTACGAACAACGTGCGCGTGCAGGACGCGCGCCTGCAGCAGTTGATCGTCGCGTATCAGGATACGGTGCGCGAAGCGGCGCGCGAGGCTGACGACGCCGCTACGGCGCTGAACGCGGCGCTGCAGCGCGATACGATCCTGCACGACGCGCAAGGCGCTGCGCAGCGCTCGCTCACGCTCGCCAATACGATCTACCGCGAAGGGTACTCGGACTTCCAGCGCGTGCTCGACGCGCAGCGCGCACTCTCCGCGCAGCAGGACGCGTTCGTCGTCAATCGCGGCAACGCCGTCAGCAGCCTGATTGCGCTGTACAAGGCCGTGGACGGCGGCTGGGATCTGCCGCAGCCGCTCATCGATCCCGCCACGCGCGCGCAAATGCAGCGGCGCACGGACTGGGGCGACCTGCTCGACGAAACGACGCCTCCCGCCGCCGCGCAGCGTCCTGGCAATCAACCGGATGGGCCGACACAATGAGCCGAGCGCCCGAACCTTCGAGCCCGCCGCCGGCACCGCCACCGGCTTCCGACTCGTCCGGCAAGGCGGTCAAGTGGATCGTTATCCTGATCGCCATCAGTCTGATCTGGTACCTGCTCGCCGACCGTTTCACGCCGTATACCCAGCAAGCGCGTGTAGCGGCCTACGTCGTGCCCGTTGCAGCCGAGGTATCGGGACGCGTGACGCGCGTGCTCGTGCACAACAACCAGGAGGTCAACGCGGGCGACGTGCTGTTCGAGATCGACAACACGCAATATCGCATTGCCGCCGACCGCGCGCGCGCCGACCTCGAATCCACGCGCCGGCAGATCGGCGCGAGCACGGCCGGGATCGAATCGGCGCAAGCCTCGTTGCGCGCGGCCCTCGCCAACGAGGTCAAGGCGCGTCAGGACAGCGACCGGCTGGAACGGCTGTATCGCGAAGACGAGGGCACAGTCTCGCTGCGGCGGCTCGAAGTGGCGCGCGCCACGCACGAGCAGGCACAAAGCCAGGTCGAAAGCGCCCGGGCCGAAATCGAACGCGCGCGCGAGCAGCAAGGCGGCAATGAAGCGGAAAACGCGCAGTTGCGCAGTGCGGCCGGCGCGCTCGAAAAAGCCGAGCTCGATCTCGCCAACACGCGCATTCGTGCGCGCTCGGCCGGCGTCATCACCGACCTGCGCACCGAAGTCGGCCAGTTCGCGGCCGCGGGCAATCCGGTCATGACGCTCATCGCCATTCACGATGTCTGGGTCAGCGCGGACATGACGGAGAACAATCTGGGCCATCTTCATGCGGGCACACCCGTCGCGATCGCACTGGACGCGCTGCCGGGCGAAGTGTTCACGGGACGCATCCGCAGCATCGGCTATGGCGTGAGCGTTGGCCAAAGCACGCCGCCCGGCACCCTGCCCACCGTGCAGAACAGCCGCGACTGGCTGAGGCCCGCACAACGCTTTCCCGTGATCGTCGAGTTCGACGATCACGAACGCGCGCGGCTGCGCAATGTTCGTGTGGGCGGCCAGGCCGAGGTGATGGCGTTTCCGGGCACAGGCAACCCGCTCAACCCGCTCGGCCGCGTGTTCCTGCGCGTGATGAGCTGGCTCGCCTACCTCTACTGAGCGGCCCCAATGCAAACGAGCCCATCGCCTCCCGGCCGCCGCGCGCTGCGCCTGGCCACGGGCACGGCGCTCACGCTCGCTATCAGCTTCGCGTTCGAGTTCCCGATTCCGGTGATCGCGCCGGTCCTCGCCGTCTTTCTGCTGGCCACGCAGAACCGGCCGCTTTCGCTCAAGGCGGCGCTCGCACTCGCGCTGGTCGTTGCGGGCACAACGGGCAGCGGCCTGTTGCTCGTTCCTGTGCTGCGCTATTACCCGTTCGCCGGCGTGCTGCTCGTCGGGCTTTGCCTCTTCCTTGCGTTTCGCGCCGGGCTGCGCGGCGGCAACAACCTCGTAGCGACGTTCCTCGCAGCGGGCCTCACGATGATTACCGCAGCCGGCGTGGCCGACCAGCAACTGGCCGCCACGGTGGTCGGCGCGCTCGTAAAAGGACTGCTGCTCGCCGTGCTCGCTTCGATCTTGAGCCACGCCCTCTTTCCCGAGACCGGACCTGTGCTCGCCAAACCCGCCGCGCGCGTCATGCCGCAGGCAATGGCATCGCGCGTCGCCTTGCAGGCCGCGCTCGTGGTCATGCCCGCCTGGCTGCTGGCGATGAACGACCCGGCGAGCTACATGCCGATCATCATGAAGTCCGTGAGTCTCGGCCGGCAAAGCTGCACCACGTCGGCACGCGACGCGGCGCGTGAGTTGCTCGGCTCCACGGCGCTTGGCGGGCTGCTCGCCGTTGCGTTCTGGTTTTCGCTCAGGCTCTTTGTGAATATCTGGATGTTCTATCTGTGGATGCTGCTGTTCGGCCTGATCGTGGCACGCAAGCTGTATCGCATCCGTCCAACGCGCTACTCGCCTGGCTTCTGGCTGAACGGTCTCGTGACGATGATCATTTTGCTGGGTCAGTCTGTCCAGGACAGCGCGGCGGGCAAGGACGTCTACCGAGCATTCTCGGTGCGCATGGCGCTCTTTCTTGCCGTCACTGCATACGCGTGCCTGATGCTGCAGATATTCGAGCGGTTTGCGCCGCGTGGCTCTGTATCGCTCGAGAGGAACACGCCATGAACGACGCGCCCCAAAAAGCGGTCCACGCCCCGAAGGCGCGAGCGATCCTGCTGGAATCGGGCCGGACCATCTGGTATATGCGCCTGCTGCCCGGCGGCCTTCTACTGATATTCGTTATCCTTACTGTTGGCATGTTCTATTTCGGCGGCGTCGTGGAAACGCTGAACCGCCCCCCTTCGCCGATGGGCGAGACCGTGTACTTCTGCGCGATCACGGCTCTGACCGTCGGTTACGGCGATGTCGTGCCGACCACCGTGTTCGGCCGCATCGACGCGGTGCTGCTCGGACTGATCGGCGTCGTGTTTACCGGGTTGATCGTTGCCGCCGCTGTGCGCGGCGTGCAGGAAGCCTCACGCGAGGCGCGTGAGCGGGCGTGAGCAGGCGTAAGCAAACTCAAGCAGGTGTAATCAGACCCAATCGGGCATCGGGACCCGGCAGGATCGAACATGACGAACACCACCGTCCGTTGGGCGCAACTGCGCGTCGCGCTAATGAAGATTGGCGCGGCGGCACTCGCGGCCACGCTGCCCCTGCAAACGCACGCGCAGAGCATACCGAACCAACTGTCGAGCCGCACGGTGATAGGCGGCAACATCAAGCAACATGCGGATGCCGTGCTGGCCATCATGACCTACACGACGGTTCCGGACGTCACCACCAGTTCGCTTTCGATCAACAACGGCGCCACCGGCAACCCCGGCTTTGGCCAGACACAACTGGGCGGCGGCTTCACGCTTAGCCGGACATTCCCCTTGTATATGGAAGGCACGCTCGCTTATAGCCGCTACGACCCGACGTTCATCGCCACCGACGGCGAGGAGCAGCGCGCGCTGCCCACGAGGTGGAATACCTTCAGCGGCACGGTGGGGCTAGGCTGGGACTTCCGCATCACCAACGAGCTCGTGTTTCGCCCGATCATAAACGGCACGATTGGGCGTGTTTCCAGCGATCTGAGAATCGGACAAACGTTGTTCAACCATGTCACGGACAGCAATCTCCAGTTCCTGAATAACGGCTATCTCGACGCGTACGGCTACGGCGGCTCGCTCATGCTCGACTATGAGCACTACCGCGAGAACTACGAAATCGACGCGGAGTTGCGCGCAACCGATATTTACCTGCGCAGCTTCGGCGGCAGCGCGCAAGCTGTCCAGGGCTCGGCCATGGCGCAGCAAGTGAGCCTCTGGACGCGCTGGCGCGCGCCAACGGGCTGGCACGCGCTGGACAAGCCTGTACGCTACGTGCTGGAGTTCGCCTACTCGCATTACTACGGCGACAGCGCCGGGGTACTCGGTTTCAACGAACTCACGTCGCTCGGCGTGGGTCTCGAACTCGACAGCAGCAGGTATCCCATCATCATCACCCGTACGCGGGCAATGGTGCGCTACGTGTTTGGCCACAACGTGCACGGCGTTTCGTTTGGCCTGGCGGTCAGTTTTTAGGATTTCGAACGATATCCATGACTGCGTCCGCTTACGCTACATGCGCCGCAAACCCCGTGCGCTCCGGCGCAACGTCTTCGCGCAGCGTAAGCGCCGGGATTTCATACGCGCCGCCATTCTGCTTGCGAAACGCGATGGGCGCGCTGTGCGCCAGTGCATCGAGGCGCTCGCCGAGCGCGTCGAGCGTTTGCGCGTAGCGCGCGTCGTCCATGCGCCCCGTGCGGTACACGAGAAACGGTGGCAGCACGTCGTAGCCCGGGTAGTAGAGCACGCCATGATGGATCGGGAAGAGGATGTCGTCGATGGGCCCGTTCACGCCGCGCGGTCCGTAGTGCGACGCCCAGCCGCCCATGGTCACGACGAGCATCGCGCGCTTGCCGGCGAGCGTGCCCTCGCCATAGCGGTCTCCCCAGCGCACGTCGGAGTGCTCGCCCACGCCATAGGCGAAGCCATACGCAAAAACACGCTCCACCCAGCCCTTGAGGATGGCAGGCATGGAGAACCACCAGAGCGGAAACTGCAGGATGAGCGTATCGGCCCACACAAGCCTCGCCTGCTCGCGCGCGATGTCCGCGGCCTGAAGGCCGTTCTCGAACGCGTGTTTCGAATCGAGCGACGGATGAAACGGCGCGTCGCCGCGGCGCTCGAGACTGTCCTGCGCATCGATCGTCGCTTTCCAGTTCATGGCGTAGAGGTCCGACACCTGAACGGCGTGACCCGCCGCCTCGAGACGCTGCACGGTGAAGTCCCTGAGCGCGCCGTTGAGCGACTTCGGTTCGGGATGGGCATAGACAAGCAGGATATTCATGGCGAGGGCTCCGTGGTCTGACACGAACCCAGCTTAGTTGCACGGCTGCTATAGTGGAAATGAATAACGGAAATACCAGCCATTATGTCCGCTAATTTACGCAGCCTCGACCTCAACCTGCTCGTCACGCTCGACGTGCTGCTCGCCGAGCACAACGTCACGCGCGCGGCGCAACGCCTGAACTTCTCGCAACCCTCGGTCAGCGTGCATCTTGCGAAGTTGCGCGAGATCCTGGGCGATCCGTTGCTGCTGCCGGGCCCGCGCGGCATGCAGCCCACGGCGCGCGCGCTCGCGTTGCGCGAGCCGCTACGGGAGGCGCTCGAATCGCTCGAGCGCGCGATTGCGCCCGAGCGCCCGTTCGATCCAGCCGGCGCCCGCGATACGTGGCGCGTGGCGGCGAGCGACTATGGCGAGTCCACGATCGCGTTGCCAGCCCTGCGCGGCTTGCGCGAGGCCGCGCCGCACACGCGCCTTGCCGTGGTGGAACTCGCGCCTGCGCGCGTCGCGAAGCAGGCGGCGCAGGGCGAAATCGATCTGGCGTTCCACACCACCAGCGAAGCGCCCGAGAACCTGCGCCGGCGTACGCTCTTCACCGAGCGCTACGTGCTTGCGGGCCGCGCGGACCATCCGCGCCTCAAGCGCCGTCCGGGCACGAAGCAGTTCTGCGCACTCGAGCACGTTATCGTCTCGCCCGATGGCGGCGGATTTCACGGCATCACCGACGAAGCGCTGGCGCAAGCCGGACTCACGCGGCGCGTCGTGCTCTCCGTCCCGCACTTTCTTTTTGTCATTTCCGTGCTCGAGCGCAGCGACCTCGTGGCCATGCTGCCGTGGCGGCTCGTGCGCGAGAAGGCGACGCTGCGTGTGGTCGAGCCGCCCATCGAGGTGCCCGGCTACGAAATGTGCATGCTCTGGCACGAGCGCTCGCACCGCGACCCCGCGCATCGCTGGCTGCGCGAGCAGATCGCTCGCGCGGTGTAGGGCGGCGCACGGCGGGCGTGGGCCGCCAGCGCGGGCGGCGCGCCTGTGCCACAATCCCCGTGGCGCCGCACCGGCCCCAGGCCGCATTGCGCCGCACATAAGCCACCACCATGAATCCGATCGATCCCCAGCGCCGCGCCGACTGGCTGCTGCGCGCCGAACCCGTTGCGGGCATAGAACGTATCGAAGCCTTCTTTCAAGGGAAGGCGTTTGCGATGCATCGCCACGACACCTATGCGATCGGCCGCACGCTTGCGGGCGTGCAGAGCTTCAAGTACCGGCGCGGCACGACCCACAGCCTGCCGGGCCGCACGATGGTGCTGCATCCCGACGAGCCGCACGACGGCCAGGCCGGCACCGGCGAAGGCTTTCGCTACCGCATGATCTACGTGCAGCCTGCCGTGTTCCAGCACATGCTGGGCGGCCGCGCACTGCCCTTCATCGAGGGCGGCGTGACGAACGATCCCCGTTTATGGGCGGCGACCGAGGCGCTGCTGCAACAGGTCTCGCAAGGCCTCGACCCGTTCGAGCAGAGCGACGCGCTCGCGGAACTGGCACACGCGCTCGCCGCCGTGGCGGGCGCGCCGCCCGCGCGCTCAAAGGGCGACTTCGCGAGCGCGCAGCGTGCCCGCGAGTACCTCGACGCGCAGTGTCAGCAGGCCGTTTCGCTCGACGCACTCGAACACGCCGTGGGACGTGACCGCTGGAGCCTTTCGCGCGACTTCCGCATGTTCTACGGCACGAGCCCCTATCGCTACCTGACGCAACGGCGTCTCGACGCCGCACGCGCGATGATGCTGCGCGGCATGCCGCTCGCCGATGTGGCGGCCTGCGCGGGGTTCACGGATCAGGCCCACATGACGCGCCATTTCACGAAGACCTACGGCATTGCGCCGGCGCGCTGGTTGCGCATCGCGGGCGGCGCATCGGAGCGCATCGTCACGATCGTTCAAGACGCGCGACGCTCTGGGGCGTAGTCTCGAACGGGTCGTTCGCTCTCGCGGGCGAATCAACCTGTGGAGCGGTCTGCAACCATGAGTCCCTTTGCCGAGTCGTTCGATCTCGAAGCCGCGTTCGGCGACGTGTCCGAATACTGGTCGCCGAAAGTCGTCGCGCAGGTCAACGACCAGTATGTGAAAGTCGCGAAAGTGCGCGGCCAACTGGTGTGGCACGACCATGCGGGCGAGGACGAACTGTTCTTCGTCGTGCGCGGACATCTGAAAATCGAGTACGAAGGCGGGCGTGTTGTCGATGTGCCCGCTGGTTCGATGCACGTGGTGCCGCGCGGCACGTTGCATAACCCGGTAGCCGAAGACGAGTGCTGGATCGTGTTGATCGAGCCCGTGCAGACGAAGCACACAGGCGATATTGCGTCGCCGTTGACGAAGACGATCGAGCAGCAGTTGCGCCGGTAGCGCCCATTCGCGAAGGGGCGCCTCGCCTGGCCGGGACGCATCGGGCGCGGTTGACTCCCGGTTGGCTCGCCGTTGCCTATTTCGTGTGGTTCGAGCTTCGGAGCGGGAAGATGAGCATGGCGGCAGCGAGGCCAAGTGCTCCGCCGAGAAGCGTCTCCCAGGCTCGTGCGGCAAGCAGTGAGATCGAATGCACGCCGCTTGCTGCGAGCGTAACGATCAGCGTGAAGGCGAACGCTCCGCAGGCGATGTCGTAGCGCTCCGGCAACGCCATCGCATAGATGACCATCGCGAGCGCAGCGGCAGCCCATATGAGCAATGGCGCGTGCTCAGCGACCGGCAGGCAGGCAAGGCCTATGGGAACGCCAATCAACGTACCGAGAATCCGGCGGCGAACACGCTGTATCGTGCCGGTTGCCGAACCGGCGACGACGTACGTGCACGCGGTGATCGCCCAGGCAGACTCCTCGAGGCCAATCAGGCCGTTCAGGAGGCAGATGAGCAACGCGCCAATGGCCGCCTGCAGTCCCATGAAGAACTCCGGCGACCACCGCCCGGGTAGCGGCTGCGGCCCGGCGGCGAGCACCGCGGCGATGGCGGGCCGTTCTGCCGGCCCGCTCAGCATGCGCGGCACGACCGACGCCAACACGGCGATCAGCGCGGCTATGCCGATTGCCCGCAGATCGTCCGTGGTAAGGCGAGCACCGTAGGCAAGCAATTCTCCGATATAGATTTGCGAACCTATGCCCGCACCGAGCACGCCGAATCGTTTGAGATAACCAACCAGAAACGCGCCCGACACGAGAACGAGTTCCGGCCCTCCCCGGCCTGCATGCTGTAGCGGCCTCGCCAACACCACGAACAGAACCGCACCGAACGCGGCGGCAAAGCTCAGCAGCATGAGATCGCGACTGGATTCGGCTCGCGTCGTTTTGCCTTCGGAAACGCTCGCCCAGAGCGCGAAGCTTCCGGCGAGATAGCCAAGCGACACGCTGCTGGGCACGCTTCGGGCAATGTCCTGCAACGTCCCGAGTGCCGCCGCGAGCCCGTACGCCGTCACGAGCCGCAGCCCCTTGATCCGGCGATGCGTACCGGGATCAACCCGGTCCAGCCAATGGCCAAGTGCGGCGACGGGTGGCAGCATCCCCCGCAGACATTTTCTGGCTTTGTCAGGCCAGCGACGCAAACTGTCGTTCATGGGCGTGTCCGTGATCTTTTCCGGGGCATTCGCGAGGCCAGCCTTCGGAGCTTCGCAGCCATAGCATGAAAACGCAGTTTAGGCTTGCGAACGCTAAAAACCTCAACGATCTGGAAAACAGGTGCGACAGACGCGGGGGCCCTCGCCTCGCACCTTGGTTCCTGCTGTCACCGGCCTGCCATGTACGCTCGCTACGCTAGCGGCTCTCCCCGTGCGGCAGCCTTTTGCTTGTGCCCATTACAAAAAACAGCCATGCAAGCCTCCTGCGTCGTCGTCCTCGTTAATGTCGCACTGATGGCGATGCAATTCGTCGCAGGCGGCATTTCGGGCTCGAACGCCATGCTGGCCGATGGCGCGCATACGCTGATCGATGTGCTCGGCGATGGGGCCGTTGCGGCCGCAATCTTTTTCGACGGTGCGAATCGATTCGGACGCCAACACAAACTGACACCGATCGCGACGGTCCTCGTCAATCTGCTTATTCTGGCAACCGGCGCGGAATTACTGTTCGCGGGTGTGCTCCCTGTTGCGGCGCAGCCCGCCGGAGCGCGCCCCGCCGTCCTGGCCGCGCTCGCCGTGGCAGTCGCCAGCGTCACCGTCAGGATGGGGTTGTGGTGCTATCTGAGGGCGGCGGCCGCGCAGGCGAAGCGTCGAGACAGTGGCAGTATTGCGGGCGCACTCAACGCGAGCGCATGGCATGCATGCGCAGATTCGGTGGCTTCCGGCGTCGCGGCGGTCGGAGCAACAGGAGTGCTTGCCGGTTTCCCCGCCATCGACCGAAGCGGCACCGCGCTCATCGGTTTGCTGCTCATCATGGCCGGCCTGTTGCAGAATGCCGCTACGCTGCGCTCGCTGTTACCGCAATTCGCCCGCATGAACTGGAGCTGGCGCCCCTATGAGCGCCCCGGCCCGGACAACGCGCCGGGCGAACCCTGCGGCGGTCAAAGATAACCGGCTGCAATGGCCTTGACCTTCTTCCGAAACGCCCCCGCGTCCCATCAGGCTCAGTCCGTTTCGCTGAGGTGTTGGCGAAACTGCTGCGGCGTGCATCCAAAGGCACGCCGGAACATCGCGGAGAACGTGCGTACGTCCGCGTAGCCCAGGTCCTGCGCGATCTGGCCGGGCGTATGACCGACCGCCAGCTTCGACATCGCCTCGGCAAGTCGCAACTGTTCGCGCCATTGACCGAACGTCATGCCCGTCTCCTGACGAAAAAGCCGTGCGACAGTGCGGGCACTCGCGCCGACCTCGTCGGCCCAGGCCTCCAATGTGTCGTTGCTCGCCGGTTGCGCGATGAGGCGTTCGCAAATGCGGCGCAGACGCGCGTTCACAGGCAACGGCAGGCGCTTGTCAGGCGCGCGCGCGCACGCGAGCTGCAACAGACGCAGAATCAGCGGCACGAGCAGCGTTTCACGCGTCGGCACCGCCCCGGAACCGGCCGTGGCCTCGTCATCGAGCGCGGAATCGAACATGCCAAGAAGCGACGCGCGCAGCAGGGCATCGACCGTTAGCATCCGGCATTCAGCACCGCCTGCCGGCAGCGCGTCGGGGTCGATATAGAGCGTGCGCATCGACACCTTGCCAACCATGTACAGCTCGTGCTCGACCTGCGAGCCGATCAGCAACGCGTGGCCGGGCGTGAGCATCCAGAGGCCGGCCGGCGTCACCACACGCACGATGCCTGTCGTCGCGTAGACGAGTTGCGAACGATGGTGAATGTGAGCGATCTCGTGGGTGTCGTCAGCGTAGTCGATGGATTGCGCGATCACTTTTTGTGCCGCAGGCAGCGCGCCGAAGGTCTGTAGCTTTGGCTGAGTCATGACTGCATTGATTACTTTTTTGGTGAATTACCTTCGAACCTGCCATCTTTGGCCATTTCGATGCCAAAGTTGTCCGGACTATGCCGGAACACCGCAGTTATAGTAGCGCCTGAGCGGCCCAGCCGTCTTCTGTTTGATCGTCCCCATCCCGTTGTTCATGCATCAGGGACCCAAAAGAGTCCCCTGCACGGCATTTTATTAGTTAACGCGAATCATTTCGACTTGCATTATTATTCACGCGATGGAGAAGTCCACATGAAGACCGGGGTAGGCAGCACGACTGCCATTGCATTGCTGCTTTATCTCCTTGGAGGGGGCGGCGCAGTGCACGCACAATCGACCGACGGCAGCGCACAGGACGCCACCGGCGGCGCGACAACCCAGCTTCCGGCCGTCAAGGTGAGCGGCCGGCGCGAGCAGACGGCCACCGGCGTGGCTGACGGCTATGTCCCGGTTACGGCGGTCACAGCCACCAAAACGGACACACCGCTGATCGAAACACCGCAGTCGGTTTCCGTCGTTACGCGCGACCAGATGACCGATCAGAACGCCCAGAGCGTCACCGAGGCGCTGCGCTACACCGCGAGCGTCACGTCGGAAATCCGCGGCGCTTCGGCTGCCGGCGCGCCGTATCTGATGAGCCGTGGTTTCTACCTCGAGCAGTTTCTCGACGGCTCCCGCCTGCCGAGCGATTCGAATTTCGGTTACGCGATTCCCGCTTTCGATCCCTACGGGCTCGAGCGCATCGACGTGCTCCACGGACCGGCCTCGGTGCTCTACGGTCAGGCGAACCCAGGCGGCATCGCGAATCTGGTCAGCAAGCAGCCGACCACCACGCCGGTGCACGAGGTGTTCTTCACCACGGGCAGCCACAACCGCGTGGAAGGCGGCTTCGACCTTGGCGGCGCGATTACGCCCGACGGCACCCTCTCCTACCGCCTCACCGGCACCGCCAACCAGAACGACACGCAGGTCGACGGCGTGAAGCAGAAACACGTCTACATCGCGCCCGCCATCACCTGGAAGCCGGACGCGAATACGACATTGACGCTGCTCGCGAAGTACCAGCGCGACCCCGATGTCGGCTACTACAACTTCGTGCCGGCCATCGGCAGCGTCTTCGACACGCCGAACGGCAGGATTTCGACGCACACGAATCTCGGCGACCCGAACTTCGATTCGCACTCGAGAACCCAGGCTTCGGTCGGCTACCAGTTCGAGCACCGCTTCAACGATGTCTGGACCTTCCGGCAGAACCTGCACTACACCTACGTGCGCGACGATTTCTCGAACGTGTTCACGAACGGCTTCGCGGACAACTCCGATACGACGCTGAACCGCTACGCGTTCTTCAACGACGAAAGCGCGAAGTTCTTCACCGTCGACAACCAGGCGCAGGCGAAATTCTCCACGGGACCGGTCAGCCATACGGCACTCTTCGGATTCGATTTTCAGCGGGTGCTCTATCGCGAACGCGTGGGTCTCGGCGCCGCGCCGCAGCTCGATCCGTTCGCACCGGTTTATCAGAGCGTGGCGATGCCGGAAGCTTTCTCGGACGACAACATCCGCATGAAGCAGTTCGGCCTGTACGCCCAGGACCAGCTTGCCTGGAACAAGTGGCGCTTCCTGATCGGCGTGCGCCAGGACTGGGCCTCGGCGGACGACAACAACCCGCTCACGGCGTCGTACACGTCGCAGTCTGAGCGCGCGTTCACATGGCGCACCGGCCTCGTCTATCTGTTCGACAACGGCTTCGCGCCGTATGCGAGCTTCGCGAAGTCGTTCGATCCGCAGGCAGGTGTGCTCGCGGACGGCTCGGCCGCGAAGCCGACCACCGCTGAGCAGTACGAAGTGGGCGTGAAGTATCAGCCGCCCGGGTACAACAGTTTCATCACGGCTTCTGTCTTCGATCTGCGCGAGCGCAACGTGCTCACCGCCGATCTCGACAATCCCGGCTTCAGCACGCAGGCGGGGCAAGTGCGCGCGCGCGGCTTCGAACTCCAGGGCCAGGCAAGCCTCTCCGACAGCCTCAATGTCACCGCGTCCTACACCTACCTGAGCAGCGTGACCACCGAATCGAACGACTCGGCGACGACCCTCGACGGCGGCTCGACCCCGCTCCAGGGCAAGCAAACCTGGGGCATTCCGCGCAACGTCGCGGCCGCGTGGCTCGACTACACGCTGCACGGCGGCTCGCTGCGCGGCCTCGGTTTCAGCGGCGGCGTGCGCTATCTGGGCTCGAGCTACGACGAGTCGAACACGATCCGCGTGCCGTCCGTCACGCTCGTCGACGCGGCAGTGCACTACGACACGGGCCGTCACTGGCTGCTCTCCCTGAATGGCACCAACCTGTTCAATCGACAGTACGTGGCGTCATGCTTCAGCGCGACCACCTGCACCTACGGCGACGGCGTCGAAGTGCTCGCGACCGCGCGCTATCGCTGGTAAGGCGGCGGATGAGTTCGATACAGGCAACGCACTCGCCCGATGTCAACGATCCGGGGCCGCTGCGCGAACGCGCAAGCGGCGGGGTACTTTACGAGATCGAAGGCGCGTCGTTCGAGGCGGGTGGCCGCGTGCTGCTGCAGCCGCTCACGCTCGCGCTCACGGCGGGCCGCATGATCGCGCTGATCGGCCACAACGGGTCGGGCAAGAGCACGCTGCTCAAGCTGCTGGCGCGCCAGCAAACGCCCTCGCGCGGCAGCCTGCGCTTCTCGGGCCGCGAGATTGGCGCGTGGTCCGCGCGGGAATTCGCGAGGCGTGTGGCCTACCTGCCGCAACATCCGCCGCTCGCTACGGGCATGACCGTGCGGGAGCTCGTCGCGCTGGGCCGTTATCCGTGGCATGGCGCGCTGGGCCGCCTGCGTAGCGAAGACGCCGCGATCATCGACGAGGCACTGCGCGTGACGGACACGGCGCGCTTCGCCTCCCAGCTCGCCGACCACCTGTCGGGCGGCGAGCGTCAGCGCGCCTGGCTCGCCATGCTCGTTGCGCAAGGCGCTTCGTGCCTGCTGCTCGACGAGCCGACCTCGGCGCTCGATATCGCGCACCAGCTGGACGTGCTGCGCTTACTGCGCAGCCTCGCCGATGATCACGCGATGACCGTCGTCATCGTGCTGCATGACATCAACCTCGCCGCGCGCTTTTGCGACGAACTCGTCGCGCTGCACAGCGGCCGGTTGCTGACCTCAGGTACGCCGGCCGACCTGATGCAGGGCCAGGTGCTCGAAGCGATATACGGCGTTCCCATGGATGTCGTGCCGCACCCGCGCGGCGGCGGCGCAATTGCGGTGGCGCGCTGACCATGCACAGGCGAACCTTTTTACTTTCGTTGGCCACCCGCGCGGCCGCTTTTTCGGGTATCGCGCCGCTCGCCGCCGCGGCGCGCGCTTCGACTCGAAGCGCCCCGCCGCGTGTGGTCGTGCTCGACTGGGGGCTCGCCGAAACGCTGCTCGCGCTCGGGGTCGTCCCCGCGGGCGTCGCGGAGATCAGCGACTACAACGCGAACGTGGTCACGCCGCCCGTCCCGCCCGGCGTGCCGGACGTCGGGCTGCGGCTCGCACCGAGCCTCGAATGGCTCGCCCAGCTCGCCCCCGATCTCATCCTCATCAACTCGAGCCAGGAGTCGCAGCGCGACATCCTGGAGCGGATCGCACCGGTTCGCGCGTTCGCGATCTACACCGACGCGGGCGCGCCCTATCGCCGCGCCGAGGCGGTCACGCGCGAGCTGGGCGCGCTATGCCGATGCGAAAGCGCTGCCGAAGCGCTCATCGCACAAACCGCACAGGCACTTGCTGCAAGCCGCGCGCGTCTCATGGCCGCGCCCGCGCGATCACGGCCGCTCTACCTGATCCGGTTCTTCGACGCCCGGCATATCGGCGTATATGGCGCGCGCAGCCTGTTCCAGGACGTGCTCGACACGCTCGGCCTCGTCAACGCATGGCGTGGCCCAACCGACTACTGGGGAATTGGCGTCGCGCCGCTCGAAGCGCTCGCCGCCGCGCCCGATGCCAAGGTGCTCTACTTCGACCCGCTGCCCCAAGGCGTTGCAAGCACGCTCGCATCGAACCGCCTCTGGCACGCGTTGCCACCCGTCGCCCGTGGCCGCGTGGCCGCACTGCCCCCGTTCTGGGGCTTCGGCATGCTGCCCTCGGCTCAGCGCTTCGGCGAGGCACTCGCGCAAGCGTTGCTCGCAAACCCAACGCTCAGTGTTAGCGGAGTTGCCCATCCATGAGCGGACTCGACCGCCTTCCTCCATCCGCTGCGTGTACCCGCCTCGCATGGCGGCGCGTCTCGCTCGGGCGCTTGCCTCGCGTGCTCGTCGCCGTGTCGCTTGTGCTCGCGTTTGTCGCTGCGCTCGGCCTGTCGGCGGCCAATCTTGCTGCGATCGCACCGCGTGCGCTGTGGTGGCAGGCAGTGCTCTCGCCCGATACGCACGACGTCCGGCAGATCATCGCGCACGACAGCTGGCTGCCGCGCATCGTCACCGCCTGGCTTGCGGGTGCGACGCTCGGCCTGGCCGGCACGATCTTCCAGCAGGTGCTGCGCAATCCGCTCGCCGAACCGATGACGCTTGGCATTTCCGCCGGCGCCCAGCTCGCGCTCACGCTCGCCGCGCTCTGGGCGCCCGCGCTGGCCGCGCACGGTTTCTCGCGCGAGCCGATCGCACTCGCGGGCGCGCTGGCCGCCGCAGCGGCCGTGTTCGGCCTGGCGTGGCGAAGCGGCCTCGCACCGGTGACCGTCGCCATTGCGGGCCTCGTCGTGACGCTCTGGTGCGGCTCGGTCAGCGTTGCGCTGCAGCTCTTTCATACGCCCTATATGCGCGGCCTGTTCATCTGGGGCGGCGGCTCGCTCGTCCAGCAGGACTGGAGCGAAGTCGCGGCGCTCGCCCCGCGGCTCGCCGCGGGCGGCATACTCGCGTGGCTGCTGTTGCGCCCGCTGCAACTCTTCAGTCTCGATGACGCCAATGCCCGCAGCCTCGGCCTCGCGCTGCGGCGGCTGCGGCTTGCCGCGCTCGCGCTCGCCGTCATGCTGAGCGCCGCCGTGGTGAGCACGGTTGGGGTAATCGGCTTCGTCGGGCTGGCTGCGCCTGCCATCGCGCAACTCGCGGGCGCGCGCCGACTTGGGCAGCGTCTCCTGCTCGCGCCGTTGTGCGGCGCGCTGTTGCTATGGCTGACGGACCAGGCTGTGCAGCCGCTCGCCAATGCGCTCGGCGAACTGGTGCCCGCCGGGGCCGCCTGCGCGCTCTTCGGCGCGCCGCTCATGCTGCTCATCCTTGCGCGCATGCGCCGCACGCAGCGCCTCGACACCACCGCCGCACCAGCGCACACGGTCCCCGATGGCATCTCGATCAAGCGCCGCTTCACGCTGATCCTGTTTGCGACTGTCATCGTGCTGATACTCGCGCTCGACTTCGGCCGCGGCGTGCATGGCTGGCAGTTCAGCAGTCTCGCCGAACTTCCGCGTGTCGCGATCTGGCGCGCGCCGCGCGAGATCGCCGCGTTCGCAGCCGGCATCATGCTTGCGCTGGCGGGGACACTGTTGCAGCGTCTGTCCAGCAATCCGCTCGCGAGCCCGGAGGTACTCGGCGTGTCCGCGGGCGCCTCGCTTGGCCTCATCGCGCTCGTGTTCGGCGCGGCCGATGCGGGACACGTCGCGCGGTTTGCGGCAACGGCCGGCGGCGCGTTCGCGACCTTGCTCGCGCTATTGTGGTTCGCGCGCCGCTCCGGCTTCGCGCCGCAACGCGTGCTGCTTGCCGGCGTCGCAATCGGCGCGCTATTCCAGGCCGTGGTCGCCGTCGTGATCGCCGGGGGCGGCGAACGCGCAGCCACCCTGCTCGCCTGGCTCGCGGGCTCGACCTACACGGTCACGCCCGGCGACGCGGCGCTCGCGCTCACGCTGTGCGTGCTGCTCAGCGCGTTCATGCCACTGACCGGACGATGGCTGGCGATCCTGCCACTCGGAGACGCAAGCGCACGTGCGCTCGGCATGCGCACACCGCTTGCGCGCGGCGCGCTGCTTGGACTCACCGCCTTGCTGACCGCCGCTGCGACCTTGATCGTCGGGCCGCTGTCGTTCATCGGGCTCACTGCGCCGCATTTCGCCCGGCTCGCGGGCGCGCGGCGTCCGCTCGACCAGATGTTGCTCGCCGCACCGATCGGCGGATTCACGATTGTTCTGGCCGACTGGCTCGGACGCACGCTGCTGTTACCGCGCGAACTGCCAGCCGGCCTTGTCGCGACGATTTTCGGCGCGCCGTGGCTCATGTGGCTGCTCGCGCGCCGTGCGGCCGCCTCATGATCGCGACCGCTGCACATCCCACAATAACGAAGGAGAAAACGATGCTTGCCGACCTGTTCCACCTGCTGCGCCGCTTGTGGCCCATCTCGGCGCTCGCGACGCTCATGGGCGCGGCGAGCGGCATTGCCACGGCGGCGCTGCTCGCCCTCACGAATCGCGCGTTGCACGGCGCCGCCGCCTCGCTAACCACGTTCGTCGCGAGCTTCGCCGCCCTCTGCGCGCTCGCGCTCGCGGGCGAGGTGATCTCGGACATCGGCAACAACATCGTCGGACAGCGCGTGATTGCAGCGTTGCGCAAGAACCTGACTGCGAAAATCATTGCGGCGCCGATCAGCGAAATCGAACAGTTTCGCAGCCACCGGCTGATCGCCGCGCTCAATCAGGACATCGATACGATCAGCGCGTTCTCGTTCCTGTTCTCGAGCCTCGCCATCGCAACCGCCACCATCGTCGGCTGTCTTGGCTATCTGTTCGTGCTCTCGCCGACACTGCTGCTGATCGCGCTCGCAGCCATTGCGCTCGGCTCGGTCGCGCAGTCGCTCGCGAGGCGCGTCGGGATCCGCCGCTTCGGCGCGGCGCGCGAAGCCGAAGATCGTCTGCAGAAGCACTATCGTGCGCTCGTGGATGGCGCAAAGGAGCTGCGCATCAACCGCGAGCGCCGCGTATTCGTCTACGGCCATGAGCTGTCCGGCACGATCGACGCGATTTTCCGGCTGCGCGTGCGCGCCGCGAATGTGTTCGTGAGCGCGAATGCGTTCGGCTCGCTGCTGTTCTTCGTCGTGGTCGGTCTCATGCTCGTGCTGCAGAGTGGCTCCGCAAATGCGGATCGCAGCGTGTTGACCGGCTTCGTGCTGGTTCTGCTTTACATGAAGGGACCGATTCAGGAGATCGTCAGCGCGCTGCCGTCCATCGGGCGTGCGCAAGTTGCGTTCAGACGTATTGCCGAACTATCCGCACGCTTCTCCAGCAGCGAGCCGGCGCTGCTCGACGCGCGCGCATTCACTCGCAGCCACGACCGACCTTTCTCGACGCTCACGCTGCGCGACGTCACTTACCGCTTTCCCGCACCGCTCGACGACGGCCTCGCAGGCGAGCAACCCGACGCCGCCGGGTTCGCGCTCGGGCCGCTGTCGCTCACCGTTCAGCGCGGCGAAACGCTTTTCATCGTCGGCGAGAACGGCTGCGGCAAGACCACGCTAATCAAGCTGTTGCTCGGCCTCTATACACCGGACAGCGGCGCGATGCTTGTCGACGGCGAACCACTGCGCGCGGACGAGATCGATGCCTACCGCCAGCTATTCTCAGCGGTGTTCTCCGACTACTATCTTTTCGACACCTTGCTGCCGGGCGAAGACAAGCCCGCAACGCACGCGCAGCGCTATCTGGAGCGGCTGGCGCTGACTCACAAGGTATCGGTTCGGGAAGACGGCACGTTCAGTACAACGGATCTCTCCACCGGACAGCGCAAGCGGCTGGCGCTCGTGCACGCTTATCTGGAAGGCAGACCCGTGATGGTGCTCGACGAGTGGGCAGCCGATCAGGACCCGACGTTCCGCCGCATTTTCTATACCGAGATTTTGCCGGACCTGAAACGACAGGGCACGACGCTGATCGTGATTTCGCATGACGACCGTTACTTCAGCGCCGCCGACCGGTATATCCGGCTCGAAGACGGACGCATTGTCGAAGAGGTGCGGACAGCACACGCCACACCGGCCGCAAGTGTGACGCGCGCATCCTGAACGGCACGCCGGGCGGGACGGCGCGCAGACGCGGAGGGAGCCCCGGCGAGCAGCGTAAGCCGCTTGCCGGGGCAGGTTTCAGACCATCATCAGGACACCATCACGCCAGGTCGAAGCGATCCAGGTTCATGACCTTCGTCCACGCCGCGACGAAGTCCTTGACGAACCGCTGCTGGGCATCGCTGCTCGCATACACTTCGGCCAGCGCGCGCAGCACGGCGTTGGAGCCAAACAGCAGATCGACGCGCGTGCCGGTGTACTTCACTTCGCCGCTCTTGCGCTCGCGCCCTTCGAACAACTCAGCCGTCGCGTCGGTGGGCTTCCATTCGGTGCGCATATCCAGCAGGTTGACGAAGAAGTCGTTGCTGAGCACGCCCACGCGGTCGGTCAGCACACCGTGGCCGCTACCGTCGAAATTGGCGCCCAATACGCGCAGCCCGCCGATCAGCACGGTCAGTTCCGGCGGCGTCAGCGTGAGTTGCTGGGCCTTGTCGATCAACCGGGCCTCGGTCGTGGCGCCGCCTTGCTCGCCGCGATAGTTGCGGAATCCGTCGGCGAGCGGCTCGAGAAGTCCAACCACTTCGATATCGGTCTGGTCCTGGCGGGCATCGACGCGGCCCGCCGCAAACGGCACGTCGACCTTGACGCCGGCCGCCGCCGCGGCCTGCTCGATGCCGACCACGCCGGCCAGCACGATCACGTCGGCGAGCGACGCCTTGCCGGAGGCCTGCTGGATGGCCTGCAGTTTCGGCAGCGCGCCGGCGGCGATCTTGTTGACTTCCCAGTCCTTCTGCGGCGCCAGCGCGAGGCGCGCCCCGTTGGCTCCGCCGCGCTTGTCGCCGCCGCGGAACGTCGAGGCCGACGCCCACGCCGCCGAAACCAGTTCGCTGACCGACAACCCAGACCCGGCGATCTTCGCTTTCAGATCGGCAATGTCGGCGGCGCCCGGATTGTGAGTGGGTGCCGGCAGCGGATCTTGCCAGAGCAAATCTTCCTTCGGCACTTCCGGGCCGAGGTAGCGCGCCTTCGGTCCCATGTCGCGGTGCGTCAACTTGAACCACGCACGCGCGAACGCTTCATTGAAGGCCTGCGGATCCGCGTGGAAGCGGCGTGAGATCTTTTCGAAAGCGGGGTCGAAGCGCAGCGTGAGGTCGGTGACCAGCATCGTCGGCTTGCGCTTTTTCGACGGGTCGAATGGGTCGGGGATGATGTCCGGCGCATCCTTCGCTTCGAACTGAATGGCGCCGGCCGGGCTGCGTGTCTGCACCCATTCATATTTGAAGAGATTCTCGAAGAAGTAGTTGCTCCACTGCGTCGGCGTTTGCGTCCAGATCACTTCGATGCCGGACGTGATCGCATCCTCGCCTGCGCCCGAGCCGTAGCTGCTGGACCAGCCAAGACCTTGCGCTTCGAGCGGCGCGGCTTCCGGGTCGACGCCCACATTCGTGGCCGGGCCCGCGCCATGGGTCTTGCCGAGCGTGTGGCCACCGGCGATCAGCGCGACGATCTCCTCGTCGTCCATCGCCATGTTTCCAAACGTAGCGCGTATGGCCGGGGCGGCCGATACCGGGTCGCCGCTGGCGTTCGGCCCTTCCGGGTTCACGTAGATCAGGCCCATCTCGGTGGCGGAAAGCGGGTTCTTCGCCAGCGTCTCCGGATTGCGGTGGGTGAGCCACTTCTTCTCATCGCCCCAGTCCACGTCGAGATCCGGTTCCCACACGTCTTCGCGGCCGGCGGCGAAACCGAAAGTGCGAAAGCCCGCGTTCTCGAGAGCCACGTTGCCGGCCAGCACGATCAGGTCGGCCCACGAGATCTTCTGGCCGTACTTCTGCTTGACGGGCCACAGCAGCCGGCGCGCCTTGTCGAGGCTGACGTTGTCCGGCCATGAATTGATCGGCGCGAAGCGCTGCTGGCCGCGACCGGCGCCGCCACGGCCATCCACCATGCGGTACGTACCCGCGCTGTGCCAGGCCATGCGGATGAACAGGCCAGCGTAGCTGCCCCAGTCGGCCGGCCACCACTCCTGGGAGTCGGTCAGCACGGCTTTGAGGTCAGCCTTCAGCGCGCTGTAGTCTAGCTTCTTGAACTCTTCGCGATAGTCAAAGCTTTCGCCCAGCGGATTGGAGCGGTTGGAATGCTGGTTCAGCAGGTCGACGCGTAGCTGGTTAGGCCACCAGTCGAGGTTTCCCGTGCCAGTACCGGCTACGGGCTTGGGTTCGGCGTGAACAGGGCATTTTGCAGAATCGGGGGTGGGCGTGTCGATTGGCGAGCTCATGTTTCCTCCATTCGCGTGCGGGGGGCCTTTAATATATACGTAACTCATGACACGCCCCAATTGAGTGCCCCTATGTGGCCGATAGCCGGTTTCTGGCTGACGAAGCGCGACGCAGGTCGGCGCATCGACACACGCGAGGGCCGCATCGTCGTGCGTGGGCCGACTGCCCGTCGTGCCGATGGGCACCTAACTCAGGCCCTGCGCGATTGGCGAAGAGAGCGCCTGCTGATCGACCCGCGCGGTGGAAAACGACCTCTGCAATGCGTGGCGCATTCTTCGTCACACATTCGCTAAAGGCTGCGAGCCGTTCATATAGTTGATTGACCGCAAAGCTCCTGCACGGCAACCCGGGCGCCGCGCCACGTATCTCATGCGCGTACGATGTTCGTCCGAACACGCTTTCTCTTCCGCGCCAAAAATATTAATTGCAATTTCAACGGCTTATTTTTGCGCTGGAAAAGCGCCTCGCGCACAAGGCTCTTCGCCATAGGAGAAATCCGAATCTCCGCGCGCATCCTCACCGATTGACAAGCCCTGCGCCGCTTCCAATAATCGCCCCCGACTCGCCCATCAGGCTAGTAATCGCCACGCCAGGCACAGGCCGTATCGTCACGGCGTAGCTGCCTGTGCCGCGCGATCCAGCGTCGCAAAACGATCATTAATCAGGAGACCCAATGACACGCTCATCTCTCTTCGCAGCGACGCTCATGGCGTTCGCGCTCGTTCAATCCGCCCAGGTTCGAGCCGTCACGATTGCGCCCGGCACCGCGCTCGCGGTGAAACAGGAGATGACGCGGCAATTGGCTGCCGAAGTCGAGTCGCTTGACCCAGCGCATACCGAGACGATCAACGCCACTTTCGTGGGCCTCGACCTCTACGAAGGTCTCACCCGAATCGACGCGTCAGGTAATGTGGTCCCCGGCGTGGCCACCGCGTGGACACACACGGCGCCCGATACGTGGGTCTTCAATTTGCGGCGCGACGCGAAATGGAGTAACGGGCGGCCCGTCACGGCCGCCGATTTTGTCTACGCGTGGCAACGGCTCGTCGATCCGAAGACCGCTTCGCTCTACACCATTGCAGTCGAATTCGTGAAGAACGCCAGGACGGTGGTTGCCGGCAAGCTGCCGCCAAGCGCGCTTGGCGTGCGAGCGCTCGATCCCTACACGCTGGAGATCAAGACCGAGACACCGGTGCCGTTCTTCCCGGAACTCGCTACAAATGGGTCACTGGCGCCTGTCGATCGCGCGACGATCGAAAAATTTGGCGTCAACTGGACGCGCGCCGGCAACCTCGTCGGCAATGGCCCGTATGTGCTCTCGGACTGGCAGCCGAACAATCGCATCGTACTCGTCAAGAATCCGTATTACTGGAATGCCCCGCACGTCGCCATTACCAAGGTCACGTGGATGCCCATTGAAAGCGACGAAACGGCGATGCGCATGTTCCAGGCCGGCCAGTTCGATATGACCTACGCGGTGCCATCGGGGCAGTACAACTCGTTAGTCAAGCAGTTCGGCCCCGAACTGAAGACCGGCATGCAGCTCGCCACGTACTACTACAGCCTGAACAATGCAGACCCGGCGCTGCGCGACCCCCGCGTTCGCCAGGCGCTCTCGATGGTGCTGGACCGCGACCTGCTCACGTCCAGAATCACACAAAGCGGTGAGCGCCCCGCGTATGGCCTCATAGTCGAAGGGACAAAGGGCGCCCTGCAGTACAAGCCCGACTGGGCAGCGTGGCCGATGGCGCAGCGTATCGAAACTGCTCGCGGGCTGCTCAAGTCTGCCGGCTATTCGGACAACAAACCGCTTTCCTTCACGCTCACCTACAACACGAGCGACCTCCACAAGAAAGTCGCGCTCTTCGCGCTGAGCGAATGGCGCACCAAACTCGGCGTCGACGCGAAGATCGAAAACCTCGAATTCAAGGTGCTCCTGAAGCAGCGCCACGACGGCACATACCAGGTCGCGCGCAACGGCTGGTACGCCGACTACAACGATGCAACGGCCTACTACAACCTGGTCCAATGCGGCAACCCGCAGAACGATCAGCGCAACTGCAATCCGAAGGCCGACGCACTGGCGAGCGAAGCGAACCAGCAAAGCGACCAGGCGAAACGCAAGACCCTCCTCACGCAGGCCTTCGCGCTCTCCATGAGCGATAACCCGCTCGTCCCGCTGTTCCAGTACTCCAACGCGCGACTCGTAAAGTCCTATGTAGGCGGCTATACGCTGACCAACTACCTCGACCAGCGCGCCACCCAGGACATGTACATCCTGAAGCACTAACGCAGGCCTCCACCCATGTTCGCCTACACCTTGCGCCGCGTGCTGTGGTCGGTGCCGACCGTACTCGCGGTCATCACCGCCTGCTTTCTGCTGCTGCATCTCACGCCCGGTGGTCCGTTCGACACCGACAAACGCCTCTCCGCCGCGGTCATGGCCAACCTCAACGCGCGCTATCACCTCGACGAGCCGCTATGGCAGCAGTATCTGCGCTATCTCGGCGCGCTGCTGCATGGCGACCTCGGAAGTTCGTTCCGCTACGCCGACTGGTCGGTCAACGAGCTCGTGAAAAAGGCCGCGCCGGTGAGCCTCGGCATTGGTGGCATCTCCATACCGCTCGCGGTCCTGCTGGGCGTGGCGCTTGGCACGCTCGCCGCCGTGCGCCGCAACAGCGTGGTGGACCATGCCGTGATGTTGCTCGGCAATCTCGGCAACGTCGTACCGCCATTCGTGCTAGGTCCGGCGCTCGTACTTTGCTTCGCTATCCTGCTCAAATCGGCCGACGGCAACGGCCTCTTGCCCGCAGGCGGCTGGGGCGACGGCGACTGGCGTCACCGAGTGCTGCCCGTCGCGTTGCTCGTCATCATCAACATGGCCGCGATCGCGCGCGTCATGCGCGGCAGCCTGATCGAGGTGCTCTCCGGCAACTTTATCCGCACGGCGCGCGCCAAGGGCTTGCCCGGGCACACCATCGTGTTGCGCCACGCCCTGCGCCCCGCGCTCATGCCCGTCGTTTCGTTGCTCGGCCCCGTCTGCATTTCGTCGATCACGGCGGCCGTCGTCACCGAATCGGTCTTTGCGCTCCCGGGCCTCGGTCAACTGGTGGTGAACGGCGCGGTCAACCGCGACTACACGCTCGTGCTCGGCCTGGTCGTCCTCACCACGGTCTGCGCCGTGCTCTTCAATCTGCTTGTCGATCTCGCGTATGCGTGGCTCGATCCGCGCATCCGCTACTAGTCCGTTATTAACGGAGGCTCCGCCACCATGAACGCACCTGGTCTCATTGCGCCAGCCGCGACCGCGCAGAAGCGCCGCACGCCGCCCGCGTTGGCGCGCTTCGTGCGGCACCGAGCGGCGCTCGCAAGCGTCGTCATGCTCGCCCTCATCGCGCTCGCCTGCTTCGCAGGTCCTCTCTTCCTGCCTCATTCGCCCATCGACAACGACTGGAGCGCGATTAGCCTCGCCCCCACGCTCGACGGCGGTCACTGGTTCGGCACCGACGAACTGGGCCGCGACTTGCTGGCGCGCACGCTGGTTGGCGGGCGCGTCTCGCTCGAGGTGGGGCTGCTCGGCACCTTCGTTTCCGCGCTGGTCGGCGTGATCTATGGCGCAACGGCCGGCTATCTCGGCGGCCGCGTGGACGCCGTGATGATGCGCGTCGTCGACATGATGTACGCGATCCCCTACATGTTGATCGCCATTCTCATGGTCACACTGTTCGGGCGCGCGTTCTCGCTCGTCGTGCTCACCATCAGCGCGTTTTCGTGGCTCGACATGGCGCGCGTGGTGCGCGGGCAAACGCTATCGCTGCGCTCGCGCGAATTCGTCGACGCCGCGCGCGCCATCGGCGTGCGGCCCGCGGCAATCATCGCGCGCCATATCGTGCCGAATCTCGCGGGCATCGTCGCCGTCTACGCCACGGTCACGGTACCGGCAATCATTCTTACGGAATCCGTATTATCGTTTCTCGGCCTTGGCGTCCAGGAACCCATGACAAGCTGGGGCGTGCTGATCCAGGACGGCGCGCAGAAGCTCGATGCCATGCCGTGGCTGCTGCTCTGCCCTGCCGTGCTGCTCTGTGCCACGCTCTACTGCGTGAACTTCGTCGGCGACGGTCTGCGCGACGCACTCGATCCACGGGAGCGCTGACATGGCCCTGCTCGAAGTCCAGGACCTGAGCGTGCGCTTCGAGCGCCGCGACGGGCCGCCCGTGAAGGTCGTTCACGACGTGTCGTTTTCGCTCGATGCCGGCGGCACGCTCGGTCTCGTCGGCGAATCGGGGTCCGGCAAAAGTCAAACCGTCATGGGGCTGCTGGGGCTGCTCGCCTCGAATGGCCGCGCCACCGGTCACGCACGCCTGCGCGGCGAGAATCTGCTCGCCATGACGCCCCGCGCGCTCAACCGCATTCGCGGCGACCGCGTCGCCATGGTCTTCCAGGACCCGATGACCTCGCTGAACCCGTTCCTCACCGTCGAACGGCAAATGACCGAAGCGTTGCAGTTGCATCGCAAGGTCACACGGCGCGCGGCCCGCCAGCGCGCGATCGAAGCGCTCGAACGCGTGCGCATTCCCGACGCGCCGCGGCGTATCGGCATGTATCCGCACGAGTTCTCGGGCGGCATGCGCCAGCGCGTGTTGATCGCGGCGGCGCTGATGATGGAGCCCGATGTGCTGATCGCCGACGAGCCGACCACGGCGCTCGACGTGACCGTTCAGGCGCAGACCATGGCGCTGCTGCGCGAGATGAATCGCGAGCGCGGCACGGCCATTCTCCTTATCACGCACGACATGGGCGTGGTGGCCGAGCTTTGCGACGACGTCATGGTGATGTACGCGGGCCGCACAGTGGAGAAGGCGAGCGCGCGCGATCTGTTCGCGCATCCGCTGCATCCGTACACCGCAGGACTGCTGGGGGCGCGGCCGCGCCTCGATGCGCCAGGCGGCGCGCCGTTGAGCACGATCCCGGGTAATCCGCCCATGCCGGGCAGCGGCGGCGCCGGCTGCGCGTTCGCGCCTCGCTGCGCGGCTGCGCTCGAGCGATGCCACACGCAGACGCCGCCGCTCGAATCCATCGGTGCGCCGCCCAATTCGCGTTCGCGGGCGTGCCATCTACCCATTGGCGATAGCGCCGAACTGGGAGCACGCGCATGACACATGACGCAAAGGCGCATGACGTGCCTGACGACGCGCTACTGCGCGTACGCGACCTTGCCGTGAATTTTCGCGTCGCACGCGGTCCGTGGCCGTGGCAGAAAGCGCAGTTGCGCGCCGTGAACGGCATCTCGTTCGATCTGCGCCGCGGAGAAACGCTCGGGCTCGTGGGCGAGTCGGGCTGCGGCAAGTCCACGCTCGCGCGCGCCGTGATCGGCCTCTCGCCGGTCGCTTCGGGCAGCGTGGCCTGGCGAGGCGAAGAAACCGTTTTCGGGGCGCAACGGCGCCTCGGCGCGCTGCGCCGCGGTGTACAGATGATCTTCCAGGACCCGCTCGCTTCGCTCGATCCGCGCATGTCGATCGCCGAGATCGTGGCCGAACCCTTGCGCACGCATGCACCGCACCTGGGCCGCAAGGAGATCGCGCGCCGGGTGCTCACGATGCTAGAACGCGTGGGCCTGAACGCGCATCACCTCGAACGCCGTGCGCACGAATTCTCGGGCGGGCAGTGCCAGCGGGTGGGCATCGCACGCGCGTTGATCGGCGAGCCCGCGCTCGTGATCTGCGATGAACCGGTCTCCGCGCTCGACGTCTCCATTCAGGCGCAGATCGTCAACCTGCTGCGCGACCTGCAACGCGACCTCTCGCTCTCGCTGCTTTTCGTCGGCCACGATCTCGCCGTGGTCAAGACGCTCAGCCATCGCGTCATGGTCATGTACCTCGGCCGCGTCATGGAACTCGGCACGTGCGAGGCAGTGTACGACGAGCCCGCGCACCCCTACACGCGCGCACTGCTCGACGCCGTACCGGTGGCCGACCCGGCGCGTGCCCGCGAGCGTCACGCGCCGCTGCTACGCGGCGAGATCCCCTCGCCACTCAATCCGCCTTCGGGCTGCGCATTCCGCACGCGTTGCCCGAAGGCCTCGGCCCAGTGCGCTGCTGCGGCGCCTGAACCGGCCGCCACCGGCCCCGGTGGCTCGATCGTCGCCTGCTGGCACCCGAGCACAGCCGGCCATTCCACCACCGACTGAAATACCCGCTTCACGCATGCTGGCGGGCGTCACCATCGATTCGCATTCCTTATCGATTGCGAATCAACGACAACCACACGAAGGGAGACATGATGAAAAGAGAACACAGAGACAAGAGCCGCGGCGCGCGACTTGCGCTACTCGCGCTCGGCCTGCCGCTCAGCCTTGCAGCGGTTGCACAAACCACAAGTGTTCAGCAGAACACACCGGGCGGGCAGCCCGCTGCGCAAGTGCAAGCTCAGCAAGCCGGGCCAGTCAAACCGAAAAAGACCCGGCACAAGGCGCGCCGCAAATCGGCCAACAGCGCCGCGCAAGCAAACGCAAAAGCTGCGACCCAGGCGGAACCCTCCCCAGCCGCCGTGCAAATGCACGCGCCGCGCGTCGACCCGCTCGTGGAGCCCAACGCGGTCGACCGCCTCGCATCCGGCTCGCCGGATCAGCACGCCGACCAGGCAGTGCGAGCCGACAACCCGAAGCAGCCACAGTCGAGCCAGTCGCAAAGCAAGGGCTTCATCGCGGATAGCAGCCTCACCCTCAACCTGCGTAACTACCTCGACCACTTCGACAACGAAGGCGGCCCGCATCGCCATGCGTGGGTGCAGGGCGCGATGCTCGACTACACCTCGGGCTATACGCAGGGGCCCATCGGTCTCGGCCTTGACGCGTCGCTCTACGGCGCGCTGAAGCTCGACGGCGGCCAGGGCGCGGGGAACATGGTGCACGTGGGCAAGGATGGCGGCGGCTCGAACCAGCTGGCGTGGGCCTACCCCGGCATCTGGGACGTCAAGGCCCGCGTTTCCGATACGGTCGCGAAGTACGGTCTGCAAATGGTCTCGGACAACCCGTTCTTCGAGCCGCACGACAACCGCGCGCTGCCGCCCACCTTCCTCGGCGCCTCGCTCGTAAGCAAGGACGTGTCCAACGCGGTGCTTCAGGCAGGCAGCTTCACAAAGGTCAATCCGCGCGGCCACACCAATCTCGTCGATCTCTCGACCTCGTACGGCGGCGTGAAATTCAAACGCTTCAGCTACCTGGGCGGCAGCTGGGACTACAGCAAGGACGGGAGCCTTTCGCTTTTCGCCAATCAGGCCGACGACGTCTGGCGCCAGTACTACGCT
>NZ_CAJMZA010000013.1:0-196966 GCF_905220195.1 Paraburkholderia sp. J8-2
ATCTCCGAAAGAGAGCCGGGGTTCTGGCGTTTGGGCGTCGTGAAAGAACATGCAACACCTCTCCCGCAGCATTTCACAGCCGCGATAACGGAAAGCACGACTCCGTTTTTAAAACGTATTTCCCTAATACGTTAATGCGATTCAAAATTTCGCAAAATCAATCTAATAAGCATTAAATAACCAATCTCCTAAAGTTTCTCTAAAACCCGCCGATACATGCGTTTGTAGTTTTTAACTACGAATTAAAAAAACACGCTACATCGACAAGAATCCGGGGGCTTCCGCGTGCGCGCTTGCGCACGGGAGGCGAGAAACATGCAATGCCGATGGAATAACCACGCGCGCAGCGACACACTGCGCCCTTTGTGCTCGCCCGCGCCTCCGTGCGCCGGGCCGACATGCCCCACGTGCGCGCCGCCGCACAGCACCGCATTTCGCCGCTCCCATTTCTCCAGTCGCTTCAATCCGTGCGCGCAGCAAACGCGCGCGCCTGCTGTCGTTTCTGTTCCACCACCAAGGAGAATCCATGAAGTTGTCCAGAACCTGCGGTGCCGTGCTGGCCGCCGCCGCTATCGCGGCGCTGAGCGCCTGCGCGACGGAGTCGTCGCGTTCGCTGCCGGTCCCGCCGGTCGCGAGCGCGCAGCGCCCGGCCGTCGGCAAGCCGGTGCAGATCGCAGTTGGCAAGTTCGACAATCGCTCGAGCTATATGCGCGGCATCTTCTCCGACGGCATCGACCGTCTCGGCGGCCAGGCGAAGACCATCCTGATCACGTCGCTGCAACAAAGCGGGCGCTTCAGCGTGCTCGATCGTGACAACCTCGACGAGATCCGCCAGGAAGCCGGCTTCACGAAGAAAGCCCAGGTGATCAAGGGCGCGAACTACGTCATCACCGGCGACGTGACCGAGTTCGGCCGCAAGGAAGTGGGCGACCACCAACTGTTTGGCATTCTCGGAAGCGGCAAGAACCAGATTGCCTACGCGAAGGTGAACATCAACGTCGTCGATACCACGACGTCGGAAGTGGTCGCTTCGGCGCAAGGTGCAGGCGAATACAGCCTGTCGAACCGCGAAATTATCGGCTTTGGCGGTACCGCGAGCTACGACTCGACGCTCAATGGCAAGGTGCTCGAGCTCGCGATCCAGGAGGCAGTCAACCATCTGGCCGATCAGGTCGACGCGGGCGCGTTGCGCACCGCACATTGAGCGCGCGCGTCGTCCGCGTTTCACGCTCGATCACAACAACTACGCATACGGGGTTTTCAATGAAATACATCGGCACGCTTCGGGGACTCTGCCTGCCCGTCACGGCAGCGACGCTGCTGCTCGCGGGCTGCGCGAACACCACGCCGCCGCTTTACCAGTGGACCAGCTATCAGCCCGCGGTCTACGACTACCTGAAGGGCCAGAAGGCGCCGCAGGAACAGATCGACGTGCTCGAGAAGTCGCTGCAGGAGATTCGCGCGAAGGGCAACACGCCGCCGCCGGGCTTCCATGCGCAGCTGGGCATGCTGTACGCCAACGTCGGCAACGACACGCAAGCCATGCAGGAATTCGACGCCGAGAAGCATCTCTTCCCGGAGTCGACGACCTATATGGACTTCCTCATGAAGAAACCGAAACAACAATAAGCGAGCGTACCGATATGTCCAGATTCTCTTCCCTCAAGCTCGGGCTGGCCCTCTGCGCGCTCGCGCTGCTGGCCGCCTGCGCGCAGCCCGTCAGGCACGCGGACTACACGGCGTTCAAGAGCGCGCGTCCGCGCTCGATCCTCGTGCTGCCGCCCGACAATGCGACGACCGACGTGAATGCGTCGAACAGCATGCTCTCCCAGATGACGATGCCGCTCGCCGAAGCGGGCTACTACGTGATTCCGGTCGCGGTCATGGAGGAGACGTTCAAGCAGAATGGTCTCACGACGGCAGGCGATATCCAGCAGACCTCGCCCGCGAAGCTGCGAGAGATTTTCGGCTCCGACGCGGCGGTGTATTCGAAGATCACGCAATTCGGCACGCAGTATCGCGTGCTCGACAGCGCGACGGTCGTCACGGCGTCGGCGAAGCTCGTCGATCTGAAGAGCGGAGACGTGCTTTGGCAAGGCTCAGCGACCGCGAACAGCAACGAGGGCAATAACAGTAGCGGCGGCGGTCTGATTGGCATGCTCGTGATGGCGGCGATCAAGCAGGTCGCGAATTCGCTGACCGACAAGAGCCACGATATCGCTGGTGTCACGAGCTATCGCCTGCTGCACGCGGGGCCGCCGACCGGTCTGCTCTACGGTCCGCACTCGCCGAAGTACGGTACGGACTGACCGGCACCCGCGTTGGACCAAACAAAAAGGCCCGTCACCGAAGTGACGGGCCTTTTTCATTCTGGCTCCGAAACGCGTCGCACTAGAGCGCGACTAACGCGATCAGCGCTCCAGGAACGGCCGCAGCTTGTCTGCGCGGCTCGGGTGCATCAGCTTGCGCATTGCCTTGCTCTCGATCTGGCGAATACGCTCGCGCGTCACGTCGAACTGCTTGCCCACTTCTTCGAGCGTGTGGTCCGAAGTCGTGTCGATGCCGTAGCGCATACGCAGCACCTTGGCTTCGCGCGGCGAAAGCGCCTTGAGCGCTTCGTCGATGGCAGCGCGCATGTTCGCGTGGATCGCGGCGTCGGCCGGCGAGGCCGAGCCTGCGTCCTCGATCATGTCGCCGAGCGTCGCGTCGCCGTCGTCGCCCACCGGGCTTTCGAGCGAGACCGGTTGCTTGGCGATCTTGAGGATGCCGCGCACCTTCTCTTCGGTCATGCCCATGCGTGCGGCGAGGTCCGCCGGATGCGCTTCCATGCCCGTTTGCTGCAAGATCTCGCGCGAAATGCGGTTGAGCTTGTTGATCGTTTCGATCATGTGCACCGGCACGCGGATCGTGCGCGCCTGGTCGGCGAGCGCACGCGTCACGGCCTGACGCACCCACCACGTCGCGTACGTCGAGAACTTCCAGCCGCGGCGATATTCGAACTTGTCCACCGCCTTCATCAGGCCGATGTTGCCTTCCTGAATCAGGTCGAGGAACTGCATGCCGCGGTTGACGTACTTCTTCGCGATCGAAATCACGAGACGCAGGTTGGCCTTGACCATCTCGCCCTTCGCCTGACGCATCTTCGATTCGGCAACGGTCATGCGGCGATTGATCGCCTTGATCTGCTGCAGCGACAGCGATGCGGCCGCTTCGATCTCGGCGAGCTTGCGCTGTTCTGCCTGGATAGCCGGCAGGCTGCGCTCGATCGCGGGACCGTACTTGCTCGACGCGGCTGCGGCGCGCACGCCCCAGTCCAGATCGGTTTCGTGACCCGGGAACTGCTCGATGAAGGCTTCGCGCGGCATGCCGCAGCGATCGACGACGATGGAGAGCACATTGCGCTCGATCGCGCGAATTTGCGCGACCTGCTCGTGCAGCAGCGAGCACAGGCGGTCGATGGTGCGAGCCGTGAAGCGGATCGGCGCGAGTTCCGTCTGGATGTCGGCGCAGATCTTCATTTCCGAGGCCGACGCACGCGCATTGGCGTCCGAGGTGCAAGCCATCTGTTCGAACAGCGTGCGAACGCGCGCGAAGATCGCGAGGCTGTCTGCCTTCAACTGTGCGAGCAGGGCTTCGTTCGCCTTGCTGTTGTCGGCGTCGGCGTCGTCTTCGTCATCGCTCGAATCGTCCGATTCTTCTTCGTCGGAGGCCGCTTCGACGTCTTCGCTGGCGTCGGCTTCGGCCGCGGCCGGTTCCTGTGCGGCTTCGTCGCTGCCGATGCCGTCGACGAGTTCGTCGATGCGCATTTCGTCAGCCGCGATGCGGTCGGCGTCGGCAAGGATGGTCGCGACGATCGACGGGCATGCCGCGATCGCCTGGATCATTTCCTGGAGACCGTCTTCGATACGCTTCGCCACTTCGATTTCGCCGGCGCGCGTGAGCAACTCGCTCGAGCCCATTTCGCGCATGTACATGCGCACGGGGTCGGTGGTGCGGCCGAATTCGGAGTCGACCGTCGAGAGCGCGACTTCGACTTCTTCGTCGGCTTCGTCGTCGGCCTGCTGGTCGGCGCGGGAATCTTCGTTCAGGAGCAGCGTGTCGGCGTCGGGCGCCTGTTCGTACACCTGCACGCCCATGTCGTTGAACGTGGCGACGATCGTTTCCAGCGCGGCCGTCTGCGCGAAGTTGTCGGGCAGATGGTCGTTGATGTCCGCGTGCGTCAGATAACCGCGCTCACGGCCGAGCTTGATGAGCGCCCGCATTTGATGCTGGCGTTTTTCGAGTTGCGAGCCTGCGTCCATGGGCGTCGTATCGCCGGATTTGTCTTTCGACGAACGGCGTGCGGGGCGGGCAGACGAGATCAGCGCGTCGTCCCGGTCATGGCTTGTCAATACATTCTCCTCGAAGGGATAGCCCGACAAGGGCAAAAAGGGTCACGCGCCAGCGGCGTGGCGTCCTGGCGATGACGAAATTGCAGGGGAGTGGGCGGGGCGCATGCCGGTCCCGCCAAGCGAGCGCCAAACGTCGAAGACGTGGCAGCCTGGATTTTCGTGCAATGCAGAAAGACCGCGTATGGTAGTGCGTTACTGCATGCGAGGCAACCTGAATCGTCGTGTTTGCGGCACATTGTCCGCCTTCAGGGTCGTACCGCTTGCTAGCGCTCCACCTTACATATCTCCTACATAAGTGCGTTAGACCATTTTTCAAGCGAATAGTTCACGTATTTGTCACTCGCTCGGTGCCTGGCGCTCTGTTGTTCCCCACTAATCCCGTTGCCGGATCGTCGTGCGCGGCAACGCTCACGCACGAATCGCGACAATACGTTGAACGCGTTTGCCGGAAGAGCGGTTGACCGCGTCCTCGTCGAGCGCGAGCGTCGTGCCCTCGAGCGCGCCCGTCACGAGCGCGGGGTCGAAGGCACTATATAGACGCCCCGCAGGGTCGCGTGCGCTGTCGCCTTCGGTTACGCGCCAGCTCAGGTACAGCACGCCGCCGGGCGTGAGCAGCTCGACGAGGCGGCGGCAGGCCGGGCCGATTTGCGCGACAGGCAAATGCATGATCACGGTTTCGCAGAGGACGTTGTCAAAGCTCGCGGCCGGTACATTCTCCAGATCGGGCAACGTGGCAAGGCCGAACGCGTATTGCGGGTATTCAGCGGCAGCCTGCGCGATCAAACCCTGCGACGCGTCGTACCCGGCCGCCGGATAACCGTGTGCGTTCAGCCACGCCACGTCGCGCCCCGATCCGCACCCGATATCGACTGTCCGTCCCTCGGGGCGGAAATGCTGCGTGAGACGCGCATAGAGGTCGTCCGGCTCGGGCTGGTTCGCCCATTCGGCTGCGTAGCTTGCGGCGCCACTCGTGTACGTCTCGATCGTCTTGGAGTCCATATGGGGCTCGGAGTCCTTGGGGACAAGGGGAAGGGACGCTTCGAGACTAGCCGAACCATGTACCGGCAGGCAGTAGTGCGGCGATACCGGTATGGTCGCTGCCACGCATGTCTGCAGGAACGCACGTGTCAGGGCGGGAATTCGTCGTACTGGGGGAGCGAGTCGGCGATCTCGAACCAAGGCGCTTTCGAGCGCACGAAGATATGGCCGGCGGGCCGGATGTCGGGCGCATCGGTCAGCGTGCCGAGCGTTACGTGCACATAGGCTCCTTCGCGCACAACTGAATAGAGCAGCGAGCCGCAGCGGCCGCAATGCACGTCATGGGCGGCCTGAGGGTCGCCGTAGACCAGCGTCTGCGCTTCGCCCTCGGTCAGGCGCAGCGCCTCGCTTTCGATGCCCGCAAAGGGCTTGAATGCGGACCCGGTCGCGCGGCGGCACTGCGAGCAGTGGCAATTGAATGCATAGCGGAATGCATTCGCGACCGCATAGCGCACGGCGCCGCAAAGGCACTGCCCGCGCAAAGTAGCGGGAGCATTCGTGTGGACGGGGGAAGTGTCGGCGGACATGGTGGACGCGGTGCTCGGGTAGCGAATCTCACACACTGCAAACGGGCGGCTGCGGTGCGATGGGTGCTCTCACATCATACGTTTGAGCCTCCCGCGGCGCAGGAAAACGTCAAGGTCACCACATATGGGGATTTGCCGGACCACCGTGGCTTGCGCACGGTTCGTGGCTCCTCTGGAACCCCGAAATGCAAGGCGAATTTCCCATGGATGGTTACCTTTGCGCCCTCGCGCAAAACGCTTCGTGCCGCCGGCCCAATTGAATCTACGCGGGCCGTTCCCTCAGCTCCTTCAATCCCTTGATGACGACCAGCAGCGCGCGGCCGTGCTCCTCCGAGCCGTCCCACGCCTCGACGATCGCGTTGCGCAGCAATTCGTTGTACGCGGCCGCGTGCCGGCTGGACGGCGGCGCCTTCACGCCATAGAAACTGCATAGCTTATTGAATGACGCGCTCCGGCGTACACGCCTCCCGTTCGACGTGCGAAGACGCGAGACGGTAGGCTGACTGACCCCGGAAAGCCGTGCAATTTCGCTGGCCGAGCGTGAATCGTCCGATAACCGCCGCAGCAGTTCCTGCACCGGAAAATAAGTATCTGGGGCTTCCATGTCATGCATTATACCTATACAGTAACGGTTATTGAATTGCTCACCCTAATCAATGAGCAACTGCATTCCGAGGAAGTCGATGGCACTGAAACACCTACCGCCCACGTTCTGCTGGTCCCGTATCGGGCCGGAGGCCGGCATGGATCTCCCTACGCTGATTCTGCGCAAGGAGTGGGAGCGCCGGCAGGGCGGCGGACGTTTCCTGTGGGGCATCGGCCAGTCGCTCGGCAGCAGCGCTCAGGTCGCCGCGCTGCGCACCGGCTCGCTCCTCGCCCTGTTCTCGCCGGCGGCGAGCCGTCCGCGCGTAGCGCAAGACAAGCGCGGCAAGCGTGCCGGCGTGGTCGTGTGGAATGCGTGGGTCGACGCAAGCGGTCAGGTGCGCCAGCTTCCGCAGCACGTGTTCGTCACGAGCAGCGCCACGCTGCCTTCGGGCGCCGCACGCGAGCATCACTACGCGCTGGTATGCGTCTCGCCAACCGAGCTCAGCGTCGGCAGTTCGCTGCGGGTGTTTCCGGAGCGGCTGCGCAGCGTAAGCACGGCGAAGCCGCCGGCCCGCTCGCAGGGCACCGTAGTGGTGGATTGCGTCGAGCGCGCCGCCGAGGCGGGCGGCAAGAGCCATCCGCTCGTGTTGACGGCGGAGCTGGAGGCGCCGTACTTTGTGCGGCTTACGCAGCCCACGCTCGTCAAGGCGCGCGATCTCGCGGCAATTCACGAGGCGTCGCGCATGGGCGACTTCGACACCTACGCGAATCTCACCAAACGCGTGCGCAGCGAGGCCTGTGCGCAGCAGGCGCGTGGCGTGACGCGCGATCTCTTCGACGTGCCGCCGGCCGACCACACGGCGTCTTCACGGCTTGGCGGCGCAAGAACGCGTCACGTCTCCCGGGCGGGAGACTGGACGCAACTCACGATGGAACTCTTCCATGGCGATTCACATCCGTTCACAAGAGGCCGAGGCTGCGCAACGCTTTTTTGAGGCGAGCCGCAACGTCGACCGGGCATTTCGCGCCCTGCGTGCCGAGGTCCAGGGCGACATCGCCGCGCCACTTGCCTATGGGGTCGCGCAATCGCGGCTCGACCGCGCGCTGGACGAACTGGCGCGTGCCGAGGCGCTGTTCGATTCGGTGACTGAAGTCCAGGCGCGTCAGATCAAGGATCATAAGGACCACTGAAGCACCGCTCGCTGGCCTGCATGCCGCTTCCGCGCAGCCTGCTTGCTGAACGTATGGACCAGGGCGGGCCTGGAGCGCGCTGCGGAGCAAGCCGGCTCGGCCTGGCGCCACAACGGGCGCAACCCAGACAGCCAGTTTCGAGACGCGGCAATAATCGAACGCTTTGCGTCTACACGCGTTGCCATCTTCGGACGTTTGCTATCCGAAGCCATGGAAGCGTTCACCCTCATGTCGACCTCCCAAGCTTCCCGCGACGCCACGCCGCCCGCGCAAGCAACGCAAGCACCCTTGGCCGCCGCCGAGTCCGCGTGGCAGCGCGGCGAAACTGAAGCGGCGCGCGCCATGTGCGAGCGCCTCATCGCCGCCAATCCGCACGACGCCGACGCGCTGAATCTCGCCGGCCTGATCGAAAACGGGCGCGATCCGCTCGCCGCACGTGCGCTCATCGCCCGCGCGCTGGCCGAGCGGGAGGACCCGGTCTTCCTCGTGAACCTCGCCTTGACCTGTCAGCGCGCGGCCGACCGCGACTTCGCGATCCGGGCGCTGCATCGCGCGATCGAGTTGCAGCCGGACTTCGCCGTGGCGCTGAACAATCTCGGTCAGCTTTACGGCGAAGCGGGAAACTGTGCCGAGGCCTCGCGCCATTTCGAGCGTGCCTTGGCGCTTGCGCCCGCCCATGTGGCTATCCACTTCAATTACGGAACCACCCTGTACAAGTCCGGCGAGTTCGCGCGCGCGGAAGCGGTACTGCGGCGCACGCTGGAACTGGCGCCCGGTCATGTGAATGCCTGGAACAATCTTTCACAGGTGCTGCTCGCCACGAACCGCAACACCGAAGCGCTGGCCATGCTCGAACACGCGCGTACGCTCGCGCCGGACTCGGTCGACCTGCTCACGAATCTGGGCTGCATGCTGCTGGGCGCGGGCCGTGTCGACGAAGCGCAGGCCGCACTCATACGCGCGCTCGAACGCGAACCGGGCAGAGTGTCCGCGTGGAACAATCTCGGCAACCTGATGATGCAGACGGGCCGCATCGACGAGGCGCGCGCGGCCTTCACGCGCGCGATCGAACTCAAGCCGGATTTCGCCGCCGCGCACCTCAACCTCGGCAACACGTGCAGCAAGTCCGGCAGCATCGACGAGGCCATTGCCTGCTATCGGCGCGCCATGGCCTGCGATCCCGCGCATGCCGGCGCGAACAGCAACTTGCTGTGGTCGCTGATGTTCGCCATCGACGACGGCCACGCGCTGCGTGCCGAAGCCGAGCAGTTCTCGGCCCGGCACGAAGCGGCGCTGCTGGCCGCGAGCGCGGGAGCGCACCATGCGAACACGCCCGAACCCGCGCGTCGGCTGCGCATCGGCTATGTCTCGCCCGACTTCCGCAACCACTGCCAGTCGCTTTTTACGACGCCGCTGTTGCGCCATCACGATCACGAGGCGTTCGAAATTTTCTGCTACTCACTGGGCGCACAGGCCGACGAATTAACCGCCCGGCTACGCGGTTTCAGCGATGTCTGGCGCGACGTGCGCGAGTTCGACGATGCGCGCGTAGCCCAGCAGATTCGCGACGATCGCATCGACGTGGTCGTGGATCTCACAATGCACATGGACGGCGCGCGGCGCCTGGTGTTCGCACGGCGGCCCGCTCCGCTGCAGGTGGCGTGGCTCGCCTACCCCGGCACGACGGGCAGCCCCTCGATCGGTTGGCGTCTCACCGACCCCTGGCTCGATCCGGAGGGCGAGCCGCACATCGACGATCAATACACCGAGCGCTCGGTGCGCCTGCCGGACGCCTTCTGGTGCTACGACTCGTTGGCGACGGATGTGGATGTGAACGCATTGCCGGCGCTCACGGCTGGACACATTACGTTCGGATGCCTGAACAATCCCTGCAAGCTCACCGACGCCACATTGGCGCTGTGGTCCGGCGTGTATGCCGCGCTGCCAAACGCGCGGCTGCTTCTGATGGCGCCGCCCGGCAGTGCGCGCGAGCGCTTGAATGCGCGCTTTGCGGCACACGGCATCGATCCGGCGCGCGTGAGCTTCGTGGGTTTCCAGGCGCGCGCCGATTATCTGCGCACTTACCAGCAGATCGACATCGCGCTGGACACGTTTCCGGCCAATGGCCACACCACGAGTCTCGACGCCTTCTGGATGGGCGTACCTGTGCCCACGCGCTACGGCCGCTCGGCGGTGAGCCGCGCGGGGCTCTGCCTGCTTGCCAATCTGGGTTTGCCGGAGCTGGCGGCGGCAAGCGACGCCGGGTATGTGGCCGCCGTGACGGCGCTCGCGCGCGATGTGCCGCGCCTCGCCGCGCTGCGCGCGGGCTTGCGTGCGCGCATGGAAACCTCGCCGCTCATGAATGGCGCACGCTTCGCGCGAAACATGGAAGCCGCCTACCGGCAAATGTGGCAAGCGTGGTGCGCTCAAGAGGGCGCAACCCGCGAGGGCGTGCGCTGACTCAGCCTTTGCTCTCCTGCGTCGGCAGCTCCAGCACGGCCGCCACGAGCGGCCAGCGTTTCGCGGCCGCTTGCCAGGCGTCCTCGGCCTGAACGTCGAGATAGCGGTCGCGGTCCACGCCCTCGACCAGGCGCGCGAGCGCGTCGATATCGCTCGGTAGCGCAGGACCGCTGCGCGAACGGCGGCCGGACCCCCACAAGCGTATCGCCATTACTTGCCCTCCACCCACACGCCGTCCGGCGTGTGGATCACATAGCCCGTGGGGGTCGTCATCGTCACCGTGCCCTCGTTTTCGCCCACCATGCGCGTTTGCGGCAGGTTGTTCGCATACTGCGCGAGCGGCGGCGCGCCCGTGGCGAACGGGCTTTGCGCGACGAGGTTCGCGAGCAGTTGCGCAAGCGCGAGAAAGCTCGTGGGCGTATCGATCGTCGTCACGCCACCGGTGTGCTCGCTGCCGGGCGGCAGACCCACCACCTTCACGCCTACCGGCACATGCACGATGTTCGGCGTGGGAATTTCGCGCATGCCGGCGATCTGGTTTTCTTCACCGCGCAGCGCCGCGCCGTGTTCGGGGACGAACACGATCACGGCGCGGCGGCCCGATTGCGCGACGAGGTTGATCAGCTTGTCGACGTCGCCGAGCAGATTCTGCAGGCGGATCGGGTAGGACTGCAGGCTCGTGAGATTGGTGTTCGGAGGCGGCAGGCGGTTGCCGTCGTGCAACGAGACCGTGTTGTAGTAGAGCGCGACCGGACCGCCGCCCGCCGCAATGCGTTGCTTGTACCAGCGCGCGAGCACGTCGTAGTCGCCAACCAGCGGCGAGCCGTCGAACTCCTTCATCGCTTCCGGCAGGCCTTCGTTGGAGGGAATCGTCACGCCCGGCACGGCCATTTCATTGATCACCGTGCCGCGGAAATTGTCGAAACGGCCGTTGTGATTGAGCAGCGCCTGCGGCTTGTAACCCGCCTGCGCAAGCTGCGCGAACAGATGGCACTCGGGCGGCGCCGGGTCGTAGAGCGACTTGTGCGGCTCCTGCCCGCAGGTGGCGCGCAGGACGCGAATGGCGGCAGGGCCGCTATAGCTCGCGGCGGAACTGAAGTTCTGGAAGATGTAGTCGAAGCGCGAGAAGAGCGGGTTGTTGCGCATCTTCACGACGTCCATGTCGTCCCACGAGAGCGAGCAGATGTGCACCACGATGATGTCGAACTGCGCGCTCGTGTCCGTCGTGAGCGGCGTGAAGTTCACGCGCCGGCCCTCTTCGTTGGCGCGGAACGCCGCTAGCTGCTGGTCGTAGCTGCCCGACTGCTCGTCGCGCTTCTTGCCCGTGCCGCCGTCGTCGTCGCCGTTGCTGGCGAGCGAGGCGTTGGCGGTGGCGTTCGCGACGAAGGTGCCCACGCCCTGCCAGATCGGCATGACGACGAGCGCGATCAGTACGAGCGTCGTCACGCGCACCCAGCGGTCGATGAGGAAGTAGAGCAGCACGCCAAGCACCGCGGTCACGACCATCGAAAGCGAAATCACGCGCCGCGTGAGTTCGAACATGTACGAAGGCGTGAAGGTGAAGAGCACAGGAATCTGCGAGATCGCCCGGCCGATGTCGGGCATGCTCGACTCGTGGTACGCAATGGCGATGCCCACGACAACGGCGGCCACGTCGCGCGCGATTCGCAGCCAGCGCTTGTGCAGCGGCACGAGCAGCAGGACGACGAAGGCGAAGTTCATCCACCACTCGGGCTTGAGCGTGCCGATCGAGTAGAGGTACAGCTTGGCGAGGAAGTAGAGATTCCAGAGACCCATAGTGTTTCGCGTTCCAGGGGTGTAGCGGCTTGATGTGGCGGTTGCGTTTCTCAGGGCTGGCGGGCCTGGCCGGCCCGGCGTCGCGTGAAGAGGTTTTCCAGCGCGTCGAAGAGCGCGTCGATGAGGCGCATGTAGCCTTGCCAGCTCAGCTCGATCAGCTGGACGAGGCCGTGCAGCGGCGCATCGGAGGGCGGCACGTCTTCCCACTCGAGCCAGGCGTCGGCGCGGCCGAACGTGCATTCCACGAGCTTGCGCTCCGTCTCCACCGTCATGTCGGTAAAGCGCACGCCAAGGCGCCGGTCGGCGAGACGCGCGACCACGGCCGGGAAGTCGTGTTCCAGCACGCCGCGCGCGAGCGTCACGTTGATGCGCTCGCCGGGCTCGAGCTTCGCCACGGCGTCGGCGGGCAGCATGAGGCCGAGGCCGCCCATCGAATAGTTCTCGGTCTTGCAGGCGAGCGTGCGGCCGTCGGGCAGTGTGAGCATGGCGGGCACGCGCAACGGAATGCGGTGCGCCACGCGCACCTGCTTCGCCTCTTTGGCCACGCCGAGCGCCAGCCCGAGAATGGTGAGATTCACGCCGGCCCAGAAGAGGTTCATGAATACGGTGGCGGGCTCTTCGGTTCGCCAGATCGTGAGGCGGCCAATGCCGGCGAGTATGGAGCACACGTTGATGCCAAGCAGCACGAGATAGGGCTTGGAGATCGTCCAGTCGAGATACTCGTGCTCGATATGGCCGCCCTTCGAGGTCACGTTGAACTTGCCGAGCTTCGGGTTGATGAAGGCCATGGTGGTGGGCAGCACGATGTACCACGCGAGCACCGACTCGTAGGCCTCGGCCCAGAACGAGTGCCGGTAGCGCCCCTGGATGCGCGAGTTGGCGATCGCGGCAATCACCAGATACGGCACCACGTAGGCGAGGATCACGGGCGCGGGCGTGTTGATCACGTGCAGTCCGAAATACAGGTACGCGCCCGGCATCACGAGGAAAATGAGGCGTGGGAAGCCGTAGAAGAAGTGCAGCATGGCGTTGCTGTAGCACATGCGCTGGAAGAACGAGAGGCCCTTGCCGATCCACGGATTGTCGACGCGGAAGATCTGCGTCATGCCGCGCGCCCAGCGAATGCGCTGGCCGATGTGGTCGGCGAGGCTGTCGGTGGCGAGGCCCGCCGCCTGCACGGTGCGCAGGTAGGCCGAGGTATAGCCGTGGCGATGCAGCCGCAGCGAGGTGTGGGCGTCTTCGGTCACGGTCTCGGTCGCGATCCCGCCGATGTGTTCGAGCGCCGCGCGCTTGATGACCGCGCACGAGCCGCAGAAGAACGTGGCGTCCCAGAAGTCGTTGCCGTCCTGGATCAGGCCGTAGAAGAGGCTGCCTTCGTTGGGCACGCGGTGGAACGTGTCGAAATTGCGTTCGAACGGGTCGGGCGAGAAGAAGTGGTGCGGCGTTTGCACCAGCGCGCAATTCTTGTCGGCGAGAAAGACGCCTACGGTCGTTTGCAGGAAGGAGCGCGTGGGAATGTGGTCGCAATCGAAAATCGCGATGAACTCGCCCTGGGTGAGCGGCATCGCATGATTGATGTTGCCGGCCTTCGCGTGCGTGTGCTCGGCGCGCACGATATAACCCACGCCGGCTTCCTCCGCGAAGCGTCGGAATTCATCGCGCGTGCCGTCGTCGAGAATGTAGACGCGCAGCTTGTCGCGCGGCCAGTCGATCGAGCTGGCCGCGAACACGGTTGGGCGCACCACCGAGAGCGACTCGTTGTAGGTCGGGATATAGATGTCGACGGTCGGCCAGTCGGCGGGGTCGTCGGGCAGCGGCTGCGGCTTGCGGCGCAGCGGCCAGGCGGTCTGCACGTAGCCGAAGATCAGCACGATCCACGTGTAAAGCTCGGCCGCGTAGAGGATGTAGCCCACGATAGCCTCGGCGGGGCTCGTCAGATGCAGCGTTTGCGTGCTGCGCCACCAGACGTAGCGGCCCGTCATGAGGATCGAGAGCATCACCATGAGCATGGTGGCGAGACGCCCCGGCAGGCGGCGCGCGATCATCACCACGACGTACACGAGCAGGAACAGCAGCACCTGGCCCGCGAACGGCAGCGGCGTCGTGCACACGGCAATGGCCGCGATGAACGCGAGCCACAGAAGGCACTGGCGCAGGAAAGGCACGCTGTCGAGCGCTGCCGAAAGCTTCTCGAGGCGCTGCTCGATGCCGTCCCACGGCACGTCGGGCAGGCGTGCGCCGATTGCCGCGCTCGCGCGCGAGGCACGGCGATAGATCGGTTCGAGCCCCCTGCCGAGCCACGCGCGCAACGCGAAGCGATGGTGCCCTTGCGGCGCCTTGTGAAGCTTGCGCAGGTCGGCGGCAAGGCGCTGTCGCGCGCGGCGCGGGCGCAGGAAGAGGCGCAGCAGCCAGGCGCCGGCGGTGTCGTCGCGGCCTATGTTCAGCCGCTGGCGGATGTCCTTGCCCAGGCGCGCGAAGGCGAGGGCGGGCACGTCGCGCTGGCCGGGGCGCGGCGGCCGGAAGAAGGCGCGCAGCAGCCACTGGCCACGCGGCGCGTCGGGCGCGAGATCGAGCTCAGGCGCGCTCAGGCGGCGTAGCGACGCCCAAAACGCGATCCACAGTGCAGCGATCTTCTCGCGGATCATGGCGTGCTCCCGCGCGCGGCATGTTGCGCGAGCAGTTCGTCGGGGGCGTCGAGGCTTGCGCCCGTGCTCCAGTGCGAGAGCCACGAGGCAATGCCGTTCAGGTCGTGCGCGGCTTGCGAGCTGGGCGCGCTCAGGCAGAAGTTTTCGCCGGCGGCGAGTGCTGCGGGCACACCGGTGTCCGCATGCACGAGATACGGCAGCATGGCGGCGCCGAGGCGCGCGCGCAGCAGCGAAACGACGTCCATGTGCAGCTGGCGCGCGGGCGCGACCGCATTGGCGATGAACACGCTGCGCTTGCCGGCGCGCACGAGCGCGGCGATCAGGCGCGGCAGCGTTGCACACGCGGTGGCGCAGGGCGCGAGGACGCAAAGCACGAGGTCGGCGGCGTCGATCGCCTGGCGCGCGTGCGCCGAGGGCCACGTGCCCGCGTCGACGAGCGCAATCGCGTGCGCCGGCAGGTCCACGCGGGCGAGCAGTTCGCGCAGCCAGCCAGGGCGCGCGTCGAGCAGGGCGCTCGCGTCGTCGTCGAGGGACGCGTGGCCGTTCGCGAGGCTGCCCCATGGCAGCACGAGCACGCCATCGTCGCTTTGCAGCGCGGCGCGCGACCAGGCGTCGTCGGCGCCGGGGCCGCCCGCCAGATGCGTGACGAGGCCTTCGCGCGCGCTCTCGCGCAGCCCGAAGTGGAGCGCCAGCACGTTGCGCGGGTCGCATTCGGCGGCGAGCGCGACGTGCTCGCGCGCCGCCAGCAGCCCCGCGAGCGCGGCAGTGAGCGTGGTGCGGCCGGCACCGCCGACGCTTGAGACGATGGCGATGGTTTTCATTGGCGCGGCCCCGTCTGGCCGGTGCGGCGCTGGCCGCGAATCAGCAGGGCGTCGAGCTGGGGCGGCAACTGGAGCGGGCGCGAGCGCGCGGGGCGCAGCCACATGGGCAGGAAGCGCCCAAGACGCAGACGCCAGGCGACGAAGTAGAGCGGCACGGCAAGCATCAAGCCCCAGACGAAGTAACCGAGGAATACGTTCATGTCGCTCTCCTATGCTTTGAGCGGCAGCGGCGCGCGCTGCGGCGCGGCTCGCGGTTTCGCGCTGTCGCCGCGCGCGGCGGGGTCGAGCGCGGACAACAGGTCACCATTTATGGGAGCGATATTGCGCGGCGTCGCGTTTGCTGTCGCTGTCGTTGCAGCCGACGCTGCGCCCGGCGCAATCGCGGAAGCCGCCGCAGGCGGCACGGTCTGGCCGTTGGCCTGGACCGAGACGGCCGCGGGCGCGGCGGGCTGCCCCTCGTTGATCGCGAGCCAGCCCGAATAGTCGGGCGGCGGCGCGGTGTCGATCTCGTCGGCGAACGCGTCCAGCGCCTCGGTGATCGCGCGGCCATCACCGTAGCGCTCCTCGCCCTGGAACAGCTCGGCGAGCGGCCGCGTGAACACGCGCTGACACACGGCGTCGGCGTCGCTCATGCGGCATGCAAAGAAGAACACGTAGAGGCTGTCGCCGCTCGCCGTCACGATATCGCCCGCGCGGCGCAGATGGCACACCTTGAGCGCATCCACGTGCGCGATTTCCGGCATTAGCGCGAGCCGGATCAGCACGCTCGGCAACTGGATCACGCGGCTGCGTTCCACCGCCGCGCGCACCAGTTCGACGAAGTGCGCCGCACCCACGTAGCCGCTCTCCTCGCCGTGCACCACGGCGGCGAGCGCCTGGCGGTAGTCGGCGGGCATGGGCCGCGAATACACCTGGCCCTGCAGACTGTCGACGATAGCCTCGACCTGCGCGAGCGGCGTTTGCCGCGCAATGACCCGGTTCGCACCGAGGTTGAGCATGAGCGACTCGTAGCGCATGGCCACGGCGTCCTCGCGCACGATGATCTTGAGCGCTTCGCCGCACTGCAGGCGCAGCGTGTGCACCTGTTCCGCGAGCGCTTCGAGGTCGCGGTTCACGCTGAAATCGAGAATCACCGTGGCTGCGACCGAAGTGCGCGCCGCGGCCACGGCAGCCTCGTTGTTGTCGACGATCTGCCAGGCCTGCGGCAGTACGCGTTCGTGCAGCATGGCGTCGCGCGAAACAACGACACGGCCTTCGTCGGGCGCGAGCAGGCCCGCTTCGCCGATCTCGGTTTCGAAGGTGCCGCCAGAAACGGTCAGGCGGTGATCGACCGCGGAAAAGCGCAGCGGCACGCTCTGGCTGCCGTGCACGGCGTCGCCGGCGCGCCAGAACGCCACTTCCCAGCGATACTGCCCCTGCACCTGGTGCAATTGCGCGGCGCCCGCAAAACGCGCCTGGAACGCGGCCAGCTCGGGATGCTCCTGATCGTCGCCAAGGCCTGGGGGCGCCACCACCATCAGCACGCCGTAACGATACTGCGCGCACCACCCTGCGAGCTGCGCGCCCTGACTCGCAAGCGCGGCGGGGTCCTGCCAGTTGAAGAACGCCTCCGCGCCTTCGATGAAGAACTGGCTTTCGGGTGCGGCGCACTGCGCGGCGAGCGCGTTGAGCGCTTCGATCAGCACCTGCACGCCGTCGCGTTCCTGGAGTGGACGCACCGTGCATACGTTTGCCCACGCGTGCGTCGAACCGTTCTTGTCGAGATCGACGCCATGGTCGCGCAACGTGGCCGCGAGGCTCGCGCCGTCGCGCGTGGAGAGCACGGTGGCTGGACCCGTGAGCGCGGCGGCGGCGGTTTGCCAGAAGAGCGCGTCGCGCGCGGGCGAGGCGCCCGCGTAGACCACGTGCACCTGGCCCGCGCCGAGCGAGGCGAGCGACGGCGGCAGGCCGTCGATCGCGAGCGGCTCGCGGCGCGCGAGACGCGAGAACAGCGAGCGGCGCGTATCGCGGCTGGCGCCGGCGGGCGCTGCGGGAAGGGTGGCGGGATCGGTCATCGTGTCGCTCGTGTCGCGGATTTCATCGTCGCGGGTTTCATCGTCGTCATGCGCGCTCGCTCTGTGGCCACGTCAATAGGCCGAATAAGGGACGACCGGCCGCGGCGGGAACGGCACCGGCCCCTTCTGCGGCGAGAAGAAGTAGCGCATGTAAAGCACGCCCACGTTCGGCGCGTAGTCGCGCGAGCGGTCGATCGAAAAGCGTCCGCCCACCACGAAGTGCTCTGTCACGCGGTATTCGAGCGCGGCTTCGATCGTATAGCTGAAGCCGCCGCCCGAGCCGCCGCCGAAATACGGCGAGCCGAGATCGTTGGCGCTCATGAACGCGAGCGCCTGAGCCTGCAGGCCTGGCCGCGTGGGGTAGAACGGCGACTGGTTTTCATTCGTGAACGACATGCCCACCGACCCGTCGATCTCCCACGAAAGCTTCTTGTAGCGGCCGGTCCAGTCGAGCGGAATGCCGATCGAAAAATAGCTTTGCGGACTGTAATAGCCGCCGTTACCAAACGTGTAGTTGTGCTCGTTCTTCGAGTACTTCCAGTAGTTGAGGATCAGGCCGCTCGACACGATCTGGTCGGGCCGCCTGAACACGGACCAGTCGTAGCCGCTGCGCACCTTGAACTCCTGGTTGGTCTCCACGTTGGTGCCGGTCAGGAGTCCGAAGCCGATGCTCGTGAAGATCGTGCCGGGCCCGAAGTCCTTCGCGCCGCGCACCGTGAAGCCATTGCGCACCACGCCGCCCCACTTCTCGCCAGTGACCGGATCGATGCCGCCCGCGTACGAAACCAGGCTGGCGGTCACGGGCCGGCGCGAGACGTCGAGCGACAGCGACGAACTGTTCTGGAAGTCGTGGCGGTACTGAATGCCGCCCAGCACGCTCGTGATCGGAAAGCCCACCGGCGTGCTGCCGATGTCGGCGCGCCAGCTATTGTTCGCGCCGCTGAACTCGTAGCCCGCTGCGAGCGCGACGCCCTTGGCGGTCTCGTTGATGTTCCCGAGTCCGGCGTTGCCGAGCGCCGCGATCTTGCCGTACTTGGACGCGGTGTCGAGGTCGCCGCCGGGCAGCGTGCCGGCGTTCAGGTAGACCGTATCGGCATGGAAGAAATAATGGCCCGTGTAGCCGTCCGGAATGCGCACGTAGAGCGGGACTTCGGTGGCGTGCAGTTCGGAAATGCCGGGGTCGCCCGAAAGGTTCGACTGATACCAGCCGGTTGCGACCTGCCCCTGCTTGCGGTCTTCCAGACTCTGCAGCGCGCGGCCGGCCGATGTCGTGCCATCGGCGTCCGGCTGCGTGCCTTCGGCCTCTTCCTGCGTGCGCGAAGTGCGATAAAGGTTCGCGGCCTCGTTGTAGTTGCCGCGCGCCTGCGCCACGCGCCCCGCCTGGATCGTGATGTCCGGGTTGTCCGGATATTGCTCGTGCAACGGATCGACCACGGCGGAAGCCTCGTCGTTCAGCCCGAGCGCGGTGAAGCGCCGCGCCACGGCAAGGCGCGTGTCGATGTCGTTCTCCGCGGTGTCGGCCAGCACTGCGCGCACCATGTCGGCGGCCTCCCGGTCTCGGCCCATGCGCTCCAGCATACGCGCAACGGCGAGGCGTGCATCGGCGTCGTCGGGTTGCGTGGCGAGCACCTTCTGCGCCGCGGCCATCGCACCCTTGTAGTCGCCCTTCGCGTCGAGCAGATCCACCTCTTCGAGGAGCCACCGCCGGTTCGACTTGAGGCGGTCGGGCACGGCGTCGAGCGTGTGGCGTGCGGCCGTGAGGTCGCCCGCTTCGATCTGCCGGTCGGTTTCGCGCACCGCCAGGCGCAGCTCCTGGTCGTCGAGACTGGCCAGCTGCTCCTCGGTGATGCCGGGCTGATCGCGCGTGGCGTCGATCCAGTTCGCCCACGCGTCGTCGCGGTTGGCCGCCGCCAGCAGCTCGCCGTAGCGCACCCGCGCGCCGTTGGCCGCCGGGTCGTCGGGGTGCGCCGCGAGCCAGTCCTGCACGAGCTTCAGGCCCCGGTCCGGCTCGCCGATGGCGATCCACTCGCGCCCGACCGTGGCGAGCATCTGCGGGTCGTTGGCCGCGTTGGCGTCGGCGGCGGCGGAGTCGAGCAGCGCGCGCGCTTCGTCTTCCTTGCCCTGGGCGATGAGCTGGCGGGCCTGCGCGATCTTCTTCTGCGCGGCGAGGTTGCCTATCAGCTCGCGCATGCCCTGGCTGCGTTCGGCCTCTGGCACAGCCGCGAGCTGTGCGGCGGCCGCGTCGACGTCGTCCACGGAATTCAGGTAGAGCGCCGTGGCGTAGCGCATGTCGGGCGCCTGCGAGACTTTCAGGCCGTCTTCCATGACCTGGCGGCCCAGCGCGGGCAGGCCCAGATCGCGATACTGGCGCGCGAGCGTGAAGCGCGTCCAGGCGTCGTCGGGCGTGAGGCGCACGGCCTCTTCGAGTTTCGCGATGGCCGGGCTCTTGCGGTTGTCCGCGAGCAACTGGTCTGCCTGGATCGAGAGCAGCTCGGCGTGCAGGCGCTTGAGCTCCGCCGTCGAACCGCTCACGCGCGGCGTCGTGGCGGCGATCAACGGTTCGATCTCGTTTTCGCGATGGGTTTCGCGCAGCACCGTCACGAGGCCGCGCAGCGCGTCCATGTCGGGCTTGGGCGCGTTCACGAGTGGACGCAGCACGGCTTCGGCTTCTGGCCACTTCTTTTGCGCGATGAGCGCGTTGCCGAGAATGTCGCTGGCGGTCGTGTTGCCCGGATCGAGCTTGAGCGCCTCGCGCGCGAGCGCTTCGGCTTGTTCCGGTTTGCCTTGCGAATTGGCATCGCGCGCCTTGGCAATGGTGCCCCAGATGGTGGCCGTCTTTTCGAGGCTGCGCCACTTGCCGGCGTTGTCCGGGTCGAGCTTGAGGGCGCGCGCGAACAGTTCGCGCGCCTCGTCGTGGCGGCCTTCGCGCAGCCGCACGAGGCCGAGCGCGCCAATGGTTTCGCCGTCGTTGGGGTTCGCGCGCTGCGCGCTTTGCAGCGAGGTTTCGGCGTCCTTGAGATCGCCGCGGTCGAGTTGCGCGAGGCCGCGCGCGCGGTCGGCGGCGCCGGGGCCGGGCCGGGCGCGGGCCTGAGTCGAAGCGCCGCTCGTTGCAGCTGCACGCGAGGGTGCGGGCGCGGTGACGACGGCCTGCGGGTTCTGCGCCTGCGCGAGCGCCTGCGCCTGGCCCTTCGCGCCGAGCTTCTTGCCGAGATCGGCCACGGTCTGCTGCGCGTCGGTGTCGTCGGGCACTTCCTGCAAATAGCGCAGATACCACACGTAGTAGGCCGGATCGTCGCGCCCGGCGCTGCCGAGTGCGCGGCGCCACAGTTCGAGCGCAAGCGCGCGATTGCTGTCCTGGCGCTGGTACACGCGGTAGATGAGGTTGAGGCCTTCCATGCGCGTGTCGGCGCGGTCGGTGAGCAGGTCGCCGAGGATCAGCGCGAGACGCGGGTCGTTCGGATTCTGCTTCACGCGCGTGCGCAATTCGCTGATCGCCTGCGCGCGGCCCGCGGTGGTGCCGGCGAGGATGCGGTAATAGTCGCGTGCGAGATCGCCCGCGGGCGCGCCGTTCGGAAACAGCTTGAGCAGGCGTGCCGAGGCTTCGTCGCTCTTGCCCGCGGCCGAGAGCAGACGGATCTGGGCCATCTCCATCTTGCCGCTCGTGGCGATGCGGTAGGCGTCGTCGAGTTCCTTCGTCGCGCTCGCGTTCGGGGCGATTTTCTTGAGCTGCGCGAGGATTTTCGCGGCCTCGGCCGGGCGGTTCGAGCGCAGCTCGATTTCGCCGAGCAAGGCGAGCGCGTCGGGCTGCTTCGGGTCGAACAGCAGCGCTTTTTGCACGAGCCCACGTGCGACGTCCGGACGATTCTTGCCTTCCCACATGCGCGCGGCCGAGAGCAGTTGCTCGGCCTGGGCGCCTGGCGTGGCGGCGTTGGCCGCTGGCTGCGGAGCCGTCTGCGCCGAGGCAGGATATGGCGACGCGGCGACGAGCAGCGCAACGAGCGGCGCGATGTTCGGCAACAAGCGGCTCGGCGGCGTGCCGGGACTGGCGAGGCCCGGCAGCGCGCACGCAGCGAGGCGCCGCGCCTCACGGCGCGCGCTGCGCGCACGGGCGCCGCGGCGAGCAGACGCGAGGGCGTTCAGCGCGGCGTGGGGCATGCGCTCGTCCATGCTGGGGCAACGCGGCCTTGCGCGTCGAAATGGTAGAGGCCGTCGAGGTAGCCGAGCCCGAACAGCATCAGCACGCTGCTGTAGTAGCCAGGCGGCGACTTCTGCGCGAGCGTGCGGCTGCGCTCGGCCTGAGCGTTCGCGAGATCGCTGCGGCCAAGCGCGGCCAGGTACGGCGCGACCGCGGCGGAAAAGCCGCCGTTGCCCTCGTTCGGCCCCGCTGTACCCGTAGTCGTGTCGACGCGCTCGGGCGGAAAACCCTGTGTGCCGACAAAGTCCGCGAGCGGCTTGAAGGTGGCGAGCGTGCTGGCGCGCAGCGGGTCGTCGCTCGCGAGCATGCCGGCCCACAGGTACACGCGAATGGCGTTGTAGGCGCTTTCGGCGTGCGTTTGCGCGTCGGGGGCGAAGCCGCCTTTCGCGTGATATTCCACCCAGTCGGGCGAGTAGCCCTTGGGCGCGGTCTCGTTGACGAGTCTCGCCGAGGAAGCCAGCAGCGCCTTCCATTCGCTCGCCTGTGGCAGCGCGAGCATGAAGCGCCGCATGACCTGGAGCGGCACGTAGCTCGGGTTCAGGCGCCAGCCGTCCTTGCCGATCGTGAAACCCACGGGCCCTGGCAGCACCGTGCGCCCAAGCCCCGGCAGCACGGCAGTTTCCTCGCGCACGATGTTGCGGGCCATGATCGTGCCGAGCGCGGTATAGCGGCGCTCGTTCCAGAGGCGCCCGGCTTCGAGCAGCGTGTAGGCGATCCAGAGGTCGGCGTCGCTGGCGGGGTTGCTGTCGATCACGCCCCACTGGGGCTCGCCGGCGTGCGCGGCGCTGGCCGGCGCGGGAGCGGAAGCGCCCGCAGCCGCGACCGGCTTGCCGTCATCGCCGATATCGCGGCGCCCCCAGATCCATGCGGGCAAATGCGAGGCGAGATCGCCCTGCGCGAGATTGTTTTCGGTCCACGTGAGGACCTTGTCGAAGCTCGCCCGGTCGTTCGCGACCAGCGCGAAGAAGAGCGCGTAGGACTGCCCTTCGGAAACGGTGATCTGGCGAGGCGTGCTCGCGTCGATCACGCGGCCGTCGGCGCTCAGCAGCGTGCTGCGGAATGTGCTCCATGCGGGCCAGGCGCAGGCGGCGGGGCTGGCGGACTTTGCGGCGGTAGCGTTTGCAACTGGCGCACCTGGCGCGCCTGGTGCGGCCGGCGCAGCCGCGTGCGCCGTGGCAGCCGGCATCAGCAGTGTCAATGCGGCGAGTGTCCCGAGTGGCCCTGGCGGCGCGAGCGGCGCGCAGGCGAGCGCGCCGGCCGTGAGCCAGCGCGCAAACCGGGGCGCGAGCCGTGGCGCCAGAGCCGGCGCGAGCGTAGCCAAACCCGGGCGCATGATCAGGTCCCGGAGCGGCGGGTGGCCATGCGGCCGAGCGCCCAGAACACGGTGAGCGCAACGATCAGACCGGCCAGAATGCCCGCGAGCGCCATCAGCGACGGGTAGCGCGAGATCAACACCCAGGCGCGCGCATACCACGGCAGATCGCCGACGAAATAGCGCTCGCCCACGCGCAGGCCTTCAACCTGGCCGTGGCGCACGAGCGTGAGGTCGCCGTGCATCTGCGAGATCCTGGCGCCGTCCTGAAGCGCGTCGAGCACGTCGCCGAGCTGGGCCGACGAGGTGGTGGCGAGCGCCACCACGCTTCTGCCCGACTTCAGCGGCGACTCGAAGCCGATCAGCGCCGCCATCGGTCCGCCGAGCGTGACGATCGAGCGACCCGACGGCGTCGGGTCTTCGTCTTCGGTGCCGCCAAGCCAGCCGGGCCAGCCGGAGCGCTGGTCGCGCGTGGTCACCTCGGTCCTGCCGCGCTCGATGAGAAGCGGCAGGTCCTTGCCCCACTTTTCGAGCAACTGCGCGCCCGAGCCCACGCCGAGCACGAGCAGGTCGCTGTTGCGCACGGTGTCCACCTGGCTGGCCGGTACGATCGTCAGGCGCAGCGAGGGCAGGCCGGTCCACTGGCCCATGTGGCCGAGCAGCGTGAGCACGGCTTCCTGATCCTTCGTGTCGGGTTCGTCCGGAATCACGAGGGCCGTCTCGGAGAGGTCGGCCATGCGCGTGAATGGATAACCGCTGTTCGCGAAGTAGGCGAGATTGGGCAGCGCCGTGTAGTGCGCGAAGCCGCTGAAGTCGATGACCGAGTCGGGATCGACGGCCGCACGCGCGACATCGGTGGCGGTGGACGTGCACAGGCCCGTCTTCTGCGAATCGATATGAAACTGGAACTGGAACTGGTTGTCGCTGCCCACGCGGAACGCGGGAATCTCCAGATTGGTCGCAGCGCGCGTGTCCGAGCCCGAGAGCAGCGGCACGTTGATGCGCGCTTCGTCGGCGGCACGCGTGACGGGCCGCAGCCGCTGCGAGCGCACGAGCTGATCGTTGATGCTCACGTTGAGCACCGAGTCGTTCCACGCGGAAGGCGCCGTGTAGCGATAGCGGATATCGAGCGGCACGTTGCCCCGCGCCCACGCGTAGAGGTCGGCGGGCACGCGCAGATTCACGCGGATCGCGGGTGGGTTGTAGCCCGACACCTGGAGCTGCTGCGGGTCGGTGACCAGCTCGCGGAACAGCACGGGCCGGTCGGTGGGCACCCAGTTCGGCGCGTCGTAGGGCTTGCGCTCAGGCCCGAGATCGATCGACTTCACCATCACGCTGTTGCCCGTCATGCCCGCTTGCCCGAGCGCGAGTGCATAGGCGGCGTTCTGGAGTTCCTCGGGCGTGCGGCCGGCGAGCACGAGGAGCTTGCGTCCCGACTGCGGATCGGCGGCCGGGTTCGCCATGACCGAGATCGTGGGGCCCGTGATCTCCGGCAGCTTCAGCCCCTCGGGCACCTGCCCCGGCAGCACGAGCGCGATGGCGTTGGCGTCGGGTGGCACCGTGCGCGTGACCGGGAAGCGCGAGCCGCGATAGCTCGCGAGCGCGCCGAGCCACGACGAGACCACGCCCGCCGCACGCAGCACGGGCACGCCCGCGTTGGCGGCCAGCACGAAGGGCACGCGCACGAGCCGGTTGTCGTGGCGGTCGAAGAACGGCACGGGCAGCAGCGCAAGACTATCCGGCAGGACGATGCCCGCCGTGTTGAGCGTGAGCGACGTCTCGGGACTCACGTCGGCCCAGAGGCTCGAATGATAGGCATCCTCGCAATGATCGAGCGTGTAGTGCGCGATCATCTGCACGGTGATGCGGTTGTAGTCGGTGAAGAGGCGCGGATCGAGATCGATCTCGCTCGTCACGAGTTGCCCGGCTGTCTCCTTCACGAGCGGAATCGTCGCGACGACTTCACCGTTCACAAACACCTTGAGATGCGAAAGCGACCAGATCAGCGAGGGCGAGTAGGTGTAGACGAGCTTGAGCTTCGCGCCAGTCACCACTTCGTCGGTGCGCACGTCGACGCTCATGCCGGCGGTGGGATCGAGCCCGCGCAGCGCGATCGGCCCGTACACACCCATCTGGCGCAGCGTGAACGTGCGTGAGCGCGGCTCGCCAAGCGGCGCGGGCGCGGCAGGCCCGGGAATGACGGCGCCGGGCGCCGTCTGGATGACAACGGGCCCGGTCACCGCGGCGGAGGCCGCTGCCGGCGCGGCAGCGGGAACGTCGCTTGCTCCGGGCGCTGCCGCCTTGGTGGTCTGTGTAGCCGCGATAGCCGATTTGTCCACCGCGAAGAGGCTCGCCCCCAGCAGCAATCCGGCGACGAGCGCGCCCAGCCCAACTTGAACGGATAGTCGCATCGCAACAGCCCTTTGTTTTCTTCGCAGTGACTGTCTTTATCCAGTAAAGACAGCGATCAGGGATATTAGCGGCGTGGTGCCGCCAGTCGTTATCTCGAAACGGCGTCAATGTGGGTGGAGTGTAGCGGAGAGCAGAGGATCGTGCCCTATGAATGCACGTGTTTATGCCTGTTGCGTAGCGCGCGCAGACGACGGGCCGGCGCGGCCTGGCGGCCGATTTGACAGTTGCGCGCGTGGGTGCGGCGGCCCGCTTGGGGCGTTTGACAATTCCTGAGCGCGCAACAAAGAGCGGCGGCGTTGCGAATGCGCAACGGGGTCTTGCGCCTCGCGTGCCGAGTCAGCTTTCAGAGTCATTCAATCAGGATCCCGAACTGATGTTGCGCGAGCGGATGCGGTAATCTTGGCAGCGTGATCCAGACGGGAACAGGGTAATGAACGAGCAAACGTGGCAAGCAGTGGATGACTGGTTCTGCGATCGGCTGATCGGCCCGGATGACGCGCTCGACGGCGCGCTCGCGGCAAGCGCGAAGGCGGGCCTGCGTGCGATCAACGTGGCGCCGAATCAGGGCAAGTTTCTGCATCTGCTCGCGCGCATTCAGGGCGCGCGGCGCATACTCGAAATCGGCACGCTGGGCGGCTATAGCGCGATCTGGCTTGGGCGCGCGCTGCCCGACAATGGCGCGATGGTGTCGCTCGAATTCAGCCCGGAGAACGCGGCCGTTGCGCGCGCCAACATCGCGCGGGCGGGGCTCGATGCGAAGGTCAAGGTCGTGACGGGACTTGCGCTCGAATCGCTCGACGCGTTGATTGCGCAAGGCGAGCCGCCGTTCGACTTCGTGTTTATCGACGCGGACAAGAGCAACAATCCGAACTACCTCGAACGCGTGCTGAAGCTATCGCGTCCCGGTACGGTCATCGTTGCCGATAACGTGGTGCGGGAAGGGCGCGTGGCCGATCCTGCACATCACGAGGACGATGTGGTCGGCTTGCGGCGCTACTTCGACATGCTGGCTCACGACGAGCGGCTGGCGACGACCGCTGTGCAGACGGTGGGAAGCAAGGGCTGGGATGGGTTTGCGATTACGGTGGTGGGCAGATAACGAACGTGCGTTGTCCGTAGACATACGGTAAAAGCAAAAAGGGCCTGGCAGATGAACTGCCGGGCCCTTTCTTCACAGTGCTATGTGCGCTCGATTGCCGATCAGAAGTCCGTCGTCATCGAGAACAGCACGGTACGCGGCGCACCCATCGTCAGATAGCCGCCGTTGGTCGACGACCAGTACGCCTTGTTCGCGAGGTTATACACGTTCGCGCGGAACGTAGTCGGACGCCCGAACACGTTCGTCGCATAGCGCGCACCGATATCCACCGTGTCCCATGCCTTGATCGACATGGTGTTGGCCGCGTCGAAATACTGCGGACCCGTATGCGTCCAGCGCGCCGAAAGCGTGAGGCCCTGAACCCAGGGCACGTCGTACTCGGCGCCCAGGTTGAGCAGGAAGCTCGGCACGCCCACCGGCGTCTTGCCGTCGGTCGAGCCGCCGTCGGTGTCGAGTTGCACGGCGTTGATATAGGTTGCGCCCGCAATCAAACGCACGCCCTTGTACACCTCGCCGAACACCGACGCCTCCACGCCGCGATGGCGCTCGTTGCCGTTGGCCACATAGGCGCCCGCGCTATTGGTGTACGTCTGCGGCTTTTCGAGCTGGAACAGCGCGAGCTGCGCGCCGTACTTGCCGTTGTCGTACTTGGCGCCCACTTCATACTGCTTCGTGCGTTCCGGCGCGAGCTGCGCGCCATAGTTCGTCGTGCCTTGAGGGGCAATGCCGCCTGCCGAAAGCGACTCGCTGCGGTTCGCGTAGATCGACACGTTCTCCCACGGCTTGACCACGAGGCCGAACAGCGGCGTGGTGATCGAGTCGTTGTAGTTCGACGTTTGCAGCAGCGTGGACGACGAGTAGCCGTTCGACAGAATCTCCTGGTGACGCACGCCCACCGTGAACAGCACGCGGTCATGGAAGAAGCCGAGCGTGTCCGAAGCTGAGATGCTGCGCAGCAGGTTCAGCGCCGTGATCGGCGGGTTGCCGTCCATGCCGGCCTGCATCGTGGTGGCCGGATACGGCACCTGCGGCGTGTTGTAGAGATCGGTCGTGAACGGGCCGCCATAGGTCCAGCCCGACTGCGTTTCCACGCGCACGATCGAGGCGCCCGCGGTCACGAAGTGGCTCACCGGGCCCGTGTCGAAGTGGCCGCGCACGCCCGCTTCCGCCGAGGTCGCGCCTTCCTTGCGCACGACGCCCAGGCGCGAGCCATAGGTGTTCGTGGGATCGGTGTAGTAGGGCGAGAAGTATTCGCCGTGCTCGTTCGTGTGGCGCACGCCGCCCGTCACATACGCGGTCCAGCCGGGCAGGAAGTCGTATTCGGCGCGCAGGATGCCGACCGTGTCTTCCGCATCGCTATACGACCAGGTTTGCGCGTAGTTGTGCGTGGCCGAAGGCACGGCCGGGATCTCGTCGCCGAGGACGTAGACCACCGGGCGCCCGTCCGACACGTGCTGGCGCTGATACAGGAAGTCGCCTTCGAGGCGCAGCTTGTCGCCGCGCCAGTCGAGCGCCACGGCCGTCTGGTTGTTGCGGCGGTTTTCACCGTCGATGCTCGTTTCGCCGTCGCGGTTCGACTGGTTCACGCGAATGCCGAACTGGTCGTTGTCGCCGAAGCGGCGGCCCACGTCGATATGCGTGCCGAACTCGCCCGAGGCGCTGCCTTCGAGCGTCACGCGCGTGAGCGGTTTGTCGTCGGCGCGCTTCAGTTGCAGGTTCACGCTGCCGCCAATCGCGCTGCCGTTGGGCGAGGCGCCGTTCACGAACGCGCTCGCGCCCTTGAAGATGTCCACGCGCTCGAGCGCGGCGGTCTCGACGAGCTGGCGCGGCGTGATGCCGTAGAGGCCGTTGAGCGAGACGTCGTCGCTGTCGAGCGTGAAGCCGCGAATGACGTAGATCTCCTGGAAGTTGCCGTAGCCATAAGCCGTGCGCACAGCAGGATCGTTCGAGAGCACGTCGCCGATGGTGCGCGCCTGCTGGTCTTCGATCAGCTTCGCCGTGTACGTCGCCATGCTGAACGGCATGTCGATGTTCTTCTGCGAGCCGAACACGCCGAAGTCGCCGCCGCGCGCCACCTGGCCGCCGCCGAAGGTCGGCTGCAGATCGCCCGGCAGCCTTTCCTGGGCCGCTTGCACTTTCACGGCGGGCAGCGTGGCGTTGCTTGCGTCACCGGTTGCGGCGGCGCCGCTCGCTGCCGTGGGCGTTGCGGCAGCTTGCGCGAATGCCGCGGCGGGCAGGCTGAAGGCGACAGCAATGGCGGCGAGGATGGCAGCGCGGGAAGTCGGGAGACGCGAAGGCAAGTTGAAAGACGAGGGCAAACGTGATGCGGACATAAAAAGGGTTCGTAGCAAGGTAGCGCTGGCGCTCCGTGATGCCTTGGTGCTGCGCTCAGGCTCCGGGCGAATGGTTATGCTTTGCCGGTCAGACAGGGCTCGCGGAGCTGGCCCCATGAGCGGCCCGGAAAAGTATGCGGATTGTATTGCAAATGAGAATGCTTGTTATTTAAATATTGCTGTCAATAGGTGTATTCAGCGTTTACGCAACAATTTCAGCATCAGGCATTCGATGTGGGCGCAACGAAAGGTTCGAAAAATTTCAGGGTCGTAAGACTTGAGTGCGTACGCTTTCACTCAACGTTGCGCGCTCAACCAACGCAGCACGCGCTCCTGACTGCCGCATGGGAAAAACCCGGCCCGGTTCGTTCGCAAGAGGGTTTGTTTGCGGTGCCAATAAGCAGATTCGATACCTTTAGGCAGTCCTTTCGTTGGTTCGCGAGGCGCGCCCAAACCTACAATGGGGCTTCGTGATGAAGGACGTCTGGTGAACCGGAAATGACTGAACAATCGATGCTCGTGGTGAGCGCACACAGCGCGGATTTCGTATGGCGCGCGGGCGGCGCGATTGCCCTGCACAGGAAGAACGGCTATCGCGTGAAAGTGGTGTGCCTCTCGTTTGGCGAGCGCGGCGAGTCGGCGAAGCTCTGGCGCAAGGGCCCCGACATGACCATCGAGAAAGTGAAGGCCGCGCGCCGCGAGGAGGCGCTCGCCGCCGCGGAGATCCTGGGCGCCCAATGCGAGTTCTTCGATCTGGGCGACTATCCGCTGCGCGTTTCCGATGAAGCGCTCATGCGCCTCGTCGATGTGTATCGCGACGTGCAACCGGCCTTCGTGCTGAGCCACTCGCAGAAGGACCCGTACAACTTCGATCATCCGCTCGCCATGCATGTGGCCCAGGAAGCGCGCATCATCGCGCAGGCCGAGGGCCACAATCCGGGGCAGAAGATCGTCGGCGCGCCGCCCGTCTACGCGTTCGAACCGCACCAGACCGAGCAGTGCGAGTGGATTCCGAACACCTTCCTCGACATTACCGAAGTGTGGGACGTGAAGCGCCGCGCCATTGAGTGCATGGCGGGCCAGGAACACCTTTGGGAGTACTACACGCGTGTCGCGCAGCAGCGCGGCGTGCAGGCCAAGCGCAACATCGGCATTACGGCGAAGCGCGACATTCAATACGCGGAAGGCTATATGCGCCTGACGCCCGCAGTAGTGGGAGATCTGTCATGAAACGCGGTGTAGTCGTCACCCAGATTCCGCGCGCCGACGCGCGCCACATCGAAATCCTCAAGGAAGCCGGCTCGGCCACCGTGCACGAGGCGCAAAGCCGTCTTGGCTTGCTCGCCACGTATTTGCGGCCCATTTATTCGGGCGCCGCGATTGCGGGCTCGGCCGTGACCGTGCTGATGCCGCCCTCGGACAACTGGATGCTGCACGTGGCCGTGGAGCAGTGCCGTGAAGGCGACGTGCTCGTGGCCGCGCCCACGTCGCCCTGCGAAGACGGCTACTTCGGCGAACTGCTCGCCACCTCGCTTGCGGCGCGCGGCGTGCGCGGGCTCATTATCGACGCGGGTTGCCGCGACGTGCGCGCACTGAAGGCGATGGACTTCCCGGTGTGGTCGAAGGCCGTTTCGGCGCAAGGCACGGTGAAGGAAACGCTCGGCTCGGTGAACGTGCCGGTGGTGTGCGCGCAGCAGATCGTGCATCCGGGCGACGTGATCGTGGCCGACGACGACGGCGTGGTCGTGGTGCCGTTCGACACGGTTGCGAAGGTCGTGGAAGCGACGCAGGCGCGCCTTGCCAAGGAAGAAAAAACGCGCGCGGTGCTCGCCGGCGGCACGCTCGGCCTCGACTATTACGGCATGCGCGAGCGCCTTGCCGAAAAGGGCCTGCGCTACGTCAACACTGCGGCAGACGCTTGAGTCCGGTACGCACGACGCACTAGCAGCAAGCACGAAAACGAGCGCCGCAAGGGCGCTCGTTTCGCTTTGTGACTACATGAGGCGTTGCGTCAGAGAATGCGCTCCAGCGCCTTGGCGAGCCTGCCGACCGCGCCTTCGACGTCATGCAGTTTTTCGAGGCCGAATAATCCAATGCGGAAGGTCTTGAAGTCTTCCGGCTCGTCGCACATCAGGGGCACGCCGGCCGCGATCTGCAAGCCGGCGTCGGCGAACTTCTTGCCGGATCGTATGCCATCGTCGTCGGAGTAGCTGACCACGACACCCGGCGCCTGAAAACCTTCGGCCGCTACGCTTCTGAACCCCTTGCTCGCGAGCAGCGCCCGAATGCGCTTGCCGAGTTCGAGCTGCTCCGCCATCACCTTGTCGAAGCCGTAAGCCTCGGTTTCCTTGATCACGTCGCGCAGCGTCGCGAGACTGTCCGTGGGCATCGTGGCGTGATAAGCGAACCCGCCGTTCTCGTAGGCTTCCATGATCTGCAGCCACTTGCGAAGATCGCAGGCGAAGCTGGTGCTGGTCGTGGCATCAATGCGTTCGCGGGCGAGCGAGTTGAGCATGACCAATGCGCAGCAAGGTGAAGCGCTCCACCCCTTTTGCGGGGCGCTGATCAGGATATCGATGCCGCTCGCCTCCATGTCGACCCAGACCGTACCGGAGGCGATGCAATCGAGTACGAACATGCCGCCTACGGCGTGCACAGCGTCGGCCACCGCGCGCAAATACGCGTTGGGCAGCATCATGCCGGATGCGGTTTCGACATGCGGCGCAAAGACCAGATCGGGCTTGTTCTCCTTGATCGCAGCAACGACTTCTTCGATGGGCGGCGGTGCATAGGCGGCTTGCCTTCCCTGTTCGACCGGGCGCGCCTTCAACACGATCGATTCAGACGGAATGCCGCCCATGTCGAAAATCTGCGACCAGCGGAAGCTGAACCAGCCGTTGCGAATGACGAGGCATTTCTTGTTCGTCGCGAACTGGCGGGCAACGGCTTCCATGCCGAAAGTCCCGCTGCCCGGAACCACCACGACCGACTTCGCGTTGTAGACTTTTTTCAGCGACGCGGAGATATCTCGCATGACGCCTTGAAAGCGCTGCGACATATGATTGATCGAGCGGTCGGTGTAGACCACTGAATATTCGAGGAGTCCCTCGCGGTCGACGTTGGGAAGTAAACCTGGCACGCTCGCCTCCGATAAAGGATGAACATTGTGAGCAGTATTTGCGGTTCGCTACTGCCGCAACAATGCAAAATGTTTTATGCCGCGACGGAAATAGATTCTAACGAAAGCCGTCTGTCGCTTGGGGCATATTTTTACCGGCTATCCGGCGCACGCATGCAGCGTCGCGTCGCCCGTGACAATGGTGCGATGCGGCAGAGTCAGTGTCTGCCTTGGTTGCGCGCGGGCGGCTGCGGATTATTGGCCGGGTTCGTATCGAACCGGCTCACGCTTTCGATGCCCACCTGATCAGCAAGGGTGGAGAGCCGCGCATACAGCGAGTCGGCGGCCTCGCTGTCGTAGACCTCTTCACCGCGAATGTAGACCGTGAACGACTTCAGGTATTTCGCCTTTTTCTCGCGATTGCCAATCGTGTCTTTCGTCCATTGATATAACGGATAGCGCTCGCGCCCCTCGCGTTCCGCTGCGTCGACATAGTCGGCGAACGCGTCGAACTGACACTTCAAAGAGGCGTCGTACTCGCGCAAAACAGCTTCGAGCAAATCGCGCCCGTCGTAGGGCCTGCCCGCACGCAGCGCATCGGCCAACGCGGGGGTGACGGTGATACGGACCTGGAATTGCCATGCTTCTGTCATGTATGCACTCCCGCGCTGGCGAACCACTACGCTCTGTCGCACGACGATCAGCCCGCGCGCCGTCCCTCCACCACGCGCGTTGCGGGCGCAACGTCCATGACCGCGAGCCGGATCGCGTCGATCAGCGCACGCGCCGCAGGCGAGGGCGAGCCCTGCGCGCGCAGCGTGAGCCCGATATCGCGGCGCGTGTGCTGCAACGGCACGTCGAGGATCACCAACTGGCCCGACTCGATTTCGTAATGCAACTGCTGCGCCGAGAGCGCCGTGATCATGTCCGTGCCGAGCAGCAGCCCGCGAATCACGGCGAGGTCAGCGGTTTCGACGGTGGGCAGCGGCGGCTTGAGCTTCACGCGACGGAACTGCGCCTCGAGCAGCCCGCGCGAGGGCGAATGCGTGCGCGAAAGAATCCATTGTGCGTCACGCAGATCGTTCAGCGTGAGACCATGCTTTTTCGCGAGCGGATGGTCATGCCGCGCGAGCACCACCATGTCCTCCGACATCAGCCGCTCGTTGCCAAGGCCGCTGGCCGCGTCGTTTTCGCGCAGCGCGCCGAGCACGAAGTCCACGTCGCCCGCGCGCAGGCCCGCCACGAGCAGCTCATAAGCGCTTTCGTCGGTCACCACGCGCACGCCTGGATGCTGCGCGGAAAGACGCGCGATCGCGGCGGGCAGGATCAGCGTGCGGCCCAAAGGCAGCGCGCCCACCGTCACCGAGCCCTGGATATTGCCGTGCAGCGCCGCGATATCGTCGGGCACGTGGCGCAATTCGTTGAGCGCGCGCCGCACGTGCAGCAGGAACGTTTCGCCTTCAGCCGTAAGCAGCACGCCGCGCGGTCCGCGATGGAAGAGCGTGACGCCCGAGCCGCTTTCGAGCACGCGCATGGCGCTGCTCACCGCGGGTTGGCTGATGCCGAATGCATTGGCCGTGCTCGGCATGTGGCGATGCCGCGCCAGCGCGACGAATAGCTGCAGCCGCCGTGTGTTGAGCAGATACGCGGGCAGCGTGCCTTCGCTCAACGCGCGACGGCGCGCCTGGCGCGCGGCGCACCACTGCGCCAGCTCTTCCAGTTCGCCAAAAATGCGCGCGCAGCGCTCGAGCACCACGCGGCCCACGGCCGTGGGCAGCATGCCCGATGGCTTGCGCTCGAAGAGCGGCGCGCCGAGCGCCGTCTCCAGTTCCTGTACCGAGCGCGTGACGGCCGACTGCGCGCGATACAGGGCCGAAGCGGCGCGCGTGGCGCTGCCGGTGTCGGCAACGAGGCGAAAGGCGCGCAGATGCGCGAGATTCAGGAGTTCGGGCTGGCTCACGGCGCGATCATGTCGTTTTGGGTGGGATACGTGCCGTGTCTCATGCGGCCACTGCGGCGGCCACTGCGGCGCCAACTGCGCTCAGATGCAGGCGGTCGACCGAGAGATTGAGGCTCTCCTTCGAAATATGCGTGTGCTCTTTCATCAGCGCTTCGACGCGCGCGCCTTCGCCGTTCACGAGCGCGCCGACAATCGCGTGATGCTGGCGGTGCGCATACGAGAGCATCATGAACTGGCGCTGCTGCGCGGCCTTGTCGAACACCACCGTGCCCGGCGAGACGAATGGAATCTTGTCGTTGAGCGCGAGCGCGGCGCTCACCGCGAGATTGTGCGCCGCTTCCACAATGAGTGCGTGGAAGCGGCCGTTCATCGCGGCGTAGCGCGTTTCCGCTTCGCTGTCGAGCACGCCGGCCGCGAAAATCGCGTCGCCCTCGCGCAGGCAGTCTTCGAGCGCGCGCGCGAGCGCCGCATCCACACCGCGCTCGGCGACCGTGCGTGCGGCGAGCCCTTCGAGCACGCCGCGCACGTCAATGGCGTTGAGCACGTCGGTCACCGAAAAGCGCCGCACTGTATAGCCGCGCGCGCCCGAGCGCTCGACGAGGCCCTCGGTGGCGAGCACACTGAGCGCATAGCGCAGCGGCGTGCGTGAAATTCCGAGGCGCTCGGCGAGCTGGGCCTCGACGAGCCGTTCGCCGGGCGCGAGTTCGCCGGACAGGATGCGCGTGCGCAGCGCCTGCACGATAGTTTGCTGGGTCGTCCCGTTCATGTCTTGCGTGAATCGCAGTGTGCGAGGCGCGCGGCGTATGGCGCGCGTGGCCCTTGCGAGTTCGTTCTTTTGATATCTGTTTCGTTTATGAGGGCGTTGCCGGGGCGGATCTTCCGCACTTCCCGCAATGGTCTTTCAGGATACCAAAAACCGTTACGGCGCGCGGGTTTGAGCGATCGGCCGAGTGTGCGAAAACGCTCAAAAGCCCTGAATTCATGAGGAAAAGGGAAAAATTCGTGGTTAACCCTTGCTTACGGTTTGGGCGGCATTTTTGTAATTTCGTATCCCAATTGATGGATCGAAGGCGTCTGCCGACGTATCCGGTCCAGCGCGGCGCGAGTGCGCCGCATGAACAGCAGCAGAGGGCAAGATCATGGCAAGAATAGTGGGCGGCATCGGCACATCGCACGTGCCGACAATCGGCATGGCATACGACAAGGGCAAGCAGAACGAACCCGCGTGGGCGCCGCTCTTCCAGGGGTACGAACCGGTGGCGCAGTGGCTCGCCGAGCGCAAGCCGGACGCGCTCGTGATGTTCTACAACGACCACGCCAACAGCTTCTTCTTCGACTGCTACCCGACCTTCGCGCTGGGCGTTTCCGCCAGGCACGAGTTCGCCGACGAAGGCGCGGGCAAACGCGCGCTGCCGGACATTGCGGGCCACCCCGACCTCGCGATCCACATTGCCGAGCAACTCGTGAACGACGAGTTCGACCTCACGATCTTCCAGGACAAACCGCTCGACCACGGCTGCAATTCGCCGCTTTCGCTCATGCTGCCGCACGAAGGCGGATGGCCCGCCGCGCTGGTGCCGATCCAGGTGAACGTGCTGCAGTATCCGCTGCCGACCGCCAACCGCTGCTACCGGATCGGCCAAGCGCTGCGCCGCGCGATCGAATCGTTCGAGCAGGACCTCGATATCGTCGTGGTGGGCACGGGCGGCCTTTCGCACCAGGTACACGGCGAGCGCAGCGGCTACAACAACACCGAATGGGACATGGAGTTTCTCGACCTGATCGTGAACGATCCGGAGCGCCTCGCTCGCATGAAGCACGTGGATTACGTGCGCCTTGGCGGCGCGGAGAGCGTGGAGACGATCATGTGGCTCGCCATGCGCGGGGCGCTGGGCGGCAAGATCCGCGAAGTCCATCGCAACTACTATCTCGCGACCAGCACGGCGATGGCGGTCACGGTGTACGAAGAAGAGGGCCAGCAATGAATCCGCAACTGGCTGGCATCGAGGAACTCACGGGCACCTACCCGTTCGACATTCGCCAGAGCATGAAGGCCATGCGCCTGAACCGCTTCTTCTGGGAAATGCGTTTGCCGCAGGCGCGCGAACTGTGGCTGAGCGATCGCAAGGCCGCCTACGACGCAGCGGCGCTTACCAACGAGGAGCGCGCGCTCATCGACGCAACGGACTGGCTCGGCCTCATTCAATACGGCGTGTGCTTTTTCGTGCTGGAGAAGTTCGCGCGCGTGGTGAAGATCACGAATCTCGGCATGTACGCGAGCATGCGCGGCGAAACCCTCGAGGCGTTCCTGAAGACGCGCAAGGTGCCCGACGCGGTTTGATCGCTCGATCGACCGTTTTATCCCGCTTGATCTCCCGATTCGCTTTTGCGCTTAAGCGGGCGTTTTGCCCGCTCGAGCGCGTTTGACCCGCGTGGCCCATATGCCGCGCGCTTGCTTGCGGCTCGCCTGATCTCGGGGTGGCGAGCCGGATAACCTTCGATGCTCGAATAAACAGGTTTGTTCAAAACAGGAGACTTGGAGAATGCAGGATCATAAGCAGTACAAAAAAATTGCATTGGCGATTACGGGGGCCATCGGCGCGATGGCATGCGCGGCACCTGCGTTCGCGCAAAGCAGCGTGACGCTCTACGGGATGATGGACACGGGCATTACCTACGTGAGCAACCAGGGCGGCAAGCACAACCTCAAGATGGACGACGGTGTGAACGGCCCGAACCTCTGGGGCATCACCGGCACGGAAGACCTGGGCGGCGGCACGAAGGCCTTCTTCCAGCTCGTCAACCAGTTCCAGGTGGACAACGGCGCCTTCATGCCGAACAAGAGCCTCTTTAGCCGTACCTCGATTCTGGGCCTGAGCAACGACAAGCTGGGCAAGCTCACGCTCGGCAACCAGTACGACTTCATGACGGACTCGTTGTATTTCGCAGGCAACGATCCGGCGGAACTCTCGGGCCACTTTTATGATTTCCGCGCGGGTCCGTTCCAGAAGCTCGCGCTGCCGAACAACGCGACCGGTGCATTCGACTGGGACCGCATGGCAGGCGAGACCGTCAACAACTCCGTGAAGTATCTGTCGCCGACGTTCGGCGGCTTCAGCGCGGGCGCGATGTACAGCTTCGGCGGCGTGGCCGGTTCGATCGGCACGGGCAACGGCACGAGCTTCGCGCTGAACTACTCGGCGCATGACTTCGGCGTGAACGCGGCCTATACGAATCTCAAGACCGTCGTGACGGGCGAAGGCGACGTGAGCGTGCGCAACTGGGGTATTGGCGCGCATTACCGTTTTGGCGGCTGGATTACGAATGCGCTCTTCACCACGGTGCATAACTCGGCCAACGGCGGCTCGGTGTACGAGGGCTCGGTAGGCGCGCACTACAACTTCACGCCTGCGCTGAGCGCCGGCGCGTCGTACATGTACATGAAGGGCAACGAGGTGGTCGACAACAATCACGCTCACCAGGTCGCGGCGATCGTCGATTACGCGCTCTCCAAGCGCACCAGCGTGTACGTGCTGGGCGTGTACCAGCGTGCCAGCTCGGGCGGTCTTGCGCAGATCAACGGCATGAACTCCTCGGACGGCGCTTCGAGCGGTCAGAGCCAGGCGGTTGCGCGCGTGGGCCTGCATACGCACTTCTGATGCACGTCTAGCCTCATTTTCTCCGGTAGTTGTTTGACGCCGCCCGATCGCCTGATCGCGCGGCGTTTTTTCATGCTGCGCGTCCTTTCACGCAATGCACGCGAATTGGGCAAAATAGCGCCAGTCGAAACAGCACTCGCGTGACGAGAAAGGAAGTTTCATGACGGACACGGTGGATTGCGTCGTGATCGGCGCGGGCGTAGTTGGTCTCGCGGTTGCGCGAGCGTGTGCGCGGCAAGGCTGGGAAACCGTCCTCGTCGAGGCGGAAAACGCCATCGGCACGGGCACCAGTTCGCGCAACAGCGAAGTGATACACGCGGGCATCTACTATCCGCAAGGCTCGCTCAAGGCGCGGCTGTGCGTGCGGGGCAAGCGCCAGCTCTACGCGTATTGCGAAGAGACGGGCGTGGAACACAGCCGCTGCGGCAAGTTCATCGTCGCAACACAGGAAGGGCAGCTCGACGCGCTGCGCGCGATTCGCGCGGCGGCGGCCGCCAATGGCGTGAACGACCTGCGCTGGCTCGAGCGCGACGAGGCGCGCGCCATGGAGCCCGCGCTCAATTGCGTGGCTGCGCTCGAATCGCCCTCCACGGGCATTGTGGACAGCCACGGCTTGATGCTCGCGCTGCAGGGCGACTTCGAAGCGGCGGGCGGCATGCTCGCGTTTTGCTCGCCGGTCACGGGTGGCCTGGTGACGCCGGGCCAGCCGACGCTGCTCAAGGTTGGTGGCGACGAGCCGATGGAATTGCTTGCCACGCGCGTGGTGAACAGCGCGGGCCTCTACGCGCAGCAGGTAGCGGCTTGCATCGAAGGCGTGCCGCAGCAATCGATCCCGCCGGTGCGCTACGCGAAAGGCAATTACTACTCGCTTACAGGCGCGGCGCCGTTTTCGCGGCTCATCTACCCTGTGCCGGAGGAAGGGGGCCTGGGCGTCCATCTGACGATCGACCTTGGCCACCAGGCGCGCTTTGGCCCCGACGTGCAGTGGATCGACACGATCGACTACACCGTGGACCCGGGCCGCGCGGCGAAATTCTACGAGGCGATTCGCACCTACTGGCCAGCGCTGCCTGACGACTCGCTGCAACCGGGGTATGCTGGCATCCGCCCGAAGCTGGCCGAGGGCAAGCATGGCGGCGACTTCGTGATCCAGGACGCACGCGAGCACGGCGTAAGCGGGCTCGTGAACCTCTACGGCATCGAGTCGCCGGGGCTGACGGCTTCGCTCGCGATTGCGGACGAGGTGGTCGAACGTCTAAACATGAACTGACTGCAGTCGCGAATCAACGCGAATCACAAGGAGAACAGGATGGTCTACGAGATGGCGCATATCGCAGTGAGCGCAGGCAAGAACGCCGAATTCGAGGCGGCCGTGGCGCAAGCGCTGCCGCTCTTTCACCGTGCGCGCGGCTGCCGCGCCGTGGAACTGCAGCGCGGCGTGGAAGAGCCGAACCAGTATGTGCTCGTCGTGCAGTGGGATACCGTCGAGGATCACATGGTGCACTTTCGCGAGTCGGATGACTTTCAGGAGTGGCGGCGCCTCGTCGGCCCGTACTTCGAGAAGCCGCCGGTCGTGGGGCACACGCAGGTCGTGGTGAAGTAACTCGCAGGGCGCGGGCGGGTTGCGTTGCCGCCCGCTGCGCTTACGCCTTGATATCGAACCCCTCCACGTACCCCACTGCATCTTCCCCGTCCCAAACGCGTCCATCGATGAACGGCGCGCTCACCGCGTCGCGAGGCACTTCAACCCCTATCGTCGCGGCCGCTTGCGCATACATCGCCGTCTGATTGAGCGCGCAAGCGATCTCGCGATAGTCGCTTCGCCGCGCGAGCATGCCCCATCGTTCGAACTGCGTAAGAAACCACACGCCCTCCGATTCGCGCGGATAGTTCACGCGGCCTTCTTCGAAGAACTTCATTCCGGGCGCGTTCGAAGCCGCATCGGCTTCTAGCCGGGCCGCGATCAGCCTGGCGTCCACGCCCAGCATCTCGGGGCGCGCGAGCCACTGCGCAATCTCGCGCCGATTGCCTTCGCCGTCCAGCCAGCGGCACGCTTCGAGCATCGTCTGCACCAGGGCGCGCGCCGTATTCGGGTGGCGCGCCACGAAATCGCGCCGGCAGGCGAGCACTTTCTCGGGATGATCCGGCCAGATCGCCCCGCTCGCGATGATCGTGCGTCCCACGCCGCGCTGCTCGGCGAGCCCCGCCCACGGCTCGCCCACGCACAGGCCGTCGAGGCGATCTTCGGCCAGGGCGGCCACCATCTGCGGCGGCGGTATCACCACGCTCTCGACGTCGCGCAGCGGATGCACGCCCTGCGAAGCGAGCCAGTAATACAGCCACATCGCGTGCGTGCCGGTGGGAAAGGTCTGAGCGAACACGGGCTTGCGCGCAAGCGTTGCGAGCGCGCGCGGCAGCGAGCCGTGTTCGGCGAGCGCGTCCGCGAGACGGTTCGAAAGCGTGATCGCCTGACCGTTGCGATTGAGCACCATCAGCACGGCCATGTCGGTTTGCGGGCCGCCAAGGCCGAGCTGCACGCCATACACGAGCCCGTAGAGCGAATGCGCGGCGTCGAGTTCGCCAGAGAGCAGCTTGTCGCGCAGCGCGGCCCACGAGGGCTGGCGCGAGAGTTCGAGCGTGAGGCCGTGCGCGTGGCCGAACTCGAGCAGCTTCGCGGCGACGAGCGGCGCGGCGTCGGCGAGCGGCACGAAGCCGATCTTCAGATGGGTTTTCTCGGGCGCGCCGAGCGTGGTGGTGGCGTTCATGGTCGGTCCTGCACGTCGCCCGCTGCGACGATCTGGCGGGCGACTTCGGCGAGCTTCACGCTCTGGTTCATCGCGCGCTTGCGCAGCGCCGCGTAGGCGGCGGGCTCGGTCAGCTTCTGTTGCTCCATCAGGATGCGTTTGGCGCGGTCGATCAGCTTGCGCTCGGCCAGCTCGTTCTCCGCCTGCGTGAGACGCTCGCGCAACTGCGCTTCCTGGGCAAAGCGCGCGAGCGCGACTTCGAGGATCGGCGCAAGGCGCTCGCTCGCGAGACCTTCCACGAGATACGCGGTCACACCCGCGCTCACGGCAGAGCGGATGAGCTGCTGGTTGGCGTCGTGGCTGAACATCAGCACCGGACGCGGCGCGGTGGCGTTCATCACCGCGAGCTGTTCGAGCGTGTCGCGCGAGGGCGACTCGGTATCGATGATGATGACGTCGGGCCGCTCGCGCTCGACGACGCGGTGCAGCGCCTGCGGTGTCGCAGGCTCGGCGAGCATGTCGTAGCCGAGCTTGGCGAGCGCGTCGCGCAGGTCGCCGATAGGCTTGTCGGTGTCGGTTACGAGCAGTACGCGCAGCATGGGGATTCGGTGGTCGTCGGCATGACGTCTTCGACGGTTAATCGGTGCGTTGTGCGCCATCGCTGGGCGCGCATGAGTGTTCAGCAAGGTATGTGCCAGTTGGTCCCCTGGCCGGAGAACCTTGCCGGACGGAACTTTGGGCGCGGCGCAACGCACCGCGGCGCATGCTGCGTTGTGCACCGCAGCAGTGCGGGCGCCGGCGGGGCGCACCCAGTTGGCGCAGTGGCCGCGGGCGATGCACGAAAAAGTGCGGTCCGCACGGGCGCTCAGGCTTGCGCAGTCAGTGCGGCCAAACTCGCCTTTTGTGACGAAGGCATTTCAACTATTCTTTTTAGCGCACGCAGTCGGCTCCACGATTCCCAGCGCCAGCATTCTCACGACAATTAACCGGCCAATGGAAATGGAAAGACCTGCTTCCACCGATGCACCGCCCGCAAGTGCGACCGCAAGCCGGTCATGGCTGCGCTGGCTGCCCGGCGTCACGCTGTTCAAGACCTACCAACGCGCCTGGCTACTGAACGATCTTGCCGCGGGCCTCGTGCTGACCACGATGCTCGTGCCGGTCGGCATTGCCTATGCGGCGGCTTCCGGTGTGCCCGGCGTCTACGGTCTCTATGCGACGATCATTCCGCTGCTGGCGTACGCCCTATTCGGGCCTAGCCGCATTCTCGTACTCGGCCCCGATTCCGCGCTCGCGGCGCCCATACTCGCCGTGGTCGTTCAGGTGGCCGGCGGCGACCCCGCGCGCGCCATCGGCGTGGCGAGCATGATGGCGATCGTTTCCGGTCTCGTCTGCGTCGTCATGGGGCTCTTGCGCCTCGGCTTCATTACCGAGCTGCTGTCCAAGCCCATTCGATACGGCTACATGAACGGCATCGCGCTGGCCGTGCTCATTAGTCAGTTGCCGAAACTCTTCGGCATCTCTATCGACGAGCAGGGCCCGATGCGCGACCTGTTCAGCCTCGTCGAGGGTGTCGCGCGCGGTGCGGCCAACTGGTACACCTTTGCCGTGGGCGCGGGAAGCCTCGTGCTGATCTTGCTGCTCAAGCGCTTTGACAAAGTGCCCGGCATCCTGATCGCCGTGATCGTGGCCACGCTCTCGGTGAGTCTCTTCCACCTCGACAGCCTCGGCGTCAAAGTGCTGGGCACGATTCCGCAGGGGTTGCCTGGGCTCTCGCTGCCGTGGGTCGCCAACGTGGACCTCGTCAAGATCGTCCTGGGCGGCGCGGCCGTCGCGCTGATCGCCTTCGCCGATACGAGCGTGCTCTCGCGCACCTATGCGGCGCGCTTTCATGCGCGCGTCGATCCCAATCAGGAGATGGTGGGCCTCGGCGTGGCCAACTTCGCGGCGGGCTTGTTCCAGGGCTTTCCGATCAGCAGCAGCGCGTCGCGCACGCCGGTTGCCGAGGCCGCGGGCGCCCGCACGCAGCTCACCGGCGTGGTGGGCGCGCTCGCGGTGGCGGCGCTGCTCATGGTCGCGCCCAATCTGTTGCGCTATTTGCCCAACAGCGCGCTGGCGGCCGTGGTGATCGCCGCCGCACTGGGGCTGTTCGAATTCGCGGATCTCAAACGCATTTACCGCATTCAGCAGTGGGAGTTCTGGCTATCCATCGGCTGCTTCGTGGCCGTCGCGGTGTTCGGGGCGATTCCCGGCATAGGCCTCGCCGTGTTGATCGCCGTCATCGAATTTCTCTGGGACGGCTGGCGGCCCCACTTCGCGGTGCTTGGCCGCGTGGAAGGATTGCGCGGCTATCACGATATCGAGCGCTATCCCGAAGCCGTGCGCACGCCGGGCCTCGTGCTGTTTCGCTGGGACGCGCCGTTGTTCTTCGCGAATGCCGAGCTGTTTGCGCAACGCCTGATGGAGGCGGTGGAAGCGTCGCCCACACCGGTGCGCCGGGTCGTGGTGGCGGCGGAGCCCGTGACGAGCGTGGACGTCACGTCCGCCGACATGCTGCGCGAGCTGACCCACGCGTTGCGCGAGCGCGGCGTCGCGCTGCATTTTGCGGAGATGAAAGACCCGGTGCGCGACAAGCTCAAGCGCTTCGATTTGCTCGAGGACATCGGCCCGGACCGTTTCGATCCGACCGTAAGCAGTGCTGTCGATCGCTATGTCGGCGAGGCCGGCCTCGCAAAGGACGAGGCCGGGCCGCAAGAGGGGCGCTAGTGTGACGGAAGTGCGCCGTTCGCAACGCTCGCCGACTCAGGCGCCGGGCTTGAGCACCACGCGAAAGCGCGCTTTGCCGCTTATCATCCGCTCATAGGCTTCTGCGGCGCGCGACAGCGGATATTCCTCGATCATCGGCTTCACGCCGGAGAGCGCACTGAACGCCAGGGTCTCCTGAGAGTCGGCAGCGGTGCCCGAGGGCCAGCCCTGCACCGAGTGGCGGCCCATGATGAACTGCGTGATCGGCACCTCCACGGGCTCCTGCGAGACGCCGACCATGATCATCTTGCCGTTCAGGCCAAGGCCGCCCAGCGCGGCGCTCATGGCCTTGCCGCTCGTGGCCGTGGCGAGGATCACGCGCGCGCCGCCTAGCGCGAGCAACGCCTGCGCGACGTCCTGCGAGGCGCTGTCGATATAGTGATGCGCGCCGAGTTGCTTCGCGAGCGGCGCCTTGTTCTGCCCGCGCGCGATGGCTACGGTGACGAAGCCCATTTTGCGCGCGTACTGCACGCCGAGATGGCCGAGCCCGCCAATACCGAGGATCGCTACGACATCGCCCGCGCGCGCGCCGCTGTGGCGCAGCGCGTTGAAGGTGGTGATGCCGGCGCACAGAAGCGGCGCGGCGTCGACGTCGGAGAGGTCGTCGGGCATGCGCGCGAGCGCTTCCTGCGGCGCCACCATGTAATCGGCATAGCCGCCGTCGTAGCTGATGCCGGGAATTTGCCCGTTCTTGCAAAGCACGAAGTCGCCGTGCCGGCAGTGTTCACAATGGCCGCAATGGCCGCCGTGCCAGCCCACGCCGATGCGCTGCCCGACCTGCCAATCCTCGACGCGCGCGCCTAGCTTTGCGATCACGCCCGCGATCTCGTGGCCGGGCACGCGCGGAAACTGGAGGCCTGGCCAATGGCCTTCCTTCGTGAGCGAATCGCTATGGCAGATCCCGCAGGCGTGCACCTTGACGAGGACGTGTCCTTCGGGCGGCTCGGGAATATCGCGTTCAACCAGTTCGAGCGGGGCACCCGGTTCTGCTACCTGTACTGCGTGCATCTTTGCCATCGTCTGCTCCTGGGAAAGTGGGCTTTCGCCGGTGATGTCGTGGCGACGTGCGACTACCGCGACATTGTAGGACGATGGTGAGAGCGCTTCGTGTTGCGCGGCGTGGGCACTCGAGGGGGATGTTTGTTAGCGTTGGGGTTACGCGGGCAGTCGACAACGTACTGGCGACCGTCAACAATTACCGGAAGTGCCAACGATACGGATGACCGGGGCGAATGAACAATCTTGAAGTTACGCTGCGCGCAGCGACGCCTGCCGACGAGCCATTTCTGTTCGATTTGCGCAGGGCGACGATGGACGAACACCTGGCACGCGCTGGCGAGTCGACCGACGAGCGCGCGCATTGGGCGCGTCTTCGTTACCGCTACAACGATGCCTATATCGTTTGCTGCGGGTCCGAAAGACTCGGCCTTTTCAAATTCTTTCGGGATGCAGATGAATGGACCATCGTGCAAATCCAGATTCTCCTGGCCTGGCAGGGTCGCGGCATCGCGGCCCATCTTCTCCATGAGTTTTTGAAGCAGGCGGACGGCGCCGGTGTGCCTGTCAAGCTAAGTGTTTTGAAAGGCAATCGCGCGATCGGCCTTTACGAGCGCTTTGGGTTTCAGGTCGTGAATAGTACTGACACGTCATGGCAAATGAGGCGAGGGTGAGCGGCAGCAGGCGCTAGGCCGGGCCATCCGATGACGGGCCGGCTCCGCCCCACCCAAGATTGAGGTCTCTGAGCCGTGCGACGGCTTCATCGCGGCTCGAAACGCCCAATTTGCCGTAGATGTTCTTCAGGTGCCACTTCACCGTTTCCGGCGAAATCGCGAGTGTGCGCGCAATCCGCTTATTGGGCATGGCCTGGGCGAGCAGCTGCACGACATCCGCTTCGCGCTCGCTCAACATCATGGCGGGCTTTTGTTGCGCGCCAGTTCCACCATCAACTGGCCGCTGTGCCGGGTGGACCGAATCCGTCATGCTGTGCGCGGCCTGCAACCGGCCGACATAGAACGAGAGGACCGGGTCCGCCGGCTCGCTCTGCACGACGCGTGTGACTAGTTCCAGCACACCGGGGCCGGCATCCAGCACGCTGCGCACGAGACCGAGCCGGTGCCCGCGCCGCAGTGCTGCCGTCACCGCTGGCGCCACGGCATGAGTTCGTCCGAGGCTGGCATGCGCGAGCGCCCCGAGCAGCTGGAAGTGTGTGGCGTGGCGTTGCCAGCCGCGCGCTTCGCACGCTGGGACCAATCGATCGATCTGCGCTGAGGCGGCCTCATGATTCTCATGGGCGAAAGCCCAAAGCATGTTGGCGCGCGCCGCGTGCACCGCCACGTGCCCAAGCGGCCCCGTGCGCTCGACGGAAATGCCTTCGGCAATCCTGTCGAGGCGATCGAGCGCCGCTTGGGCGTCGCTGGTGCGGCCGCGTTGCAGGTGGCGCTGGACCTGGTCGGCGAGACTGTGCGCGACGAGCCGGTTCAAGCGATATTGCCTGCCGTACTCTTCGAGGCGTTCCAGCCACGCAAAGCTGTCCATCTCGTGTCCGGCGATCCAGTGCACGGACGACAGCGCCGTCAGCACCCGCAACACCGCATCGGGAATCGACACGCGTTCGAGCACCTCGATCCGCTCTTCCAGGAGTCGTTGGCATGCGTCCAGCTCATTGAACTCATAGAGCACTTCGCCGAGTAGCGCCGCCGCAAGCGACGCGGCCTCGGCGGCCTCGCGGCCGCGCCGGTCGGCTTCGGCCATCACGTCGCGGCAGATTCGCTCTGCCTGCAAAAAGCGCCCTTCGAGCGAAAAACTGAGGCCCATGACGCATCTGCCGTACAGCATGCCGGCCGGCGTGCCCATCAGCTCGACACCGTTGACGAGCAGGGCGGGCGAGTCTGTCTGGATGGCGCGCGCCCGCTCGTACTCGCCAGCATGCATATAGAGCCACGACAGGATGTTGTTGCGCCCACCGATGCCCACGCTGTCGATCTCGGCGGGCACATTCAGCAAGCACGGCTCCACAGCGCTCACGCCGTCACTATCGTCACGCTGGACAGACAGTGTCGCCTGGGTGATCGCGAGCCGATAGCGCGCGCCGTGGTCGTCGGGCGCCACGTCGGCGAGCAACCCGTCAAGGATGGCCTCGCACGCGTCGAAGTCTCGTGCATAGAGCTTCAAACGCGCATTCCATAGCCGCAGACCAAAGCGCGCTTCGATCTCGGACGCCGGCAGCATGCGAATAATCGCCGCGAGCTTGCGCAGGTCGCCCTGGATCTGCATCTGTTGCGCAACCTGCACGACCTCGTCGGCGGCCGTTGCGGTTTCTCCGGCGAGCAGCGCGTGGCGGATTGCTTCGTCGTGCCGATCGTGCTCGCGAAACCAGCGCCACGCCCTGTGATGCACCTCACGTTGCTGCTCGAGCGGCCATGAGCGAAAGCGCTGCAGCAGCGTCTCGCGAAAGAGCGGATTCAGGCGATACCATTTCTCGCTTCCCGACGACGCAATGGACTCGACAAAAAGGTTGTCGCATTCGAGTCGGCCAGGGATCCGGCCATGCAGCTCCGGATTCGCGCCGAGCGCGGCGCACAGTGAAGCGCAAAATATCGTGCAGGGCGCGAGCCTGACGAGCAGGTCGAGTTCTTCGGCAGACAGTTGCGGCAGGACTTCGCGCTCGAAATAGTCGGCAACGCCGCGCGCGTCGAGGAAGTGGCTGCGGGGCACATGCCCGGCAAGAGGAGCGCCTTGCTCGCCCCGCTCGCCGCGCCGCAAATGCGCCGCGAGCAGCAGCAAGCCCGCCACCCAGCCATCCGTGAGCTCATGCATTTTTTGCGCGTCGCGCCGCTCCAGATGACTGACCTTCGCTTTCAGGAATGCTTCGGATTCCTCTGCGGTGAACCGAAGGTCGCGCATGCTGAGTTCGAGGGACTGGCCGCCATCGCGCAGCCTGCCAAGCGACACGGGAACGGCGCTGCGCGAGGCCATGACGATGTGCAGGTTGGGCGGCGCGTAGTCGAGCAGCCACTGCACGGTTTCGCGCACCTGAAGATCGACGACATGGTGTGCGTCGTCGAGCATCAGCATCAAGTGGCGCGGGTGCCGGCCAATACCGCTTACGAGGGCGACGAGGGAGCGCTCGACGGCTTCGTCGTCGGTGCCGCGGCCAGAGAGCAGCGCGGCCTCGTGCGGTATGGCGGGGTCGACCTGGGCGAGGCTCGCGGCGAGGTCGTCGAGCCAGCGCGACATGTCATTGTCTTCGGGGGCGAGCGTGAGCCACGCCACGTCGAAGCTGAGCGGCAACAACGCGCGGCGCAAGGCCAGCAAAAGCGCCGTCTTTCCGCAGCCCGCCGGCCCCTCGAGTATGAGGCAGCGGCGCCGGCGCGCTTCGGTCAACTGCGCGAGCAGGCGTTCGCGCGCCAGCACCCGTGCGTCCATACGCGGCGGCTGCAGTCGCTGTTCGGCTTCGCTCAACAGGGAGGCCAACTGTGACTGGGAAGATTCCATGGGGTCACATAAAGCAGAATGTTTGCCCGGCAAATGCCGCGGCGCAACGACGTGCCCGCATTCATGCGCTGGTCGATTGTACAGTGGGGGCCCCGAAAGCGGCGTCCGGAAGGTCGGCAGACCTGACGACGCCGCAGCCGCCCTCAGGCCGTGCTTGCGACGAAGGCACGAGGCGTGGGGCGATAGACTTCGTCGATCAGATCGCCGCGCCGCGCGCGGCAGGCTGCCTGATTGACATAGCCCTTGTCGGTGGTTTCGTTCGCGTCGATCGAGGGCGGCTCGGCCATGAGCATCAGGCGCCTGACATGGAGGCTCGCGCCGGACGCCTTCTGCATGCGCAGCCGCTCGTTCAACGCGGCAATGACGACGGGATGCGCAATGAGCGCCTCGACTTCCAGCGCGGCGAGTTCCGGCGCGAGCCGCCGACAGGCCGCCACGTTCGGCCACGCGAGCGCCGCCACATAGTCGCGGTCATGGCCGCAGATGACCGCATCGGTCAAGAGCGGGGCGCATTGCTCCAGCAGATCGAGCCTGACACTCCCGGTGCGGACCCACGTTCCATTGGTGAGTTTGAAATCTTCGGCTACACGACCGGCGAAGCGCAGACCTTCCGAGGGCTTCTCCGCGTTCACGAAGCGAACTGCGTCGCCGAGACACAAATAGCCCTCCTCATCAAAGGCCTTCGCGCTCTGGGACGGGTCCTTCAGGTAGCCACCGAAGATCGCTGCGCCCCGCATGCGGATTTCGAAGCGCCCGTCGCCGCCTTCGAGTGGCACCAGCTTGAGTTCCACGCCGGGGCCCGGCACGCCGATGTTTCCGAGATCGTCGGACGGCATGGCGAACCAGGTGCCCGTGCCGTTGGTTTCGGTCGCGCCCAGCGAAGTGCAAAACGTCAGGTGCTCGCCGATGGTCTCTGCGGCCACCCGCTGGATGCGCTCCCAGGTGGCTCGCGGAAGGCTCGCGCCTCCGTAACCGAAATTGATAAGCCGTGCGAAGAGCTTTTGCGCCAGCTGCGCATCGTCTTCGAGCGCGTTTGCGAGCATCGTCAACGCTGAGGGAGCGCTGCTGAATGCGGTCGGCGAAACGTCACGCAGGTTGCGCAAGGTGCGCTCGAAGTGGCCCGCTACCGGTCGCCCATCGTCGATGTAATGGCTCGCGCCCGTCACCATCGTGCGACCAAATGCCAGCACCCCGCCCATGGTGTGATGCCACGGCATCCAGTCGAGAAATACCGGTTGCGGCTCGGACAGCGTGCCGTAGATCCGGACGAAATAACGCGTCGCCGCCTTGAAGTTGGCGTAAGTGGAGACGACCCCCTTGGGCGCGCCTGTCGAGCCGGATGTGAACAGGATGCGCAACACATCGGCGGGCTGGATGGCTGCGCGCGCGGAGGCAAGCGCGGCAATGCGCGCTGGCGTCAGTTCGAGGCTGGCCAGCGCGTTGAATGAGCATGCTTCGTCCGTTGAACTGTGCACAGCGATGACAGGGACCTCGGGCAAGCCGAGCGCCGCAATCGCGCGCTCGAACGTCTCGCGGTCCTGAACGAAAATGGCGGCGGGCTGAACCAGCGCGGCGATGCCCTTCAGACGGGCGAAGTCGCTGCTGATCGTCGAGTAGGCCGGCGACACCGGCACCGTGGGCACGCCGGCATACTCCGCGGCGAGCAGCAGGATCGCCTGCTCGATCGAGTTGCCGGACAGCAGCATGAGCGGCCGCCCTTGCCCCAGTCCGAGGTTGAGGAGGCCCGCAGCCACATGTCTGACCTGGATCCAGAGCCCGGACCAGGTGATCGAGCGCCATCCGCCTTGTGCGTCGCGCTCGCAGAACACCGGCGAGTGAGCGCGGCGTTGCGCCCAGTACGGCAGAAAGTCGACGAAGCCGTTCTGCTCGATAGCAGGGGCTTGCGCAGACGAGAGAATGACGGTGCCGTCTGCGCGGTAAGTCGTGTGGACGTCCCAGGCAGGAATACGCGGGGAGCGATACGGTAGCGCCTGCGAGCAAGCGTCGGCGGGGGCGGCCATGCGGGTGTCTCCAGAGGGGGCTTGTTGTGCGAGTGATCAGGCTGCGTGGCCCGAACCTGAGGGAGAAACGATCCGGGCAACGACGCCTGGTCGAGTTTAGGTTCCGTCAGATCTGTCTGACCCACCCATCCAGGGTGGGTATTAGCTCGCACTTGTAAGGGCGATATACGGGGCAAGAACGGCCGGAGTTGGCAGCGCAAACCGAATGGAGCAATAGGTCGATGTGCCCCAATCGCTTGCGCAGCGATCCACCGTTCCCTCTTCCGGGTGAACGTTTAGCACCAGGATGGCAGGCAGACTCCCGAGCGACCAGCAATGTGAACTCGCTACGGTGCTGCTCATGTGGGTGGGGATTCAAGCACCCGTCGCAAGTGGTCGGAGTTGGCAACGGGCGTCTGCAGGTTCCACCGGCGGCTATCCTCTCGCTCGGTGCGAACCAGGATCTCTCATTTGGCAACAAGTCGCTCGGCTCGCACGGCTTCAATGGTTCGTACTCCGTGCCGTGGGGCTACTGGACGGCGACGCTCTCGGGCAACACGAACACCTACTATCAACCCATCGCGGGCACCGGCGGTCAGGTGTTCGTCTCAAGCGGCAACCAGCAGACGGCGGCGCTGCGCATCGCACGCGTACTCGCTCGCAGCCAGAATGACGTACTCGGCGCGTACGTCCAGCTATCGAAGCGCTTTGGCCAGAGCTTCATCGAAGATACGACGATCCCGATCCAGAACCGCAACAATACGTTCTTCGAGATGGGCGCGACGGATCGTCATTACTTCGGCGGCGCGCAGTTCGACGGCTCGCTCGCTTATCGTCAGGGCATAGGCGGTCTTGGTGCGAAACCGGACCCGGTGAACGACAACGGCACGCCAATGGCTGCGACCTACCGCTTTCACATGGCCGTGCTCGATGCGAACCTCTCGGTGCCGTTCGCAGTGGGTAACCAGCAATTCGCCTATGTCGGCACCGTTCACGGCCAGTTCACGGACAACACCCTGTTCTACATCGATGACCTGACCATCGGCAGCCGCTACACGGTGCGCGGCTTCGACGGCAACACGATGCTCGCAGGGGAGAAGGGTTTCTACTGGCGCAACGAATTGCAATGGCCGCTCTTCCAGACGGGCCAGATGCTTTACGTGGGCGTCGATTACGGCCATGTGTTCGGGCCGGGAACGACCGGTCAGGCGGGCACCCAGCTCGCGGGCGCGGTGATCGGTATCCGGGGTGGCGTACCGGCAAAGTATGTCGGCTTCAGTTACGACCTCTTCGTCGGGACGCCGATCTACAAACCGAGCGGATTTCCGACTGCGCGATTCACGGTCGGGGTGCAGGCTACGGCGCAGTTCTGATGCAGAGCAGTCTCGAGCGCAACAAAGAGAGGTGTTGTGGATGTACCGGACGGCCCGAGCATCCTCGTCGGCCATAACGATGGTGGCGCGGTAGTGATCGCCGATCTCGAGCGCTTCATGACCGAGCGAGCGGGCAGCAATACGGTCGCCGCCTGCGGCCGCGATACCGTTCGAGGCAGCAAATATTTTCCCCCGATGTCACACACGGCCCAGGCTATCTCGTCATGTCATGGCAACCCAACCGAAAGGAGATGACACCATGACTGCCAAGCTCGACCTGTTTGCCGCTGCTCCGACCCTGATGAAGTCCTGGATGGGCACCTCGCTCGCCGTGTCCGGCAGCCTCGAGCCGAGCCTCATTGCGCTGGTGGAGGTGCGCGCGTCGCAAATCAACGGCTGCGCGAATTGTCTTAACATGCATACCGCCCACGCACGCGAGGAAGGCGAGACCGAACAGCGTCTCTACCTGCTTTCGGCCTGGAAAGAGGCGCCCTGTTACACGGACCGCGAGCGCGCGGCACTCGGCTGGACCGACGCCCTCACGCGCCTTTCCGAAGGCCACGCGCTGGAGCAGGCGCGCACGGCGCTCGCCGACCACTTTACCGAGGAGGAGCAGGTGAAGCTCACGCTGATGATCAACGTGATCAACGGCTGGAACCGCCTTGCGGTCGGCTTTGGTCTGTGGGTCGATCCGGCGGCGGCCAAGGCCGTGGCCAGCAAGATGGTCGCCGCATGACGGACCCGGCACTCAAGGATGCCGCGGCGAGTTTCGACCCGCTGCGGCGCAAGCTGATCCGCGTGGCGTATCGCATGCTCGGCTCGGTCGCCGACGCCGAAGACATCGTGCAGGACGCATTTATCCGCTGGGCGGACGTCGAACGCGACGAGGTGCGCGTGCCAGAGGCCTTCCTGCGCCGCATGGTGATGCGCATGTGCCTCGACCAGCTCAAGTCGGCGCGGCATCAGCGTGAGACCTATATCGGCCCGTGGCTGCCGGACCCGGTCGTCGAAGAAGACGAGCAGGAGGACGTCACGCTGCCGCTCATGCTTGCGCTCGAACGCCTTTCGCCGCTCGAGCGCGCGGCGTTCCTGCTGCACGACGTGTTCGGGCTGGAGTTCGACGAGGTCGCGGCCACGATCGGGCGCGAGAGCGCCGCATGCCGCCAGCTTGCGGCGCGCGCCCGGAGTCACGTGAGAGAAGCGCGCCCGCGTTTTCATGTGGAGAAGGCGCGCGGGCTCGAACTGGCGCAGGCGTTTTTCGCGGCGTCGCGCAGCGGCGACATGAGCGCGCTCGGCGCCATGCTCGCCGACGACGTGAGCCTGCATGCGGACGGCGGCGGCAAGCGCCCGGCGATCGGTCACCCGGTGTTCGGCTTCGAGAGCGTGATGAAGCTGCACGCCCAGCTGGCCGACCTGTTTCGCAAGAACGGCTCGACGCTCGTGCGCGCGGGCTTCATCAACGGGCTTCCCGGCTTCGTTACGCGCGAGGCCGATGGCGAGTTGCAGACCACCGCGCTCGAAATCGAAGGCGGCAAGGTCACGGCCATTTACGTCATGCGCAATCCGGACAAGCTGCGGCATCTGCACTGAGCGAGCGGGGTGCGACTGCGTTGCACAAACGTTCCAGACGTGCTGCCGCGTCTCGCGGATCATGAGTGCCTCGAAAAAGGAGGCGGCAAGCATGTTCGATACGAAAGTGGCGCTGGTCGTGCGGGAGAATCTCGCGGTCTGGCAGAAGCTCAATGTGACCGCGTTTCTCGCAACCGGGATCGCGGCGGCGGTGCCCGAAGCGCTGGGTGAGCCCTACGAAGACGCGCGCGGGCAGCGTTACGGCAGGATGCTGGGCCAGCCGATGATGATCTATGGCGCGGATGTTGGCGGTTTGCAGGCGGCGCTGCGGCGCGGCGTGTCGCGCGAGCTGACGATCGTGCCGTATGTGCACGCCATGTTTTCGACGGGCCACGACGCGGCGAACCGCGAGGTATTTCGCGCGGAGGACCCGGAAAATCCCGATCTGGTGGGAATCGCGCTATACGGTCCGAAAAACGCCGTGGACAAAGCCGTGAAGGGGTTGGCGCTGCATCAATAGGCATCCGGGCGTATCGCAACTAACTGCCGAGCCGGCGGAAACACCGCGAGCGCAACGGCTTGCGGCACACGTGGCGATGGCGAGCGAACCAGGCGCCCGCCATCGCCGCAAGCATTGCTTTCTCTAGCTGGCCTTGCGCACCGGCGGAAAGCGCCGCTTGCTATTCCCACCCATGGGAATACGGCGGAAGCGCTCCTTCTTGTGCTCTTCCTCGAAGTGCGAGAGCGAGAGCTTGACGAGGTCACTGCGCGAAACGATGCCCACGAGCCGTCGCGATTCGCGGTCGGCCACCACGGGCAGCCGCTCGAGCCCATGAATCGCGAGGCGTGTGGCGATCTGGCGGCAGGTTTCCTCGGGTAGCGCCATGTCGGGAGAACGTTGCGCGAGCAACGAGTCGAGCGGCGTGTCGAGTGCTTCGGTTGCCGCGCTCGCGCGTACGGCGTCGAGCATCGAGCGATCCACTACACCGAGGACCGCGCCGTCGCGCAGCACCGGGAAGGCGCGGCGCAGCTGCGTCGAGCCGAAGTAACGGTCGAGCGCGTCGCGCACGGTAACGCTCGCGTCGATCGTATCGACAGTGCGCGTCATCACTTCATCGACGTAATGACGCTCGAGCGGATCGACGCCGTACTCGCGATAGATGTGATAGCCGCGGCGCGCGATCTTCTCGGTCATGATCGAGCGCTTCATGACGACCGTTGCGAAGCCGTGCGCGACCAGCGTGGCCGTGAGGAGCGGCAGCAGCGCGTTGGTGTCGTGCGTGAGGCCGAAGGCGAACACGATGGCCGTGAGCGGCGCGCCGAGCGTGGCGCCGAGCGTTGCCGCCATGCACACGAGCGGCCAGAGCGCCGGGTCGCTGCCGGGCAGCACATGGCTCAGTACCGAGCCAAGCCCCGCGCCAAGCATGAGCAGCGGCGCGAGCACGCCGCCCGAGGTGCCGGAGCCCAGCGCCACGACCCAGATCACGGCTTTCACCACCAGAATGGCAATGGCGACCTGAAGCACGATGTGCTGATGCAGCAGGTCGCCGATCACGTCGTAACCCACACCGAGCGCGCGCGGCTCGATGAAGCCGCCAATGCCCACCACGAGCCCGCCGATCGCCGGCCACCACGACCAGTGCAGCGGCAGATGGCCGAACAGGTCCTCGACCTTGTAGAGCGCCGCGGATAGCCCCGATGCAAGCGCGCCCGCCAGCAGCCCGGCAACGACGCACGAGAAGAGCGCCACGGCGTGCGGCGGCAGCGTCTGCATGGGAAAGAGCGGCGCCGTGCCGAAGAACACCGAGCGCGCGAAGCCCGCGACCGCGCACGCAAGCGCCACGGGCAGGAAGCTGCGCGGCCGCCATTCGAACAGCAGCAATTCGACGGCGAGCAGCACGGCGGCAACCGGCGTGCCGAACACCGCCGTCATGCCCGCGGCCGCGCCGGCCACGAGCAGCGTCTTGCGCTCGGCAGCGGTGACGCGCACGCATTGCGCGAGCAGCGACCCGAGCGCGCCGCCCGTCATGATGATCGGGCCTTCCGCGCCGAACGGGCCGCCGCTGCCGATCACAATGCCCGACGAGAGCGGCTTGAGCACGGCCACTTTGGGCGACATCTTGCTCTTGCCGAAGAGAATGGCTTCGATGGCCTCGGGAATGCCGTGGCCGCGAATCTTCTCGGAACCGAAGCGCGCCATCATCCCGACGATCAACCCGCCTGCCACCGGCACGGCGATGACCCACGGTCCCAGCGTGTTGAGTGCCGGCGAGCGGTCGGCGAACGAGAACTGGCCGAAGAAAAACAGGTTCGTGAACCAGTGGATCAGGCTCAGCAGCACGAACGCCGCGAGCGTGGCCAGTACGCCAATTACGGCGGCCAGCGCGCTGATGCCGGGCAGGCGTGCGTTCGCCGAAAAATCGCGCTTGTGGGAATCGTCGGAATGCATGGTCTCTATAAATCGATACGCGGAACGGTGAATGCGCCGTCGAGCGACTTCAACTCGGCGCGATGTAGTTCGGCCAGGCGCGCGAGCAGCTTTTCTCCGGCGGCGAGCAGATGCACTTCCACCTGGCGGCGGTCGCGCTCGCTCACACGCCGCTCGACGAGCTCGATCGCCTCGCAGCGCGAGACAAGCGCGACCACGCCGTGATGCTGTGCCTGCAAACGCTCAGCCAGCTCGCCAATGGTTGCCCACGTGCGGCCGGGATAGCCCTTCACATGCAGCAGCAGCAGGTATTGCAGCGGCGTAATGCCCTCGGCCTGCGCGGCCTGCTCCGAGAAACGCTCGAAACGGCGCATCTGGTAGCGGAATTCGGAGAGCTGTTCGAAGTCGGCCTTGTCGAGATCGCGCGCGCTTTTTTTCATTGGAAGTCCATGGAACGGTTCAGTCTCCTAATTTATCACGATATGATATTTTTCTCCGAAAGCGTCCGTTACAGCGGCATCGCGGCCAGGGGAATTGGCGCGAACCCGGGCGCAAACGCGCTCAGGCCGGCGCCTGCTGCGGCGTCTTCGCCTGGTGGTAGAGCCCGGAGATCAAATCGGCTTGCGTGATGATGCCCGCGAGCCGGTGTTCGTGATCGACCACCGGCACGTGATGGTGCCCGCGGCCCGCGAAGATGCGTACGAGTTCGACGATCGGCGTCGTGTGCGCAACGGTCAGCACATGCGTGGTCATCAGCGTGCCGACGTTCTGGCCGGACTCTGCATTCGGCCGCACGAGCCGCGAAATCGCATGGAGCATGAGACGCAGCGGATGCCGCTCACGCCCCTCGTCGGCGAGGTCGGCGCGCGTGACGATGCCCTTCACCTGGCGCTGCGCGTCGACCACGGGCAGTGCCTTCACGTCGTGGCGCTTGAGCAGCGAGCGCGCTTCGCCCACGGTCGTGGCGGCTGTGATGCTCACTACGTTGGCCGACATGACGTCCGCGCAGGTCAGCTCGCCGAAGCTGCGCGCGTACGCGCGGATCTCGGCGTCCTGCAGCACGGCTTCGAGGTCGTCGGTGTCGATGTCGAGCATTTCGTCGCGATCGCGCAGCACGGCTTCGAGGTCGGCGCGGGTGAAACCGGCTTGCGCGGGCGCGGGCACGGCCACGCTTGGGCGCCGCCCGGCGTGCGGGTAGCGATGCCCCGTGGCGGCGTGATAAACGAGCGCGCCGCCGAGCAACAGGAACGACTGCAGCGCGACGGGCAGGAACACGAACTCATAGCCGAGCGCATGCACGGCCGGACCGCCCAGCACGGCGGTGAGCGCGACCGCGCCCGAAGGCGGATGCACGCAGCGCAGCGTGAACATCGCGACGATCGCCACAGCAACGGCCACGGCGGCGGCGGCCACAGGGTCGTGTATCCACATTGCAGCGCTCACGCCGACGGTGGCGGAAACGAGGTTGCCGCCAATGATCGACCACGGCTGCGCGAGCGGGCTCGCTGGCACGCCGAAGAGCAGCACGGCCGAGGCGCCCATGGGCGCGATCAGATACGGAATGGCCGGATCGCCGCCGAGCAACCGGTGCGCCACTGCGCCGGTGAGGGCGATGCCGACCAGCGCGCCGCCGCCCGAGCGCAGGCGCTCGCGCCATGTGATGGTGACCCCGGAGGGGATGAAGCGGGTGAGCCAGCGAAGGACCTTGAAGCGGGACACGATTCGGAGCGGGTTTGAAACGGATAGGGAGCGCAGACGGCTCGGCACCGCCCAAAGAAGCGCAATTATATCTCAACGTGATATATATCGCGACACTTCGTCGCTTCGGGTTGTCCCGAGGATGGCGCGGAGGCGGGAGATTTTGAGGGACGCAACGAGAGCCGCGCAGCGTGTGGCGGCAGTTGAGGCAGCGGTAGAAGCGCCGCCGCGGGCGCGGCGACGCTTTTATCAGGCTGGCGGCCGGTTCGACCTGAAGCCTGTATTAGCTGGCATTACCGGCATGCGGCGGCTGACCCGCGAGACATGGCGCAGGCGCGGCGTTGGGATGGCCGTCGGGGTGGCGGTGGTGGCCGGCATTCGCGCTGGCGTTCGCGTTCTGGTTGCGGTTCGGCGCGGGCGGCGGGCGATGGGCAGCGGTGTGCACCGGCGCATGCCCGCCCGGCTGCGGCCGGTTGCCATGTGGCGGCATGCCATGCGGCGGCGCGCCGTGCGGCTGCATCGTCACGTGCACGCGCTGGGATTCGGGCACGCGTGCGTGTTGCATCGGCAGATGGCCTTCGTTGCGGGCCATCACCACGCGCAATTCCGCGCGGCGGTGCAGGACTTCGCCGCGCAGGTCGCCGCGGCCGTACAGGCGGCGCTGGCGGTGGCCGTCCGGCCCCACGATCCAGATATATGTGCTGCCGCCGGCGTAGACCACGTCGCGATCGAGCACGACCGAAACGTACGCGTCGTAGGGCTGCGGCACATACACCGGCTGGGCGACGACGACAGGCGGGGGAGGCGGCGGGGGCGCGGCAACCACGACGGTGGGGTGCGCGGGTGCGGTGGCCACGCGGGGGCTGCTGACGCAGCCGCTAATCAGCAGGGTTCCGGCCAGGGATGCGAACAGGACAAATGCAGACGGCAGAGCGCGCGGTTTCGCGTTCAAGCGGGACTCCGGAATGAGGGGTTGTTGGTCCCGTGTGTTAACGGCAAATGCCCGAGGGGCTTGAGAAAGCGCTCGCCGACTAATGGCTCGCTCCACGCCCAGCCATCCGTTTTTCGCATACCAGCGTTTCCAATTTGTGATTTTACGATGGCATATCGGCTTCCTATACTCGGCCGCGAAACGTCAGATTTCGCACCGATTCCGGAGACAGCCCCGCCATGAACGCCCCCGACCGTGCCGCCGTAGAAGCCGCATCGCTAGCCGCATCTGTTTCGCTCGACGACAAATACACGCTGGAAAAAGGCCGCGTATACATCAGCGGCACCCAGGCGCTGGTGCGCCTGCCCATGCTGCAAAAGGCGCGCGATCGCAAGGCCGGGTTGAATACCGCGGGCTTCGTCTCCGGCTATCGCGGCTCGCCGCTAGGCGCGCTCGACCAGTCGCTATGGAAGGCGAAGAAGCACCTCCAGGCGCACGACGTCGTGTTCCAGCCCGGCGTGAACGAGGACCTCGCCGCCACGGCCGTGTGGGGCACGCAGCAGATCAACCTCTGGCCCGGCGCGCAGCGCGACGGCGTGTTCGGCATGTGGTACGGCAAGGGCCCGGGCGTCGACCGCACCGGCGACGTGTTCAAGCACGCCAACTCGGCGGGCAGCGACGCGCGCGGCGGCGTGCTCGTGCTCGCGGGCGACGACCACGCGGCGAAGTCGTCTTCGGTGGCGCACCAGTCGGAGCACGCGCTCATCGCTGCGGGCATTCCCGTGCTGTATCCCGCGAACGTGCAGGAATATCTCGACTACGGTTTGCACGGCTGGGCCATGAGCCGCTACTCGGGCCTGTGGGTCGCCATGAAGTGCGTGACCGACGTGATCGAATCGACCGCGTCGATCGATCTCGACCCGGATCGCGTGGAGATCGTCACGCCCGCCGACTACACCATGCCCGAAGGCGGCCTCAATATCCGCTGGCCCGACACCCCGCTCGCCCAGGAAGCGCGTCTGCTTGACGAGAAGTGGTACGCCGCGCTCGCCTACGTGCGCGCGAACCGCCTGAACCGCGTGGTGATCGATTCGCCGCGCGCACGCTTTGGCATCATGACCGCGGGCAAGGCGTATCTCGACGTGCGCCAGGCGCTCACCGACCTCGGCCTCGACGATGAAACCTGCGCGCAGATCGGCGTGCGCGTGCTCAAGGTGGGCTGCGTGTGGCCGCTCGACGCGCAAGACGCGCGCGGCTTCGCCACGGGGCTCGAAGAAATTCTCGTCGTGGAGGAGAAGCGCCAGATTCTCGAGTACGCGCTCAAGGAAGAGCTATACAACTGGCGCGAAGACGTGCGCCCCAAGATCTACGGCAAGTTCGACGAGCGCGACAACGAAGGCGGCGAATGGTCGGTGCCGCGCGGCAACTGGCTGTTGCCGGCGCACTACGAACTCTCGCCCGCGCTGATCGCCAAGGCCATCGCGCGGCGTCTCGCGCGCGCGGATTTGACCAATGCGGTGCCCGAGGAAGTGCGCGCGCGCATGCTCGCGCGCGTGGCGATCATCGAGGCGAAGGAGCGTGAAGCGGCCAAGCCGCGCGTGACGGTGGAGCGCAAGCCGTGGTTCTGCTCGGGGTGTCCGCACAACACGTCGACCAACGTGCCCGAAGGGTCGCGGGCGCTGGCGGGCATTGGCTGCCACTACATGTCGATGTGGATGGACCGCAAGACCGAAACGTTCAGCCAGATGGGCGGCGAAGGCGTGGCGTGGATCGGCCAGATGCACTTCTCGGGCGACAAGCACGTGTTCGCGAATCTCGGCGACGGCACGTACTTTCACTCCGGACTGCTGGCGATTCGCGCGGCCATCGCGTCGAACGCCAATATCACCTACAAGATTCTCTACAACGACGCCGTGGCGATGACGGGCGGCCAGCCCGTGGACGGCGTGCTCACCGTGCCGCAGATCGCGCACCAGGTCCATGCGGAAGGTGCGAAGCGCATCGTTATCGTGACGGATGAGCCGGAAAAATACGACTCCACGATCGTGCTACCCGCCGGTGTGGACGTCCATCATCGCGACCAGCTCGATAGCGTGCAGCGCACTTTGCGCGACACCGCCGGCACCACCGTGCTGATCTACGACCAGACCTGCGCCACCGAAAAGCGCCGCCGCCGCAAGCGCGGCGCGTATCCGGACCCGGCCCGCCGCGCGTTTATCAACGACGCCGTGTGCGAAGGCTGCGGCGACTGCTCGGTGCAGTCGAACTGCCTTTCCGTCGAGCCGCTCGACACGCCGCTCGGCACGAAACGCAAGATCAACCAGTCGTCGTGCAACAAGGACTTCTCGTGCGTCAAGGGTTTTTGCCCGAGCTTCGTGACGGCCGAAGGTGCGCAGTTGCGCAAGCCGCGCGCGGCGAATGCGTCGAGCGCCGCATCGATCGATTTCGACGCGTTGCCCATGCCTCTCCTCCCGCAACTGGCGAAGCCTTACGGCATTCTCGTGACGGGCGTGGGCGGCACGGGTGTCGTGACCATCGGCGGGCTGATCGGCATGGCCGCGCATCTCGCGGGCAAGGGGGTGACCGTGCTCGATATGGCTGGCCTCGCACAAAAGGGCGGTGCCGTGCTGAGCCACGTACAGGTGGCGGCCACGCCCGCTGCCTTGCATGCCACGCGCATCGCCACGGGCGAGGCGCGCCTCGTGATCGGCTGCGACGCGATCGTCTCTGCTTCGGGCGACGTGCTTTCGCGCACCCAGCATGGCGTGACGGTCGCGGCGATCAACAGCGGCGCGACGCCTACTGCGGAATTCGTCAAGAATCCTAAGTGGACGTTTCCGGGCACGCAAACCGAAGCGGAGCTGCGCGCGAGCATCGGCGAGGGTTGTGCGTTCGTGGATGCCAATGCACTCGCGCTCGCCTTGCTTGGCGACACGATCTACAGCAATCCGCTTTTGCTCGGCTACGCGTGGCAAAAGGGCTGGCTGCCGCTCGAACTCGCGCATCTGCGGCGCGCGATCGAACTCAACGCCGTGGCCGTGGAAAAGAACCAGCAGGCGTTCAACTGGGGGCGCTACGTCGCGCACCATGGCGAGGCGGCTGTGCGCGCGTTCACGAAAACGCCCGCAGAGCCGCAGGCCGTCGTTCTGCGCATGCCCGAATCGCTGGACAAGGTGATCGCCGCGCGCGAAGCGTTGCTCACGGCGTATCAAAACACCGCCTATGCGCAGCACTATCGCCGCGTGGTCGAGCGCATTCGCGTGAAGGAGACAGCGCTTGGCGGCGACGCGAAGCTGCCGCTCACGCGCGCCGTCGCCGTGAATCTCGCGAAGCTGATGGCGTACAAGGACGAATACGAAGTCGCGCGTCTTTATGCCGATCCTGCGTATCTGCAGAAATTGCGCGAGCAGTTCGAAGGCGAGCCGGGCCGCGACTACAAGCTGAACTTCTGGCTCGCGCCGCCGCTGCTCGCGAAGCGCGACGAGCACGGCCATCTCGTGAAGCGCCGCTTCGGTCCGTGGGTGCTGCCGGTGTTGCGCACGCTAGCCCGCATGAAGGGGCTGCGCGGCACGGCGTTCGACGTGTTCGGCAAGACCGAAGAACGTCGCGACGAACGCCGCTCGATCGTGGAATACGTGGCGCTCGTGGACGAATTCTGCGCGAGCCTCGACACACAGCGCCTGGCCGCCGCGCTCCAGCTTGCCGCGCTGCCCGATGAAATTCGCGGCTTCGGCCACGTCAAGGCGCGCAATCTCGCTGCGGTGGAGAAAAAGAAGGAGCGCTTGCTCGCGGACTACCGCACGCCCGCGGCGCAGCGCGCCACGGCGTGAGAGGCGTAAAAGCGATCAGGGAAGCAGGCGCCTGCCGATCAAGCGCGGCAGGCGCAGCGCAAACCCGCTCACGAGCCGCAAATGCATGCCCGCGAGCAGCAGGTTGTCGCGCACGTAGTTGAAATGCGAAACGCCGCCTTCATCGGCGCCGAAGTAGCGCACCGGCGCTTCGATCTGGATGGGCCGCACCCCGGCCCAGCACAGGCGCACGGCGGCTTCGGGATCGAAGTCGAAGCGGCGCATCCACGTCTGGCGCTCCATGATCGCCTTGAGCGGCGCGATGGGGTACACGCGAAAGCCGTACAGCGAATCGCCGATACCGGCCCACAACGTTTCGAAGTCGGCGAAGAAGTTCGAGACGCGCCGTCCCTGCACGCGCAGTTGCGGCGCGCTTGCGTCGAACTTCGGCCGACCCAGCACCATGGCTTCAGGCGCGGCCTGCGAGGCGGTCATGAATTCGGGAATCAACGCGGTGGGGTGCTGGCCGTCCGAATCCATCGTCAGCACGTGAGTGAAACCGCGCGCGGCGGCGGCTTCGAGCCCGGCGAGCACCGCGCCGCCCTTGCCGCGGTTGGTGGGCAGCACGATGACGTGCAGGCCGGGGTCGTCGTTGGCCATGGCTTGCAGGCGCGCGGCGCTGCCGTCGGTGCTGCCGTCCACCACGACCCATACGGGGTTCCATTGCGCGCGCGCGCTGCGCACCGTCTCTTCGAGCTTGGCACCGGGGTTGTAGCTCGGGATCAGGACAAGATGCGTGGACGAAGGCGTGGACATGGCAGCGGGTGCCTCTACAGCGTGAGACCCTGAAAAAATTTTAGGTCGCGCCGCTGCGCGTGCATAACCGCCGTGGCGGACGTCCGGCGCATCGTGCGCGGGGACTTCGTAACCGGATGCTTCGGCGCTCGAGCCCGTGCTTGTGCCGGGCGCGGAGCGCGACTGCCGCTTTGCGTCGAAGGGTTGCACAGACACTCGTATTTCCTCAGAGGATGCAGCGGCGGAATACGCGCCGCGTGTTCAGGCCAGGCCGCCGTTGATCGAGAGCACTTGCCCCGTCACGTAGGCGGCCGCGTCGGACACCAGGTACGCCACCATGGCCGCGACTTCCGCGGGCTGGCCGGCGCGCTGCGCGGGCACGAGCTGCTTGATGCGCTCGGCGGGAAACGCGCGCTCCGCCATGGGCGAAGCGATGATGCCGGGCGCCACGGCGTTCACGGTGATGCCGCGCGAGGCCAGCTCCAGCGAAAGCGATTTCGTTGCGCCGATCAGCCCGGCCTTCGCGGCCGCATAGTTCGCCTGGCCGCGGTTGCCCATCACGCCAGCGATCGAAGCGATGTTGACGATGCGCCCGCGGCGCGTGCGGATCATCGGCATGAGAAGCGGCTGCGTGACATTGAAAAAGCCGTTGAGCGAGACGTCGATCACGCGGCGCCATTGTTCGCGCCGCATGCCCACCAGCGGCGCGTCGTCGTGAATGCCCGCGTTGTTCACCAGGATCTGCACGGGCGCGTCTTCCACGAGGCGCGTAAGCGCGGCCTCGGTCGCGTCGGCGTCGGTCACGTCGAAGGCAATGGCGTGCGCGCTGCCGCCCGCCGCGACGATGCGCTGCGCAACCGCTTCGGCCTCTGCCAGACGCCGGTTCGCATGCACCCAGACCTCGTGGCCCGCTTGCGCGAGCGCAACGCTGATGGCCTGGCCGAGTGCGCCGCTGCCGCCCGTCACGAGTGCACGCATGCGTTTTTCTCCATCAATCCTGGCTGGCGCCGGCAATGACGTTACCGCACGCGGTGCGCCGCGACATAGGCAGCCAGCGAGCCGAGCGTCGCGAAGATTTTCTCGTTTTCCGGATTGTCCGAGCGCAGCTCGAAGCCGTACTTCTTCGAGATCAGCAGCGCGATTTCCAGGATGTCGATCGAGTCGAGCCCGAAGCCTTCGCCGTACAGCGGGGTGTCGGCGCTCACTTCGTTGAGCGAGACATCTTCCAGATTCAGCTCTTTCACGATCTGCGCGGCGAGCTCGTGTTCCAGTTCGTTCATCATGCGTGGGCTCTCCGGGCATGCGGACCGTAGCGGCGGCTGCCCGTTTTTAGGGTTCGTTGGATGTAAAAGTTACCAGGATTCTAAGTGAAGGGTATCGGTGCGTATACGGTGCTCCCCGGCGAAAGGGTTACAGAGGGTCGGTGCCAGGCGGCGCGCATTTTTGGGATCGGAACGCGCGAGATGCTTGCGCGGCTTCGGGCCTGTCTGGATCGGACAAAAGCCTTACCTGGCGCGATTCCGAACATTCAGTTACAAACCGGCAGCCGGCAGGACAGGTGATCGGGTCCCGCCAATCTTAAAATGTGCGTGCTTGCAAGAAACCGGCCCGATACTTGCATTTCCTATGATGATTCGTCGCGCTTGCCACGCCCTACGATTGACTTACAGCGCCATTTGCGATAGTTGCCAGATGCCTTGTCCGCTTAGCCATTGCGCCTCGGGTTGCACCGGGGCCGCCCGCCCGCCGGCGCCATGTGCACGGCAGGGCGGCGCGCGCCTTTGCGGAGGCAAGCGATGAGCGCGCTGGCAGCGGCGGCGCGCGCGGCGCTTGGGGTGGCGGCGGTGGCCGCCTGGCAAATCGGCGCGCATTACGCGGTGGCGACGCCGGGCGCGCACGGCTTCGGCCTTGCCATGGCGCTCGTGCCGCCGCTCGCCATTGCGCTGGCCGCGGCCGCCCGCTCGCCGCGCCGCGCGTGGCTGTTGCCGCTGTGGACGCTCGTGGCGCTCGCGCTGTGGTCCATGCGCACGCCGCTTGCTCTGCATTTTGAATGGGGGCTGTATCTGGAGCATGTGAGCTTCAACCTCGCGATGGCGCTGCTGTTCGGGCGCACGCTCGCGGCGGGGCGCGTGCCGCTGTGCACGCAGTTCGCGACGATGATCCATGGCGGCACGCTCCCGCCGGCCGTCGCGCGCTATACGCGGCGCATCACGCTCGCATGGGCGCTCTTTTTCGTCGCGATTGCCGGCGTTTCGACGCTGCTGTTCGCGGTTGCACCGATCGTCGCGTGGTCGACGTTCGCCAACTATCTGGCGTTGCCGCTCGTGGCGGTGATGTTCGTCGCCGAGCATGCGTGCCGGCGTTTCGCGCTGCCGGGCGAGCCGAATGCGGGCATGCTCGACGCGATTCGCGCCTACCGGCAGACGACCCGGCACACGACCCCGGCGCACGCGGAGCATTCCTGACCATGGGTGCCGCTCGCCCGCCCGAGTCGAAGCAGGGCCAAACACAGGACTCCGCACAGGAATCCGCACAGGAATTCGTATCGACCGAAGTTATGCAGACTCATCCGCTCGTTTTTCATACGTCGCCCGAACAGGTCATTGCCTGGCGCGACGGCGCGCCCGTCACGGTGCGCGCTTTCCTCGCCGATGTCACGCGTGTGGCCGCGGCGCTGCCGGCAGGCGGCCACGTGTTCAACGTTTGCCGCGACCGCTACCGCTTTACCGTGGGCCTGTGCGCGGCGCTCGTCTCGGGCCGCGTCAGCCTGTTGCCCTCGACGCAGACGCCGGAGACGGTGCGCCAGCTCGCAACCTTCGCGCCCGACGCGTTCTGCCTGCACGACGCGCCCGACTGCGCGATCGACCTGCCGCGTTTCGCCTGGCCCGAAGCGCAGCAAGAAGCCGCCGGGGACGCGCCGTTCGCCGTCCCGCAGATCGACGCCTCGCGCATCGTGGCTTACGTGTTCACGTCGGGCTCCACCGGCGCGCCGGTGCCGCACGGCAAGACCTGGGGCGCGCTCGTGGCGGGCGTGCGCGCGTCGGCCGAGCGCCACGGTCTCCTCAGCGCGCACGACTGCACGATCGTCGGCACCGTGCCGCCGCAGCACATGTACGGTTTCGAAGTGACCGTGCTGCTCCCGCTGATCGGCGGTTTCGCGTTCAGCAACCGGCTGCCGTTCTATCCCGTCGATATCCGCAGTGAGCTCGAAGCGGTGCCGCATCCGCGCGTGCTCGTGACCTCGCCGATCCATCTGCGCGCGCTGCTCGCCACCGGCCACGCGCTGCCGCCGGCCGAACTGGTACTTTCGGCTACGGCGCCGCTCTCGGAAAAGCTCGCACTCGAAGCGGAAGCGCGCCTGAAGGCGCCGCTCGTCGAAATCTACGGCAGCACCGAAACCGGCCAGATCGCGACGCGCCGCACCGCGAAGGGCGCGACGTGGCAACTGTTCCCGCAGGTCCGTTTCGAAGCGCGCGAAAGCGCGGCACAGGACGACGAAGGCCCGACGATGTGGGTCTCGGGCGGCCACGTGCAAGAGCCGGTGCCGATGGGCGACGCCATCGAACTGCTCGATGCCGAGCGATTCCTGCTGCACGGGCGCAAGGCGGACCTCATCAACATCGCGGGCAAGCGGACCTCGCTCGCGTACCTCAACCATCAGCTCAATGCGATTGCGGGCGTAGAGGACGGCGTGTTCTTCATGCCTGCCCACCTCGAGCACGATGCGCTCACGGGCCACGACGTCGTGCAGCGGCTCGTCGCGCTGGTGGTCGCGCCCACGCTGCCGCTCGCCGATCTGCAGCGCGCGCTGCGCGAGCGCATCGATCGTGCGTTCCTGCCGCGTCCGCTCGTGTTCGTCGACGCGCTGCCGCGCAATGACACCGGCAAGCTGCCCCACGACGTGCTCGCGGCGTTCGTTGCGCTGCATATGCGCGGTGGCCTCGCGAGCGCCGCGAAGAGCGCCCCCGAGGCGACGCAAGCGAGCGCCGCGTCGGCACCCGCGTCCACGTTTTCGTTTGCGATTCCCGCCGATCATCCCGCGCTGCCCGGCCATTTTCCGGGCCACCCGATCGTGCCCGGCGTCGTGCTGCTCGATCGCGCCATCGACGCGATCGGCACGGCGCTGAACCGGCCGTTCGCCACGTGGAAGCTCAGCAGCGCGAAATTCCTGAGCCCGGCCGCGCCCGGCGAAACACTCGACCTTGCCTGGGACGCAGCGGCGAGCGGCGCAATCCGCTTCACGCTGCGCGCGGGGGCGCGCGATGTCGCGAGCGGCGTGCTCAGTGACGCAATGAGCGACGTATTCCGCGCCGGACCGCTCGCGCCTGCAAGCGCGCAAACCGGAGCGCGACCATGACGAAGCGCACCGACTGGGCGAACCAGCAGGAGCGCAGCAACACGCTGCTCCTGCGCATCATGACGTGGCTTTCGCTGCGCCTCGGCCGCCGCGCGGGCCGCGCGCTGCTGCACCTGATCGCGCTGTATTTCGTGCTGTTTTCGCCGCGCGCGTGCGCGGCCTCGCGCGACTACCTGCGCCGCGTGCTGGGCCGCCCGGCGCACTGGCGCGACGTGTACCGCCACGTGTTCACGTTTGCCTCGACGATCCACGACCGCGTTTATCTGGCCAACGCGCGCTTCGACCTGTTCGACATCCGCCCCCATGGCCATACGCTCGTGGACGAAACGCTCGCCAAGGGGCGCGGCGTGTTTCTGATGGGCGCGCACCTCGGCAGCTTCGAGGTCGTGCGCGCGCTCGGCCGCACGCGGCCCGATCTGCGTGTGGTCGTGACGATGTACGAAGAGAACGCCCAGAAGATCAACGCGACGCTCGCCGCCGTGAATCCTGCGGCCAAGCCCGAAGTGATCGGGCTAGGACAGGTCGGCTCGATGCTGAAGGTGCACGAGCGTCTCGACCAGAACTGCATGGTGGGCATGCTCGCGGACCGCACGCTGCTTGCCGACGACACGGCCACCATGCGGCGCATGGGTTTTCTCGGCGAGCCGGCGGCGTTCCCGCTCGGACCGCTCTATATGGCCGCGATGCTCAAGCGCCCGGTGCTCTTCATGACCGGTCTGTACCGTGGCGGCAATCGCTACGACGTGCACTTCGAAACGCTGGCGGACTTCACCGACGTGCCGCGCGAAGCGCGCCAGCGCGCGATCGACGCCGCGCTCGTGCGCTACGTCACGCTGCTCGACCGCTATTGCCGCAAGGCGCCGTACAACTGGTTCAACTACTACGACTTCTGGCAGGGCGGCAAGCAGGGCGCGAGTGTCGGCGCGCCGCTATCGACAACTGTGGCGGCAACTGCTGCATCCCGCGCGCCGGCTCCGGTGCGCCGCCGTGAAACGCGACCCCACGCCGAGCTTCCCGTGCACGAGGTGACCGACGCATGAGCGCGATCCACCGTTCCCCAACGTTACGCGCGCGCTGCCTGCGCGTGCTGGCGAGCGCCGCTTTCATCGGTGGCTTCGTCGTGATGGCGGGCGCGCCGGTCGTGCAGGCGCAGGCTGCGGAATCGGCGCAACCCGCATGGACGCTCGACCGCCTGATGTCCACGCTGGCGCAGCACAAGTCCGGCCGCGCAAGCTTCACAGAGACGAAATACCTCTCGATCGCCACGCAGCCCGTGGAATCGTCAGGAGAACTCGTGTTCGTCGCGCCCGACCATCTGGAAAAGATCACACAGAACCCGAAGCCCGAACACCTCGTGGTGGACGGCGACATGCTGACCGTGCAGCGCGAGAACCACAAATACACGCTCGCGCTTGCGCGCTATCCGGAGCTGGGCGCGTTCATCGAAAGCATCCGTGCGACGCTCGCGGGCAACCGCTTCGCGCTGGAACAGGTCTACAAGGTCGCGCTCGCGGGTGAGGGCGACGACTGGACGCTCACGCTCACGCCGCTCGACTCGCGCATGCGCAAGGTGGTGAGCACGATCACGATAGACGGCACGCGCGACGCGATGCGCAGCGTCTCGATCCAGCAGGCCGACGGCGACCATTCGGTGATGCGCCTGCACGCCCTTTCCGCGGACACGAACTGATGAACCCGCGCGCCCATCCGCTCCTCGCACGCGGCTTCGCGCTCGCGCAGCGCCGCGCCGTCGCGGTGTGGCTGCTGTGCCTCGTTGCGTGCGCGGTGGCGATCGGGCGCGCGAATTTCACCGCCGACCTCTCGGCGTTCCTGCCGCGCTCGCCGACCCCCACGCAGCAAGTGCTCGTCGATCAACTGCGCGACGGTCTGGCTTCGCGGCTCATTCTCATTGGCATCGACGGCGGCTACGAGAGCACGCGCGCCGCGCTCTCGCGCCGCGTGGCGGCGACCTTGCGTGCGGACCCGCAATTCGTGGCGATTCACAACGGCTCGGGCCAGAACGACGCACGCGACGAGCAGTTCATGTTCTCGCACCGCTACGTGCTGAGCCCCGCGGTCACGCCGCAACATTTCACGCAACAGGGGCTGCACGAGGCGCTGGGCGAGAGCCTCGATCTGTTGACGTCTTCGGCCGGGCTGGTTGCCAAGGACCTGCTGCCGCGCGATCCCACCGGCGAAGTGGCGGCGATGCTCGGCCAGCTCGACAGCGCGTCGCAGCCCGAGAGCCGCGGCGGCGTATGGGCCTCGCGCGACGGCCGGCGCGCCGTGCTAGTGGCGCAAACTGCCGCCGCCGGCTCCGACACCGACGCGCAGGCCCATGCCATCGACGCTGTGCGCGCGGCCTTCGCTGCCGCCACGCGCACCTTGCCCAATGCTTCGGCCTACCAGGTATTGCTGACGGGGCCCGGCGTGTTCGGCGTCGCCACGCGCGACGCCATCCGCCACGACGTGGAGCGCCTCTCCACCTTGAGCCTCGTGCTGATCGTCGCACTGTTGCTCACGCTGTACCGCTCGCCGCGCACGCTGGCGCTCGGCCTGTTGCCGGTGCTTTCGGGCGTGGCGGCGGGCATCGCCACGGTATCGCTCGTGTTCGGCACGGTGCATGGCTTGACGCTCGGCTTCGGCACGACGCTGATGGGCGAGGCGGTGGACTACTCGATCTATCTGTTCGTGCAGTCGTCGCAGGGCGGCCCGAGTGGCGCGCCGCAGAGCCGCGACACCATGCGTGCATGGCTTGCCGCCTACTGGCCGACCATTCGCCTTGGCGTGCTCACCTCGGTGTGCGGCTTTGCGACGATGCTGTTCTCGGGCTTTCCGGGCCTCGTGCAACTCGGGCTCTATTCGATCGCGGGCCTCGTGAGCGCCGCGCTCGTGACGCGCTTCGTGCTGCCGCAGTTGTGCGGCGGCGCCGTGGCGATTCGCGACGTTTCGCGCATCGGCGCGGTGCTCGCCCGGTTTGCGTACGCAGCACCCCGGCTGCGCTGGCCGCTCGCGGCACTCGTGCTCGCCGCGGTAGCCTCGCTCTGGCTGCATCGCGACGATCTCTGGAGCCACGAGCTTGCCTCCCTGAGCCCCGTGCCCGCCGCGAGCCAGGCGCTCGACACGCGCCTGCGTGCGGACGTGGGTGCGCCCGACGTGCGCTATCTCGTGGTGATACCGGCCGCGAGCGAGCAGGCCGCGCTCGAAGGCGCGGAGAAGGTCGGGGCGCAACTGCAGCCGCTCGTCGAGCGTGGCTTGCTGGGCGGCTTCGAGAGCCCCGCGCGTTACCTGCCGAGCGACGCCACGCAGCATGCGCGCCTGGCGAGCCTGCCGGAGAAGGACGTGCTCGCAGCACGCATGCAGGAGGCAATCAAGAACCAGCCAGTGGACGTGAGGCCCGACGCCTTCGCGCCTTTCCTCGCCGATGTCGAGGCGGCGCGCAACGCGCCGCTCGTCACACGCACGGACCTCAAAGGCACGTCGATGGCACTGGCCGTCGACGCGCTCCTGACCCAGCGCGACGGCCAGTGGAACGCCATGCTCGCCTTGCGCGCGCCGCGCCATTCACAGGGCGCACAGGCCACGCAAGCCGCGAACACGCCGAGCCTCGACGCCAGCACCGTGAGCGACGCCGTCGCGCGTGCGAACGTGCCGGGCGCACTCTTCGTCGACTTGAAGACCGAAGCCGACCGCATGTACCTCGACTACGTGCACGAAGACATCCGCCTCTCGCTCGCGGGCTTTGTCGTCATTGTCGTGCTGCTGGCGCTCGCGCTGCGCTCGTTCTCGCGCGCGGCGCGTGCGCTCGCGCCGCTCGTCGCGGCGGTGCTGGTCGTGGCGGCGGGATTCGCGCTGGCGGGCGTATCGCTCACCATCCTGCACCTGATCGGCATGCTGCTCATCGTCGCGGTGGGCTCGAACTATGCGTTGTTCTTCTGCAAGCGCGACGACGAAGCGGGCATCACGCCGCGCACGCTCGTCTCGCTGCTCGTTGCCAATCTCGCGACGGTGGCGGGTTTTGGCCTCCTCGCGCTCTCGCATGTGCCGCTGCTTGAAACGTTCGGGCTCACGGTTGGGCCGGGCGCGATGCTCGCGCTGATATTCGCAGCGATTCTCGCGCCGCCGCTCGTACGCGGGAGCGACGAGGCGCATGGAGCGGCCGATAACCCTGAAGAGCGGCAGGCGGCCAGCCCGCGCACCGAACGCACGCACATGAGCCACCCGCACGGAGGCCGCGCATGAACTCGGCTTCGTTGCCCTCTACGCGCGTGAAGGCCGCGACCGCTACGGCGCGCCGCTGGAAGCCTTCGCCGTTCATTGGCGCAGCGGTAGCGGTGCACGCGGGCGCGGCCGCCGGCCTGGTTGCGCATCCGGGTGCGTGGCCGTGGGCCGCGGGTAGCGTAGTCGCCTCGCATCTCGCGCTGACTGCCGCGGGCCTGTGGCCGCGCAGCGCATTGCTCGGCCCGAACTGGACGCGACTGCCCGAGCACGCGGGGCAGCGTATCGCGCTCACGATCGACGATGGTCCGGACCCCGAAGTGACGCCGCGTGTGCTCGACCTGCTCGACCGGTTTGATGCGCGCGCAACGTTCTTCTGCATCGGCGATCTGGCGCAACGCTACCCGCATCTGGTGGAGGCGATCGTGGCGCGCGGCCATGCCGTCGAGAATCATAGCCAGCGCCATCGGCATACATTCTCCCTCTCGGGGCCGCTCGCGATGAAGCGCGAGATCGAGGCGGCGCAGCGCGCGCTCACCGAAATCGCGGGTACGCCGCCGCGCTTCTTCCGCGCACCGGCGGGCCTGCGCAATCCGTTCCTCGAGCCGGTGCTGTGCGGCCTCGGCCTGCGCCTCGCAAGCTGGACGCGGCGCGGCTTCGACACCTGCGCGAAAGACGCCGGCACGGTCACGCACCGCCTGCTCGATGGCCTGGCCGAGCGCGACATCCTGCTCGTGCACGACGGCCATGCGGCGCGCGACGCGCGCGGCGAGCCGCTCGTGCTCGACGTGCTGCCGCCGCTCCTGCGTGCCGCCGCCGAACGCCAGCTGCAGTGGACCACACTGCGCGCGTGCCTCGACGGCGAAGCCGGTCAACCCTGATTCCACCGCAGCGACAACGGACCGACTGACGTGAAACCACTCCTCCTTTCGCATTTCACCGCTACCAGCTGCCTCGGGCGCGGGCTCGACGCGACGCTCGCTGCGTTGCGCGGCAAGCGCGGTGGGCTCGCGCGCTGCGACTTCGCGCGCGCGGATCTCGATACGTGGATCGGCGCGGTGGCGGACCTGGAGAGCGAGACCGTGCGTGCCGACCTCGCGGACTACGCGTGCCGCAACCACCGCCTCGCGCAAATCGGCTTCACGCAGGACGGGTTCGCCGAGCACGTTCAGGCCGCGATTGCACGCTATGGTGCGGATCGCGTGGGCGTGTTCGTCGGCACCAGCACCTCGGGCATTCTCGAAACCGAAAACGCGTACCGGCAGCGGGACCTGGAAAGCGGCGCGCTCAGGCCGGGCTTCCACTACGCACAAACGCACAACCCGTTCGCGCTGGCCTCATTCGTGCGCGCGTATTTCGGCCTGCGCGGACCGGCAACCTCGATTTCCTCTGCCTGCTCTTCGGGCGCGAAGGTGTTCGGATCCGCGCGCCGCATGATCGAAGCGGGGCTGATCGACGCGGCGGTGGTGGGCGGCGTCGATTCGCTCTGCTTGACAACCTTGTATGGCTTCAATTCGCTCGAACTGCTTTCGCGCGACCCGTGCCGCCCGTTCGACGTGAATCGCAACGGCATTTCGATTGGCGAGGCCGCGGCGTTCGCTTTCCTCGAACGTACGCCCGCCACGCCGGACGACGACGCCATCCTGCTGCTTGGCGTGGGCGAATCGAGCGATGCGCACCACATGTCGTCGCCGCATCCCGAGGGACTCGGCGCGCGCGCCGCGATGACGCAGGCGCTTTCCACAGCAGGCGTGGCCGCAAGCGAGGTCGGCTACATCAATCTGCATGGCACGGCCACGCCGAGCAACGACGCCGCCGAGAGCCGCGCGGTCAACGCCCTGTTCGAGCGCACGCCGTGCAGTTCGACCAAGGGCGCGACGGGGCACACGCTCGGTGCGGCGGGTGCGCTCGAAGCGGTGATCTCGGCGCTCACGCTGCGCCATCGCTTCGTGCCCGCCGGCGTCAACACCACGCAGCCCGACGCGGCGCTCGGCCTTGACTACGTGCTCGAAAGCCGCGAGTCGCAAGTGGGTGCCGCGCTCAGCAACTCATTCGGTTTTGGCGGCACGAACTGCAGCCTCCTGTTCGGCCGCGCGGACCGCGCACATCACGGATGACCGCCATGAGACTTTGCGCATTCATTGAAAGCGTCGGCGTGATTGGCCCGGGTCTTGCCAACTGGCCGCAGGCCGCAGACGTGCTCGCCGCGCGCACGCCCTACGCGAGCGCACGCACGGTGCTGCCGCCGCCGGAAGGTCTGCCAGCGGCAGAGCGCCGCCGCACCGGCGCGGTCGTCAAGACCGCGCTGGCCGTGGGCCACGAAGCCGTCGCGACAAGCGGCCGCGACGCCACCACGCTGGCCACCGTGTTCGCCGCCTCGGGCGGAGATGGTCAGAACTGCCACATAATCTGCGACGCGCTTGCCGGCGAGGATCGTCTGCTTTCGCCCACGCGTTTTCACAACTCGGTGCACAACGCGCCGGCGGGCTACTGGAGCATCGCGACGCGCGACCAGGCCACGTCGAACGTGCTGTGCGCGCACGACGGCAGCTTCGCAGCGGGACTGATCGAAAGCGCGTGCCAGGTGGCCGTGGACGGCGTGCCTACCTTGCTGATCGCCTACGACGCCGACTATCCCGAGCCGCTGCACGCGCTACGTCCCGTGGCCGATGCGTTTGGCGTGGCGCTCGTGCTCGCGCCGCAGGCGAGCGCGACGACGATCGCGCGGCTCGATGTGACGCTCACCGAAGCGCTCGCGACGCCGCTTGCCTCGCCGGAACTCGAAGCGCTGCGCACGAACAATCCCGCCGCGCGTGCGCTGCCGTTGCTCGAAGCGCTGGCGTGCATGGAGAAGTCCGGCCGGCCGGCAAGCGTGGTTATCGACTATTTGCCCGAATTGCGCGTGCAAATCGACGTGGCGCCCGCGGGTGCGTTTGGAGAGGGCGCATGACGACGCAAGCCGCCCTGCCGGGTACCCTCGCGGACGTGATCGCGAGCGCCGCGACGATTGCGCCGATCGACCGCGCATGGATCGCGGCGCGCATACCGCATAGCGGCGCGATGTGCCTGCTCGATGGCGTGCAAGCGTGGGACGAAACACATATCCGTTGCACGGCAACGAGCCATCGCGATCCACACAATCCGCTGCGCTCGCGCGGCCGTCTCGCGGCGGTATGCGGCGTGGAATATGCCGCGCAGGCGATGGCGGTGCACGGCGCGTTGCTCGGTGCAATGGATGGTGCAGCGGCGGACCGCCCGCGCGTGGGTTTTCTTGCTAGCGTGCGCAACGTGATTGCGCACGTTGACCGCCTCGATACGCTCGCTACGCCGCTCGCGATCGAAGCCGAGCGCGTGAGCGGCAGCGGCAACACGATCCTCTATGGTTTTACGCTGCGCGGCGAGGGCCGCGTGCTGTTGACGGGACGCGCGGCGGTCATGCTCGACGCGTCCGCAGTCATTCGATGACAATACAAAAGGGAGCCCGACGATGAAATCCAAACGGTTCATACTTGCCGCGCTCGTGCTGGGCATGGCCAGCACGATGGCGCACGCCGACCTTCACGAAGTGAAGGAGAACATCAAGCACGACTCGAAGGAAGCGGCCACGAAAACCGGCCACGCCGCGCGCGACTTCGGCCACGCCACCGCGAATGCGGCGAAGACAGTGGGCCACGGCATCGCGCATGTTTCGCGAGAAGGCTACGAGGCCACGAAGCGTGCGACCAAGCGCGTGTTCCATAAAGACGGCAGCAGCGAAAGCAGCGAGAAGAGCCAGGCGTAAGGCGGTTTTCAGCTACGCGCCGGCATTCGTAGGCGTTTACCCTCGCGCGTACCTACGCTTCGCGCGCCTCCGTCCACTCGGCGCGCCTTTCCGTCCGCGCCCTGAAATCCGCCTCGCCAGCGTTCCCACTCAACACTTCAAGATACCGCCGCCCCTGCCGTTAATGCAGGGGCGGCGTCATCGCTCGCCTCGCGGCGAACGGTGCGCCTCACACCACAACAAAGATCGGGCCGGCCGCGGGCGCGACGTGCATCACACGCACTGCGGCAAGAAGAGGGGAAGAAGGTATGGTCTATTCCCAGGCGGCGGGAGCGTTCGGCGCAGCGGGATCACGGGGCGGTCAGTCGGAGGTGTCGAAAGAATCGAGCGAGGCCGTGAGCGGAGCGGATGCGGCGCTCGCTGAAGAGCGAAACGTACTCAGGCTGGTGTCGCGCAGCATGCCGCTGCCGGAACTGCTGGCGGAGGTCTGCTGCCGCGCCGAACGGCTGCTGGGCGAGGGCGCGAACTGCGCGATCCTGCAACTGGACGGCGACGGCCGGCGCCTGCGCATCGGCAGCGCGCCGTCATTGCCGGCGCAGTATCACGCCGCGTTCGACGGCACGCCGGTCGGTTCCGGCACGAGCCCGTCCGGCACGGCAATCCACGAGCGGCGCACGGTTTGCGTCGACGACTTCGAACGCGCAGACGAATGGGGCGAGTACCGCCGCATCGCGCTCGACAGCGGCCTGCGCGCAGTCTGGACCACACCGCTCGACGACGACAGTGGCGGCGTGATGGGTGCGCTCGCCGTGTACCAGAGCCGGCCCTGGCGGCCCACCGCGGCCGAGGAGGCGCTGCTGTGCGATATCGCCAGCAGCGTCGCGGCCATGCTCAACCAGCAGACCATGGCCGAGCGTCTCGCGCTGAGCGAAGAGCATCATCGGCTCGTGGTGGATCACCTCAACGAAGGCATCGTGATGCAGGCCCGCGACGACACCGTGCTCGCCTGCAACCGCAGCGCGCGGCGCATGCTGCGGCTGCCCGAGCACGCCATCGGCCTGAGCATCCTGAAGGTGATTCCACGCGTGCTCGACGAAAGCGGCAAGCCGCTGCCCATCTCGAAGCGCCCGAGCATGCAGGCGCTCAAGACGGGCAAGCCGGTGCTCGGCGAGACGGTTGGCCTCGAACTCGCGGATGGCGAGATCGTGTGGGTGAGCGAGAACGTGCTGCCGATTTTCCGGCCCGGCGAAAGCGAGCCGGTTTCCGTGGTGGTTTCGTTCACCGACATCGGGCCCGTGCGCGAAGCGCAGCAGCAATTGCGCTATCTCGCCACGCGCGACCCGCTCACGGGGCTCTATAACCGCACGTTCCTCGCCGAGCGCATGCACACGCTGCTCGAAACGGCGAGTTGCTCGGCGCGGCCCGCGCTCCTCTTCGTCGATCTCGACGGCTTCAAGAAGGTCAACGACACGGGCGGCCACGAGGCGGGAGACTCGCTGCTGCGCGACGTGGGGCGGCGGCTCGCCGCTTGCGTGAGCGACGCGGACACGCTCGCGCGCGTGGGCGGCGACGAATTCGTGATCGCGGTGTGCTGCTACGAGAGCGTGGACGAACTCGTCGCGCTGGCGCAGCGCGTGCTCGCCGCGATCGCTGCGCCGTTCGCGGTGGCGGGCAACGAGTACTACCTGGGTGCGTCGATTGGCATCAGTCTGTATCCCGACGACGGCCGCAGCGCCGCCGCGCTCATCCGCAACGCCGACTCGGCCATGTACGCGGCCAAGCAGCGCGGCACCAACCAGTTCCAGTTCTTCACGACCGAATTGCGCCAGCGCCTGCAGCGCCGTTTCCAGATCGAGCGGGGGCTGCGCCGCGCGCTCGCTTCGGGCGAGCTGCGCCTCGTGTATCAGCCGATCGTGGATGGCGAAAGCGGCCGCATGATCGGCGCGGAGGCACTGCTGCGCTGGGAGAGCGAGGAGCTGGGGCAGGTCTCGCCCGTGGAGTTCATTCCCGTGGCCGAGGACACCGGCATGATCATCCCGATCGGCCAGTGGGTGCTCGAGCATGCGTGCCGCCAGGCCGCGCAGTGGCGGCGCCTCTTTGCGCCCGACTTCGTCATGGCGGTCAACTTTTCGCCGCGCCAGATTGCCGACGGGCTGGTCGAACAGGTCGAGGACTGTCTTGCGCGTACCGGACTCGCGCCCGACGCGCTCGAAGTGGAGATCACCGAAGGCATTCTCATGAGCGACAGCCAGAGCGTGCTGCCTCTGCTGCACGCGCTCAACGACATTGGCGTGCGTATTTCGGTGGACGACTTCGGCACCGGCTATTCGTCGCTCTCGTATCTGAAGCGTTTTCCGTTGCACCATCTGAAGGTCGATCGCACGTTCGTGGCGGGCTTGCCGGGCAACCGCGATTCCGTGGCGATCACCCAGGCCGTCGTGGCGATGGCGCATTCGCTCGGCATGCGCGTGACCGCCGAAGGCGTGGAAACGCCCGAGCAGTCCTCGTTTCTCCGCTCGCTGCGCTGCGAGCGGCAGCAGGGTTACCTGTTCGGCCGTCCGGTGAGCGCCCAGGCCTGCGCGGCGCTGCTGCGCGAGCATGCCGCCGGCCACGTGCGGGAGGGCGCGTGAGGGCGCGTGGATGTGCCCGGATACGGCACGGTCGTGCGGAAGTAACAGGTTGAAAGCTGGCTCAAGAATTCCCGCGCGAGGCCGTAGACGGAAGACAGGGAACCGATGCCACGAGCATCGGTTCGCACCGGACAAAGCGGCACACGATAAGGACACGAGAGAATCATGGACAGCGGCTTCGCAATCGACGAACGAACGCGCCTGACAAGCACGAACCAGTTCGAACTCTTGCTATTCCGTCTCGGCGCGGCGCCGGGCAGCGAGGTGGGCGAAGTCTTCGGCATCAACGTTTTCAAGGTACGGGAAATCCTGAGCATGCCGGCGATCACGCCGATCGCGGCGTCGTCGCCCTACGTGCTGGGCGCGGCGAACATTCGCGGCCAGGTGATGCCCGTGATCGACCTGCCGCGGCTCATGGGCTGCGAGCCGGCCACGGGACTGAACATCCTGCTCGTGACCGAATTCGCGCGCTCCACGCAGGGCTTCGCGCTCGAAAGCGTGGACGAGATCGTGCGGCTCGAATGGAGCCAGGTGCTGACCGCCGATGTCACGATGGGCAATCGCGTGACGAGCATCGCGCGGCTCGAGAACGACCCCGAGAGCAAGCGGCTCGTGCAGGTGGTGGACGTGGAGCAGGTGCTGCGCGACGTGTTCCCGGCGCAGCACGGCGCGGTCGTGGCGGAGGACGTGGGCGAGCCCGCGATGATTCCGGCGGGCGCGAAGGTGCTGGCCGCCGACGACTCGGGATTCGCGCGCGAGTTGATCGGCCAGAGCCTCAAGGCGCTCGGCGTGGAATACACGATGGCGAAGACGGGCCTCGAAGCATGGAAACAGCTCGACGCGATCGCGACGAGCGCGGAGCGCGACGGCGTGCGGGCGAAGGATCGCATTGCGCTCGTGCTGACCGACCTCGAAATGCCGGAGATGGATGGCTTCACGCTCACGCGCAAGATCAAGGCGGACCCGCGGACCGTGGATATTCCCGTGGTGATCCATTCGTCGCTTACGGGCACCGCGAATGAAGCGCACGTGAAGAACGCTGGCGCGAGCGGTTATGTGGCCAAGTTCGCCGCTGGCGATCTGGCGGGGGCGATTCGCAGCGCGCTTGCCGGGAAGCCGGTTTACGCGTGATTCGCTTTGACTCTCGCTAACGCGCAAACAACCTCCCCAACTGCGGCTCGCTATCCCGCACCCCTGCGAGCCGCAGCGCGTGCCAGGCCATCGCGTAGTTGCTCGACAGCACGGGCTTGCCGGTCTGCGCTTCGATCTCCGGCACCAGCGAGGCCACGCGCAAACTCGTGCACGAGACGAACACCGCGTCGGCGTCGTCGTGGCGCGCGAGCCTGTCTATCGCACTGCGAATCGAACTCGCGTCGATGCGTGCCACCTCGTTGTCGTTCGCATGCTCGAACGAGGCCATGCGCGTGACGGCCACGCCGCGCGCCTCGATGTAATCGCGCATGAAGTCGTTGATCGTTCGCACATAGAGCGTCAGCAGCGCCACGCGGCGCACGTCGAGTGCGCGCAGCGCGGCGAGCGCCGCCGTGATCGGCGTGGTGCATTCGATGGCGGGCCGTGCCTCGTGAATGCGCGAAGCGACTTTCTCTTCGCCTATGACCATCGAAGCCGAGGTGCAGCCGAACGCCACCACGTCCAGCCGCTCGCCGGGCAAGAGCAGGCTCACGGCCGGGGCGATGCGCGCTTCGATTTCCGCCAGACGCGGCGGCGTGATGTCCGGCGAATTCTCCACGCGGCTCTCGTAGAACGCCACGCCCGGCTGGCGCAACAAGTCGCGCCATTCGTGTTCGATCGTATGGTCGGTGGCCAGCACGACGAGGCCAATCGCGGCGCGGCGGGCAATGCCGCCGTCGAGCGCGAAATCGAGCTTCGTGTAGGCGTCCTCGTGATCTTGCGGCTGTGCGGTAGTGTTCATCTCAGCGTCAGTCCCGTCATGTCGAGTTCGGGTTCGCGCCCGGCCATGATGTCCGCGAGCAGTTTCGCGGTGCCGCACGACATGGTCCAGCCCATGTGCCCGTGCCCCGTGTTCAGGAAGAAGTTGCGATGGCGCGTGCGGCCGATCAGCGGCGTGCCTTCGGGCGTCATCGGGCGCAACCCGGCCCAGTAGGTCGGCTGCGTGTAGTCGGCGCCCTGAGGAAAGAGTTCGTGTGCCGCCTGCATCATGGACGTGTAATCCGAGGGCGTATGGCGCGTGTCGTAGCCCGCGAAATCCGCGGTGGCGGTGAAGCGCAGGCGCGCGCCGAATCGCGCCCACGCCACGAGGTGATTCTCGTCCACGCCGCCCATGTCGGGCGGCCGATGTTCGGGCCCGCAGGGGAACGTCGCCGAATAGCCCTTCACGGGATAGATCGCGATGCGGTAGCCGAGCGGCCGCGCGAGGATCGGCGACCAGGAGCCGAGCGCGAGCACGTAGTCGTCGCCCTGGATCACGCCGGCGCGCGTATGCACGCCGATAATGCGGTCGCCGGCGGCTTCGATGGCCTCGATCGGGGCGTCGAACACGAAGTGCACGCCCATACGTTCGCAAACCTCTTTGAGCGCGCGCGTGAAGCGGTGCGCGTCGCCGCTCTCGTCGCTCGGGCAGTAAATCGCGCCGGCAATGCGCTCGCGCGCGTGGGCGAGCGCGGGTTCGCGCGCGGCGACGGCCGCGGCGTCGAGCGTTTCGAGCGGCAGGCCGTTTTCGACGAGGATCGACATGTGAGCGCGGCCGCGTTCGAACGAGGCGGCGTCGCGATAGAGATAGAGCAGGCCGCGGCTGATACGGTCGTATTCGAGCTGTTCGCGCGTCGTGACCTCTTGCAGTTGATGCTGCGAATAGCGGCATAACCGCACCTTGCGCGAGGTATTTTCGCGCGAGCGCGCTTCGGTACAGTTGGCCAGGAATTGCGCGCACCATGCCCACATGTGCGGATCGGCCCTGAGGTGCAGGCGCAGCGCCTGGCCCTCGACGAACAGCGATTTGAGCAGGATTTTCGGCGCGCGGGGCGAAGCCCACGTGTACGAATGGCCAGGCGCGACGAGCCCCGCGTTGGCGAAACTGGTTTCGAGCGCAACGCCCCCGCGTCGCTCGACCACGGTGACGTCGCGGCCATCGTGCGCGAGGTAGTACGCGCTCGTGACGCCTGCTATGCCGCCGCCCAGCACGATGGTCTTCATTCGCGCGCCTCCATGCGTGTATACAAAGTACCTTCACGCCGCCCCAAGCGCACGCGATTTGTATACGCGCATACCCTATAGCAGTTAAACGCTGGCATGCATCTATCATGGATAAGTCGTTATGCACCGGTCCCCATGCAAGCTGCGCGCCATGAGCGAGCGAGTCCTGCAGGGCATCGCACCGGACGAATTATTTCGTTTCGCTAACTGACCGCGCGGGCTCGCCTGCGTTGCGGCATCGCCCGGTCGGGTCCACGCTCAGGAGCCGCTCACATGAATCCTCAGAACAATGGCACGCTGCACGCAACCCTCGCGCTCACCTTCCTTTCGCTTGCCGCGCTCGCGCCTGGCTTCGCACAAGCCCAGACGATCAAGATCGGCGTGCCGGTGCCGCTTTCGGGCAGCAGCGCCGCAGCGGGCACGGATATCCTGAATGGCGCGAAGCTCGCGGCCGCGAAGATCAACGCGGCAGGCGGGGTGCTCGGCAAGCAGATCGAACTCGTACCCGAAGACGACGCCTGCGATGCGCAAACGGCGGTTCAGGCTGCGCAAAAGCTCGTGGATGCAGGCGTGGTCGCCGTGGCGGGCGGCTACTGCTCGAGCGCCGCATTGCCCGAGTTGACTGCGTTCCACCGGGCCGGCATTCCCTATGTGCTCGATGCCTCGACCAATCCGAAGCTCACGGAAATGGGCTACGACAACGTGTTTCGCACGATTGGCCGTGACGACGAGCAAGGGCCGTTTGCGGCCAGCTTCATGAAGAATTCGCTGCACGTGAAGCGCGCGGCGGTGATCGACGACAACACGACCTACGCGAAGGGTCTCGCGCAGAACACGGTCGAATCGCTCAAAAAGATGGGCGTAGACGTGGTGTATGCCGACTCGATCACGCCGGGCCAGATGGATTATTCGCCGACGCTTACCAAGGTATCCTCACTGAACCCGGACGTGATCTATTACACGGGCTACTTCTCGGAGGCGGGTCTGCTCGTGAAGGAAGCGCGCCAGGTGGGCCTGAAGATGACCTTCATGGGCGGCGATGGCACCAATGATCCGACGCTCATGAAGACGGCGGGGCCGGCCGCCGATGGCATGATCATCACGACCGCGCCGCTCGCGCAGTTCCTCGCGGGTGCGCACGACTACGTGGATCAGTACAACAAGTCCTATGGTCAAGGGCCGGGGCCGTATTCCGTGTATGAATACGACGCCGTGGGCGTGACGGCCAAGGCTATGGCCGATGCGAAGTCGGCCAAGCCCGCGGACATCAGCGCGGCGCTGCACAAGATCGCGAACTATCCGGGCGCCACGGGGACGATCGGTTTCAATCCGAAGGGCGATCGCAGCCGCGCCGTGTACATCACGGTCGTCGTGCACAACGATCAGTTCGAGCCTTATCAGCGCCAGGATGCAAACGGCAAGTGGGTGACCATGAAGTAAGCGCCCCGGGTCGCTCATGAGCACCTTTTTCCAGTTCGTCGTCGAGGGGCTGACGATCGGCTCGTTCTACGCGCTCGTCGCTCTCGGCTACACGATGGTCTACGGCATCATCCGGCTCATCAACTTCGCACACGGGGATCTCTTCATGGTGGGCGCGTTCATGGGCTGGACCGCGCTCGCCGCCCTCGCGGCCGCGCACCTGCCGCTCGCGCTCGCACTGTTCGTGGCCTTCGCGGTGGCCATGCTCGCGACCGGCCTGCTCGGCGTGGCGATCGCGCGCGTGGCGTACCAGCCTTTGCTGCGCGCGCCGCGCCTTTCCATTCTCATTACGGCGCTCGCCGTTTCGCTGCTGCTGGAGAACGGCGTGCTGATTGCCTACGGCGCGGGCTTTCGCACGTATCCGCACCTGCTCACGCATACCGGCTTCGATATTGCGAACGTGCACATTACGTTCGCGCAGATCGGCATTGTTGCGGCCAGCTTCGCGCTGATGAGCGCGCTGTATTTATTCGTACACCATACGTTTATCGGCACGGCCATGCGCGCGCTCGCCATCGACCAGGATGCGGCGCGCCTCATGGGCATCGACGTCGAGCGGCTCATCCAGCTCACGTTTTTTATCGGTTCGGCGCTCGCTGCGGTCGCCGGCGTGATGGAAGGGCTTTTCTACACGCAGATCAACTTCTTCATGGGCTTCGTGCTCGGCCTGCGCGCATTCACGGCGGCGGTGCTCGGCGGTATCGGCAATATTCCCGGTGCGATGGTGGGCGGCTTCCTGATCGGCTTGCTGGAAGCGTTCGGTGCGGGATATGTGTCCTCCCAGTGGACCGACGTGTTCGTGTTCGGCGTGCTGATTGCCGTGCTCGTGGTGAAGCCGACAGGGTTGTTCGGCGAACGCGTTGTCGAGAGGATGTGAGGCATGCGCGCACAGGCTGGGCAATCCCGGCAAACCACATGGGTCGCCGCCGTCGTGCTGATCGCGGCGGCGACCGCGTTGCCGGCCTTTGCAAGCGGCTATATCGTCGACGTCGGGCTCACCATCATCACGTATGCGATCCTCGGCCTCGGGTTGAACATCGTCGTGGGCTACGCCGGGTTGCTCGACCTCGGCTACGCGGCGTTCTTTGCCATTGGCGCCTACACCACGGCGCTGCTCGAAACCCTGCTGCATTTCTCGTTCTGGGCGACGCTGCCGTTCAGCCTCGCGTTCGCAGGCGCTTCCGGCGTCGTGATTGGCTATCCCACGTTGCGCCTGCGTAGCGACTATCTCGCCATTGTCACGCTCGGCTTTGGCGAGATCACGCGCATTGTCGCCACCAATCTCGACATTACCGGCGGCCCGAACGGCATCTACGGTATCGAGCCGCCGAGCCTGTTCGGCTTCGAGTTCAGTTCGCCGCGCTCGGTGTACGTGCTGGGCATGGTGTTCTTCATCGTCGTGCTCGTGTTCGCCGTGCGGCTCGGGCGTTCGCGCCTGGGGCGCGCGTGGACCAGCATCCGCGAGGATGAAGCCGCTGCCGAGGCGGTGGGCGTTGCGACCTTGCGCGTGAAGATGCTCGCCTACGTGTTAGGCGCGCTGATCGGTGGCCTGGCGGGCAGTCTGTTCGCCGCACGCTTCGGCACGATCGATCCCACAGCGTTCACGTATTTGCAGTCGGTGACGATCCTCATCGTCGTCGTGATGGGGGGGCGCGGCAGCATTCCCGGCGTAATACTGGGCGCGCTGATCGTTGCGGGGCTGCCGGAAATGCTGCGCTTCCTGAATCTGTGGCGCATTTTCGGCTTTGCCGTGGCGCTCGTCGTGCTCATGTTGTTGCGTCCGCAAGGATTGTGGCCCGCGCGCGTGAGGCGCGCCGCGCCGAGGCCCGAGGAAGCGACGGTGGCGCACGAAGCGGAAGCCGCAGAAGCGGCGGGCAAGGAATCCACGGCGGCCGTTTCTCTCGCCGATAGCGGCGGCCTCGAAGCCGCCGCCGCGCGCGAAACCCTGCTCGAGGTGCATGCCCTCGAGCGTCGCTTTGGCGGCGTTCGCGCGATCGGCGGGATCAGCTTCCAGGTGCGCAGCGGCGAGATTCTCGCGCTGATCGGCCCGAACGGCGCGGGCAAGACCACGGTGTTCAACTGTCTGACGGGTGTGATCCGCCCAACCGGCGGACGGCTCGTCTGGCGCGGCGAAGCGCTTGCCGGTGGCGCGCCCCATCGCAACGTGCATCGCGGCATAGCGCGCACGTTTCAGGGCATCCGGCTCTTTAACCACATGAGCGCGTTCGAGAACGTGCTGATCGGCATGGATCATCGTCTGCACACGGCCCTCGTGGCGGAGTTGCTGGGCACGCGCGCCGCGCGCGCCGAGGCTGCGGAGCACGGCGCGCTCGGGCAGCGCTGGCTCGATCTCGTAGGGCTCGGCGCGCGCGCGAGCGAATATGCCTCGGACCTTCCGTATGGCGATCAGCGCAGGCTGGAAATCGCCCGCGCGCTGGCGAGCCAGCCGCGCCTCCTGCTGCTCGACGAGCCCGCCGCCGGCATGAACCCCACCGAAAAACACGCGTTGATGGCGCAGATCCGCCGCATCCGCGACCTGGGCGTGACAGTGCTGCTGATCGAGCACGACATGGCGCTGGTGATGGGCGTGTCGGACCGCATCATCGTGATGGATCATGGCGAGATCATTGCCGAGGGCACACCCGTGCAAATCCAGAACAACCCCGTGGTGATCGACGCCTATCTCGGCACGGCCGAAGAAGACGACGGACCGGACGCCGCGGACGGGGAGAAGTCGTTATGGAGTTAGACACGGCCGCCAAACTTCTCGACGTTCGCGACCTGCGCGTGAACTACGGCAACATCGAAGCGCTGCATGGCGTTTCGCTCGACGTCGAGCCGGGCGAGATCGTTGCGCTGCTCGGGGCCAACGGCGCGGGCAAGACCACGACGCTGCGCACCATCTCCGGGCTGCTGCGCCCGCGCGGCGGAAGCATTGCGTTTGCGGGGCAGGCGCTCGTCGGGCTGCCGTCGCATCGTATCGTTGCGCTTGGAATCGGGCATGTGCCTGAAGGGCGGCGTATTTTCGGCGGCCTGACCGTCGAGGAGAATTTGCGCCTTGGCGGTTACCTCTTGCGGCACGACGCCGGCGCGCTCGATCAAGGCATTGCTCAGGCATACGAAACATTCAGCAGACTGCGCGAGCGCAAGGAGCAGCTCGCGGGCACGCTAAGCGGTGGCGAGCAGCAGATGCTGGCGATTGCGCGCGCGCTCATGCTCAAGCCGAAACTCGTGCTGCTCGACGAGCCTTCAATGGGGCTTGCGCCCAAGCTCGTACGCGCGATCTTCGAAGTGATCGCGCGCATCAGCCACGCAGGCACGGCGGTGCTGCTGGTGGAACAGAACGCGCGGCAGGCGCTGCGCATTGCGAATCGGGCGTATGTGCTGGAAGGCGGCCGCGTGGCGCTCGCGGGTCCGGCCCACGAACTGGCCGACGACAACCGGGTGCGCGCCACCTATCTTGGCGGCGGCGCAGCGGCGCAGGAGGGTGGGGGGGCATAGGTGGTCTGCTAAAACATCCGTGTTGTATAAAGTGCAAATCATTCTCGTTTGCATTAGCAATTCATCATCATCCGATGCAAAATACAGAACACGACGACCTCGCGCGATGTGCTCACAGAAAAATTGCGCAAAAATAGACAAACTTAGCTGAATCAGCGAAGAAATTCCGGACTCATGGATCAGATCAGCTGCCATCGACCTGAACTCACGCAGCGCACGTTCGAACGGCCCTGCACGGCGACAAGCCATGAATACGATGCAGGTGTGAGGCAGGCGCGGCGCTCGCACGATCAGGCACAGCTCGTTTTCACCACGAGCGGCGTGCTGCGCGTGGCGACGCCCATCGGCATGTGGACGCTTGGTCCGCATCGCGGGCTGTGGCTTGCGCCGCGCGTGGGCCACGAGTTGATCGCGACGAGCGCGGTGCGCATGCATCGCGTGGTCTTCGAGCCGCAGGCGTCGCCGTGGCCGGAATCCGCATGCCACGCCGTGAGAGTTTCGTCGCTGCTACGCGAACTGGTGGTGGCGATGGTCGAAGACCGCGAGCGCAACTCGGAGTGCCGCCACGCGCTCATTACCCCGCTGTTGCTCAGTGAAATGCGCCAATCGCGCGAAGCGTCGGGCGCAGGGCTGCCGTTGCCGCTCGACCGCCGTTTGCGGCAGATTTGCGATGTCCTGCTGGCGGACCCGGCCAATGGCGACTCGCTTTCCGTCTGGGGCGAGCGCGTGGGCGCGAGCGAACGCACGCTCGCGCGGCTTTTCAAGGACGAAACAGGGCTGACGTTCGGCCACTGGCGCCAGCAGTTGCGCATCGTCGAGGCGGTTTCGAAGCTCGCGCAAGGCGTGCGCGTGGCGGAGATCGCGGCGGAACTCGGTTACGCGAATGCGAGCGCGTTCATCACGATGTTTCGCAAGACGATGGGCGAGACGCCCCAGCGGTATCTAAAAAGCGAGCCGCGTTGAGCCGAGCGTGCCCTCGCGACCCGCTTACATCTGCCGGAACAGGTGAGCGTACTGCCGGCTCACCGCGAGCGCGCCGGCATGGCCGCGCAGCTGCAGTGTCATCTTCCCGATCGCGCTGACCGAGGCGCTTTCCACCTGATCCACATTGACCACCGTGCCGCGGTGCACCTGCCAGAAACGCTCGGGGTCCAGTTGCGCGCACAACTCTCGCAGGCTCGTGCGGATCAGCAGTTCGCCGCTGCGCGTCGTGACCACGACGTACTTGTCCGCTGCTTCGAAGTACAGAACATCTTCCACCGGCACCACGCGGATGTCGTTGCCGCTGGAGGCGCGCAGATAACGCAGCGGCGTCGCGCGCGGGGTGTCATCCGTGTTGCCCGCTCGCGCACCGGCCCGCGCTTCGCGAACGTCCTGCGTGATCGCTTCCAGCTGGCGCAGCACGCGTTGCAGATCCGCCTGCATTTGCGGCGCCTCGGCGTCGCTCGCCGCCGATCGCGCAAGCCGTGTGCGCAGGCGCTCCACGGTACGCGCGAGCCGCGTGGTTTCCACGGGTTTGAGCAGGTAGTCGATGGCCGCGGCCTCGAAGGCTTCGAGCGCGTAAGCGTCGTAGGCGGTGACGAACACGATTTGCGGTGGCGCGGCGAGATTCGCGCAGGCGCGCGCGACATCGAGGCCGGTCGCGCCCGGCATGGCGATGTCGAGGAACGCGACGTCGGGCTGTAGCTTACCGATTTGCTCGATGGCTTCGTGGCCGTTGCCAGCCGTCGCCACGATGCGCAATTCCGGCCACACGGCGGCGAGTTCTCGCGCAAGCGCGGCGGCGATCAGCGGCTCGTCCTCGGCGATCAGCGCGGTCGGGGTGTCACGGGTTCGTGTCACATCGCCGGGCGTGTGGTTTTTCATGATCGGGACTCCTGCACGCTCACGTCAATCGCATGACGCAAAGGCAGCCGCACACGCGCCACGAGGCCGTGCGGCACGTTCTCGATCAGCGTGAGCGACGCATGCTCGCCGTAGAGCGCCGCAAGCCGCTCGCGCACATTCACGAGCCCGACGCCCGCGCCCTGGGTGCCCGGCGTCGCGCCAAAACCCGGGCCCGTGTCGGTCACGGTCAGCTCGACATGTTCATCGACACGCCGTGCGACGACGTCGATTCTGCCGCCCTCGAGCGCGCCCTGAATGCCGTGCTTGAGCGCGTTTTCCACGAGCGGCTGCAGCAGCATGGGCGGCACCGGGAGATCGGCGCAATCGCGCGGCAGGTCGAACGAGTAGACGAGGCGCGCTCCGATGCGCATGGCGTGCACAGCGAGCATCGCGTCGAGCACCTTGAACTGCACCGCGAGCGTTTCGCTTTGGGCGCGCGAGGCCTCCAGCGTCGCGCGCAGGAAACGGTTGAGGCTGGCGAGCAGCTCGCGCGCACGAGGGGGATCGGACGCGATCAGGCTGTCGAGCGTCGCCAGCGTGTTGAAGAGAAAGTGCGGCTCGATTTGCGCCTGCAGCGCCTGCAGGCGCGCGCTGAGCGCTGTGCGCTCGGCGGCTTCCTTTTGCCACGCCGTGCGCGCGACCTGCTCGCTCAGCTCGGCAATGCGCGTGCGCGACCAGCCATACCAGGTGACGAGCAGCGTGGCGGTGAGCGCAATCCAGCCCGTCAGCGGGAGATCTTTCGTCTCGAACGCGTAGCGCAGGCCCAGGCCAAGCACCACGCTTGCAATGGAGCGTCCGAGCTCCGCGCCGAGCATGATGGCCAGCACCATCGCGAGAGCGAGCCGCGGGCCCGTGAGGGCGTTGCGGCGCTGCAGGAAGAAGCGGGCGACGTCGAGCAGCAGCATGATCGAGAGCCCGATCGCCTGGCTGAAGACGAAGTTGTCGATGAATCGGTGAAAGCCAACGGCGGTGAGCGCGACGGCGATCAGTGTGTTCCCGACGACGACGATCGCCCCCTCGCGCGCGAACCCGGCCAGCAGGACATTCGCAGCCGGCGCAGGGTGGCGGGCGGAGGCGTTCGGAAACTCGACGTGCATGCCAGGAATCATGCGATCCAGCTCGTGACGATGAGATTGAGCAGCCGATGTGGCGTCGCAACGGCGGCGAGGCCGGCCGCAACGAGCGCGAAGAACGAACCGCGCATGGCCAGACGGTGGCCGCGCACGTTGCCGTGGCGAATTGCCCAGACGGCGCGCCCGACGCTCGCGAACGTCAGCAGCGAAAGGCCGTGAACCCAGGAAAAATGCCCCGGATTCAGTTCGCGGATGTCGAACGAACTGAGTGCAGTCGCGAACATCATCAGCACCCACAGGCGGCCGAGCCATTTGTGCCGAATGCTGCCTTTTTCGGCCAGCGTGACGGCGGTTCCGAGTATGACAGAAAGCGTAGCGGCGACGACGTGCGCCGCAATGATGACAGGCATGCTGGCTCTCCTTGGCAGGTCGAGCGGAGTCGATGGCTGCAGTGTGGAGAGCGGCGCGGCGGTGAGCGAGGGGCTTGCGACGAACGGTGGGAAAGTGGCCGCGAACGGGGGCTGGCGCGGCGCGGGTGGTGGCGGATCAGGCGCGAGCGGGCGGCAGCGCCCTCGCCATTTCCGTCGTCGCGCCCCACCCGAGGCCTTCATAGAGCCCACGCCCCTGTTCGGTGGCGTGCAGAATCGCGTACGTCACCCCTCGCCGTGCGAATGCCTCATCGGCGAGCCGCATGAGTTCGCGCGCGAGACCGCGCCGCCGCGCGCCGGGCTCGACGTAGACGTTGAGCACATAACCGCGCTGGGCCGTTTCGGGGTGTAGAGGATGCGGCGGCCAGTCGATCAACATGAGCCCGATGCCCGCGATCGCCACGCCGTGCTCGCTCAGCACGTAGCCAAAGTACGCGCCATTGGCAAGCCGCGGCGCGAGCCAAGCGCGAAAATGCTCCGTCATCGTACGCAGCGTGGCCTCGTCGCGGCCCGCTTCGCGGAACATGGCTTCGCGATGACGGCAGATCAGTTCGAGGTCTTGAACATCGAGAGGGCGCACATCCATGCGGTTCTTCTCCTGAGAGCGGACCGCACAGATTACCTCAGCCTCAGCCTCAACCTCAACCCGGCGGCGTGCGTTCGATTTCCCGCAGAATCTCTTCGAACGGTGCGGGCTTCACGAGATGCCGGTCGAAGCCGGCCTCGCTCGCCGCCAGGCGGTCGCGCTCCTGGCCGTAGCCCGTGAGCGCGATCAATTGCACGCGTGCCGTCGCGGCCTCGGCGCGCAGCGCCTTCGCCAGCGCATGACCGTCCATGCCGGGCAGACCGATGTCGAGTATCGCCACGTGAGGCAGGAAAGTCTGCGCGAGCGCGAGCGCACTCGGGCCGTCGTGGGCCACACGCACCTCGTGGCCTTCGAGTTCCAGCAGCATGAGCAGCGACGAGGCGGAATCCACATTGTCGTCGGCGATCAGCACGCGGCGGCGCGGCGGCGCAGTGTGTTCTCCGGCGCCCGGCGTCTGCTCGCGCGGGGCTTCGCATTGCGGCGCCCGGGCGAGCGGCAGACGCACGACGAATTCCGAGCCGCGCCCGAGCCCGTCAGAATGCGCGCTCGCCGAGCCGCCATGCAGTTCCGCAAGTTCGCGCACGAGCGCGAGACCGATGCCGAGGCCGCCGTCGGCGCGCTTCACGGCCTCGCGCGACTGCATGAAGAGATCGAACACGTAGGGCAGTTCGTCGTGCGCGATGCCGATGCCGTTGTCGCGCACGCGAATCAGGATCTCGTAGACGTCCGCTTCGAGCCGCAAGGCGATCTGGCCGCCTTCGGCGGTGTACTTCGCCGCATTGGAAAGCAGGTTGCTGATGATCTGCGCCACGCGTATTGCGTCGCCGGTCACATGGCACGGCTCGCAGTCGATCTCGACCGTGAGCGTTTGCGACTTCGCGTCGAGAAACGGGCGGCTCGTCTCCACGGCGATCGCGACGATCTCGCGCAAGTCGAGCGTGCTCATCTGCAGCGTGATCTTGCCGTGAGAGATGCGCGAGACGTCGAGCAGGTCGTCGACGAGACGCCCGAGATGCTCGACCTGGCGGCTCGCGATCTGCCGCGCGTCGGCGCGTATGGTGTCGTTCGCGCCGTGGCGCGGGTCGAGCAGTTCGATGGCGTTGCGGATCGGCGCGAGTGGATTGCGCAGTTCGTGCGCAAGCGTCGCGAGAAAGCGGTCCTTGCGGCGGTCGGCGTCGCGCAACGCTTTTTCGGCGGCGTAGAGGCGCAGCAGTGCGCGCACGTTCGCCACGAGTTCGGCGGGTTCGACGGGTTCGGTCAGGTAGCTGTCGGCGCCGCCGTCGAGCGCGAGAATCTTGTCGCGCGTTTGCACTGCCGCGGCCGAGGTTTGCAGCACGAGCGTGGAGTTCGTTTCCGGGTCCGACTTGATGAGGCGGCACACCTCGATACCGCTGATGTCGGGCAGCTTCACGTCGAGCAGCACGATCGCGGGCGCCTGTTCACGCACGGCTTCGAGCGCGGCCTGGCCTGTGGCGGCTTCGATCACGGCGTAGCCGGCGTGGCGCAGCACGCGAGACTTCACATAGCGCGCGCCTTCGTTGTCGTCGACGTTGAGGATGAGTGTGGCGGGTGCGTTCATGGCGCGTCCCCGGAGGTCTCGCGTTCGTCCTCGAAGGACGTAGCGAGGCGCACCGGCATGGTCAGGCGGAACGTCGAGCCCACGCCGGGCTCGCTTTCCACCCCCACTTCGCCACCCAGCAGCGCCGCGAGCTTGCGGCATAGCGGCAGGCCAAGACCCGTTCCCTTCACGCGCTGCTGCAGGCGGTTCTGCACCTGGCCGAACTCCTCGAAAATGATCTGGTGGTGCTCGGGCGCAATTCCGATGCCCGTGTCCGCGACGAAGAAGGTGATCCGCGCGTCGTCGCCATCGCCGGGCATGCACTGGGCGCCGACGCGTATTTGTCCGTGCTCGGTGTACTTGATCGCGTTCGAGACGAAATTGCGCAGGATCTGCGTGAGCTTCGGTTCGTCGGTGTAAAGCTGCGGCAGGCCTGTCGTGGCGCCAAATTCGAGCGTGACGTGCGGCGTGTCGAGCAGCGGCATCAGCATCGTGCGCAGCGCGGCGAAGAGGTCGGCGGCGTCGAACCACGCGGGAACGACTTCGGTCTTGCCGGCTTCGATCTTCGCGAGGTCGAGCAGATCGTTCACGGTCTCGCCCAGGCTTTCCGCAGACGAAAGAATCAACCGGACCTGGCGCTCCTGCTCCACGCTCAGGTCGCCGTCGAGCCGGTTGAGCAGCAGGTTCGCGAGCGCGCGGATCGAACTGAGCGGCGTGCGCAGTTCGTGGCTCATGTTCGAGAGAAAGCGCGTTTTCATCATGTCGGCGCGGCGCAGCTCCTCGGCGCGCTCGTCGAGCTCGGCGTAGAGCGCCACCACACCGCGGTTGGTCGCCTCCAGCTCTTGTGCGAGGCGCGAGAGTTCGTCCTGGCGTTCGCGCAGCTCGTCGAGCGCCGTGACGAGTTCGCGGTTTTGCTGCTGCAGTTCTTCGAGCGAGTCGCCGTGCACGCCCTCTTGCGGACTGCGTGCGGACAGTTCCCGCACGATGCGATCGAGTTCCTCGCCGCCCACCGCGCCGCGCTCTTGCGGCAAGTCGCGGGCCATGGTGACGGTCGTGCCGCTCGCCGAGGAGCGAATGTCGAAGCGGTCCATCAGACGCCGGCTGCCCGTAATGCCGAGGCCCATGCCGCCGGGCGATTGATACGTGCCGTCGAGCACGGCTTCGAGCTCGCGCACGCCGGGGCCGTGGTCGCTCACCTGCACGGCGAGCGCTTCGTGTGAGCGCTCGCTTTCCAGCGCGAACGTGACTTCGCCTCCGCCCGCATATTCGAACGCGTTGCGGGCGATTTCGGAGACGGCACTCGCAATGCGCGTCTGATCGAGCGGCGAGAAGCCGAGCCCGGCGGCCAGCTCGCGCGCGCGGCGGCGCGCGGCAACGACGTCCTGGGCGGTTTCAAGCCGGATGCGCAGCAGGGGCTTATTCATGATTCAACTGTACTCCGGGGCGGGCGCGCACGACGACGACGGTGGCGTCGTCGCGCCGGCGCGCGAAGTCTCGGTAGAGGACGGCCGCGATCACGACGGCGGGCTGGTTGGCGAGTCCGGGCCAGGCGGCAAGATCCCAGCGGGTGCCGATACCATCCGAATGCAGCACGAGGAGCGCGTTCTCGCTCCACGTCAGCTCGAACTCCTGGGTGCCGCGCATCGTGTGGCCCACGATGCCGTTGCGCGAGACGATCTGGTAGCACTCGCGCGCGGAAGATGCGCCTGCGCTGGCGGGCCGGTGCGTATGGCTGGCCAATGCGCTACTGTCGGCCGGGCGGCGTTCCGCGGGACGGCCCGCGCCATACGCGACCGCGGAGATGTTGCCCGTGCCGCAAAACGCGAGCGTGCCGCGCGCGAGGTCGATGCGCACGAGCGCCAGCGCGGCCCCGCGCGTGGGGCGCAGCGCCGCGTGCGAGAGTTCCATGAGCGCGGCGGGCGCGAGCCCGGCGCGGCGGCGCAGCACGTCGAGCGCGGCCACGGCGGCGACGTGGGCTTCGGCGCCGTGGCCGAGACCGTCTGCCAGTGCGAGCGTGAGGCCGCTCTGGTCGGCCTGCGCGAGCCACCCGTCGCCGCAGACTTCCTCGCCGGGATAGGGCACGCACACCGCGCCGATCTCGGGTCCGGTGAATGCCGCGTGGGCGGCGTTGCCGCCGCTCTTTTGCACGAGCGCGCGCAGCACGGTGCCCATGCCCGGCTGAGCGTAGACGGCGAACTGGTTCGAGAGCCGCCGCATCGCGCCGAGCCCGGTGCCGGGCGTGCCGGCCGTGGAGTGGCCGTCGGCGAGCGCTGCGCCCACGTCGGTCATGCCGGGGCCGCTGTCGAGCGCAATCAGCTCCACTGCGCCTTCGAGCGCTCGCACGAGCAGCTCGCCGTGGCCGGCGTGCTTGAGGATATTGGTGGCCGCTTCGGTGAGCACGATCGCGAGGCGCCCGGCGTCGGTCTCGGTGAGCGCGGCAATGCGCGCGGCTTCGGCTGCGCCGCGGCGTGCATAGGCGACGCTGCTTGCGTCGCCAATCTCGTAGGACCGGTGGCTGCCGCCGGCGGAACCGGCCGCGCCGTCTAGCGTACTTTCCATTTCGTGATGGTGACCGTCGTGCCGGCACCCGGAGTCGATTCGATCGTGAACTCGTCACACAGGCGCCGCGAGCCGCCCAGGCCCAGACCCAGGCCATTGCCGCTCGTGAAGCCGTCCTGCAGCGCGCGCTCGATGTCGGCAATGCCCGGGCCCTGGTCGAAGAACGTGAGCCGCAGGCCCACGCGCACGCCTCGTTCCAGCACTTCCAGCCGCGCGTCGCCGCCGCCGCCGTGCTGCAGCGTGTTGCGCGCGAGTTCGCTCGCCGCCGTCACGAACTTGGTTTGCTCGATGAGCGAAAACCCCTGCGCGATGGCGGCGTCGCGCACAATCTGTCGCAGCCGGACGATTTCCTCGTCCGAACGCAGGCTCACCTGGGCCGCGAGCCTTCCGGTCGTGTCGTTGCTATTCATGATCGAATGCAAGAGACGTGCTAGCTAACGGAGTCATGAGGGAGTCACGGGACTTAACGGAGCTGGCGCTGCTTGAGTAGCGCCATGCCTTTTTCGACGTTCAGCGCGGTGCGCACGCCCGAAAGCGTGAGACCGAGCTCGACCAGCGTGATCGCCACCGACGGCTGCATGCCGACCACCACTGTTTGCGCGTCGAGCACCGTCGCCATGGCGGCCGTGTTGCTGATCATGCGGCCGATGAACGAGTCGACCACGTCGAGCGCCGAGATGTCGAGCAGCACGCCCTTGGCCGACTCCTTCACGATGCGCTCGGTGAGGTCGTCCTGCAGCGCGATCGCGAGGCGGTCGTGCATGTCCACCTGGATCGTGACGATCAGGCAGTCGCCGAGGCGCAGAATCGGAATGCGTTCCATCGTGTGCGGTTCCCGTGCGTCGTACGCTCAGTGGCGTTCAGGCCGTGGCCTTCGGCGAGATGATGGTCGCGCCGATGCGCTGCAGCGCGATGACGAAGGCGTCGGCGAGCGTGGACTTGGTCGTGACGTTGGTGAGATCGACACCGAGGTGCACGATGGTCTGCGCGATCTGCGGACGGATGCCGCTGATGATGCAGTCCGCGCCCATGAGGCGAGCGGCGGCCACGGTCTTGAGCAGATGCTGCGCGACGAGCGTGTCGACGGTGGGCACGCCCGTGATGTCGATGACCGCGAGGCCCGCGCCCGTGTCGACGATCTTTTGCAGCAGGCTCTCCATCACGACCTGGGTGCGCGCGGAGTCGAGCGTGCCGATGAGCGGCAGCGCGAGAATGCCTTCCCAAAGTTGCACGACAGGCGTGGAGAGCTCCAGCAACTCTTCCTGCTGGCGCGCGATGATTGCTTCGCGGCTTTTCTGGAAGACGTCGGTGGTGTAGAGGCCAAAGCCGTCGAGCAGCAGATTCACCTGCCAGCTCACCTGGGCGAGTTCGGCGGGATTGTGCGCATAGCCCTCGCGCAGGCGCGCGTAGAGCGGCTCCTTGAACGAGAACACGAAGGTGGCCGTCTCGACCGGCGTGTAACCCTGACGCGCGCGGTGCGCCGACATGTCCGCGAGGAACGCGCGCACCGGCTCCCATTCGGGGCGGCTCGCATCGAAGGTTTCGGTGTTGGGCAGCGTGTCGAGAAAGACATTGAGGAACGCGGAGAACTGCTCGCGAATTTCCCCTTCCATCGCGAGGCCGCGGCGCAGCGCGATCGGCAGATGCAGGCGCAGCCATTCGGCGAGCAGCGTGTCGCGATGCTGGCCGAGGATGTCCGCAATGCGAACCTGTTCCGGTGTGTTCATGCAATCTCCTGAGCGATGGGGCGCGCGCTTCGTCGTCGAGACGAACCGCTGAACCTTACACCTTCGTATCGATTCGATCCCAATTCGGTTTCGATTGAACCGCGATGGAACCGCGATTGAACCGCGATTGAACCGATTACGTGCGTATGCAAGGCAAGCGAACGGGCGGGCGTGTGGCTGCATGCGTTTTTCGTGCCTGCCTGCCCGCGCAACGGCTGCCGGGCCTGGCGCGTGCGGGGTTTTCCGCTTTGCCGTGACGCGCTTGTAGTTTTTACAGAGCGGAAGTCGCGCAACCGATGCGTGACCGGCGTGAGGGCGAGGTCAAGCGTGAAGTCATCGGATGGCATGTGTCTTGCTCCATAGCCTGCGCCAATCACAATCCGGTCCGCACCGAGGAGCACCGTCGCCATGGAGCCCGAATCCCTGTCTCGCCAGCACTCGCCGTTATCGACGACGTCCGCGCCACTGGGCGGCGCGCTCGCTTCTGGCGAGACCGCGCTGGAGGAGGACCCGGAGGATGGCAACAGCGACCCGATGCCGGGTGTGCTTTCGCGCCTCTCGTTTTGCGTTGCCTGGCTATTCGGGCTGGAGGCGTTCCTCGCGCAGTCCGATGGGCATGCGGGGCCGCCTCGCGCGTGAATGCGCGAGCGGCGTGAGCCGCACGAGCCGCACGAGCCGCACAGCGATCCGACCGGACAGCGCCCGACCCGCTAGACTGAGCACTGGCGTGCGCACGCGCGGTGCGTCCGGCTTGAGGCGCTCACGCGCCGGGATGCCGGTGTTGCCGGCTCATCGACTTCGCGCCGCCTCGCCCCTCCCGCCATTGCCCAGAGATATCGATGACCAGGTTATTCCGTATGACCGCGCTCATTGCGTGGTGTTTGTCGTTCCTGCCCGCCACGGCGGCATTTGCCCAATCGGCCCAGGTGGACCAGTCGGACCCGCAGGCGCTCATCAGGACCGCCACGCAGCAAGTGCTCGACGAGGTGCGCGCGAAGTCCGTCGCGCCCGACGACATCGCGCGCATTCAGGACATCGTCAACCGCGACATTCTTCCGTACGTCGATTTCCGCCGTACCACGCGCCTCGCCATGGGGCCGCATTGGCGCACGGCCACGCCCGAGCAGCAGGCGCAGATCGAACAGCAGTTCCAGCTGTTGCTGATCCATCTCTACTCGGGCGCCATCGCGCAACTGAAGCCAGACCAGAAGATCGACTACCCGCCCATGCGCAGCTCGCCTGGCGACACGGACGTCGTGGTGCGCACGCTTGCGCAAACCAACAACAATCCGCTCGAAATCGATTACCGCCTGTACAAGACGCCGCAGGGCTGGCGGCTTTACGACCTGAACGTGCTCGGTGCGTGGCTGATCCAGACCTATCGTCAGCAGTTCAACGAGAAGATCCAGCAGGGCGGCGTGGACGGGCTCATTCAGTTCCTCGTCGCGCGAAATCAGGAACTCGTGTCGGGCAAGACGCAAACGCAGTGACGCGCGTTTTTGCGCCCGACTCGCGTGACCTGCGAAAATCTGGACGGCCGCGCCCGATGTGCGTGGGCGCAGTACCATTTTGAGGCGCACCTCGTGCATGTTTGCGCGTGCTCGTGCGAGTAGAGGGGCCGTGCGCTTGCCCGAGCTGGCGCGGCCCGATGTTCCCTTTTTTTGCCGATCCGATCCGACATGAATTTCCCGCTGCCGCCGCAGGGCCGACGCAACCGGGTGTTTCCGCCAAGCCCGCCCACGCTGCATAGCCTCGCCTCCGTCATTACCGGGGTGGTCGTGGTGTGCGGCCTGTACTTCGGGCGCGCGGTGCTGATTCCCATTACGCTCTCGGTGCTGCTGAGCTTTCTGCTGGCGCCGCTCGTGACCACGCTGCGGCGCATCCACGTGCCGCAATTCCTCGCTATCCTCGTTGCGGTGCTTTCCACCGTGCTCGCGCTCGCCGGCGTGGGCGCGTTGATCGCCGCGCAGGTCTACCAGCTTTCTGCTTCCCTGCCGCAGTATCAGGAGGAGATCGAGCAGAAAGTGCAAACGGTGCAGGAAAAGACGGTGGGCCGCGCCGATTCGCTGATGTCGCGCGCCGCTACCACCCTGCAGCGCATTACGCCCACGCCGCCGCCCGCGCCGCCGCAGCCGCGCGGGCGCGCGGCGCGCAACCAGCCGCAGCAGCCCATGCCGGTGGAGATCCACAACCCCGCGCCCACGCCGCTCACGCTCGCGCAAAAGGCGCTTGCGCCGGCTATCGCGCCGCTCGAAACGACCTTCATCGTGCTCGTGGTGACGATCTTCATCCTGTTCCAGCGCGAGGACCTGCGCGACCGGCTCATTAGCGTGTTCGGCTCGGACGACCTGCACCGCACCACGACCGCCATCAACGACGCCTCGCAGCGGCTCTCGCGCTACTTCGTCGCGCAAGTCGGTGTGAATGTCACAGTAGGCGGGGTGATCGCGCTCGGGCTGGCGGGCATTGGCGTGCCGGGCGCGCTGCTGTTTGGCGCGGTGGCGGCGCTCATGCGCTTCGTGCCGTACATCGGCATCTGGATCGCCGCGATCATGGCGACGCTCGTCGCCGCGGCCACGCAGCCGCAATGGACCATGGCCGTCACGACGCTGATCTTCTTCATCGTCGTGGACGTGGTGGCCGGCCAGTTCGCCGAGCCGATGCTCTATGGCCGGCGCTCGGGGCTTTCGCCGCTCGCCGTCGTGGTGGCGGCGATTTTCTGGAGCTGGCTGTGGGGGCCGGTGGGGCTCGTGCTTTCCACGCCGCTCACGCTGTGCATCGTCACGCTCGGCCGCTACGTGGACCGCCTGAACTTCCTCACGATCCTGCTGGGCGACCAGCCCGCGCTCACGCCCGCGCAAACCTGCTACCAGCGCCTGCTCGCGGACGATCCGCACGAGGCGCTGCTGCAGGCCGACCGGCTGCTCACGACCATGCCGCTCATCGACTACTACGAGCAGGTGGTGTTCGAGGGCCTGCGCTTCGCGCGCAACGACGCCTTGCGCGGCGTGCTGCCCGCCGAGCAGGTGGCGCGCATCAACCAGGCGTTGCTCGACATTGTCGAGGACCTCGAATCTGTAGACGATTCGCGCCACGCCGCAGCCGGGGACGAGAGCGCGAAACGAGCCGCCGAGGGCGCGGACGAAGGCGCGAGGGTCATTGAATTCACGCTCTCGCCGGACGCGGGCGAGGTGCTCTGCGTACCCGGGCGCGGCGCGTTCGACGACGTGGCGGTGGCGATCATCGGCCAACTGCTCATGCGCCGCAATATTCCGTGTACGGCCACCACGTACGACGAAGTGCGCGCCACGCGCGGGGCGATGATCGATGAGCGCTCGCCGGCTATCTGCGTGGTGTCGCTCGACGCACCCGAGTCGCCGCCGTACCTGCGCAACCTCGTGCGGCGCCTGCGCGAGCGCGCGCCCGGCGCGACCATCGTGGTGGGTGTGGGCGCGGCGCTGCGTGACGAGGGCGCAGGCATTGCCGACGACCCCGGCACGCTCTTTCCCACCTCGCTGCGCACCCTCGTGGAGGAGTGCGGCGTGGCGCTCGTGCCGCCGCAAGCGCCGCCGCCCGAAAAGAGGGCGCCAAGCCCGGATATGCAGGATCAATACAGCGCCGGCGCGAAATTGTGACAGTCATGCCAGTGTCACATTGAACCTCGAATATATGCGGCCCTGTGCCCCCTGGTTGCGGCATGAGAGTTACTGGGAGACAACATTGCTGAGCCCTAAGGAATTCGCCACGCTGATGCTGGTCCGCCATTCGCCGGACCAGATCGACATGAATCGTCAGGAACTGGACACGCTGCTCGAGCGTCAGCTCGTCGCGCTCGAGCACTGGACGGAAGGTCATCGCCGGCTTGCGCTCACGATTGCCGGCCGCTCGCTGCTCGAAGCGGTCGGGCGGCTGGATTATGTGACGGGCCTGCCCGAAGGATTCGGCGACGAGCGGCTCGCCGCCGGTCTCTGACGCCTTCGCAGTCAGCCTGCGCACGGCCCGGCTAGATGCCGGGCCGTATTCTTATGCAAAACACATCTCTACGCGTGTGTTTATTGAGGCATGCCAGGCAAATGTGTGCTTTTGCCCACGTCTGACGTTGCGATCGCCTTGTGTCCCCCAAAAGACGCTGATAGGCTTGTTCGGTCCGCTGGCGGCATCGAGAAAACGCCAGCACACCCTGTCGTACGGAATGGTTCCGGCAGGCGTTTTCCTGTACGGGTATTTCCCCATCGCCCGGCTGGGTGGCGCTCGTCAAACTGACTCCATCCTCCAGAGTCTTTCCCAACTCACCTACCCCCTAAAGCAAAAGGAGGATCTATGGCAAAGCGTATTGCCTACGTGACCGGCGGCATGGGCGGCATCGGAACGGCCATCTGCCAGCGTCTGCACAAGGATGGCTACACGGTGGTCGCGGGCTGCGGCCCGAACTCGCAGCGCAAAACGCGCTGGCTCGACGAGCAAAAGGCGCTGGGCTACGAGTTCGTCGCCTCGGAAGGCAACGTGGCCGACTGGGACTCCACGGCTGTCGCGTTCGAGAAGGTGAAGAAGGACGTCGGCGAGATCGACATTCTGGTCAACAACGCGGGCATCACGCGCGACGTCGTCTTCCGCAAGATGACGCACGAGGACTGGATCGCGGTGATCGACACCAACCTCACGAGCCTCTTCAACGTGACGAAGCAGGTGATCGACGGCATGATCGAGCGGGGGTTTGGGCGCGTGATCAACATTTCGTCGGTGAACGGGCAGAAAGGCCAGTTCGGTCAGACGAATTACTCCACGGCCAAGGCCGGCATTCACGGCTTCACCATGGCGCTCGCGCAGGAAGTGGCGACCAAGGGCGTGACGGTCAATACCGTTTCGCCCGGCTATATCGGCACGGACATGGTCAAGGCGGTGAAGCCCGAAGTGCTCTCGAAGATCGTCGACAGCATTCCGGTGCGTCGCCTCGGCGAACCGTTGGAGATCGCCTCGATCGTGGCGTGGCTCGCGTCCGACGAATCAGGCTTTTCGACCGGCGCGGACTTCTCGCTCAATGGCGGTTTGCACATGAGCTGAGTGTTGCCGCGTCTGCTTGCGCGGTGATGGTGAGCACAACGAAGTGATCTGGCGGGAGCGGCGTGGAGCCGGCTCCCGCTTCGCATTTTGGGGTGCCGGTTTGTGTGACGTCTGGCTGGATGGCGAAAGAAAAACGCGCCGGGAGCGGGCTCCCGGCGCTCAATTTCGACTCTGCGTGGTCCCCGACAGTTAGGGGCAGGGTATGGGGCCTGGCAGGAGGACGATCCGCAAGTCATAGGACCGGCTGCCTTGCTCCATAAGTGAAATAACGGCCGAGCGCGCCGTGAGTTGAGTGCGTGGAAACCCAGGGCGCGTTCGCGTAGCGAGGCGCACGCAGTGCTGCCTAGTCCAGTGCGAAATCCGCGGGGGCTGCCGGCTCCTTGTCGTAGCGGAATACGTTCAAATCGTCGTACTGGATGGCGGGCCTTCTGCCTGAAATCAGGTCGGCGAGAAGCTGTGCCGAACCGCAGGACATGGTCCAGCCAAGCGTGCCATGGCCCGTGTTCAGGAAAAGGTTGGGCACGGCAGTGCGGCCGACAATGGGCGTGCCGTCTGGCGTCATTGGCCGCAGCCCGGTCCAGAACGTCGCCTTCGATGTGTCGCCGCCGCCCGGGAACAAATCGTTCACGCACATTTCGAGCGTCTCGCGCCGCGCCTCGCGCAGGCGCTTGTCGAACCCGACGATTTCGGCCATGCCGCCCACGCGAATGCGTTTGTCGAAACGGGTGATGGCGATTTTGTAGGTCTCATCCAGGACAGTCGAGACCGGCGCGCGAGCCTCGTCGACGATAGGCGCCGTGATGGAATACCCCTTGAGCGGGTAGACCGGAATCTTGACGAGGCCCGACAGGAAGCTCGTCGAATAGGAGCCAAATGCGACAACGAACGCATCCGCATGGATGAGCTTGGTCCCATGGCGCACGCCAACGACTTTGCAGTCTTCGACAACGAGGGTATCGACTGGCGTGTTGTAGCGGAACGTTACGCCTGCCTCTGCGGCGAGCGCGGCAAGCCGGGTCGTGAACAGCTGGCAGTCGCCTGTTTCGTCGCCGGGCAGGCGAAGGCCGCCGGTTAGCTTGTGCGACGTTGCAGCGAGCGCAGGCTCAACCCGCGAGAGTTCGCTTGCGCTCAACAGCTCGTAGGGAACGTTCGCCTCTTTCAGGACGGAAATGTCTTTGGCTGCGCCGTCGAGCTGCTGCTGCGTGCGGAAAACCTGTAGCGTGCCGCCGGTTCGTCCTTCGTACTGGATACCCGTTTCAGCGCGCAGTGCCTGCAGGCAGTCGCGGCTGTATTGCGCAAGCCGCACCATGCGGTTCTTGTTGATCGCATAGCGCTCGGCGGTGCAGTTCTGCAGCATCTGCCACATCCACTGAAGCTGGAACTGCTTGTCCGCGTCATCCGGGCGGATGGCGAGTGGCGCATGCTTCTGGAACATCCACTTAACGGCTTTGAGCGGAACGCCGGGTGCCGCCCATGGTGCTGCATAGCCTGGAGAGATTTGCCCGGCGTTCGCGAAGCTCGTCTCAAGCGCGGGACCTTCCTCGCGGTCGATGACAGTGACTTCGTGACCGGCACGCGCCAGATAAAACGCGCTAGTCACACCGACGACCCCGCTACCCAATACCAGGACTCGCATACCCGTCCTCTCCCCAGCCCGTAGTGAATGACCGCCGCCGGTGTTTGATCTGGCAGTCGATAACTGGATGCTAGCGACATATGCACAGTTTTCAATAATGTTTGGTCGCCTATTTCTGGTTGAAATTGCTATGCCGACTGGATGAAAAGTCATTAATGTTTCCAAACCTGTTCCCGGCATGGATGGCGTGGAATAGAAAGAGAATTGTTTGAAAAACGCGAGAACAGTATTGCTGGCAATCGCGACAAATGAATCGATATGTGCATATACACTCTAACCCATCGCAGTCGCGGGGAAGTGAGCCAGTTCCGCGGCTTCGGCTTCTGTCACGTCGGACAACCAGCAATCGATGCGCTTTCCAATCCTTTTTGGGGTCAATCATGTCCAAGCTCTTTTCTGAAGTCAAAGTCGGTCCTTACACGCTCTCGCACCGAGTCGTTCTAGCGCCGCTCACCCGTATGCGTGCTGAAAGCGGTGCGATACCCGGCCCGCTCATGGCGGAGTACTACGCGCAGCGCGCTTCGGCCGGCGGGTTCCTGATTAGCGAGGCCACCATCGCTGCGCCGAACGGCAACGGGTATCTTGGTGCGCCGGGTTTGTACGACGACAGCCAGATTGCCGGCTGGAAGCGCGTGACCGATGCAGTCCATGCAAAGGGCGCGAAAATCTTCCTTCAGCTGTACCACGCTGGGCGCCAGTCGAATTCGGAATTGCAACCCGACGGTGGGCGTCCGGTTGGCCCCTCGGAAGTGCCTCATGGCGGTGTCGCATACACGGACGCCGGCTGGGTTCCGAATACGCCGAATCGCGCACTGGAGACTCACGAAATTGCGGGCATCGTCGAAAGTTTTCGCGCGGCGGCAGCACGCGGCGTCGCGGCAGGCTTCGACGGCGTGGAACTGCATGCCGCAAACGGCTATCTGTTTGACCAGTTCCTGCAGGACGGCAGCAACAAGCGCACGGACATCTATGGCGGTTCGTTCGAAAACCGCGCCCGTCTGCTGATGGAAGCCACTCGTGCTGTTATTTCGGTGTGGGGAAGCGACAAGGTTGCCGTGCGCCTTGGGCCGAGCGGGTCATGGGGCGACATGTCGGATAGCGACCCTGTCGGCCTGTTCACGTATGTGGCAGAAGAACTTGCGAAGCTGAATCTCGCGTACCTGCACCTCATCGAGCCCCGCATTCTCGGCAATGTCGAAAACGAGAGCGCCAATCCGGATCCGGTCGCGGCTCAGATGATTCGCAAGCACTATGCGGGCACCATCGTCGCGGCCGGCGGCTTCGACGGTGAAAAGGCCGAAGCGATCCTGAAGGCCGGCGATGCCGATCTGGTGGCATTCGGTCGCCACTTCATTGCGAATCCCGACCTTCCAGAGCGGCTGCGTCGCAATCTATCGCTCAACCCGTACGACCGCCCGACCTTCTTTGGCGGCACGCAAATCGGTTATACGGACTACCCGTTCTATCAGTCTGAGGCGGAAGCTGTCGCCTGAAATGCGAGCTTGTATGGGCGGATGCGCGGACGCATCGGAGCACCGGCAGGCACGCTCGTCAATTGCGGGAACTCGGCGCCATATTGGGCTCGTTTCGGGCAATTGGTTAATGCCTGCTACGTCTACACTGGTTGTCATGGAGCGAGACGTTGGCTCCATCCCGGGATTCCCCTCCTGCGGTCGAGTTGGACCATACCGTGTACCCGTTGCAGTACAGCAGTCCCGCAGCAGTAGTCGTGTCTGGCAGAGCTTAACCGGTTATTGTCGAAGTACCATGCTGTTGAATCGATGAGGAGTGCAGGGAAATACGTTGTTGAAGTGCAGGGCAACACGTAGTTGAAGAGCAGGGCAGCATGCAGTTGAAGTACCGCGTCATCCAGCACTATGTCATTGCAGGTCCAGGCCGCTTACATCGGAACGGGTGTAAGCGGCCGTTGTTCGTTGCTACGTGCCGAGTGCCTGTTTCCTTTCGATCATTGATTCGCTGCGCCATTAGCGCTACCTTTACGTCTATCCTGGTCGTCGAGTTCCGGTCAACGAGAGGAGAATCGTTTCGTGAAGAGAGCGTGGGCTTTCCCCTGCATCGTTGCCTTGAGCGCGATCCTCTGTGGATGCGGCAAGGAGAGTTCGCGAAACGCCACGGAGGCATCGGGCGCGTCTGCAAGCCAGGCGCCGGCTCAGCCAACGCAGGGCGCAAGCGGCACACCCGCCGCATCGGGCGCGCAAGTAGCGGGCACGCTGGGCACCATCACCAGGACACAGTTGCCGGCGGAAGGAACCGAGACGCTACGGCTGATCAAAGCGGGCGGGCCCTTCCCTTTCGCAGACGACGGCGTGTTGTTCCGCAACAGCGCCGCTTTGCTGCCGAAGCATCCACGTGGCTACTACCACACATACACGGTTCGCACCCCTGGCATGACGGACCGCGGGCAGCGCCGGATCGTGTGTGGTGGACCGCGCAAGCAGATTGGCGACTGTTATTACACCGAAGATTACTACGCCAGTTTCAAGCGCATTGCGGAGTGAAGCGGGACTCTGATCTTCGTGAAGGGCTATTGTTTCAGCGAAAAGGGCCCTGGCGGCGAATGGCAACGGCTACGCCAGTCGCAAATCCCACAACACATCCAGGACGTGTTGCGTGGAACGCTCAACGTACCCCGCACGATATGCAATACCGAGCCGTCGCCACAAGGCTGGGCGCAGCGCACGCATGACGATGCGCTTGTCGGGCAGTGGCGTCGTGGCCTCATGTGGCAACAGCGCGGCGCCGTAACCTGCCGCTACCAGACTCTTGATCGCGTCGTTGTAGTTGAGCTGAATGCGCGGCGCAGGATGATGCCCTGCGGTCGCGAACCACTCCGCGGTCAGACGCGAGAGACGCGTGGTCGCGTCATTGAGGATGAGCGGTTGGGTGGCGAGCCATTCAGGCGTAACGCGGGCCGGACACCGCCAATGCGCCGGCACGAAGGCCATCACAGGATCGCGGCGCCAGGGCTTGATCACGAGTCCGGCCACCGGCGGCTGAGGCAGCGCGATCAGCCCGACATCCAGCGTTCCCTCCACCAGCCGGGACAGGGTTTCTTGCGAAGTCAGCACGGCAATTTGAATGTCGATGGCGGGATGGTGCTCGCGCAGGACCTCGAGCGCTTGCGGCAGCAGGTGCGCGATCACGCCCGTGGACGCGCCGAGCCGCGCACGCCCTTCGAGCCCCTCTACCTGGCGCTGGATATCGTCTAACGCCTGCTCCGCGTCGGCCAGCAGCCGGCGCGCGCGTTCCACCAGCACTTCGCCGATAGACGTCGGCCCCACATGTCCGCGCTTGCGTAACAGGAGCGGAGCCCCAATGCGGTCTTCGAGTTCCGCGATATGAAGGCTGACCGTTGGCGGCGCCAGGTGCAATGCGCGCGCCGCATCGGCAAACGAACCACGGTCGGCAACCGCGACCAAAGTGCGCAAGCGGTCCAGGCTGATCTCTCGCATGACGGCGTCCAGATTCAGAAAAGCTGAATGTTTGCGTTATGAAATTCAACTTTCTCTATTCTAGCCGTCCGCGCAACATAGGGGCTCGCTTTACCCGATACAACCCATAGTCAGCGGAGTCATGCACGTATGAGCTCTCCCGTAGTTTTCATCGACGGCGACCAAGGCACCACCGGGCTGCAAATCCACGAGCGGCTGCGCAACCGGACCGACATCAGACTGTTCACGCTAGACGCTGCGCAGCGCAAAGATTCGCGGCGTCGCGCAGAAGCCATCAACGCCTGCGACATCGCCATCCTCTGTTTGCCGGACGCCGCGGCGCGCGAGGCAGTGGGCGCCATTGTCAATCCTGCCGTCCGGGTGATCGACGCGAGCTCCGCCCACCGCACGCAGCCGGACTGGACTTACGGTTTTCCGGAAATGACGCCGGGGCAGGCTGAGCAGATTGCGAACGCATGTCGGGTCACCAATCCCGGTTGCTATCCGACCGGCGCAGTTGGCCTGCTGCGCCCGTTGGTGCAGGCCGGGCTCATACCGGACAATTACCCGATCAGCATTCACGCGGTATCCGGCTACTCCGGACGCGGGCGCGCCGGCGTGGAGGAGCATGAGGGGCCGCGAGCGGCCGACGCGCCTTCCTATCAGGTATATGGTCTCGAACTCGCGCACAAGCACACGCCGGAGATCCAGCAGCACGCCTGCCTGGCGCAGCGTCCCATTTTTGTTCCTGCGTATGGAGCGTTCCGCCAGGGCATCGTGCTGACGGTGCCGCTGGCGCTGCGGCTGCTGGCACCGGGCGTGGATGGCGGCACGTTGCACGCTTGCCTCGCACGCCACTATGCCGGGGTCCCTCACGTACGCGTTCTGCCGCTGCACGAATCGAGCGCCTTGAAACACCTGGACCCGCAAGTGCTGAACGGTACGAACGACATGCACTTAAGCGTTTTTCATGACGTGGAACACGAGCACGTCCTGCTGTCCGCGGTCTTCGACAATCTTGGCAAAGGCGCATCCGGGGCTGCGGTCCAGAACCTGGACCTCATGCTCACGCGGCAGTAGTGGCCGATGGCTTGCGCTAGCGTTCGGCCGCGCGTGCGCCGTGCGGCCATTGCTTCGTCAGGCTCTTGTGGGCGGTCGTAAAAGCGCACCGGGAGGCGCGCTTGTTCTTCTCGCGACTCAGCGATCGGCTTGCCGCTGCGTGAGATAGCGTTCGAGCGCATCCATGCTGCCACCCCAACCTTGAGACATGCTGGCGTGCGAAGCGTCAAAGATGGCTTCTTCGGCTTCGCTGGCGTCCAGCGCGCGCCATTCGAGGCGCATTAGCGTGCCACCTGCGACTTCGCTAAGCGTGGTTGTCGATAGCGTATACAGCGGCCACTCGCTGGCCATGGGGTGTCGCGTCACGCCACCCTCTGCGTCGCTGAATTGCACGACGACCACGATGCGCTCGGGGGGCGTCAATTCGCGGAACGTCCACTTGCCCCACATGGCAGAGGCGTCGGGCGCGCCGCTCGGCTTCATCGCGTAGTGAAAGACGCCGCCGACACGCGCGTCCACCGTGCAGTGGGACATTTCCATTCCCGGCGGGCTCATCCATGCGGCAAGATGCCGGGCTTCAGTCAACGCGGCGTACACGAGTTCCCGCGGCGCGGAGAAGCGGCGCTCAAGGATGAAGGGTGCGGACACTTTTTCAGTCATGGTTGCGGGGCTTCCTGGTACGGGGTGAAGAAACGTTGGTGGTCTTCGCGTTGGGCTTCTTGGGTGCGTCCTTGACCTGCGCCTGTTGCAGTTGCTGCAGGTAGCTGTCGAGCTGGTCGAGGCGCTGTTCCCACAGCGCGCGATATTGCAGCGCCCAGTCGGCCGCCTCCTTTAGCGGCTCAGCCACAATGCGACAAGGCCGGAACTGACGGTCTCGTCCTTGCGTAATCAGTCCTGCATGCGCGAGAACACGCAGGTGCTTGCTGATTGCCGGCGGACTCAAGTCGAAGGGCTTGGCCAGATCGCCTACCGTCGCTTCGCCTTGCGCCAGCCTCGCGAGGATGGCGCGGCGCGTCGGGTCGGCCAACGCAGCGAAGGTGGCACTCAGGTGATCCGATTCCAATTACTTTTCCGTTTGTTTAATTAACCGATTGGCGAAGTATAGATGGCGCCGATTTTCGATGTCAATCTGGATCGGCAATTCGTAACCGCCTGCTCGCGAATCTACCCCCTTGCGGCAACGGCAATGCCCCAGCAAATCAGCAGCGCTCCCTGCGCGAAAGGAAGCCATCGCACTTGCGGAAGCATTTTTTCGAGCATCACGTAGATCGACAGCACGGCAATCCAGAGCACGTTCATCACGCCAAATACGAAGAGGAGCGTCATGAGTAGTCCGCAGCAACCTACGCAATACGCCCCATGACGAAATCCCATGACCCAGGCGCCGAAGGTGCCGTCGCGCCACTCGGTTAGAAGAAAGCCGAGCGGGGACACGCACCTGGCAAGGCACGCATGCTTCGCAGGCGTCAACTGGAAGACCCCGGCAATGACCAGAAGAGCGCCTGCAAGCCACGGCGTCGCGCTCACCATCATCGGCGTAACGAGTCGTGCCTCGAGCAAGCCCCACTGCACGAGCGTCGCAAAGAGGCTGAAGCCGGACCAGACGGCGAGGTAGCCGAGAACGAACACGCTAGTCTGCACGTATGGCCGATGTTGCCCGCGACGCCGGCTGCTCATGGACGCGAAACCCAGCACCGTTGGCACGATGGACGGAAGCATCATGGCGGCCATCATGACGGCCCACATCGCCAGGACCAAAAGCAGGTCGATGGTATGCCAATGTGTCATGCGCGGCATGATGGCCATGGTCGCACCTACCTCCATGTGCTCCATGCCCCAGCTCATATACAGGAGGTAGGCCCACGCGAGCGCTGCGGCAGCCGTGAGCCCGGACAGCGCGACCGCCTGGTCGCGCCGCGGCCACCATCGCGTCGCGCGCGTACCCAGCAAGCCAGGTTCAGTCATGGTAGACGAACGGAGAATAAAAGCCGTTTCGGTCCGAGATTTCTCTGGTGAATCCGTGGTCAGTGAAGCGAAATTCCTTCGATTTTCCGATGACCGCCGCGAACCCCGGGACAGGCGTAAGCGGGTGATTGCTGATCGTGACGTCGCCACCGTCCTGACCCGCCAAGGCTTCGATTTCCATGGCTGCCACGTCGGGAATGTGGAGGCTGCGACGCTTCCCGTCCTGCTGATAACTGATGGCGGCCGGCCTGACGCCCATGACCTCGCCAATCATCGGGCCGAGCGCCGAAAGCGGTCCGCCGGCCTGACCGGAAAATATCTTGCCCAACACGTCGAGTTGCTCAGATGTGCCGCGTTCGTCCAGGTAGAGGGCGACTCTCCACTTGTTTTGCAACATGTGGCCCGGCGAATACGCAAACAGGGCAATGTTGAGGCCGTCCAGCGTCACGGCGGCGAACTTCCCCTGATCGATGTGCCAGCCGATCAGCACCGCGCAGTCTCCATCCGAAGGCGGTCCCAGGCAAACGCAACTGCAAGGGGCATAGCAATTGCAGCTCTCGAAATACGTACCGGCAACCTTCCAGCTCTCGGCCATTGTCTTCACCTCCGACGTCGGTCACGGACAGGATGTGCTCGCGTTCGGGCACGGAACATTCGCGCGCGTGAATATCGACTCCGGCACACCGGATCAAGCTTGCGAATTCCTTAAAGTCTAGGTCGAAACGGTCCAGGGTGAGCGTGCTTCATGCCTCGAGCTTTTTCGCTACTGCAGAAGCGGTGTATGTCCGCAAACAAGCTTGTCCTATTCACAATGGTGCGGGAGAAGCGCCAATTGAGAAAACCGGATGGGACGCCGGCACGGGGTCAAACCGTCGCCACGAGAATCGACTCCCCACTCGCCGGCCTCAGGCCATCGCTACGGCCTGCGAAATAACGCGCGGTGAGATCCGCGGTCGAAACATGCCGCGCATCGCGCAATCCCGCAACGCGTGCGAGCGCAAGCATCTCGTCCGGCGCAAAGAAGCTCACGAACGGCGTGCCCGCCGCCCGCGCGCGTTCATACACTGCGGCATGCTGCGAGCGCTCGGGCTCGTCGATGAGCTCGAGCGGCAAAAGAAACGTCATGACGAGCGTCGAGCCCGGTGCGAGCTGCGCGATCTGGCGCAGTGTCGCGAGGTTGGCTTCACGCGTGAGATACATCGAGACGCCTGTCGACGCGATCACCGCGGGGCTCGCGGCATCGAACCCGGCCGCGGCGAGCCGTTCCCACCATGTCTCGCCAGCTTCGAAATCCACCGGCACGAAGCGCAGCCAGTCCTGCTCGCGAAACCCCAGCTCCATGAGCCGCTGACGCTTCCACGCCTGCGTGCCCGGCTTGTCCACTTCGTACACGTGCAGGCGCGAGGCGATCTCGGGATGGCGCTGCGCGAACGTGTCGAGTCCCGCTCCGAGAATCGCGTACTGTTGCGCGAGACCTGTTGCGGTCTGCTCGGCCACGAGGTCTTCGACGAAGCGCGCGCGCCCGACGATCGAAGCGCGATACCCGCGCGTGCCTTCGGGGTGCATGTCGGGCCGCTCGCGCCAGTTCGATGCGGGCGCGGCGATCTGCATGCCGGTTTCGTCTTCGAGCACGTAGGGCGCGTCGTCGACCTGGACGTGCAGCGCGCGCCACAGCGCGACGCGAATGGCAGTGCTGTCGGGAGCGGCGCTCTGGCTGGCGGTCATGGTTCGGTCCTCTGCGGCGGGTTTCGTCGCACGATTATCGCGCGCCGGGCTCCCGGCGGTGGGCCCCGTAAATGTCGGCGCTCACTTGCCGCAACGCCTCGATCATCACGCTCGCCGCAGGCGTGAAGAGGCGGTCCGCGCGCGTGATGATGCCGAAGTCGTCCATCTGGCAATCCATCGGCACGGGCAGGATCGCGACCATGCCGTGCGCCGCGTAGTAGTGCGCCACGTCTTCGGTGAGCACGGCGATCATGTCGCTTTGCTCCAGCACGCGCGTGATGAAGAGCAGCGCGGGCGTTTCCACCACGTTCGACGGGGGCGCGAGGCTCGCGCGCTGGAACATCAGCTCGAAGCGATGGCGCAGCACGCTGCCCACCGGCGGCACGACCCACGTGGCGCGCGCGATATCGGCGAGCGCGATCGGGCGGGCTTCATCCGCGGCCTGCCCGAGCATCGGATGCCCCGGCCGAACCACGGCGCATACCGGCTCGCCCGCGAGCGGCTCGTAGCGCAACTGAAGCTTGTCGTGCTCGGCGGAAAGGCGGCCCAGCACGACGTCGAGCTTGTCTTGCGCCAGATGTTCGAGCAGCACGTTGCTGGCGTCGATCTCCACGGAAACGCGCAGGTTGGCATGTGTGCGCTTGACCGCCGCGACGGCGGCCGGCAGCACGCGCACGCCCGGCGAGGTGATCGCGCCCACCGCCACGTGGCCAAGGCGCCCCGCCTTGAGCGCGCTCAGTTCCTCCTGCGCCTGGTCGAGGCTGCCCAGCACGGCGCGCGCGTGGCGGATCAGGGCGTCGCCATACAGCGTGGGCCGCATGCCGCGCGGCATGCGCTCGAACAGCACCGCGCCAAGCATGTCCTCGAGCTCGCGCAGGAGCTTCGACGCGGCGGGTTGCGTCATGTTCAGCGCCGCCGCCGCGCGGTGAATGTTGCCTTCCTCGGCCAGCGCCACGACGAGGAGCAGTTGCCGCGTTTTCAGCCGCGTGCGCACGTACCAGGGGCTTGTATCGAGCATGTCTCCACCTGATTTCCCAAATAGTTTTAGGTGTTTATACCAATGCCGATTTCGATATCGGAAGCGTCCATTTTTTCATTAGAAGGTTATCAGACTTCTCCCTAGACTGTGCCGAATCCATCGCCCGGATGCATCGGCGAACTACCCGCTCCACAAGACGAACACGATGTCGGATACCAAACCCAAACTGCGCTCCCAACAGTGGTTCGGCACCACGGACAAGAACGGCTTCATGTACCGAAGCTGGATGAAGAATCAAGGCATTCCCGATCACGAATTCGATGGTCGCCCGATCATCGGCATCTGCAATACCTGGTCGGAACTCACGCCCTGCAATGCGCACTTCCGCAAGCTCGCGGAGCACGTGAAGCGCGGCATTTATGAAGCCGGCGGCTTCCCGGTCGAGTTCCCGGTGTTCTCGAACGGCGAATCGAACCTGCGCCCCTCGGCCATGCTCACGCGCAATCTCGCCTCCATGGACGTGGAAGAGGCGATTCGCGGCAACCCCATCGACGCCGTCGTGCTGCTGTGCGGCTGCGACAAGACCACGCCCGCGCTGCTGATGGGCGCCGCGAGCGTGGACGTGCCCGCCATCGTCGTGACGGGCGGCCCGATGCTCAACGGCAAGCACGAAGGACGCGACATCGGCTCGGGCACGGTGGTGTGGCGGCTGCACGAGGAGCTGAAGGCGGGCGAGATCGACCTGCACCAGTTCCTTTCGGCCGAAGCGGGCATGTCGCGCTCGGCCGGCACCTGCAACACCATGGGCACCGCCTCGACCATGGCCTGCATGGCCGAGTCGCTGGGCGTTTCGCTGCCGCACAACGCCGCGATTCCGGCTGTGGATGCGCGCCGCTACGTGCTCGCGCACATGTCGGGCATCCGCATCGTGCAGATGGCGCTGGAAGACCTGAAGCTCTCGAAGGTCCTCACGCGCGAAGCGTTCGAAAACGCCATTCGCACGAACGCGGCCATTGGCGGCTCGACCAACGCGGTGATCCACCTGAAGGCGATTGCGGGCCGCATTGGCGTGGACCTCGAGCTCGAAGACTGGCAGCGCGTTGGCCGAGGCACGCCGACCATCGTCGATCTGCAGCCTTCGGGCCGCTTCCTGATGGAAGAGTTCTATTACGCGGGCGGGCTGCCGGCGGTGCTGCGCCGGCTCGGCGAAGCGAACCTGCTGCCGCATCCGGGTGCGCTGACGGTCAACGGCAAGTCCATCTGGGACAACGTGCGCGAAGCGCCCAACTACAACGACGAAGTGATTCGTCAACTCGACAACCCATTGATTGCCGACGGCGGCATCTGTATCCTGCGCGGCAATCTTGCGCCGCGCGGCGCGGTGCTCAAGCCTTCGGCGGCGACGCCCGAGCTGCTCAAGCATCGCGGCCGCGCCGTGGTGTTCGAAAACTTCGACCACTACAAGGCGACCATCGGCGACGAATCGCTCGATGTCGACAAGGACTCCATCCTCGTGATGAAGAACTGCGGCCCGCGCGGCTACCCCGGCATGGCCGAGGTCGGCAACATGGGTCTGCCGCCCAAGCTGCTGCGCCAGGGCGTGAAGGACATGGTGCGCATTTCGGACGCGCGCATGAGCGGTACCGCTTACGGCACGGTGGTCTTGCACGTTGCGCCCGAAGCGGCGGCCGGCGGCCCGCTCGCGGCCGTGCGCAACGGCGACTGGATCGAGCTGGATTGCGAATCGGGGCGCCTGCATCTCGACATCAGCGACGAGGAACTCGCGCGCCGCTTGAGCGATGTCGATCCGGCGGCCGCGCCTGGCGTGGCGGAGCAACTGGGCAAGGGCGGCTACGCGCGTCTGTATGTCGATCACGTGCTGCAGGCCGACGAAGGTTGCGATCTCGACTTCCTCGTGGGCAAGCGCGGGGCGGGCGTGCCGCGGCATTCGCACTGAGCGGTTGAGGCGCTGAGGCAGGGCGCGCCGGCGCCCTGAGCGCGCGGAGTCAGCAAAGGCGCGCGCCGGCGAGAAGACATGCAGAGTTAGGAGACACGATGACAAATCCGCAGGTGCTGCAACACGATCAGCCCGCTGCGCTGGCAAGCGCCAGCAGCGAGGAAAAGCTCATCGTCGGCCATATCGCGCGCCGGCTTCTGCCTTTTCTCGCGCTGATCTACGTGGTGGCGTACGTCGACCGCACCGTGGTCGGCTTCGCGAAGCTGCACATGAACGCGGCTGTGGGCCTTTCCGACGCCGCCTATGGCCTCGGCGCCGGTCTCTTCTTCATCGGCTATTTCCTTTGCGAAGTGCCCAGCAATCTCGCGCTCGCGCGCTTCGGCGCACGCGTGTGGTTCGCGCGCATTCTGTTCACGTGGGGCGTGATCACGATGCTCATGGCGCTCGTGAGCGGCCCGAAGAGCTTCTACACGTTGCGCTTCCTGCTGGGCGCGGCGGAGGCGGGGTTCTATCCGGGCATTCTGTATTTCCTCACGCAGTGGTTTCCCATGCGCCACCGCGCGCGCGTGATCGGCTTGCTGGTGCTCGCGCAGCCCATTGCGGGCATCATCACCGGGCCGATTGCGGGCGCGCTGCTCGAAACGCACGGCTTTTTCGGCATGTCGAGCTGGCAGACGCTCTTCGTCGTGAGCGGCCTGCCCGCCGTGCTGCTGTGCATTCCCACGCTGCGCCTGCTGCCCGAGTCGCCCGCGCACGCGCGCTGGCTCGACGACACCGAGCGCCGCTGGATCGAGCGCGAACTCGCCGCCGACCACCGCGCCTACAGGCTCGACACGCACCGCAACCCGTTCAGCGCGCTCAAGGACCGCCGCGTGCTGCTGCTGGCGCTGCTGTTCCTGCCGTTTCCGCTGTGCATCTATGGTTTGTCGCTCTGGTTGCCTACCATTATCAAGGCGTTCGGCGTGAGCGATTCCACGGCCGGTCTGCTCTCCGCGGTACCGTATCTGTTCGCGGTGGTGGGCTTGCTGAGCGTGCCGCGCCATTCGGACAAGCATCGCGAACGCTATGGCCACATTGCCGTGGTCTCGGGCGTCGCGGCGCTGACGATGGCCGCGAGCGCGTGGTTTCACGCGCCGGCGCTGCAATTGCTGTTCATCTGCCTGACCGCTTTCTCGATCTACTCGATTCAGGCCGTGGTTTGGGCGCTGCCCGGCGAGTTCCTCACCGGCGCGAGCGCGGCCGTGGGGATCGCGACGATCAACTCGCTCGCGAATCTCGGCGGCTATCTCGGCCCCTATGGCATCGGGCTCATCAAGGACGCAACGGGCAGCCTGGCGGCCGGGCTTTACTTTCTCGCGGCCACGCTGGTGTTCGCGGTGCTCGTGACGTTCGCCGTGCGCGCGGTGCTGCGCACGCCCGGGCGCGGCACGGCAGAGCTGGCGAGCGAATCGTGAAGGCGCGGCCTGACACCCTTTCTCAAGCAGGACTGAAGACATGACTACGAGCCGTACGCCCCGCTACCGGGGCATTTTTCCCGTCGTGCCGACCACGTTCACCGAAACCGGCGAACTGGATCTGGCAAGCCAGAAGCGCGCCGTCGATTTCATGATCGACGCGGGCTCGGACGGCCTGTGCATTCTCGCGAACTTCTCGGAGCAGTTCTCGCTCTCCGACGACGAGCGCGAACTCATCACGCGCACCGTGCTCGAACACGTGGCGGGCCGCGTGCCCGTGATCGTGACGACCACGCACTACGGCACCTCGATCGCCGCTGCGCGCAGCAAGCGCGCGCAGGAGCAGGGTGCGGCGATGGTGATGCTCATGCCGCCGTATCACGGCGCGACGTTCCGCGTGCCCGAACAGCAGATCTACGACTTCTACGCGCGCGTGTCCGACGCGATCGACATTCCGATCATGATTCAGGATGCGCCCGCGAGCGGCACGGTGCTCTCCGCCGCGTTCCTCGCGCGCATGGCCCGCGAGATCGAGCAGGTTTCGTACTTCAAGATTGAAACGCCGGGCGCGGCGAACAAGCTCCGCGAGCTGATCAAGCTGGCGGGCGAGGCGGCCGAAGGCCCATGGGACGGCGAAGAAGCGATTACGCTGCTCGCCGATCTCAACGCTGGCGCGACCGGCTCGATGACGGGCGGTGGCTTTCCGGATGGCATTCGCCCGATTATCGAAGCGCATCGCGAAGGCCGCACCGACGACGCATTCGCGCTCTATCAGAAGTGGCTGCCGCTCATCAATCACGAGAACCGCCAGGCGGGCCTGCTGGCCTGCAAGTCGCTGATGAAGGAAGGCGGCGTGATCGAGTGCGAACTGCCGCGCCACCCGCTGCCCGCGATGAATCCCGCCACGCGCGCCGAGTTGATCGAGATTGCGCGCCGCCTCGATCCGCTCGTGCTGCGCTGGGGTAAATAAATCGTTCGTCATCCAGAATAAAAAATTTCCCTGAAACGAAGGGGCGGAGATACGTCATGAAAGCGTCCTATACGTTGGGCATCGTCGGCGTGGGCAAGATTGCGCGCGACCAGCATCTGCCGGCTATCGCAGGCAATCCCGGGTTTGAACTCGTTGCGGCCGCGAGCCGCAATGCAGAAGTGGAGAACGTGCGCAACTACAAGGACATTGGCGCGCTGCTGGCCGCCGAGTCCGACCTCGACGCCGTGTCGCTGTGCGCGCCGCCGCAAGTGCGTTACGCGCAGGCGCGCGCCGCGCTCGAAGCAGGCAAGCATGTGATGCTCGAAAAGCCGCCGGGCGCGAGCGTGAGCGAAGTCGAGGCGCTGCGCGAACTCGCGCAAAAGCGCGGGCGCACGTTGTTCACCACGTGGCATTCGCGTTGCGCGAGCGCCGTGGAACCCGCACGCGCGTGGCTCGCCGCGCGCACGATCCGCGCCGTGCACGTGCGCTGGAAAGAAGACGTGCGCCGCTGGCATCCGGGTCAACAGTGGATCTGGGAACCGGGCGGCCTGGGCGTGTTCGATCCGGGCATCAACGCGCTTTCCATCGTCACGCGCATCCTGCCGCGCGAAGTGCTGCTGCGGGGCGCAACGCTGCATGTGCCGAGCGACTGCGCGACGCCGATCGCCGCTGAACTCGACTGCATCGACACCGACGGCGTGCCCGTGCGCGCCGAGTTCGACTGGCGCCACGGCCCGGTCGAGCAATGGGAAATCGATGTGGAGACAACGGATGGCCTGCTCTCGATCGCGGAAGGCGGCAAGCGCCTCGCGATTGCGGGCGAGCCGGTCACGCTCGAAGCCGAGCGGGAATATTCGGCGCTCTACGAGCGTTTTCACTGGTTGATCGCCCACGGCACCGACGACGTGGACGTACGCCCGCTGCGCCTCGTGGCGGACGCGTTCCTGCTTGGCAGGCACGTCGAAGTCGAGGCCTTTGGCCACTGAGCGCTTCTTTTATCACGATACACACGCAGCAAAACCACACCTGAGGAGACAGGAGCATGACCAGCAAGATCCGCCGCTTGACCCTTCGTGCCGCATTCGCGGCGATGTGCATCGCCCCGCTCGGCATGAACGTGGCGGCGCACGCCGACTCGCCCGTGAAGATCGGCTTCCTCGTGAAGATGCCGGAACAGGCATGGTTCATCAACGAGCAGAAGGCTGCCACGGCGCTCGGCCAGAAGGAGAACTTCTCGGTGGTGAACATCGGCACGCCGGACGGCGAGAAGGTGCTCGCCGCCATCGACAACCTCGGCGCGCAAGGCGCACAAGGCTTCGTGATCTGCGCGCCCGACGTGCGTCTCGGACCGGCCATTCAGGCGCGCGCCAAGCGCTACAACATGAAGTTCGTGACGGTGGACGACCAGCTCGTGGACTCGTCGGGCAAGCCGCTCGCCAACGTGCCGCACCTTGGCATGTCGGCGCTCAAGATCGGCAATCAGGTGGGCCAGGCGATCACCGACGAAATGAAGCGCCGCGGCTGGAAGCCGGAAGAAGTGGGCGCGCTGCGTATTACCGACTATGAACTGCCGACGGCCAAGCTGCGCACGGACGGCGCGACGCAATCGCTGCTGGCGGGCGGCTTCAAGAAGGAAAACATCTTCGACGCCCCGCAAAAGACCACCGACGACGAAGGCGGCTTCAACGCGGCTTCGCCGGTGCTCGCCCAGCATCCGAACATCAAGAAGTGGGTGGTGTTCGCGCTCAACGAAGAAAGCGTGCTGGGTGCCGTGCGCGCGACCGAGCAGCTGCACATTCCGTCGGCTGACGTGATTGGCGTGGGCATCAACGGCGCGGGCGAAGCGTTCGCCGAGTTCCAGAAGAAGCAGCCCACGGGCTTCTACGGCACGATCGCCGTGAGCTCGACGAACCATGGCAAGGACAGCGCCGAGAACCTCGTCGACTGGATTCGCGACGGCAAGCAGCCCGCCGCCGACACGCAGACCACCGGCAAGCTGATGACGCGCGAGAACTGGACGGCTGTGCGCAGCGAGCTGGGTATCTAAGGACTGCGTAGAAAGATCGACGCGATGCAAAGGGCAGGGATGCAATGACTGAAACGATGACGGATGCGAACGCGCAGGCAGCGGCGAACGCAGCGCGGGACGCAAGTGCGGGCGCTCAACAGGGGAATCGCGCGTATCTGGAGCTCGACGGCATTACCGTGAGCTTTCCGGGCGTGCGTGCGCTCGACCGCGTGGCGCTGGAAGTGCGTGCCGGCGAAGTGCATGGCTTGATGGGCGAGAACGGCGCGGGCAAATCCACGCTGCTCAAGGTGCTCTCGGGCGTGAACCAGCCGCAGGAAGGCACGCTGAAGCTAGGTGGCGTGGAGCAGCGCTTCACGACCACGAAGGCGGCGCTCGAAGCGGGTATCGCAATCATCTATCAGGAACTGCATCTCGTGCCCGAGCTGACGGTGGCGGAAAACCTGATGCTCGGGCAATTGCCCAACCGCTTCGGCGTGCTCGACGAAGGCACGCTCGTCAAGCGCGCGATGGATGAACTCCAGCGCCTTGGCGAGCGCATCGATCCGCGCACGCCGGTGAAGAATCTCTCGATCGGCCAGCGGCAGATGATCGAAATCGGCAAGGCGCTCATGCGCGACGCGCGTGTGATTGCCTTCGACGAACCGACCAGCTCGCTCTCGGCGCGCGAGACCGAGAACCTCTTTCGCATCATCAACGCGCTGCGCGCGGACGGCCGCGCGATCATCTACGTCACGCACCGCATGGACGAAGTCTATGAGCTGTGCGACCGCGTGACGGTGTTCCGTGACGGCAAGCGCATCGAAACGTTCGATTCGGTGCAGGATCTCGATCGCAATCGCCTGATTGCCGCGATGGTGGGCCGCTCGATCGAGGACGTGTACGGCTATCGTCCGCGCAAAGCAGGCGAAGTGCTCATCGAAGCGAAAGGCCTGCTCGGGCCGGGACTGACCGAGCCGGTGTCGTTCACGGCGCGGCGCGGCGAGATCGTCGGCTTCTTCGGGCTCGTGGGCGCGGGGCGCTCGGAACTCATGAAGCTGATTTATGGCGCGACGCGTGCGAGCGCGGGTCACGTCGAACTCGGCGGCAAGCGCGTGAATTTCGCCAGCCCCCGCGACGCCGTGCGCGCGGGCCTCGCGCTATGCCCGGAGGACCGCAAACAGGAAGGCATCGTCGCGATCGCCTCGGTGGCCGACAACCTGAATATCAGCGCGCGCCGCCACTTCAGCCCCGCGCGCTTCCTGCTCGACGCCCGGCGCGAGCGCGATCTCGCGCAGGACTACATCAAGAAACTCGCGATCAAGACGCGCAACGGCGATACGGCCATCGGCACGCTTTCGGGCGGCAACCAGCAGAAGGTAATTCTGTCGCGCTGGCTCGCCGAACGCATCGAGGTGTTCCTGATGGACGAGCCCACGCGCGGTATCGACGTGGGCGCGCGCGCCGAGATCTACAACCTGTTGTACGAGCTTGCGGAAGCGGGCAAGACCGTGATCATGGTGTCGAGCGATCTGGCCGAGGTGATCGGCGTGTCGGACCGCATCATCGTGATGCGCGAGGGCCGGATAGCGGGCAGCCTGCCCAAAGCCGAAGCCTCACCCGACGAACTGATCAAGATGGCGCTGCCGCGCTAGCGCGCACGCTTTTTGTTTTTTGCCTTGCCGGTTGCGCGCGCAGCGAAATGAAGCGAAGCAGCGCAACCGATCCGAAACGATGAACCAGAAATGAGTGAAGCCATGCAGCCACAGGGCACGCCTACCGTCAACGAAGCCGCCGCGCCCATTACCCCCCAGCGCGCGCGTGCATGGGACATGATCAACAAATCGGGCATCGTGGTGGTGTTCGTGGTGCTGTTTGCGGTGCTATCCGCAACGGTCCCCGACTTCCTCACGACCCGCAACATTCAAGGCCTGCTGCTCTCCGTCACGCTGATCGGCTCGATTGCGGTCACGATGATGTTCGTGCTCGCGCTCGGCGAGGTCGATCTTTCGGTCGCCTCGATCGTGGCGTTCTCGGGCGTGGTGGCCTCGACGGTCATCACGCAGTCGCATAGCGTATTGCTCGGCATAACGGCGGGCGTGCTCGCGGGCGGCGCGGTGGGGCTCGTGAACGGCGTGCTGATCGCGCGCTTCAAGATCAACTCGCTGATCGCCACGCTGGCGATGATGGAAGCGGTGCGCGGCCTCGCGTTTCTCACCTCGAATGGCGACGCCGTGATGATCTCGGAAGAGCGCTTCTTCGAACTGGGCGGTGGCTCGTTCCTCGGCATTTCGTTTCCGATCTGGAGCAATATCATCGGCTTCGTGGTGTTCGGCTTTCTGCTCAAGAAGACCGTGTTCGGCAAGAACGTGCTCGCGGTGGGCGGCAATAGCGAAGCGGCGCGCCTTGCCGGCCTGCCGGTCACGCGCATCAAGATCACGGTGTTCGTGCTGCAAGGGCTCATTACGGGCTTTGCGGGCGTGATGCTGGCTTCGCGCATGAGCCTTGGCGACCCCAAGACGTCCGTTGGCCTCGAACTCGGTGTGATCTCGGCATGCGTGCTGGGCGGCGTGTCGCTCACGGGCGGCGTGGCGACGATTTCGGGCGTGCTGGTGGGCGTGCTCATCATGGGCGCGGTGCAGGATGCCATGAGCCTCATGAACGTGCCGACGTTCTATCAGTATCTGATTCGCGGCGGCATTCTGCTGCTCGCGGTGCTGTTCGACCAGTTCCGCCGCAGCAAGCGCGCGGTGTGAGACGGGCAGCGGTTTTGATTCGCATTGGTTGCGGGTGAGGCTTCAAAAAAAATGGATCTGTCGGCAGGGCGTTTCCTGGAGCGAACGGCGTGGCTAGCATGCTGGAGCGCTGTCAATCACGGCTTCAGGAACCCCGACCGATGCAGTTACATCCACCCGCTGGCATGGCACGACGTGACGCTTTGCGCGGTCGATACGATCAACGTGCCGCTCGCCGCTCGCGCGCTCGACAAATCGCTGTCCTGATACGCTTTCGGCGACGCCATCCTGTTCACGGACGTTATCGTGCCGACGCAAGCGCGCATGGCGACCATCGATCGCCTGCGCTACCGAAGACACTGGAGTGCCCGGGCGTTTCTTGAAGGCCTCGTGCGCATCGGCGTACAAGGCGAGAATGCACGGCACTACGCGAACCTGTGCGAAAGCGCGTGAACGGTCTTCCGGCGCAAGCGAGCTTGTTTGTCATCCGAAGTTTGCAAGCATCGCTTCAGTGTGCCGAAGCGGCACGAACGATGCGCGCGTAGCGCTTCAGATCCACGCATCGCGGTGCAACGCCGCCATTGATGCCATTCGCATAAAGCGCAAACTGCGCGCGCCGCCTTTGTTCGCTGGCGTACATTCTCGGCGCGCGTTCGCGGTGTAGTTTTTTCTTGCAAGATCCCCCAACAGTCCCGCCTTACGCAACTGGGATTCCGCGCTCCGCGCCGCTCGGCTAGTCGCTTCGTGCACAGATTCTGTCGTCAGGCAGACCATTCAGGCAATGAAGTCGCGCCGTCATTTTATAGAGGATGCCGAAATGGTGGCGAATGGCGATTTTTCTCAATCCCTGCCGGTCGGAACGCATGCCTTCGATTGTGTGACGCCTGTGTCTTCCAGTGCGGCTTCAGGTATGAAGGCAGCCGGTTTCGGCGCCTGCATCCGCTATCTTTCGCGCTCGGAGACGCAGGGGGCTGTCGACCTGAGTTCCAGCGAGGCCAATGCGGTGCTCGGCGCCGGTCTTGCGCTCGGCGTGGTGCAGCACGTGAGCGCCGAGGGCTGGTCGCCTTCCGCAACGCTAGGCGCGACCTACGGAGCGAATGCGGCCGGCAATGCCCAAGCGGTTGGCGTGCCGCCGGATGTGACGGTATGGCTCGATCTCGAAGGCGTGAACAAGGCCGTGGGTTCCGGCGACGTCATCGCCTATTGCAACGCGTGGTTCGCAGCGGTCAAGAGCGCCGGTTATCAACCCGGCATTTACGTGGGAGCCAACTGCGGCTTGACGGGCGATCAGTTGTTCTGGAATTTGCAGACGCAGCATTACTGGAAGTCTGGCAGCACGGTACCCACGCTCCCCGAGCGCGGCTATCAGATGACACAGCGCATTACCGCAGCGCCAGACATGCTGTGCGGGCTGAACATCGACAGAAATCTGGCGCTTGCAGACAGCCTGGGTGGTCAGGCGACATGGTGGTGCCGCTGAGCGACAACGTTCGCGTTGCATGAATTGTTGAAGTGGATATTTAGTATGACTGCGTAATGGGAGAGAATCTCATGATCGCGAAAACGAAAGAGGAGGCGAACCGGGAGTGGGCGCAGCGCCTGTTCGCGGAAACGCACTGGTTAGCGAGGGGGCGGCTGTGGCTGCTGGTGCTCGTTGTGATCTTCGTGAACCTTGCGGGCGATGCCATTGCGTTGTTCGCCGTGAACTTGCCGAGCGCGCGCATGTCGTCTACGTCTGCAAGTACGGGTGCTGTTGCCGGCGATGCAGCGAAATCGAAAGCCGAAAATGCAGGGCAGAAAGCCGAGAACGCGCCTGCGCTGCAACCCGCGAAGGTCGCGTCCCAGACACCGCCCGCAGGTGCGCCGAAACTGGAAGGACGTTCGCACCGGTTCAGGATCAAGGTATGGCCGCTGCCGACCTTTCTGCTTGCGGCCCTGACCACGGCGCTCGCGTCGGCGCCGTTCGTCGCTTTTCTCACGCTCGGCTGGTATGTGCGCTATCGTGAGTTTGAGAATAGCCTCAAGTGCGCAGCGCTTTCTGCGTATCTCCAGCGCTTCTGGTCAAAGTGGCTGATCGATGCGATCAATGGTGCATTTCCGGGCACGATAGCTTCGACCTCGGCAACCACAAACGCCGCGCCGTCACAAGGCGACAGCAAGGATTGGCGCGTCCAGGCCGATAACAACCTCCAGCTATGCGACCAGTTGTTTTCGCACATCTACCACCAGCAATACGGTCTCGGGCCTTTCGTGCCGCCGTATTGCATTCTCGTCGTAATGGTCTATGCAGCGTCCGCGATTGTGGGTTGGGTTTATATGTGCGCGCCGTGCGGCAGCGCGAGCGCAGCCACCTGCCTGTTTGGATTGACCGTGCCGGGCATTCTGGCCGCGTTCGGCGGCGCTTTTTTCTTTGTCGCGAGTGATTCCGTTCTTGCGGTGAGGCGCCGCGCGCTCAACGTTTCGGATATCTACTGGTATTCGCTGCGGCTTCTGCTCGCCATTCCGTTCGCATTGATAGCGGGCGCGATTGACAGCGCAGGCACGGGGGCGACGCTGCTGACATTCGTCATCGCCACCTTGCCGCTAGGCGAGATTGTGAAGCAGGTGCGGCGCGTAGCGGCAAAGAATGTGACGACCTTTGAGGCGGAAAAGGATCAACCCGATCAATTGTTGAATCTGAGCGGCGTGACGAAGTCCGTTTCGCAAGCGCTGCAGGTCGAAGGCATCGAATCGATCGAGCAGGTGGCGTCGGCGGATCCCGTCACACTCTCCATTCGCACGGGGTTTCCGTTTCGCTTCACATTGCGCCTGGGTTCGCAAGCGATCGTGCGCCGTCATTTAGGGGACGACGCCGCGAAACTGCTGCCAATCGGTTTGGGCGATGTCGTACCGATCTATCTGCTCGTGCAGGCAATGGACGGCAAGGGATCGCCCGCCATCCCCTTGCCGCCTGGCGCCGTGCCTCAGCCCGACGAGAAGGACCTCGTCATCACGAACGCCGCCGCGCGCCTCTTTCCCAATGACGTCCCTGCGCAGCGCGAGGCCATTGTGAAGATGAAATTCCGCCAGATCGCGGCCGAGGAGTACACGCTCATGCTGGCGAAAATCACGCCGCTCGACCCCGCCCTCTAACGCACGGTGAAATTCGAAGGAGACGACCATGTCTTTTGACTACCCGTTGGCCGTCCTGCAGCCAGGCGACCTGAACAATTCGCGCGGCGACGTCCTCACCGAATCGACGTGGCGCTTCCTCGCGCAAGGCGACTCCTGGTTCTCCATTGGACAATTGCCGCCCTGGGCCACTTCGAACATCCTCTTCAGCCTGCGCTTGCCGAACAGCGCGGCGGCGCTTTCGCTCGCTTCGCCAGGAAAGACGCTCGCGCAAATGGTGGATTGGACCCGAGAGGTCAAGTTCGTCACCTACCTGGCGGGCGGAACGCTCTCGTACAAATGGGATGCCATTCTGCTCTCGGCGGGCGGCAACGATCTGTTCGACGCAATTCTGACGTTGCCGACCGAAACCGATCCCGTGAGAGCGGCAGTACGCGTGCTTCAGGCGCCCAATCTCGTGCCCGCGGGCACGGATGTGAAGCGTTACGTGAGAAGCGCCGGGCTGAGCGCGTTTTTCAACCTGCTGGTGGGCTACTTTGCGCAGATCGTGGCCAAGCGCGACGACCCGAAAAGTCAGTCCGCAGGCGTGCCGATTTTCGTGCACACCTACGATTGCCCACAGCCGCGCGACGCGCAAGCCGGGCCCGGTGTCGGCCCCTGGCTCGCACGCGCGTACACCGCTTATCAGATTCCGGCCGTGGACTGGCTGCCGCTCACCACGTATCTGATTCAGCAATGGGCGCAGTTCCTGGCGTCACTGAACGGTTTGCTCGCGGCGAGAGGTGTGGCGAACGCGAACTTCCGCCCGGCCTATCTGATCGGTACGCTGAACCCCGCGCCGGCAAGTTCGCGCGGGCCGACGGGCGACTGGGAAAACGAAATCCACCCGTCGCCGCAAGGCTACGCGAAGCTCGGCATGGCGTTCGAAAAGCAGATCAACCTCGCGTAGCCCTCGAATCAGGTTTCCAGTCCCGCTCCGCCCAGAATCGATTTGGCATCGGCGCGCGCGTTGTCGAGCTGCACGACGCTCGCTTGCCGTGCCGCGAGCGCGTCGCCATGCTCGATGGCCGTGAGAATTGCCTTGTGGCGCGGCAACGAAAGCGCATGCGTGTTGGGATGGCGGCTCGTGAGTTTGATCGACTCGGAAAGCGCGAGCGAGAGCATGTTGCCGATATACGCCAGCATGTTGTTATGCGTGGCGGCCATGATCGCGCGGTGGAATTCCAGGTCGGGCTCGAGCAGGTCGGCGGCGGTTTGCGCCTTTTCCATGCGCGCGTACGCAGCGGAGATGCGCACGCGGTCTTCGTCGGTGGCGGAAATCGCGGCAAGCGCCGCGGCGGCGGGCTCGATGATCTGCCGCACGGTCATGAGCGAGCGGAAGAACTCGCCTTCGGGAATGCTGTTGACGGTCCAGTACAGCACGTCGGGGTCGAGCATGTGCCATTCTTCGCGCGGCCGCACCACACTGCCCACGCGCGGCTTCGATACCACGAGCCCTTTGGCGACCAGCACGCGCGTGGCCTCGCGCAGCACAGGGCGGCTCACGCCATAGGTTTCACACAGCGTGGGTTCTGCGGGCAGGCGCTGCCCGGGGGCGAGCGTGCCACCCACGATCTGCATGCCGAGCTCCTGCACGATGCGCGCGTGCATGCTCTTGCGTTTCTCTAGATTGCGGTAATCCATGATTGTCCGGCCGGGGGCTACCCGATCGGAGCGTCCCCCTGTTTGTAGAGCCCTTTACGCGCTGGTGGCGCGCATGGCCCGATATTCCCGCCGCACGATGTCCATCAGTTCAGCCACCGATGTATTGGCGCTGTGCTGTTCGTATGTCACGCGGCCTCGCTGCATCAACATGATGCGATCCGCTATATCGAGCGTCTGCGCATAGTTGTGCATGATCATGATAATCGATAGGCCGCCTTTTTCCTTCAAACGCATGATGAGATCGATGATCAGACCCGCTTCCCGTGCGCCCATCGCGGCGAGCGGCTCATCGAGCAGGAGGATTTTGGCGTTCGAATGGACGGCGCGCGCCACCGCGATGGCCTGGCGCTGGCCGCCCGAAAGCCGCTCCACAGGCAGATCCACAGAAGGCACGTGCACGCCGATGTCGTCGAGCAGTTGCGCCGCACGCGCACGCATCTGCTTGTGGTCGAGCAGTCTGAAGGGGCCGCGCCGCACGATCTCGCGGTTCAGGAACATGTTGTGATAAATGCTCAGCGAATTGGCGAGCGCGAGGTCCTGATAAACGCATTCGATGCCGAGCGAGCGCGCATGATCCACCGAGCGCAGCAGCGTTTCGGCGCCGTCGATCTGCAGCGTGCCGCTTGTCTGCTGGTGAAAGCCCGTGAGGATTTTCACGAGCGTGGACTTGCCCGCGCCGTTGTCGCCGAGAATGCCGAGGATTTCGCCGCGGCCGAGCGTGAGCGAGACGCCGTCGAGCGCCGTGACCGCGCCGAAGCGCTTCACGATGTTGTCGCCGCGCACGGCGAGCGGGGCGTCGGCTGTGGCGCTTGCCCCGCTCATACCGGCCGGGGAGGCTTGCGATTCGTCCATCATCGGCTCCCTTTGCGGCGCAGGCGCCCAACGTGGATGTTGAAGATCATGGCCGCGAGAATGGCGGCGCCAAGAATGATGTTGAACGTGAATGCGTTGATGCCGATGAGGGTAAAGCCGTCGTTGAGAATGCCGAGCACCGCCGCGCCGATCAGGCCGCCCACGATCGTGCCCGAGCCGCCCGTGAGCGGCGTGCCGCCGATCACGGCCGAGGCCACGGCGAGGAACATGATCTGGTTGCCGCCGGCCTGCGGGTCGATCGAGGTGATGCGAAAGCCTTCCAGAATGCCGGTGAAGCCCGCGAGCACGGCGGCAATGATGAAGTTGCCAAGGCGCAGACGGTTCACATGAATACCGGCTTCGCTCGCGCCGAGCGGATTCGCGCCCGCCGCCTGCGTATGCAGGCCCCAGCGCGTGTGCCGCAACAGCACGTGCATGGCGAACGCGATCGCCACCGTCCAGAGGATCTCGCTATAGCCCCACGCACCCATGAAGGCCGCGAACTCGGGCGAGCCCGGCGTCTGCACCGGCGTGCCGCGCGAGACCGTGAGCGTGATGCCGTTGATGAGAAAGAGCGTGCCGAGCGTGGTGACGAACGAGGGCAGCCGCAGCCACACGGTCACGGCGCCATTGACGAAGCCGATGATCGCCGCGGCCACGAGCCCCGCGATGACAGCGAGCCACATGGGCGCGCCGGCGTCGTTGGCGAACACCATCATGAACGGCGCGAAGGCGAACACCATGCCTGCCGAGAGATCGATGTCGCCGCCGATCATCAGCATGATTTCGCCGAACGCGATGATCGCCACCGGCGCGATGAACTGCGAGAGGTTGACGAGACTCGCGTTGGTGAGCAGAAAATCGCGGTTGGAAAATTCGAAGTACGCCGCGAGGATCATCGCTACGAGCAAAATGCGCAGCTCGGGCGCCCACGCGGAGAGCCATTGCCCGCGCGGGCGGGCAGCCCGCGCGGAGACTTCTGCCTTGCCGGTTTCGTTCACAGAGTTCATTACGCGTCGTTCATTGCCCGTGGGTCGTTACGACTTGATCCCGCCGCTCATCGGCACGATTTGCGGCTTGGTGGTCTTGCCTTCGTAACGCGTCGAGGTATTCAGGTACGGCTCGACGGTGTCCTTCGTCACGAACTTCAGGCCCGTGTTCGTATCGGCCGGGCCGACCAGGCCGCCCGATGCGAGCGTCACGAACGCCTGCATGACCGTATAGAAGCCCTGCACGTACGGTTGCTGGTCGATCGTGAAGTCGAGGAAGCCTTCGTGAATGAGCTGGACCGTCGTGGGCAGCAGGTCGAAGCCGCCGCCATGCACACCCTTCGCGGGCAGGTTCGATTCCTTCATCACCTGTGCCACGCCCTGGGTGCTGCCCGCGTCCACGGCGAACATGCCCTTCACGTCCTGGTGGCCGAGATAGAACGACTTGATCTTCGAAAGCTCTTCGTTGACGGTCGCGCCCGTGGCCACGGTCTGGATGTCGATCTTCTTGCCGGACTTCTTGATGGCGTCGCTCGCACCGTCCAGGCGCGGCTGGATGTTGAGCTGGCCGGGCGTGGCGATGAAGAGCGCAACCATGCCGCTGTCGATGAGGCTCACGATGCGCTCGCCCATCTGGTAGCCCGAGAGATACAGGTCCTGGCCGATATAGGCGAGGCGCGGATTCTTCTTGCCGCGCGGCGCATCGGCGTTATAGGCGAAGACCGGGATGCCCGCGTCGAGCGCCGCCTGAATGGGCTTGTCGAAGGCGGTGGGGTCGACGATCGGCACCGCGATCGCGTCGGCTTTGGCCGCAATGGCCGAATTCACGGCGCGCACCATTTCGCCTGCGTCGGACGTGGCGGAGCCTGTCCACTGATAATCCATGTTGAGCAGCGAGCAGGCGTCCTGAATGCCGTATTGCGTCGGCACGAAGAACGGATTCGTGGTGACGTGATTGACGAACACGATCTTCCACTTCTTGTGCGAAGGGAACCCCGATTCGGCCGCCTGCGCCGTGGAAATCAATCCGCCGCCGCCCACGGCGCCGAGCAGCGAAAGCGCCGCGCCCAGTCCCGCACCCTGCATCAGGCCGCGCCGGCCCGTGTCGATCAAGCTCTTGCCGTCTTTTGCGTCATCCCGATCCTGCGCCATGTCTTCCTCCGGTCTTGTCTTCGTGGTCGATGTAGTCGACTTTTCGTCGAAAAGCGTGCAGATACTGGCCAGTACCGGGGTTCGCGTGCGCATGGCGCTCATTGAATCGAGTCATCACGCGCGAGACATCCGTAGCGAACGCGGGTTCGCCGGGCGCCGACGGTACCGCAAAAATCTTAGTGCAGCGTGATGAGGCCTCCTAATCCATGTATACCCGTAACTAATCCATAAGGCCGCAGCGACGATGACAAGCGCCTTACGCGCCGCCCTTCGCTTCCTGCATGTGTGGCGGCGGGCTGGCGAGCTTGGCCTGGTCCATCGGCGTGGCGGTTTGCGTGCGCGGACCGGCAGTGCGCGGCGCGCCGCGTCCCGTGCCGGTGGACTTGCGGCGCGCGGCATGGCGCTCGGTCGCGCGCTGCATGAGGCAGAACGCGCAGAGCAGCGCGCCGATCACAATGCGCGTCCACCACGAACTGAGCGTGCCGTCGAAGGTAATGAGCGTCTGGATCGTGCCGAGGATGCCCACGCCGAACACCGAGCCGATCACATAGCCCACGCCGCCCGTGAGCAGCGTGCCGCCAATCACCGTTGCCGCAATGGCGTCGAGTTCCATGCCTTGCGCCTGCAGCCCGTAACCCGAGAGCACATAGAGCGTGAACACCACGCCGCCGAGCGCCGAGCAAAAGCCCGAGAGCGCGTACACGCCGATCTTGGTGCGCGCGACCGGCAGGCCCATGAGCAGCGCGGAGCGCTCGTTGCCGCCGATCGCGTAGACGTTGCGCCCAAAGCGCGTGAAGTGCGCGATGACGATGCCCGCAACGAGCATGGCGATGGCCGTGAGCGACCCCGTGGTGAGCGAGCCGCTGCCTACGGGTATGTTGAATTCTGAGAGCGCGTGAAAGCCGGGGTCGTTGATCTGGATGGATTCGGTGGTGATGAGAAAGCACGTGCCGCGCGCGAGGAACATGCCCGCAAGCGTGATGATGAAAGGCTGCAGCCGGAAGAAGTGGATCAGCGCGCCCATTGCCGCGCCGTAGAGCGCGCCGCAGAGCAGCACAAGCGGCACGACCACGAGCACGGGCCAGTGCAGCTTTTCGGTGCCCACGGCGCAGAGAATCGTGGTGAGCGCGACCACCGCGCCCACCGAAAGATCGATGCCGCCGGAGATGATCACGAACGTCATGCCGATGGCGACGATCAGCAGGAACGCGTTATCGACCAGCAGGCCGAACGCCACCTGCAGCGAGAAGAACCCGGTGTACATGACCGAGCCGAAGCCGAACAGCACGGCAAAGAGCACGACGGTCACAACGATGGGCAGCACGCGCGGATCGACGAAGCGGGTCGCGCCGCGCCGGCACGCTGCGAGCGTGTTCGAGAATGACAGGGCAGGGCGGTTCATGCTCGGCTTCCCCCGTATGGGTGCGCTTCGTGCTCAGGCGCGCGCGCGGCGTGCGAGAGCAATACGCTTGAGTTGTTGGAACGCGAAGGTGCGCGCGGCGGGCGACTGGATCAGGCACACGAGCAGCACGACCACGGCCTTCACGACGAGCGTGGCCTCGGGCGGCACGCCGATCGAATAGGTGGTGTAGGTGAGCGTCTGGATGATGAGCGCGCCGAGCACCGTGCCCGCAAGACTGAAGCGCCCGCCCAGCAGCGACGTGCCGCCCAGCGTCACCGCGAGAATGGCGTCGAGTTCGAGCAGCAGGCCCGCGTTGTTGCCGTCCGCGCTGCGCACGTTCGAACTGATGAGAATGCCCGCAATCGCTGCGGTCACGCCGCAAAACGCGTACGCGCCGAACACCACGGCTTGCGACGACAGCCCCGCCAGACGCGCAGCCACCGGATTCACGCCGATCGAGCGGATGAAGAGCCCAAGCGCCGTGCGGTTGACGATGAGCGCGGTGAGCACGGTCACGGCGAGCGCGATCCACACGGCGCACGGAATGAGCGCGAAATAGCCGCCGCCCGCGAACAGATAGCCCGGCGCGCCGATCGGGATGATCTGGCCGCCCGTGAGCAACTGCGCCACGCCGCGCCCCGCCACCATGAGAATGAGCGTGGCGATGATCGGCTGCATGCCGACGAACGCGACGAGCAGCCCGTTCCAGATGCCGGCGAGCAGACCCACGGCGAGCGCCGCACCGAACGCCATGCCCACACGCGAAGGATCGGCGGAGAGCACGGTGGCGGCCGCCGCACCCGCAATCGCCACGACGGCGCCCACGGAAATGTCGATACCGCGCGTGGCGATCACGAGCGTCATGCCGAGCGACACCACGACGAGCGGCGCGGCGCGCATGAGAATGTCGATGGGCGCGCCGAACAGGTGGCCGCCCAGCATCGTGATCGAGAGGAAGTTGCCGCGATGCGCGACATCGACGACGAAAAGGGCGATGAGCGTGACCGCGGGCCACACCAGCGGATGCCGGAGGACGAGCGAGAGCCAGGCGGGAAGGGCGGGGCGCGTCATCGACGGTCTCCGGCAATGAGGTCGTAGACTTCGTGCTCCGAGCGCGCCGCGCCCGAAAGCTCGGCCACCTTGCGGCGGTCGCGCAGCACGGCAATGCGATCGCTCACGCGCACCACTTCGCTGATCTCCGACGAAATGAACAGGATGCCGAGGCCTTTCGCGCAAAGCGCGCGCACGCGGTCCATGATTTCGAACTTGGCGGCGACGTCGATGCCGCGCGTGGGTTCGTCGAGTATCAACAAACGCGGCCGGGTCGCGAGCCAGCGCGCGAGCAGCACCTTTTGCTGATTGCCGCCGGAAAGCAGGCCGATGGGCTGCTCGGCGTCGCGCGCCTTGATGCCGAGTTGCTCGATATATTCGTTGGCCAGTTCGCGCTGGCGCGAGCGCCGGATCATGCGCCACCAGCCCAGTTGCGCCTGCAGCGCGAGCACGATGTTCTCGCGAATCGACAGATCGGCGACGATGCCTTCCTTCTTGCGGTCCTCGGGGCAATAGGCCATGCCGTGACGCACGGCGTCGCGCGGCGAGGAAAGCTTCACGGGCTTGCCGTTGATGTGCACCGTGCCAGCATCGGCTTTATCCGCGCCGAAAAGCAGGCGCGCGGTTTCGGTGCGGCCCGAGCCGAGCAGGCCCGCCAGGCCCAGAATCTGGCCCGGCTGCACTTCGAGATCGAGCGGATTGAGCACGCCGCGGCGCGCCACGCCTTGCGCCGCGAGATACGGTTCGGCATTCGTTGCAGCGCTTTCGTTGTGCGCGGCTTCGGCGTGCGTGAGCCGCTCGCCTGCGTTCTGCAGGCCCACCATCTTCGCGACTAGCGTTTGCACCGGCAGATCGGCCGCGAGATAGTCGCCTTCGCGCTCGCCGTTGCGCATCACCGTGATGCGATCGGAAATGGCGTAGGTTTGCTCCAGAAAGTGCGTGACGAACAGAATTGCAATGCCCGACGCTTTCAGCTTGCGCAACACGTCGAAGAGGCGAGCGACTTCGCCTTCGTCGAGGCTCGAAGTCGGTTCGTCGAGAATCAGAATGCGCGCGTCGACGGACACGGCGCGCGCAATCGCCACCATCTGCTGCATGGCGATAGGGTAGGTGTCGAGCGACTGCGTGACGTCGAGCGAGAGATTCAGTTCCGCGAGCGCTTGTTCAGCGCGGCGATGAATCGTTTTCCAGTCGATCAGGCCGCGCTTGCGCGGCTGGCGGCCCGCGAAAATGTTCTCGGCAACCGAGAGGTTGGGGCAGAGATTGACTTCCTGGTAGAGCGTCTGGATGCCGGCGGCCTCCGCCATCTGCGGTGTCGGGAAGTGCACCGTCTGGCCCGCGAGGCGTATCTCGCCAGCCTCGGGCTGGTGCACGCCGGTCAGCACGTTGATGAGCGTGGACTTGCCGGCGCCGTTCTGCCCCATCAGCGTATGGATTTCGCCGGGGTACAGACGAAAATCGACCCGGTCGAGCGCGCGCACGCCGGGGAAGGTTCGGGTAAGACCGACGGTTTCGAGTATCGGGGAAACGCTCATGGGCAACCGTGAAAGAGGCCAGAGCGCGCGGCGCCTCGTGAATCCCTTAAATACTAAGGGCTACGAAGCACGCCGCGCCGCTTGCACCGAGTTTAGTACTTGCGCGTCGGCAGCACCTGCGCCGCCACGTCCATCGGGAACACCGTTTCGTTCGTCACGATGCGCTTGGGCAACTGCTTGCCCGCCACCACGTCTTTCACGGCGCTCATGAGTTGCGGCCCGAGCAACGGGCTGCACTCGACGTCAACATTCATCTTGCCGGCGATCATCGCCTCGAAGCCGCCCTTGGTGGCGTCGAACGACACGACGCTGATGTCCTTGCCCGGCTTCATGCCGGCTTCTTCCATGGCCTGGATCGCGCCGAGCGCCATGTCGTCGTTATGTGCGTAGACCACGTTGATCTTGTTTCCATAGGTCTTCGCGAACGCTTCCATGACCTGCTTGCCGCCAGCCAGCGTGAAGTCGCCGCTTTGCGACGCGATGATCTTGAACTTCGGATCGTTCTTGATCACTTCCATGAGGCCCGAGTGACGGTCGTTGGCCGGTGCGGAACCCACCGTGCCCTGCAGCTCGACGATATTGATCGGGCCGGGGTTGTCCTTGTAGTGCTCTTCAAGCCACTTGCCCGCGCGGCGGCCTTCTTCCATGAAGTCCGAGCCGATCATCGTCACGTAGAGCGACTGGTCTTTCACGTCGATGTTGCGGTCCGTGAGAATCACGGGAATCTTGGCGCGCTTGGCTTCCTGCAGCACCGGCTCCCAGCCCGATTCGACCACGGGCGAGAACGCGATCACGTCCACCTTCTGGGCGATATACGAGCGAATCGCCTTGATCTGGTTTTCCTGCTTTTGCTGGGCGTCCGAGAACTTGAGGTTGATGCCGGCGTCTTTGGCGGCCTGTTTGACCGACACCGTGTTTGCCGTGCGCCAGGCGCTTTCCGCGCCGACCTGCGCAAAACCTAGCGTGATCTGCTTGTCTTCGGCGTGTGCAACACCCGCCGCCAACGAGAAAGCGGCCGCCGCAGCGACCAGCCCGCCTACCATGCGTGTTGCCAGTTTCATGCGTGTCTCCGATGTAGCTCTGTGCGTTGTATTTCTTTAATTCATGGCGCTACACCCGCGTCCATCACGGCCGGACAGTATCACGAGAAGTATCGCGCCATCCCTGGCCTCCGGTTATATCCTTTCGATATACCGTTGGCCGCCCCTGCTGACCACAATAGACAAACTATATGCAACGTCAGGAACGGTTTCGATTAGCGTTTTCCCGATAAGCCTGACTCATATAGTCATGCTATTTATTGGACTTTCTCACTAAGTGGGCAAAGCCATGAACACCCGTAAGCCCAAGCTTCGCTCGGCCGCGTGGTTCGGCACCACGGACAAAAACGGCTTCATGTACCGGAGCTGGATGAAGAATCAGGGAATTCCGGATCACGAATTTGCCGGCAAGCCGATTATCGGCATTTGCAACACGTGGTCGGAACTCACACCCTGTAATGCGCACTTTCGCAAGCTCGCCGAGCATGTCAAGCGAGGCATCTACGAAGCCGGCGGATTTCCTGTCGAGTTTCCTGTGTTTTCGAACGGCGAGTCGAACCTGCGGCCCACGGCCATGTTCACGCGCAACCTCGCATCGATGGATGTTGAGGAATCCATACGAGGCAATCCCGTCGATGCGGTCGTGCTGCTCGTAGGTTGCGACAAGACCACGCCGGCGTTGCTGATGGGCGCGGCGAGCTGCGACGTGCCGGCGATTGCCGTGACGGGCGGCCCGATGCTCAACGGCAAGCACGAAGGGCGCGATATCGGCTCGGGCACCGTGGTGTGGCAACTGAGCGAGCAGGTGAAGGCGGGCAAGATTTCGATCCACGAGTTCATGTCGGCGGAGTCGGGCATGTCGCGTTCGGCGGGCACGTGCAACACCATGGGCACGGCTTCGACCATGGCGTGCATGGCCGAAGCGCTCGGCGTTACGCTGCCGCACAACGCCGCGATTCCGGCTGTGGACGCGCGCCGCTACGTGCTCGCGCATATGTCGGGCATGCGCATCGTGGAGATGGCGCTTGAGGACCTGCGTCTGTCGAAGCTGCTCACGCGCGAAGCGTTCGAGAACGCGATTCGCACGAACGCGGCCATCGGCGGCTCGACGAATGCGGCGATCCACCTGAAGGCGATTGCGGGCCGCATCGGCGTGCCGCTCGAACTCGACGACTGGACGCGCATTGGCCGCGGCACGCCGACCATCGTCGATCTGCAGCCCTCGGGCCGCTTCCTGATGGAGGAGTTCTATTACGCGGGCGGCTTGCCTGCCGTGTTGCGGCGCCTCGGCGAAGCGAACCTGTTGCCGCATCCCGACGCGCTTACCGCCAACGGCAAAACGCTCTGGGAAAACGTGCGCGAAGCGCCCATTCATAACGCCGAAGTCATTCGCCCGCTCGACAATCCGCTCGTGCAGGACGGCGCGTTGTGCGTGCTGCGCGGCAACCTCGCGCCGAACGGCGCGGTGCTGAAACCTTCGGCGGCCACGAAAAAACTGTTGAAGCATCGCGGGCCCGCGGTGGTATTCGAGAACTTCGACGACTACAAGGCGCGCATCGCCGACCCCGAACTCGACGTCACGGCCGATTCCGTGCTCGTCATGAAGAACTGCGGGCCCAAGGGTTATCCGGGCATGGCCGAGGTGGGCAACATGGGCTTGCCGCCGAAGCTGCTCGCGCAAGGCGTGACCGACATGGTGCGCGTGTCGGACGCGCGCATGAGCGGCACGGCGTATGGCACGGTGGTGCTGCACGTCGCCCCTGAAGCGCGTGCAGGCGGACCGCTCGCGATCGTGCGCGACGGCGACTGGATCGAGCTGGACTGCGAGAAGGGCGTGCTGCGCATGGATATCGGCGACGAGGCGATCGCTGCGCGGCTCGCCGAATGGGCCGCGAATCAGCAGCCCATTCCCGCCGATCGCAGCGGTTATCGCAAGCTCTACGTCGAGCACGTGCTGCAGGCCGACGAGGGCTGCGATTTCGACTTCCTGGTGGGCTGCCGCGGCTCGGACGTGCCGAGCCATTCGCATTGACCTCTCTCGCGCGGAACTTGCGTTGCGGCAGACGTAGGTTCCCGTCCTTGCATCGAAAATTAAAACTTCGACGAGTCTTTGTCGGCGTTTCCCTACCTTCGTTTTCCTGATTGTTTAAGGTCTTGCGCAACGTTTGATCGTGTGCACGCAAAGGCTTGTCATGCGTCATATGCGGCGGTCAACGCGAAAACATGGGTCGCGTTAAGCGGAGGCCAGCCGGCGGGCTGGCGCCTGTGACCTGTTCAGCCATTCGCGGAGATTCGCCATGAAACAACGATGCATGCCAACCCGTCTTCGCTCATGGCGATGGCGCACGAGCGCGGCGGGCGCACTCGCCGCGCTGGGGCTGCTTTCGGGCTGTGTCGCCCAGCGGCCGTTCAGCATGCCCAGTTACGAAGCCGGGGCATGTGTGAGCGCCGCCGCCGGTTACTACTGCGTGCAGCCCGGCGATTCGCTCGACTCGATTGCGACTTCGTTCGGGCGGCGGCCTGGCGAGATTGCGCAATGGAACGCTATGGAGGCGGCTTCCACCGTGCGTGCAGGGCAGATGCTGCGCGTGGGGCCGCCGTCGGGCGTTGCGAGCGTTTCGCCCGCGCCGCCGTTCGCGGCCGCGCAGCCTGAGGGCGCCGCGAATCGCTTCGTCTGGCCAGTTGCAGGCACCGTGGTGCGCGAGTTCGGTGCGCAAGGTTCGCGCGGCATCGAGATCGCCGCGCGCCCCGGCACGCCGGTCAAGGTAGTGGATGGCGGCCGGATCGTCTACGCCGGCGACAAAATCAAGCAATACGGCCTCATGGTCATCGTAAAGCACGACGACCACTTCGTCACCGCGTATGGCAACAACCGCCGGCTCATGGTGGCCGAAGGCGCGAGCGTGCCGCGCGGCACGACCATCGCCGAGATGGGGACGGGCCGCGACGGCCAGGCGGTGTTGCAGTTCGAAATGCGTGAGGATGGCCGCCCCGTGGACCCACTCGCGTATTTGCCGCCGGGGTCGGGGCCGGTCACGCCCTGATGGTGCCTTTCGATATGATTTGGAATCCGTAACAAATCGGCTGGCGCGCAAAAGCGCAACCGTCAGGCCGCTTTTGGCGCACGCTCATCGACGCCGAGGCAGTCCAGGCCCAGAAGCGTGGCCTCGACGGCTTCGTCGAGCGGCGTATGAGGCTCGCGCCCGAGTTCCCTCACGAGCCGGGCGTTGTCGAGCTGCAACGGCTCGCGCCACAAATAGCGCATCTCCATCAGTTCGCGCAGCGTCGTCACGAAGGGCGAGATGGCGCGCACGAAGGCCCAGGCGAAGGGCTTGCTTTGCGGCTTCAGCCCGTGATTGCGGGCGACGCGGCAAATCGCTTCGACGATCTGCGAGCCGTCGGCGTCCCAATGGCCGGCCATGTGGAACGTCGCGAACGCGGGCAGCGTCTCGCGCTTCCCGATCAGTTCGAGCATCGTGCGCGCGACGTCGGGCACGTACGACCACGCGTGGCCCACGCCGCGCGTACCAGGCTGGCGCACGACCTGCACCGGCGCGCCACGCTTCACGAGCCCTTGCGCAAACCAGCTATTGCCCACGCGCGGCCCGAAAAAGTCCCCCGCACGCACGACGATCGAGCGCACGCCATGCTCGCTCGCGGCCCGCATGCGCCGCTCCAGTTCCACGCGAATCGCGCCCTTGCGCGTGAGCGGCTGCTGCGGCGAGTCCTCGCGCAGCAACGGGAAGGTGTCGGGCCCGAAGTTGTAGACCGTGCCCGGCAGCACGACGGTCGCGCCCGCGGCGGCCGCGGCGGCGAGCGTGTTGTCGATCATCGGCAGCACGACCTGCGCCCAGCGCCGGTAGCCTGGCGGGTTCACGGCGTGCACGATCACCGAACAACCCTGCGCCGCGCGTACCACTGCTTCGCGCGAGAGCGCATCGCCGTCTAGCCATTCGATCGCGCTTGCCGCAACGGCACCCGTGGCCGGCGCGCCGCCGCGCCGCAGCGCGCGGACTTGCCAGCCGGCGTCGAGCAACTGGCGCGCGACCTCGCTGCCGATTCCGCCGTTTGCGCCAAGCACGAGCGCGCGGTTCTGTCGATGGATGGGGCTGGCGTTCATGCCGGTTCTCCTTGCGGGTGAGCTGTCATGAAGGGCATTCTGCGCCGCTTGCCGTCAATAGAAAATTGCCGAAAATAGGCGATAGGCTATACATTTACGTATAGCCTGCGATCTGAATAGGGAACCGGACATGGCCGACAAGGAACCGAACTGGGAGTGGTACAGGAGTTTTCTCCAGGTCCTGGAGAGCGGCTCGTTGTCGGCCGCCGCCCGCGCGCTGGGCATCACGCAGCCGACTGTCGGGCGGCACGTCGACAGTCTGGAAGGGGCGCTGGGACTCACGCTGTTTACCCGTTCGTCCGATGGATTTTCGCCAACCGCGGCGGCCAATGAACTGAGGCCGTACGCTGTCGGCATCGCAATGACCACGGCCGCATTGCGCCGCGCGGCAAGCAGTCATGGGTCGGGCGTGCGCGGTACGGTGCGGCTGACGGCGAGCGAAGTCATCGGCGTTGAGGTTCTGCCGCCGATACTGGCAGCCCTGCGCCACGACTATCCGGAACTGTCGATCGAACTGGTGCTATCGAACAAGGCTGACGACTTGCTCCGTCGTGAAGCGGACATCGCGATACGCATGTTCCGGCCCGTGCAGGAGGCGCTGGTCGCCAAACGGATTGGCGCGATCGAAGTCGGCTTGCACGCCCACGAACGCTATCTGGCGCTTCATGGCGCGCCCAAGTCGCTGAAGGAGTTGGCGCGCCATACGATCATCGGCTTCGATCAGGAAAACGCGTTCATTCGCTCGCTCCAGGCCAGGTTTCCGGCCTACAACCGCAACAGCTTTGCATTTCGGGCCGACAGCGATCTTGCCCAGTTGGCCGCGATACGCGCGGGTTTTGGTATTGGCGGGTGCCAGTCGCCATTGGCAGCAAAAGACCCGAAACTGGTCCGCGTTCTGCGCAAGGAGTTCTCGCTGACGCTCGATACGTGGGTGGCCATGCATGAGGACTTACGCACGAGCGCGCGCTGCGCCGTGACCTTTGCAGCGCTTGCGTCGGGGCTGAATGCGTATATCCAGGGACAAGGCGCGTAGCGGCCGCCTCAACGCGGCGCGCGGCCGGCCCGCGCATACGAAGCCAGCATCGTCGCGAGTTCCTGTGCGGCAGGCGTGAGCGGCACGGCCGCGCGCTGCAGCAGACAAACCTGCTGCGCCGCCGGCCGCTCGGCGATCTTGATGCGGGCAAGCCGTTCGGCAAACGGCCCGCGCCGCGCGACCACCGACGACTCCAGCGCAAGGCAATCCGTCTCGCTGACCCAATGCAGCGTTTCGAAAAGCCCTTCCACCGTCGCGACGATGCGCGGCGGCGGCAAGCCGTGGTCGGTGAAGAACGTCGTGAGCCGGCTCGAAGCGAAGGCGTCCGCGATATTGGGCGAGCGCGTTGCGAGCCAGTCGCAATGCGTGAGCGCGCGCAGTGAGCGCGCCCCCGCCTTCGGATGGTCGCGGCGGCAAACGACCACCGGGTCCGACGGGTAAAGCTCCGTCACCGAAAGATCGGTCGTATCGGTCTGGTCCGAAACGAGCGCGAGCGCGAAATCGAGCGTGCCTTCGCGGATCCACGAAATCATCATGCGTGAGGTGCCCGTGCGCAGGCGCAGCGCCACGCGCGGAAACCGCGTGCTGTACTGGCCGAGCACGGGCACGAGCGCGTCCATGAGCGGGTCGGTCGTGAGGCCGAACGCCACTTCGCCCGCGTAGTCGCCGCGCAACTGCTGCGCCTCTTCGCTTGCGCGCTCGCACTCGCCGAGAATCGACGCCGCGCGCACCAGCAGGCGCTGCCCGAGCACCGTGAGTGTCACGCCGCGATTCGTGCGCGTGAGCAGGGCGCCGCCCAGTTCGGCTTCGAGATTCTGCAGCTGCTGCGTCACGCCGCTTTGCGCCACGCCGAGCGCGCGCGAGGCCGCCCGCACACTGCCGCGCTGGGCGACGGCGACGAAAACACGCAACTGGGAAAGCGTGAGACTCATGGGCGACGATTTTCGGTGATCGGTAGATGTGATCATGATAGATGAATCCGGGCTTTTCCCGAACGCTGCGGCGTCCTACCATCGGGCGGGCAAGAGACTCCCTACTTTCCGCCGCCGTTCATCACGCGTTCATCATGAAAAAAATCCCGTCGATCTTGCTTTCCCTTGCACTGGCCTTGAGCAGCGGTGCCTTCGCGCGCGAGGGCGACACCGTGCGCCTCGGCATTGATCCGACCTATCCGCCCATGGACGCCAAGGCGCCCGACGGCTCGCTCAAAGGATTCGACGTCGATCTCGGCAACGAGATTTGCCGCCGCATTCACGCGCGTTGCCAGTGGGTCGAACTGGAGTTCTCGGGCATGATCCCGGCGCTGCAGGCGCGCAAGATCGACGCGGTCATGTCGTCGATGGCGATCACCGCGAAGCGCGAGCAGCAAATTCTCTTCACGTCGAAGCTATTCCAGTTCAAGTCGCGGCTCGTCGCGCGCAAGGGCGCCCCGTTTGGCGCTACCGCGCAGTCGCTGGCCGGCAAGTCGGTCGGCGTGCAGTCGGGCACGCAGTTCGAGACGTATGCGCTCGCGAACTGGGCGCCGGCGGGCGTGCATGTGGTCACCTACAAGAGCCAGGAGGAAGTATTCGCCGACCTCGTCAACGGCAGGCTCGACGCTGCGTTGCTGGGCTATGTCGAAGCCGACTACGGCTTCCTGCGCACGCCGCAGGGCAACGGCTTCGCGTTTGCCGGCGGCCCGATTGCGATGGGCGACCGCGGCACGGGCATCGGCATGCGCAAGGACGAAACGGCGCTTGCCGCGCAGATGAACGACGCGATTGCGGGCATGCTGAAGGACGGCACGTACGCGCAGATCGCGCGCCGCTATTTCGACTTCGATCCGTACGGCAACTGAGCCGCCGCACACTTCGCCGCTCACTTCGCCGCTCACTTATTTGAAACCGCATTAAATCCATGAACCAGCAATCGACTCCGCTTTTGAGCGCCACGCCGGGCACGCACCGCGAACTGACCAGCTTCCATTTCGGCCCCGCCGACGCGCACCAGAAGATTTATATCCAGGCGTCGCTTCACGCCGACGAAACGCCCGCCATGCTGGCGGCAGTGTTGTTGCGCGCGCAGCTGGCGGAACTCGAGGCGCAAGGCGCACTCGCCGCGCAAGTGGTGCTCGTGCCGCTCGCCAATCCCGTGGGTTTGAATCAGCACGTGCTCGGCCAGTTCATCGGCCGGTTCGATCTTGCGAGCGGCAAGAACTTCAATCGCCATTTCCACGCGTTTCCCAAGCTGCTCGCACGCGCGAAGGAGACGCTCGGGGCGGACGTCGATCGCAACCGCGATCTGATCCGGCAGCTGATGCGCGAAGCGCTGGACGCGCAGGCGCCGCTCACGGAATTCGACTCGCTGCAGTTGGCGCTGTTGAGACTCTCGCACGACGCCGATCTCATCATCGACCTGCATTGCTCGCTCGAAGCAGTCATGCACGTGTACACGAGCGAGGCCGGCTGGCCCGATGTCGAGCCGCTCGCCCGCTACCTTGGCTCGCGCGCGCAGCTGCTGGCGACCGACTCCGGCGCGCAGGCATTCGACGAGGCGCATAGCCTGCTGTGGTGGCAACTGCGTCAACAGATGCCGGCCACGCAGCCCGTGCCCTCCGGCCCCACTGCGGTGACGGTCGAGTGCCGCGGCCAGCGCGACGTGTCGTGGGAAAGCGCGCAGCAGGACGCCGATGCGCTGATCGACTACCTGCGCTGGCGCGGCGCGCTCGTCGGCGGCGACGTGAAGCCGCTGCCGGAACTGCTGATGCCGGCCACGCCGCTCGCCGGCAGCGCGCAATTCTATGCGCCGCGCAGCGGCATTCTCGTGCACCGCGCGAAGATCGGCGACTGGATCCGCGAGAACGACCCGCTCTTCGATATCGTCGACCCGATGACTGGCGAGACGCAGACGGTCAAGAGCACCGCGGAAGGTGTGTTCTATATGCGAAGGGCGATTCGCTTTGTCACGGCCGGTGCGCCGCTCGGCCGCGTGACGGGCACGCGGCCGATACGCAGCGGTGTGCTGCTCGGGGCTTGAGGCGAGGGGATGCCCGTCAGCCTTGACGGGTTTTGTGCATCGGCACGATCACGCGCACCCAGAGGCCGCCCTCGGGATGATTGCCGATCTTGAGCTTCGCGTTGCACAGGCGCGCAAGGCGCCGGACGATCGACAGGCCCATGCCCCAGTGCGAATCGAGCCCGAGGCTTGCCGCGCGCGAGGCGAGCATCGACGGCGCCTGCGTGCCGCCCTCGGGCAGGTTCGCACCGGCGCCTTCGCCGTGATCCCGCACGCTCAAGGTCCACGAGCGCGGCCCGCGAGCCGTGCAGATTTCGATGGGCGGCTCGCCGTGCGCCTGCGCGTTGCCGACGAGATTGTCAACGAGCCGCACGAGCGCGGAGCGCGGCAGCGAGAACGCCTCGCCGGCGTCGAGGCGAAGCACGATGCTCGCGTCCGCGTTCGCGCCGTAGACGAACCGGTCCCTCAGATACGCGTCTACGTTCACCGGCGCATGATTCGCGCCGCCCTGGCCGGCGGTGTCGACGAACTGGCGCGCGAGATCCTGAAAGAGATCGATGTCCTCGACGAGGGCCACGCGCAGATTCCAGCGCGTGACGTTCATGGCATAAGCGCGCAACCGCGCAACCCGCGATTCGATCTGCCGCAGGAAGGCGGCGAACGTGGCCGACTGGTCTTCGACCGTGCCGCTGCGGCGGCACAACAGATCGCCGATCGCGCGGGCGAGGCCGTGCAGTTTGCGCGGGCAGTCCACGAGCGTGGGTGCCGGCCCGGCGCCGCTCGTCGCGACGCGCAGCGTCGCAATCATGACGAGCAGATCATGGCGTACCGTCCGTAGCCACCAGGCGCGCAGCGCGAGCAGAACCACGCAGAGCGCCGCCATGAGCGCCACGAATCGCGCATCGAACCAGCGGGCGACTGTTTTCAGGCGTGTGACGCCGGACGAGCAGGCTTCGCGCAGATACGAGCCGTTCGGCGCCGCCCCCGCATGCGGCGCCCAAATGGCATCGCGCAAATGAGGCGCCGCCTCGCCGCCGAGGTCGACAATGGTCGGTTTGATCGACACCAACGGGGCGATCCCATGCACGCTCGCGCCTTGCGCGGCCAGTTCCAGTTGCAGTTCGGCTTCCTGCTGCTGTGAGGCGTGCGTCGCGGCGGCCGGATCGAACGCCGTGCCGCCGAAATTCAGGGGCGAGTCGGCATCGAGATATCGAAAACCGGCTTGCAACAGCATCAACGACGCAATCCATAGCAGGAAAATGCGGGCAAACAAGACAATCACCTTTCTTTTTTTGACATCGAAGTTTGGCTTGCGCCTGCGGGCGCACGGTTGAGATAGCCGCAAATCCGGCTATGACGGGTATTGTCCGCGAAGCGCGAGAACTTCGATTCGTGGAAAAGCGCTGGAATATGCGCCGTTTTTCCCTTTGAGCGGCGCTGGTGGCGACTCGCCGAACAGTATTTGGGAAGGGAGGCGTCCGTGGCAGGCGCTCCAACGCGCGGTGTTCGGGGTTCTTTCAGCCAGCGGGGTGGCGTGAGCATTCGGAGTCCTTGATAAAATCGCCGGACTCTCGAAAGCTCACGCATGCCCTGTTGCGTCAGGCCGGCTGGCGCAGCGTCCTGAACGTCGCGCGAACTTCTTCCGTGAACGCAGCAGGCTGTTCCCATGCCGCAAAATGGCCGCCCTTAGGGAGTCGGTTGTAGTGGATGAGCTTGGGGTAGGCGCGTTCCGTCCAGCTCCTGGGCGCGGCGTAGATTTCGTCCGGGAATACGCTCACGCCAACGGGCAGCTCCACGTGCTTGGGCTCGAAAAAGTTGAGCTTGTTTTCCCAGTACAGGCGCGCGGAGGAGACCGCCGTCTTCGTCAGCCAGTAGAGCGTGACGTTGTCGAGCACGTCATCTTTCGTCAGGCCTTCGGGCTGGCCTGCGAATACGCGTGCGATCAGCGCCTGTCCGCTCGCGTCGTGGTCGAGCATCCACGCAGCGAGGCCCACTGGCGAATCCTGGATGCCATAGAGCGATTGCGGGCGGTTCGCCATTTCGAGCGCGTAGCCCAGACCGTGCTTGTAAAAGTAATCGAGCTGGTCGTATGCGTGCTGTTCCTCCGGCGAAAGTCCGGTGGGAGGCGGCGTGCCGTCTTTGAGCGATCTGGCGATAGCGTCGGGCACGGTTGCGGGCATGTTGGTGTGAATGCCCACGAGTCCCGCAGGCTTGAGCAGCGCCAGCTGTTCCGTCACAGCGTTGCCCCAGTCGCCCCCTTGCGCCGCGTAGCGCGTGTAGCCGAGCCGGTTCATCAGCACGGCCCAGGCGCGAGCGATACGCTGGGGGTCCCAGCCGGTCTTCGTCGGCTTGCCCGAAAAGCCGTAGCCGGGAAGCGAAGGAATGACGACATGGAACGCGTCGGACGGACTTCCGCCATGAGCGGTCGGATTGGTGAACGGCTCGACGATCTTCAACTGCTCGATGATCGAGCCGGGCCAGCCGTGTGTGACGATGATCGGCAGCGCGTTCTCATGCTTCGAGCGCACATGGATGAAGTGAATGTCGAGCCCGTCGATTTCCGTGACGTATTGCGGCAGTGAGTTGAGCTTCGCTTCCACCTTGCGCCAGGTGTAGTCGGTGGCCCAGTAATTGGCGAGCCTTTGCATGGTTGCGAGCTGCACGCCTTGCGATGCGTCGTCCACTGTTTCGCGCTCCGGCCATTGCGTCGCGACGATCCGGCGGCGCAGATCGGTCAGCGCCGCTTCCGGCACGTGCACGCGAAGCGAACGAATGGAAGACGGATCGCCGGCAGCAATCTGCGTGATGCCGCTCGCGGAGGGCTTCGATTCTGCGAAGGCGAGCCGGCTCATTGCGACACCTGCGGCCAGCGTTGCTGCGGCGCCGATGAAGCGCCGGCGCGAAAGAGGTGCGGGATGAAGATCGTTTGACATGCCAATTCCTGATAGAGATGTTGTACCGTGGTGGGCAGGAAACATCAGGCGTGCGCACGCACCTCGGCAAACAAGGTATGCGTCGTATTCCTAACTATTTACGCTAGAAGCCGGGCTGCAAAAAACTGCGCGCGCCGGTGCAACGGCTATTCGGTGTCGAGCGAACGAATCAGATTGGCGCGCAGGTTCACGATCGCCTTCTGTAGCTTCATGAAGTCGTCGGGACCCAGTCCGGTGGCTTCGGTGAGATCTGCGATCTTCAGGCTCTTTTCGCGCAGCTTGCGGCCGCTGGCGGTCAGGCTCACACGCACCTGGCGCTCATCCTCCGGATCGCGCCGCCGTTCCACATACCCCATCGCTTCGAGCTTTTTCAGCATCGGCGTGAGGGTGTTGGATTCGAGAAAGAGCTTCTCGCCCAGGCCGCTCACCGTCTGGTTGTCCTGCTCCCAGAGCGCGATGATCGCGATGTACTGCGGATAGGTCAGCCCGAGTTCGTCCAGGATCGGCTTGTACGCCTTGCCGAAGGCCAGATTGGTCGAGTACACGGCGAAGCAAAGATAGTCTGCGAGCGGCGCGGGCTTGGCGCCCGGCGCCGGGTGATCCGTCGATTTCATGGTCATCCTCTTCAGACGAAGGCCTCAATGGCTCGCAAACTTGAATAAATCGCTTGCGATTATATCGTAGGCCGACACCGGTTTCGCCGTACACCGCCACTGCGATGCCCGGCGAAACAGCCACCACGCGGTGGCGCGATCAATGGTGGGCGAAGAGGCTGTTTCGCTCCATTGAGACGCGGCTGCCCGCGTCCGTGCCGACATCGGCCATGCCGCCGAACGCGGTGGCTGCGCTGCCGCCTTCGGTGCGCTCCGCGGCGAGCGTTTGCACGCTTTGGCCGCGTTGCGAAGCCGGTGCGCCGACTTCGGGGCGATAGGCCGGGGCCGGGCCATAGCCGCTGGCGAATGCGGGGGCGGCTGCGCTAGCCGAGAGGGCAATGAGGAGTGTGGCGATGAGTCGGGTTTTCATGATGATGTCTCGCTAAGTGAAGTTCAGTGGGTTTCGGTGAACGCGGTCATTGCGTTTGCCGCTCACGCGGTCACGACCTTCAGGCTCACGTCGATGTTGCCGTGCACGGCCTTCGAGTACGGGCAGATTTGATGGGCGCTGCGCGCGATGGCCTCCGCCACGTTCTGCTCGACGCCCGGCAGCGTGACAGTGAAGTGCGCGCCGAGGAACCAGGCGGCGCCGGTCTGGCCGATATCGACCTGGATGTCCACCGCCGCGTTGGGCGGCAACGTAACTTTCTTCAGCGAAGCCGCAATGCCGAGCGCGGAGATATAGCAGGCAGACCATGCGCCCGCGAACAGCTGTTCGGCGCGCGGGTGCGGTTCGGTGCCGACGATGTCGAGCGTTTCGCCGCTTGAAGACGTGAGCTCGAGGTCGACCACGCCGAATTCGCCGCGTTGCGCCGCAGGGTCGTGGTTGACGGTGGTGTGGGTGTTGCCCGAGAACAGGACTTTGTCGATCGTTGCCATGATGCGTTCCTCAATGAAATCAGGGATTTAGTGCTATGCGTCGCATAAGATCGAATCGCATGCGATGCATAATGGACGAGGGATTCCGCTTTGTCAAGCGCATAAGATTAAATCGCATACGATTTATATGGGGTTGCTTCGGGAGAGAATCGTGCGCTGAGACGTTATCGATCGTTTGAGTGATCGTTCTCGATCGAGCCCTTTTGGGGCGGCGCGTCAGGGAGGCGGCGCGGCTGCCCGAGCCGCCTCAGAAGAATGCGGGCGCCTACGCGGCCAGTTCGATGGCGGGCTCGCAGAGAATGGGGAAGTTCACTGAATTGGCGATATAGCACTGCTCGTGCGCCGCATGATGCAACCGTTCGGCGAGGCTGCGGTCGTCGCTCGCGCGGATCGTCACGCGCGGGCGCAACACGATCTTCGTGAACGCGCCGCGCTGCGGCGTATCGGCCATCGTGCCTTCGGCCGTGTCTTCGTAGGCGAGCACCGCGATGCCCGCCTCCGCGCACAGATGCAGATACCAGAGCTTATGGCACGCCGAAGCGGAAGCCACGAGCAGGTCCTCGGGATTCCAGCGCGCGGCGTCGCCGCGAAAGGCAGGATCCGACGAGCCCGGAATGTCCGGCTTGCCGCTCGCGCGGATCACGTGATCGCGGTCGTAGTCGCGATAACCCGAGGTGCCCGTGCCGCGATTGCCTGTCCATTGCACCGAAACGCGGTAGGTGTGTTCGCCATGCGCCATGCTGACTCTCCGTGTTGCATCGAAAAGGGTACGTCATTATGAACGCTTTCGGCATTTTGGTATACCATTATGCCGAAATCGCCCAAATGAAAACCAGCCAGGAACCGGCCAGACACACATGGAAACACGATTCGACTCTACAGCGGACGCGGTTGCGTCCGGGTTGCGCGATCTGATCGTCAGCGGCGAGCTGGGCGGTGGCGAGCGCCTCGTTGAGCGCGACCTCGCGGAGCGTTTCGAGGTGAGCCGCATTCCGCTGCGCGAAGCCATCCAGCGGCTCGCGCGCGAGGGGCTCGTCGAGATTTTCCGCAATCGCGGCGCGGTCGTGCGCATGCTCACGGCGCACGACGTGGAGGAGATCTACGGCTTGCGCGTGCTGCTCGAAGGCGACGCGATCTTTCACAGCGTCAAGCGCATCGACGACGAAACGCTCGCACGCGCGGAACTCGTGCACCGGCTGCTGGGCGAGGCGGCCGCCACGCAAAAGCAGGGCGATCTCAACCGCGAGTTTCACGAGCTGCTCTATGGTGCATGCGGCAACGCTCGCCAACTGGCGGCTATTCGCGAACTGCGCGCGCAAGTGGAACGCTACGAGCGGCTGCAGAATACGCTGCTTGCCGATACCCCCTCCTTTCAGCACGAACACGAGGCGATTCTCGAAGCGTGCCTCGCCCGCAACGCGCGCAGCGCGCGCGCCTTGACCGTGGCGCATATCGATTCGGCGAAGCGCATCGTGCTCGCCGTTGTGGAGCGCATGGCGGCACAAGGCTAGGGCGCATACACCGCGGCGTTCACGCGCATTGCACCGGTTTTTACGACATTTTTTCTTGTGACCCTTCCGGGCAATCCCTAGACTGGCTGCATCGAAACGACAGGAGACGCCATGTCGATCTCGCGTGCAACCCAGCGCCCGGATGCGCCGGTCACCTCCGTGCTGCCCGGCCTTGGCCGGCTCGTATTGAGGCGCTTCGATCCGCGCCACGACTCGTGGGAAGCGCTTACGCGTTTGCTGCATCGCGCGTTCTCGCGGCTCGCATCGCTCGGATTGCATTGCGCCTGCGCCGACCAGGCGGCGAGCCTCACGCGTGAACGCGCGCTGGCGGGAGACTGCTTCGTTGCGCTCTGCAATGGCAGGATCATCGGCACGCTCACGCTGGAAGGTCACGATAGCCATTCGCAGTGCGAACATTATCGCCAGCGCAGCGTGGCTTCGGTGCATCAGTTCGGTATCGAGCCTAAATGGCAAAGCCGCGGCATTGGCCGTGCGCTGCTCGATTTCGCGGGGCGTCGGGCGGCTGCGCGCGGCTACACGCAGCTCGCGCTCGACACGCCGTTTCCCGCCGCCCACCTCATCGCGTTCTATCGCGCGCAAGGCTTCAGTCTCGTCGATGTCGTGCGCTTTGCCGGCCGTGGCTACGACAGCGCCGTACTCAGCAAAGCCGCGGCTGCGCGTTGCAGCGTGGAGTTTGCACACCTGCCCGGCGCGTTGCGGCACTGCACGTCGCCGGGCCCGCTCGTCTGAGCGTGCGCCACCCTCACGCCTTGTGCGTGCGCGCCGCTTCGTGTTCCAGATAGCGCAGGAATTCGTCGGCGGGCATGGCCTTCGCATAGAGCCAGCCCTGCGCGTACTGCACACCGTGCTCGCGCAAGTATTGCGCTTGCGCTTCGGTTTCCACACCCTCGGCGACCATCAGCAGGTCGAGGCTGCGGGCCATGTCGATCACGTGCGGCACGATCTTGTTCATTTCCTCGCCGCTCGCGAATGAGCGGATGAACGAGCGGTCGATCTTGATGCCATCCACCGGTAGTTCCTGCAGATACGAGAGACTCGAATATCCCGTGCCGAAGTCGTCGATGAAGATTCGGTGGCCCGCCGCGCGAAACGCCTCGATAACGGGCGCGGAGCCGGCAGTGTCGATGAGCGTGCGCTCGATCGCTTCGAACCAGATCTGCTCGGGGCGCACCGCATATTTTCCGAGAACGGGCTTGAGGGTTTCGAGCACGCGCGTGCCGGCGAGATCCTTGCCGGCGAGGTTCAGCGAGACGTGCAGATCGCGGCGCCGGGCCAGCACGGCGCCCACGCTCTCGAACACGGAGCGCACGACCTGGTCGGTAATGGGCTCGACGAGACCGAGCGATTCCGCCATGGGAATGAACGTGTCCGGCGCGACGACGGAGCCGTCTTCGAGCTTCCAGCGCACGAGTGCTTCGGCGCCGACGCAGCGCCCGCTTTCCAGCGAGACGAGCGGCTGCAGCCACGCGACGAACTGGCGCCGCCGAATGCCCTCCAGTATCGCGCTGCGCGGCGTGCGCAGCTTGCGGCGCCAGCGCATGACGAGCCACGTGCCGAATACGCTCAGGACGAGCGCCGGCGGCAACAGCGTCTGGAGTTGCGCGGGCAGGTCGCGGCGCATGCGGTTCTCGGGCTCGTACGCGACCACGGCAATGGGAAAGCGGCTCGAGCGCTCCACGACGTAATAGCGGCCCTCGAAATACTGGCTGTTGCTGGTGCGCTTGAGTGCTGCGCGAACAATCGCATCGTCGACGTGTGCCCAGCTTGTAATGATGCCGCCGTCCTGCGTTTCGAGCACGGCCAGCTGGATGGCGTCGTCGAGCGGCACGATGTCGAGGTAAAAGCGCGGATCGATCACCACGACGTGATTGCCGAGACGCAAGTTGAGCATGCGCCGCTCGTTGTCGCGCTTGCCGACTTCGCTATGCCAGGCGGTGAAGCCGTCGGCGTAGGTCCATTCAGGTGGCGGCAATGCGGTATCGACGTCGCCGCGTTGCGAGCTGCAGCGCAACCGCGCGCCATCGGTCCAGACGACTTCGCGAATGTATCGAAACTGTTCTTCGACATGACGCAGCCGCTGCAGGTGGTCGCTCGTGCAGGGATCGTCGCCGTATGGCATGAGCTGGTGCAGCGCAGATTCGGCTTCGGCCGTCACGAGTTCGGCGCGCAGCAGCGCGCGGCTCGAAAAGACATCGACCTGGTCGCGCTTCTGGCGTTCGTCGACGGCGTCCGACGCGTACACCGCGGCCATGAGCGTTGCCAGAACGGCGAACGCCACGACACAAAACGTCGTCAGGGCGGTGAGTCGGCTGCTCATGATGGACGGTCGGGCTCCGGCGTCGCGAACGAGGGCGACGCGCGGCCTTCGACGTTCGCCGTTGCCGATGGTAGCGTCTTTCCGATGGCGGCGACGCGCTGCTGTGCGGTGCGGGAGCACACTCGCAGGGCGGCCGGCTCTCCCGCTCATGCATGGCGCATGAACGTGGCCTGCGCAATCGTCAGGCTCGCGCCGGATCGATCGATCGGGAATCCTCTGCAACGACGCGATTGCGCCCGCCTTCCTTCGCGGCGTAGAGCCGCCGGTCGGCCACCGACATGAGCGCTTCGTAGTGGGCGGGGCAATCGGCGGGACTGGCCGCCACGCCGATCGAAACGGTGAATGCGATCGCATCGGCGTCCTGATTTGCGGCGTCGCCCGGCGCGCTGGCCGCGTGCGCTTCGACCGCGCGGCGGATGCGCTCGGCTACGGCCGCCGCCGTGGCGAGATCGGCGCCGGGCAGCAGCGCCGCGAACTCCTCGCCGCCCACGCGCGCGGGCATTTCCGCGCTGCGCAGGTTCTTGCGCAGGATGTCTGCGAATATCACGAGCACGCGGTCGCCCGCCGCATGGCCGAAGCGGTCGTTCACGCGCTTGAAGTAGTCGATATCGAGCATCAGCATGGCCACGGCGGGCGCGGCCGCGTCGCTGCCGCCTTCGCGGGCGGCGCGCTCCAGCGTCTCGTCGAAGACCTCCTGGAAGCGCCGCCGGTTCGCGAGCCCGGTGAGCGGGTCGCTGCGCGCGAGCGTTTCGAGCCGCGAACTTGCCTCGACGTACTGGCCGAATATGTTCTTGACGATGAACAGCGTGCCGACGAGCAGCACGGCGATCGCCAGCCACGCGACGATCAGCGGGCTGCTGAACACGCGGTGCGCCGCCGCGAGCGTGAGTTCCGAGTCGTCCGTGCTCGCGAGCAAGATCCAGTGCGTGTCCCCCACGTGCTGGAAGAGCAGGTAGCGCCCGCCTCGCTGAGCGTAGCCCTGGCCGCGTTGCATCCAGTCCGCCGCCTGTGCGCGCGCCATGTCGATGAGATACGGATCGAAGCTTGCGGGATGCTGTGCCGTGATCTTGCCATCGACGAAATAGACGAGGTCGCCGTTCTTGTTCAGGAGGCCGAACTCGGCAGGCTCCTCGTCCTCCGTCAGGTTGGTGGAGGCGAGCTGGAGTGCGAGCAGGCGCGAGGGTGCGACGTCCATTACCACGGCGCCGCGAAAGCGTCCGTTGGCGTAGACAGGCGCACTGAGCGTGGAAATCGCCTCGCTTCGTTTTGTTTCCGTATAGATCGGAGTCCAGACGATGCCGTTTCCCGGATTCCGGCCGGACAGATGCAGGCGGTAGTAGGGCATCGTGCTGAAGCGCCGCAACAATTCGGGCGCGGGCGCGTCCGGGCGCTCGGGCGAGAGCACATACAGGCCGTTGGCCGAGATGTACGCGACCGTGCTTTGCACCGCGTCGGCGTGCTGGCTGATCGCAAGCAGCGGGCTGATCGAGCGCGCGAGGACGATGTCGGCGGGCAGCGTGGCCGTGTCGCGGTGAAAGCCCTCGATTCCCGTGAGTCCTTGTGCGTTGGTGCCGAAAACGAGCGGTCCGTCCATCGCGCCGGGGACTTGCCATGCGAGCTTGTCGCTGTTGCGCAGCGCGGCCTGCACGGCCGGATCAAGGAGACCTGCGCGCTGCTGGCTCGGCGAGGCGAGCACGTGTTCCGCGTAGTCGCGCAGGAACAGCAGGCGCCGGCGCTCTGCGGAGATCAGCGCGTCCACGCCCACGGCCCGCACCTCCAGGTCACGCTGGCGACTATGCAAGTCGTTGCGCGTCATCTGGTAGAGCTGGCGCAGGCCCACGCCGCTCACCAGCGCCATGGCGGCGAGAAAGCACACCGTCACCACGAGGTGCGGGCGTTTCATGACCATGCTGGAAAAACCGTGCGGCCGCGTGCGGCCAGGCGTGTGCTGCATGAAGCCCCCGGGACAGCGAATGGACGCGCGCGCATCGCGGTGCGGCGTGGCCCGGCGGCGCGGTTCCGGGCATCGCGATGAGCATAGCATCGCGCGCGAGAACCGCGCCGAACGCCGCCTCACAGGGCTCGGAGCGCCCAGGGCGGCACTCAACCGCGCCAGGCGGAATGACGGATCACGCTGCAGAAGTTGCCGGCGTGGAAATGCGGGTCCTTGTCTGCGAGCACGTCGGCCTTCACGTTGCCGAAGGTGGTGGCGGGCTTGTGCTTGATGCCGTCATAGAACGTCTGAATGATGTCTTCCTTGAAGTGCTCGCTGCGCGGGTGTGCGTGAACCACGGCCTCGCGCTCGATGTCGCTGAAGCGGTCGTAGGCAATGCCGAGCACGTCCATTTCGACGCCCGCCGTGACGAGCGCGATCACCGGATGCATGTGCTCGGGAATGCCCGGCGTCGTATGCAGCGCGATGGCGGTCCACACGAGGTCGATGTCGTGCTGCGAGATGCCGTGGCCGCGCAGGAAGTCGCGCGCGGCGTTCGCGCCGTCCACTTCGAAGCGTTCATGGTCGCTGCTGTGCGCATGCGTGAGGCCCATGTCATGAAACATGGCGCCCGCGTAGAGCAGTTCGCGATCGAACTTCAGGCCGAGCCGCCGGCCGGCCAGCGCGCCAAAGTAATAGACACGGCTCGAATGATGGAAAAGCAGCGGCGATTCGGTATCGCGCACGAGTTCGGTAATTTCGCGAGTGAGTTTGCTGTCGGGAATCGCGACATCGGCGAGGGTCGGGGTCATCGGGGTGCTCCGTCGGGGTGGGTGATGACCTCTATTCTGGGCGGCGCCAGGGTTGTCCTCAATCGACGGATACCGTTGTTTTCTGCCAATTCGACCGATTTTGGGCCATCGGGGATTCACGGCGCATAGCGGCACTGCCGTCAACCGGAAAATTTCGCCGCAACCCGGGATTAGCGGCGATAATCGGCAAAATCGATTCGATCGGCGCGCATTTCATGCGCCATGCATGGGCGGCGTATGGGCTGCGAGATGCGGCCCGCGAATCGCACATTGGGCGCACGGGGACGCTGAAGGCAACGCGCCGCGCCAACCAGGCTGGTAAGAACAAGAACCCACGCGACAGACTATGTATTCGATCCTGCCAGCGTTCGTGTCCGCATTATTTCTCGGATTCGGCGTCTACGTGCTCCTGACTGAGGGCTTCACGCGCCTCTCGGTGCCGTTCGCCTTGATGTGCGCGACCACGTTCTTCTGGCAGGGCACCTGGGCGTTTCTGTTCCAGACGTCCGACCCCGATCTGTCGGCCGTGCTCGTCAAGGCCGGTTACTTCTTCATCCTCTTTCTGCCCACCACGTTCTATCACTTCGTGACCGAAGTGAGCGCCCGGCGCGGCGAACGCCCGCTCCTCATCGCGTCCTACCTGCTCAGTGTGCTGCTCGCGGCGCTGTTGCTGTTGAGCGATGCCGTCGTGGACGGCTACGGCACGTTCTTCTTCGGCAAGTATCCGAAGGCGGGCATGCTGCATCCCGTGCATGTGGCGCAGACAGTGCTGCTCGCGTGCCGCAGCGCATGGCTGCTGTATGCCGCTCGCCGCCAGACCCAGGCGCACGACCGCCGCAAGCTGCTCGACCTGTGCTTCGTGAGCCTCGGCCTGTACGCGCTTGCCGCCACCGACTACGCCGTGAATTACGGGCTCGCGTTCTATCCCGTGGGCGCGGTGTTCATCGCGATCAGCCTTGGCATACTCGCGGTCACGATCGTGCGGTTCGGCCTGATGCGCCCGTACCTCATCGCGGCCACGGTGGCGCACGAGGTTGCCACGCCGCTCGCGGCCATCGGCATGCATGCCGAGGAAATCGGCAACGTGCTGCCCGAGCTCATGCGTGGCTACCAGTTGGCCGTGCAGCACCAGTTGTGCGTGGACGGACTCTATCCGGGGCAGTCGGAGCGCCTTTCCTCGCTTGCCACGTCGATACGCCGCCAGGTGGACAGCACGAGCACGGTGGTCGAAATGTCGCTCGCTTCGTTCACGCTCGACCGGCTCGACCGGCGCAGCTTCGAGACCTACCCGGTGCGCTCATGCGTGAACGCCGCGCTCGAGCGCTTTCCGTTTCGCACCGGCGAGCGCGATATGGTGGAGGTGGCGCCTATCGACGCCCAGCTGAGTTTCTCGGGCTCGGATTCGCTGGTCGTGTTCGTGCTGTTCAATCTGCTCAAGAACGCGCTCTTTGCGATTCACGCGGAAATCGCCGAACGAAGCGACAAGATCAGCGACTACGTGGGCCGCGTGGAGATCAGCGCGACGAGCGAAGCGGGCTTTTGCGTGCTGCGCTTTACCGACAACGGCTGCGGTATTCCCGCCGATATTCTGCCGCGCGTGTTCGATCCGTTTTATTCGACCAAGGCGCACGGACGCGGCGCCGGCATGGGCCTCACGTTCTGCCGCCGCGTGGCCGAAGCGCTGGGCGGCACGATTGCGTGCGAGTCCGAGCCGCACGTCCACACGACCTTCACGATCCGCCTGCCGGAGCCCGGCACGAGCGCTGACCGCGCGCTGCACGACGCACCGGCGAAACCCCGCCGTTTTCCGGCGGGGCAGGATTTCGCAGGCTAGTTCATGTAGCCGGGTTGAACGTGCTCAATGCGCGCTTAGTTCGAACCCGAAGGCAGGACCAGCTCGTATTCCTTCACGCGCTCGATGATGCCGGGCGGAAAGCGGCGAATGCGCTTGTCGGTGCCGGCGAAGAGAATCTGCTGATAGCCGAGCGAAACGGGCCGCCCGTCCACGCAAAAGCGGAACACGAGATACGCGGAGCACTGACGCACCTGGAAGGTGTTGAGGTAGCAATCCACGCGCTGGAACGGAAAGGTTTCCTGCACGTATTCCTGGTGGGCGCGCTTGGTGACGAACACACCGCCCGAGGCGAGCAGATTGTTGTGAATGCACTCGTGAAACCAGCGTTCGCGGCAAATGCCCTGCCATTCGAAATAGCGGGCGAAATACGTGTTCATGAACGCGTTCGAGTCCTTCAGGTAAATATCGATGACGTGATGAAACGTTTTGGTCGGCGTAGCTTCCATGATTTCGTCGGAGAATCCGGCGGTGCCACGGGACAGGACGGCGGGAATGGATTCGCGTGCGTACATCAGAGTAACTCCAGATAGGGACTGCAGGCGGCAGCCGCGCGTGCCTCCGCTGAGAAGGAGGCATGCACCATTCTCTTCGTGTTCCTCTTCATCCAGAACCGTGCTCCCCACATACGCGAACCGCTTCATGCTCGCTGGCTGCGATAACGTTTGCGCATGCCTGCGCTGAACGCACCGTTGCGGCTTCGGGTTGCTGTGTCCAGGCGACACGCCGCATAATCGATATGTTTTCCTCGCGGTGCAGCTCCGGGTATCGGGCGCACCGCATGAGGCGCAGTGTGCTTAACCGAGATCCAGCATGAGTTCCATCGTCAGACAGCCGGTCTTTCATCCCGTTTCCGTCGTGTTTCTCGACGACAGTCCCGACTTTCTCTACGCGTTGCGCGGCCTCTTTCCGGGCGCGGGCACGGACCGCTACTTCACGAGCGCCGCACAAGCGCTGGCCTTCGTCGCCTCGCATGAAGCGCGGCAGAGCGCGCGCAATCCCGCTGCGGGCGCTGCATGGTCGGAGTTCGAGAAGCGGGGCGGCAACGCGCTGGGCGAGGACGTGATGGCCGACGCGGCGCGCTTTGGCGATATCGCCGCGCTCGTCGTGGACTACGAAATGCCGGAGATGACCGGCGTTGAGTTTCTCGCCGCCGCGAAGGACGTGGCGTGCACGCGCATCCTGCTCACGGCCACGGCCGACGAATCGCATGCGGTGGAGGCGTTCAACGCGGGGTTGATCGACTTCTACGTGAAGAAGTCCGATCCGGCCATGACCCGCAAGTTGCGCGGCGCGATCGACGATGCCAAGCGCAAGTTCTGCGCACGGCGCGGCCATATCGGCGTGCATGGCGTAGGCGCGATCTACGCGAACCGGCGTATTGCCGATGTGCTGCACGAAGTCGCGCTGCGCGAGCGGATTGTCGAGTACTACTGGCGGCCCGAGCAGAATGCCGTGCTGACGTTCGACGCTGCGGGCAACGCCGGTGTGTTTCTCGCGTGGGATAGCCACGACTGGGCGGCGCAATGCGATGTCGTGGCCGACGAGGGCGGCCCCGCAGCGCTGCGCGAGGAAATGGCGGCGCGCCGTATCATGCCGGTCTTCTGGCCGAACGAGGCGTACCGGCCCGGCATGTCCCGCGTGGAGTTCGCGACGCCGCAGCCGGTGCCGGGACTCGACGACACATATACGAGCTGGACGCGGATCGACGACCCGGGCCTTGTGCCCGGGCTGATTACGTTTGCTGCGTGGCGGGCGCAGCAAGGCGCGCCGGGTGAGGGCGCGAGCCTTGCGTGATGCCGTTCCAGGCCGCGCCTAGAACGTTTCCCAGTCTGCGGTTTCGTTGGACGCGGTGGTCGCGGGGCTGGCCGTTGCCGCCTTTGCCGCTGTGTTCGTGGTCTTGGGTGCCGGCGTGGTTTCCACTGCCTTCGCAGCACGGGCAGGGGCAGGGCGCTTGAGCGGTGCTGCCGGGCGCACGGCACGCGCGCTTTGAGCAGGCGCTCTAACCGTTGAAGCAAGCGCCGGCTCAGCCTGCGCCCCGACCCGGAACACTGTCACGACCTCGCGCAACCCATTGGACTGCGCCGCCATCGACTGCGCCGCGGCCGATGCTTCTTCCACGAGCGCCGCATTCTGCTGCGTCACTTCGTCCATCTGCGCGACGGCGCGGTTCACCTGCTCGATGCCGGTGTGCTGCTCCTCGGAAGCCGCTGCGATTTCGCCCATCAGGTCAGCCACGCGGCGTGCCGAAATCACCACCTCGTCGATCGTCTTACCCGCTTCGTCAACGAGCCTGGTGCCTTCCGATACTTGCGTGACCGACTGCCCGATCAGGTCCTTGATCTCCTTGGCGGCTGTCGCGCTGCGCTGCGCGAGGCTGCGCACCTCGCCCGCCACGACGGCGAAGCCACGGCCCTGGTCGCCGGCGCGCGCCGCTTCCACGGCCGCGTTGAGCGCGAGGATATTGGTCTGGAAGGCAATGCCGTCGATCACGCCGATGATCTGCTCCACGCGCTGCGAGCTGCTCGAAATCTCGTTCATCGTTTCGACCACGCGGCGCACGACTTCGCCGCCGCGCGCGGCGACTTCCGATGCGTTCACGGCGAGCGTATTGCCCTGGCGCGCGTTGTCGGTGTTGTGCTTGACCGTGGTCGTGAGTTCTTCGATGCTGGCGGCCGTTTCTTCGAGCGAGGCGGCTTGTTCCTCGGTGCGCGAGGAAAGGTCCAGGTTGCCTGCCGCGATTTCCTTGGCGCCCGTCGTGATCGATTCAGCCGAAGTCTGGATGCGGTGCACGGTTTCGACCAGCTGGCGCTGCATCTGCTGCATCGAGTGGAGCAGGCTGTGCTGGTCGCCGGGCGCGAGGTTCACATGCGCCGTGAGATCGCCTTCGGCAATGCGCTGGCAGATCTGCGAGGCATATTCCGGCTCGCCGCCAAGGCTTTGCCGGATCGTGCGGATGAGCCACATGAGGCCGAGCGTCACGGCTGCGCCGATCACCGTCACGAGCAGGAGATTGCTGATCAGCGCGCTGCGGAAGGCGTCGTCGATATCGTCGGTATAGATGCCGGTGAAGAGGTGCCAGTCCCAGCCCGGCACGAGGACCGAATAGCTGATTTTTTCGACCGGCGCGCTCTTGCCCGGCTTCGGCCACCAGTAGCTGCTGTAGCCGTCGCCGCCCGCGGACGAGCTTTTGACGATCTCGAGCGCCACATGCGTGCCGCGCGGGTCCGTCAGGTCCGCCTGGCTCTTGCCTTCCATTTCAGGCTTCGGCGGCACGAGCAGCGCCATGGCGTTGCTGTCGTAAATGCCGAAGTAGCCGCTCTTGTCGTCGCCGTAGCGCATGCCGCGCAGCGTGGCGATGGCGAGACGCTTCGCGTCGTCGGCGCTCATGTGGCCGGCGTCCGCTTCTTTCTGGTAGTACGAGACCGCGCCCAGTGCGGTTTGCGTTTCCTGCTCCACCAGGTTCTTGCGGTCCGTCACCATGCCCGAGCGCGTCATAAAGGCGTTGGCCACCACCATCACGACGAGCGAGATCCAAAGCAGCCCGACGATGCTCCAGGCTTTCTGATTCAACGTTATTCGCTTCACGTTCGTTATTCTCCAGCCATCTTCGATTGTTTTTTTCGTAGCGATGCACAGGTGCAGCGCCATCGTGTTTAACGGATGGTTGGAACGGAACCTTAAATTTGCTTATTGGTTCTTTGCGCTGGATGCGGTTTGCGTGTGTTGATTCTTTCGTCAAGCTTTCGCTCGCGGCGCAGCCGTAGAAGCCCGCACGACCAGCCGCGGCGACGAGACCACGCACACGCGTGCAGCCGCGCCCGCAGCCGAATCGGGCGCTTCGACTAGCTCCGTCAGCAACTCGACGGCCAGTTCCGCCGCCTCGATCGTTGCGACCGCAACGGTCGTGAGCGCGGGCCGCGATTCGCGCGCAAGCTGAATATCGGTGATCCCGACCACCGAAAGCTCGCGCGGCACGTGAAGGCCGAGATCGGCGGCGGCCTGCATCGCGCCTAGCGCGGGCAGGTCGTTGGTCGCGAAGATTGCGGTGAGGTCGGGGTGCCGCGCCAGCAATTCGCTCGTGGCCGCGTAGCCGCCTTGCGTCGTGTCCGGCGCATAACGCACGGGCGCGCCCGCGCCGTCGAGCCCGGCCGCCTGCATGGCCGCGACGAAGCCGTCATAGCGCGCCGCGTGAATGCCGGAAACCTTGCTGCCGACGATCGCGCCAATGCGCCGATGCCCAAGCGTCAGCAAATGCTGTGCGGCAAGCTCCCCCGCGCGGCGGAAATCCACGGCCACGCACGGCAGGCCAGGCGGGTCGAGCGGGCGCTCCCACATGCACAGCACGACCGGCGCGCCGCGCCGCACGGTGGCGCGCAGGTCGGAGAAGTCGAGATTGGCGTTCATCACGAGCACGCCCGCCGAGAGCGTGCCCGCAATCTGTTCGAGATAGGCACGGCCCGTTTGCGGGTCGCCGTCCGTATTGCAGATGATGAGAAAGCGCCCGCTGCGCCGCAGCGCATTTTCCACGGCGAGCGCGAACTCCGGGTAGAACGGGTTCGCGATGCTCGACACCATGAGCGCGATGGTCGGCGGCCGGCCTTCGGCGAGCGCGCGCGCCGACAAATGCGGGCGATAGCCGAGCGCCTCGACTGCTTCGAGCACACGCTGGCGCGTGGCTTCGCCCACGCGGCCGCGCTCGCGCAAGACGTTCGAGACGGTGGCGGGCGTCACACCGGCGCGGCGCGCGACTTCGTTGAGGGTCGGCATGCGATCTCAAAATATGGGAAGGCGATTCAACATTTGCATGATTGTGACGGGCACTGCAACATTGGCCCGACAATCAAAACGATTACCGGAGACAAGGCAGCCAGATCGCACACGCGATCGCTTTTTTATGGCCTGCTGATTAAGCGCTTAATCTCCGTGTCGTGCCGATTAGAACATGGAGACGGGACGATGGCGAGCATTTCGTTGCGCGGCGTTCAGAAGGCATACGGCGAGAATGCGCCGGTGATTCGCAACGTCGATCTGGAGATCGGCAGGAACGAGTTCTGTGTATTTCTCGGCCCATCGGGCTGCGGCAAGTCCACGCTGCTGCGCATGATCGCAGGCCTGGAAGACGTGACCGACGGCGATATTTCGATCGGCGGCAAGCTCGTGAACGACGTGCCCGCCGCGCAGCGCGGCGTGGCCATGGTGTTTCAGAGCTACGCGCTGTTCCCGCACATGACCGTGTACGAGAACATGGCGTTCGGCCTGAAGCTCGCGAAAACGCCGAAGGCCGAGATCGATCGCAAGGTGCGCGAAGCTGCGCGCATTCTTCAACTCGAAGCGCTGCTCGAGCGCCACCCCAAGGCGCTTTCGGGCGGCCAGCGGCAGCGCGTGGCGATTGGCCGCGCGATCGTTCGCGAGCCCGGCGTGTTCCTGTTCGACGAGCCGCTTTCCAATCTCGACGCAACGTTGCGCGGCCAGACGCGTATCGAGATTGCACGCCTGCATCGGCAGTTCGAGCAGGCGAGCGTGGTGTACGTGACGCACGATCAGATCGAGGCGATGACGCTCGCCGACAAGATCGTTCTCCTGCACAGCGGTAAGGATACCGAACGATACGGCAGCGTCGCCCAGGTGGGCGCGCCGCTCGAGCTTTATCACCGGCCCGCGAGCCGCTTCGTGGCGGGCTTCATCGGCTCGCCGCGCATGAATTTTTTGCCGGCGCGCGTCACGGCCATCGAGGCGAACGGCGTGAGCATCGCGCTCGACGGAAGCGGCGAAACGTTGCGGCTGCCGGTGCAGGGCGCGCGGCTTGCTGTGGGCGCGCCTGTCACCTTCGGCGTGCGGCCCGAGCATCTCGAACTGGTGGGGCAAGGGGTTGTGCCACGCACGTCGGGCAATGATCAGGATGCCTTGACGATCACGCGTGCCACCACGCTGGTCGAGGAACTGGGCGAGCACAGCTACGTGCACCTCGATCAGCCGGGCGGGGCGGTGCTCGTCGCCAAGGCGCCCGGCGACGCACGGCTAGCTAGCGGCGACGCCGCGCAGTTCCGTGCGAGCGCCAACGCCTGCCATCTGTTTGCGGAAGACGGTTTCGCCGTTGCGCCGCTCGCCACCGCCGATCAACCCGCATGAAAACAACAAACGAGGACACAGGCATGCGTCTTGGAGTTTGCTACTACCCCGAGCACTGGCCGGAGGCCATGTGGAAAGACGACGCCGCGCGCATGAAGGCGCTCGGCATTGCGCAGGCGCGGATCGCCGAGTTCGCGTGGAGCCGCATCGAGCCCACGCCCGGCGAGTTCGACTGGGGCTGGCTCGATCGCGCCATCGACACGCTCGGCGCCGCCGGCCTGCAAGTGGTGATGTGCACGCCCACGGCTACGCCGCCCAAGTGGCTGATCGACCGGCATCCCGAGATTCTCCCCGTGGGCGCCGATGGCCGCGTGCGCGGATTCGGCTCGCGGCGGCATTATGATTTTTCGTCGCCGGTGTATTACGAGGCTTCGCGGCGCATCTGCGAAGCGGTTGCGGCGCGTTACGGCCAGCATCCGGCTGTGGCGTACTGGCAAACCGATAACGAATACGGTTGCCATCAAACGGTGGTCAGCTATTCGCCCGCGGCGGTGCAACGCTTTCGCGAATGGCTCAAGGCGCGCTACGGCAGTATCGACGCGCTCAATACCGCCTGGGGCACGGTGTTCTGGAGCATGGAGTACGGCAGCTTCGACGAAATCGACGCGCCCGTTGGCACCGTGACCGAGGCGCATCCGTCGCACCGGCTCGACTACCAGCGCTTCGCTTCCGATGAAGTGCGCCGCTACAACCGCATGCAGGTGGATATCCTGCGCGCGCATTCGCCGGGACGGCCCATCGCGCACAACTTCATGCAGCTCTTCATGGAGTTTGACCACTACAAGGTTGCCGCCGATCTCGACGTCGCGACGTGGGACAGCTATCCGCTCGGCGCGCTCGATCAGCAGTGGTTCGCGCCCGAGGTCAAGGCGCGCTATCTGCGCACGGGGCACCCGGACTTCGCCTCGTTCAATCACGACGTGTATCGCGGCATGTCGAAGCTGCCGTTCTGGGTCATGGAGCAGCAGCCCGGCCCGGTGAACTGGGCGCACTGGAACCCCGCGCCGCTGCCCGGCATGGTGCGCCTCTGGAGCTGGGAAGCCTTCGCGCATGGCGCGGGCTGTGTGTCGTATTTCCGCTGGCGCCAGGCGCCGTTTGCGCAGGAGCAGATGCACGCGGGCCTGAATACGCCCGACAACCGCCCCGACCTTGGCAGTGCGGAGGCGGCACGCGTGGCCGAGGAAATCGAGGCCGTGCTCGCGGCGGCAAAGGGCGGCCGCGACTTCGACGTGAAGACGCCCGTTGCGCTCGTGCTCGACTACGAGGCGAAGTGGCTCTTCGAGATTCATCCGCAGGGCGCCGACTTCCACTATCCGCGCTTTGCTGTGGAGTACTACTCGGCGCTGCGCGCGCTCGGCTTCGATGTGGATATCGTTTCGGTGCACGCGCCGCTCGACGGTTACCGTCTCGTGGTCGTGCCGCCGCTGCCCATTGTCCCCGACGACTTCGCGCAGCGCCTCGTCAGTTCGGGCGCGCAAGTGGTGATCGGGCCGCGTACGGGCTCGAAAACCGTCGACTTGCAGATTCCCGCCAACCTGCCGCCGGGGCCGCTCGCGGCGTTGCTGCCGCTGCGCGTGTGGCGCGTGGAGTCGTTGCGGCCCAATATCAGCGAGCCGGTGCGCTTCGACATGGACGACGCGCACGAAGGCCACGCGCGCCACTGGCGCGATCTGATCGAACTCGGTGCGGTGGTGAGCGTCGCCGGCGAAAGCGAATGGGCCGTGCCGGAAGTGCGCGCGACGTTCAGCGACGGCCATCCCGCCTATGTGAAGAGCGGCGCGGTCCACTACCTGGCCAGCCTGTTCGACGAGGCGAGCACGCAGGCGCTCTTTGCGCGTGTGGCGCGCGAAGCGGGACTTATGCCGCAGCCGCTCGGCGACGCAATACGCGTGAGCCGGCGCGGCGGCTTCACCTGGGTATTCAACTATGGGCCGGGCACGCACACGCTTTCTGCGGATATTCCCGACGAGGCAATCGTAATCGGCTCGCGTACGATAGAACCGCAGGGCGTGAGCGCCTACCGTTCGTAATGCACGAGAAGCCGGGACGAGAAGCCGGGACGAGAAACAGACGCATTGCGCAGTTCCTTCCGATGCAGCATCGACAACGACGTATAACCAAGGAGACACGCATGATCGGCAAGACCTTCAGACCACGCACCCTGCTCGTTGCGGCGACGCTGGCGGCGGGCGCGCTTGCAGGCACGTTCGCAAGCGCAGCGCAGGCCGGCACGCTCGAAATGAATATTGCCTACAAGGGCGCAAGCCAGCGCGCCGTGTGGGAGCAGGTGATCGACGAGTTCAAGAAAACGCATCCCGGCACCGACGTGAAGGTGTCGTTCGTCGACGAGGAAGCCTACAAGGTGCAGTTGCCGAACTGGCTCACGACCGCGCCGCCCGACATCGTGAACTGGCACGACGGTGAGCGCATGGCCTACTACGCGAAGCGCGGCCTGTTCGCGGACCTTTCGGACGACTGGAAGAAGAACAACTGGGACAGCATGTACGCCTCGACGAAGGAGGCCTCGTCCTACCAGGGCAAGCAGTACGCCGCGCCCACCGTGTATTACTCGTGGGGCATGTTCTATCGCAAGGACCTGTTCGACAAGGTGGGCATCAAGAGCGAGCCGAAGACGTGGAATGAATTCCTCGACGCCTGCAAGAAGCTCAAAGCCGCCGGCATCACGCCGATCGCGGTGGCTGGTCGCGACGCGTGGACGCTGGCCGGCTGGTTCGATTATCTGGACCTGCGCCTGAACGGCAACGCGTTCCACCAGAAGCTCATGGCGGGCGAAGTCCCGTACACCGACCCGCGCGTGAAGAAGGTCTACGTCACGTGGAAGCAACTGCTCGACGACGGCGATTTCATCGCCAATTCGCTCTCGTACGATCTGGATGCGGCGCAGCCGTTCCTGTTCCAGGGCAAGGCCGCGATGATGCTCATGGGCACCTTCATCACGGGCGGCTTCAGCCCGACGGTCAAGCAGCAGATGGGTTACTTCCAGTTCCCGATCATCGACCCGAACGTGCCGACCGCCGAAGATGGCCCGGTCGAATCGCTGCATATCCCGGGCAAGGCGAAGAACAAGGCCGATGCGCGTGCGTTCCTCGCGTTTGCGGAGACGCCGGAAGTGGGCGCGCAACTCGCGAAGGGCCTGGGCTCGCTTTCGGCCAACAGCAAGTCGCCGGAGCCGGAAGACCCGATTTCGAAGATCGGCTTCCAGATTCTTTCGAACACGAAGGGCGGCATTGCGCAGTTTTATGATCGCGACATGACGAAGGAAATGGCCGACGAAGGCATGAAGGGCATGCAGCAGTTCGTGTCCGATCCGACGAAGCTGGACTCGATTCTTGCGCAGCTGGAGCAGACGCGTCAGCGGATCTACAAGAAGTAAGGAGTTCGAAGTGGGGCGGGCGATGCATGCTTGCGCCGTCTGCCCTACGTGCAGGTAGACAGGAGGTTTTTGCCGTGAGACAGGCAGTGACTCACACCGTTGCGCATCGCGCGGACGCAACCGCACCGGCGGGTGGCGAGAACGGCGGCATGCCGCACGCAAGCGGGCGGGGCATTCAACCGCGCCGCCGCGTGTCGCCCACCGCACGGCGCCAGCGCCGTGCCGCGTGCCTCTTTCTCGCGCCCGCGGTCATCATGTTCGCGGTCTATGTGATCTGGCCGATTCTCTCCACGCTGCGTCTGTCGCTCTACAACTGGGACGGCATGACCGAAGCGAGCTTCGTGGGCCTCGCCAACTACGTCGAGCTGTTCCACGCGCCCACGTTCTACACGGCGCTCAAGAACAACGTGATCTGGCTGGTGCTGTTCCTGCTCGCGCCGCCCATGGGCCTCGCGATCGCGCTGTACCTCAACCAGGCGGTGGGCGGCATTCGCATCGTCAAGTCGCTGTTCTTCGCGCCATTCGTGCTTTCGGGCGTGGTGGTGGGCCTCATCTACTCGTGGTTTTACGACCCCACGTTCGGCCTGCTCGCGCTCATGCTGGGCCGCGGCATACCCGTGCTCGGCGACCCGAATTACGCCACGCCCGGCATCATCTTCGCGGCGCTCTGGCCGCAAACCGCGTACTGCATGATCCTTTATCTCACCGGCCTCACAACGCTCAACAGCGAGCAGATCGAGGCCGCGCGCATGGAAGGCGCGAAGGGCTGGACCATGCTTTGGCACGTGATCCTGCCGCAGCTGCGCCCCGTCACGTTCATGGCCGTGGTGGTCACGGTCATTGGCGCGCTGCGCAGCTTCGACCTCATCTCCGTGATGACGGGCGGCGGCCCGTTCGAAAGCTCGACGGTGCTCGCGTACTACATGTACGACCAGGCAATCAAATACTACCGGCTCGGTTATTCGGCCGCGATTGCCGTCGTGCTGTTCGCGATCATGCTGCTCTATATCGTCTATCACCTGCGCCGCCTGCTGCGCAGCGAGCACTGAATCCGCCACGAGGAGCCGCACATGTTTCCGATTCCGGTCGACAAATGGAAGCCCGCGTCGCGCCGCCTGTACAAACTCTCGCTGCCCGTGGCGCTCATCATCTGGCTGCTGCCGCTCATTGCGGTGCTGGTCACCTCAGTACGTTCCACCGAAGAGCTGAGCGAGGGCAACTACTGGGGCTGGCCGAAGCACTTCGCGATGATCGAGAACTATCGCGACGCGCTCACGACTTCGCCCATGCTGCATTACTTCTGGAACAGCGTGCAGATCACGCTGCCCGCCGTGGCCGGGGCGATAGCGCTCGCGGCGCTGGCGGGCTATGCGTTGGCCATCTACCGCTTTCCGGGCAATTCGGCACTGTTCGCGACTTTCGTTGCGGGCAACTTCGTGCCGATCCAGGTGCTGATGATTCCGGTGCGCGATCTCACGCTCAAGCTCGGGCTCTACAACACGGTGGGCGGGCTGATCCTGTTTCATCTTTCGTTTCAGACCGGCTTTTGCGCACTTTTCCTGCGTAACTTCATCAAGCAACTGCCGTTCGAACTCGTCGAGGCCGCGCGCATCGAGGGCGCGAACGAATGGACCGTGTTCGTGCGCATCGTGCTGCCGCTCATTCGACCGGCGCTCGCCGCGCTTGCCATTCTCGTGTTCACGTTCGTTTGGAACGACTACTTCTGGGCGCTGTGCCTGACCCAGGGCGACGACGCCGCGCCGATCACCGTGGGCGTTGCGGCCCTCAAGGGGCAGTGGACGACGGCATGGAACCTCGTTTCGGCGGGATCGGTGCTCGCGGCCCTGCCTTCGGTGATGATGTTCTTCGCGATGCAAAAGCACTTCGTGGCGGGGCTCACGTTCGGCGCGACCAAGGGCTGAACGGTTGATGAAAGGCGGGGCGATTTGACTTCGGCGCGGCGCTACGGTCCAATTTCGGGAGACCCGACGCCAGTCACGCCCGCAAGGAACGCCCCATGCAGCACAACGAACCGGCCCCGCGGCCCATCCAGCCCGCCACGCAACTGCCCGCCGCGCTCGTGCGCGAATTCGACGGCGACCACCTCGAAGCGCACCTTTCCGATGCGATCCGCCTTTCGACCGTAAGCGAGGACGGCTGGCCGCACGGCGCGCAACTGAGCGCGGGCGAGATCCTGGCCGTGAACGCCAACACGCTGCTCATCGCGCTCTGGCCGCAGTCCAGCACCACGGCCAATCTCGTGCGCGACGCGCGCCTCACGCTTTCGCTCGTCCACGACGGCGCACTGCTGGAGATACGCGCACGCGCTCACGCCGTGGCGCAACGGCAAATGGCGCTCGAACTGAGCGTCTTTCGCGTGGAAATCGAGTCTGTCACCGAGCATCGCGCGAAATATGCCGAGGTGCGCAGCGGCGTGACGTTCCGGCTCTACGAGCCTGATCGCGTACTGACGCGCTGGCGCGAGCAGATCGCGATGCTGCGCGCATTCGCCTGAGCTTGCCCGAGGCGCGTGACGCAAGCTTCGTGATGTTGTCATTGTCGATGTGCTAGCGTGCTCTGCGGGGCGCGCGCTTCATGGGCCCGTCGCCACGCAAAGACAAACGCTTCCGGAACAACGATGCAGACCACGGTACTCACAGACTGGCAGCAGTTCATGGCGCTGACCACGCAGCTCGACGGCTGGGCGTTTCGAGGCCAGCAGAACGCGCAGTGGCACCTCGAAAGCTCGCTCACGCGCTATATGCGCGACTACGTGGGCGACCGGCTGCAATGGCGCCAGCGCGAGGAGCGCGCCATTCGCGTGTTTCGCCGCAAGGCGCACAACTTCCTTGCGCATCCCGACCTGCTCAAGGACGATCTGCGCTGCCTCGCGCTCATGCAGCACCACGGTGCGCCCACGCGGCTGCTCGATTTCACGAAAAGCCCGTTTGTCGCGGCCTTTTTCGCGCTGGAGCGCGCAACCGGCGACGCGGCCGTCTACGCGCTGAACACGCCCGCGCTCTGGAACAGCCGCGCGTTGCCCAAGACCAATCCCACGCTGACTCGCGACGTGATCGACCCGCGCGCGCACGACAACTTCGAACGCTACTTCTTTAGCAACACGAACGAAATTCTCTGGTCGGGCGAGCCCACGGAGATGGACGACCGGCTCGTCGCGCAGTCGGGCACCTTCGTCGTGCCGGGCGTGATCGACAAGCCGTTGCAGGCCATCCTTGAAGGCTACGAGAGCCACGAGGAGCTGCTGCACAAGATCGTGCTGCCCGAGCGCATCCGCATGGACGCGATGAAGTGGCTCTACCGCATGAACATCACGAATGCGTCGCTGTTTCCGGGGCTCGACGGGCTCGCGCGATCCATTGCCGTGGAGCTGGAGATCGTCTGGTCGGGTATGGTGGCGCCGATTGCGGGCTCAACGAGCTGACAAGCCCGCAACGGCCCCGTTCACGGCGTTTCGGGACGCGGCAGATTGAGGCCGGGCGCGAGGCGCGTGGCCTTGAATTCCGTCACTTCGTAGCCGGCGACGCCTTGCTGCGCAAACGGATCGTCGGCGAGCAGCGCATCGAGCCGCTCGCGCGGCATATGCGAGGCGATGATCACGCCGCCGTCGCGCGGCATTTTCGGACCGGCGGCAATGAAGTTGCCCGCTTCGAACTGCGCATCGAGGTAGGCGCGATGCGCGGGAAGGGCGTCGTCGATGCGCTCGAGCGGGGCAGTGTAGGTCAGGGAAACGATGTACATGGCGGTGCCTGATTGGAGAGCGCGGAAGACGCGTATGGTATCTCAGCCAGGTTGAAATACACGTGCTTGCCGGCCTCACGGGCAACCGCAACATCGGCGTCGGCGCCGCGCGAGTCGCCAGGTATGCGAAGCACGGCATCGCAATGCGCGATCATGCGGTGGGCCGCCGGATACAGGAACGCCTCGCTGATGGCGTCGCCAACGTATTTCGAGCCCGCCTGGGCGGCGAGGGGAAGCGACAGCCATTCGCCAACGATCGGCGTATGGCCGAGGCGGAAAACGTCCAGTGCGGCGGCTTCGAGCCTGGCGAGGTTCGCGGCCATGAGCGCCGGGTCGCCGTGGGTGCCGCCGCGCCACGGTCCCGCAATCAGAATGAGTTGAGGCGTCATGCCGCGACCTCTTTGCGTGTTGCGCGCAACGCAGCGTGCTGCAGCAGCATGATCGTTTTGCCGTCCACGATCTCGCCGCGCTCGATCATCCGTAGCGCTTCGTCAAGCGGCACTTCGACCACTTCCAGATCCTCGCCTTCCTCCTCGACGCCGCCGCCCGCGCCGGGCCGCTCGGCGGGGTCGTATTCGCCCAGGTAGAAGTAAAGCTTCTCGGTCACGGAGCCCGGGCTCATGTACGCCTCGAATACCTTGCGCAGATTGCGCACGCGATAGCCGGTTTCTTCCTCGACTTCGGCGCGAATGCGCTCGTCGGGCGCGGCGTCGTCGAGCAGGCCGCCTGGCGCCTCGATCATCATGCCGTCGTGCCCGTTGACGAAGGTCGGCATGCGAAATTGCCGCGTGAGCACGACGTTGCCGCTTTGGGGGTCGTGCAGCAAGATGGTCGCGCCATTGCCGCGATCGTAGGTTTCGCGGCTTTGGCGTTGCCATTTGCCGTTGCTGCGCAGGAAGTCGAAGGTCACCTTGCGCAGCACATACCAGTCGTCGGACAGCACGGTGGTTTCGATCATCCGCACACGGTCTTTCGTTGCAATTACCGTCATCTCGTTCCCCATTGGTCAGGATGCGCCATTCATGGTATCGTGCAGTTTCGTGCAAAATCAAGAAAATTCGTGCAAACGCGTTGGTGCGATTCTCATGCTCACAGATCAACGAAAGAAAGCGATACTCGAAGCCCTTAAACGCGAAGGCCAGGTGCTCGCCGGCGAACTGAGCGCGAAGTTCGGCGTTTCCGAGGACACGGTGCGGCGCGATCTGCGCGAACTGGCGGCCGAAGGCCTGTTGCAGCGCGTGCACGGCGGCGCGCTGCCGGCCTCGCCGGCCGTGGCGCCCATTGCCGAGCGGCGTGGCATGGAGGTGGCGGCCAAGAGGCGCATTGCGCAAAAGGCCGCAGGCATGATCGCGCCGAGGCAGGTGGCGATCGTCGATGGCGGGACGACCTCCGCGCTGCTAGTCGAGTGTCTGCCGCGCGACCTGCAGGCGACCGTCGTCACGCATAGCCCCGGTGTGGCGGTCGCGCTCGCGGAGCATCCCACCATCGAAGTCGTGCTGATCGGCGGGAAGCTGTACAAGCACTCGGTGGTCACGGTGGGCGCGGCGGCCGTGGAGGCGATTGCGCACATTCACGCTGACCTGTACTTCATGGGCGTGACGGGCGTTCACGCGCAAGCGGGGCTCAGCACCGGAGATTTCGAGGAATCCTATATAAAACGCGCACTGGCCGCGCGCGCCGCGGAAACGGTCGTGTTGGCCTCGGCGGCGAAGCTCAATGCCGCCTCACCCTACTGCATCGGTCCGATCGGCATGGCGCAGACTATCGTCGTCGAGCGCTCGACGGATGCGAAACTGACCGAGCCAATCGAGGCGGCGGGCGTGACGGTGGTGCGCGCTTGAGTGCATGAGCGCGCCGTCAGGTTAAGCGTGAAGCACCAGCTTCTGCACGCGCCAGTTCAGCAGTTCGGCGACGAAGAGCACGTTCTTCGCGGGGCACGCCATTTCGTGGATCCAGCCGAATTGCTTCAACTGCTTGCCCGATTCGCCCAATACGCCGAGCAACTCGCCATCGAGGCTCAACTTGTAGATGCGCCCAGGGAACGCGTCGGAGCTGTACAGCACCTGATCGGGACCCGGCGAGATGCAGATCGCCCAGGGCGACCCCGGCGCGAACGTGCCCGCGGCGATCGTCGCTTCGTCCGGCACGTTGCCGATGGCGGGCCGCGCGCCCGGCGGCACCGGCACGTCGATCGTGAATTGCTTCAGAAACTTGCCGTCCGTGTCGAACACCTGGATGCGCCGGTTGCTTCGGTCTGCCACATAAATGCGGTCCTGCGCATCAACGGCAATGCTGTGTGGCGTATGGAACTGTCCGGGCCCGGTGCCGCGGTCGCCCCATGACTTGAGCCAGTTGCCGTCCTTGTCGACCTTCGCCACACGTGAGTTGATATAACCGTCGCTGATGTAGGTGTTGCCTGCGGCGTCCCAGGCGACGTCGGTGACCTGGCGAAAGCGTCCGGGCTCGGAAGGCAAGGGCGGGTTCGGATGCTTGAGCGGTCCGGTTTCTTCGTCCGCGGCTTCCTGCTTGCGGCCGAACACCATCGCCACGCGGCCATCCGGCGTGAACTTGATGATCATGTCCGAGCCCTTGTCCGTCACCCAGATGTTGTCCTGCCGGTCGATCTTCACGGTGTGCGCGAACGACCACGCGTACAGGTTGTGGCCAATTTCCCTGACAAACCGTCCATCCGCCGCAAATTCGAGCAATTGCGCTGCTGCGGCGCCGTAGGCCGGCCCGGTGCTATTGCCGCGCGAGAGCACGAAAATGTGCCCGCGCGAATTTACCGCGACGCCCGAACATTCCCCGAAATACATGTCCACCGGTAGCCGAACCGGGTTGGGAATGGAATCGTAAGCAATGGACGGAACCGTTTGCGTCTGGCCGAAGGCCGGCGCGGCGGCGAGGGCGGCGGTTGCCGCGAGGAACTGGCGACGCGTGAAGGCACCCTGCAGAAGGCCGCCGCAGCATGGACAGCCAACGGAATGAAGCGAATGAAGCGGGCTCATCGGACCTTTCTCCTCTTGTTCGAAGATGGTGGCGAACGTTGTGCACTGCAACCCGCGCGGGGCGTTCCGTGAACTGACCGCAAACATTGCCGCGCGCACCCTAAAGAATATGCGCGCGCAACCGATAGCGCAGTAATCGAGTGGAGGATTCCGATTCCGTAGTCATTTCGCATACCGAGGTGGCCCATGAGCCCAACGCCAAATTCCCTGCCGCATTCCGCGTTCGATACGAGTGTCTTGCCACGCGATCAGCAGTTTTCCGCGTGGCGAGAGGCGGTGAACGTCCTCTTCGACACGCAGACGGCCGAATCGCGCGATGCCGGTTTTGGCTCCGCCGTGAGCGGCTACCTGTTCGGCGATGTAGTGCTGGGTTCGATACGCACGGGCGCGCAGCGCTACGACCGCTCGAACGCGAAGATCGGGCGCGATGGCCACGATCAATATGTTCTGCAGTTCTATCTAGGCGGCCAATGCCGGGTGCGCGACGGCGGTCCGGAAGGGTGTACGCAACCGGGCGACATGTTCATCGTCGACGCGGCGCAGCCGCTCGCGACCGAAACCACCCAAAGCGAATTCCTGAATCTGGCGGTGCCGCGGCGCTTGCTCGCACCTTTGCTGCATGCGCCTGACCAGCAGGGCATGCGTGTGATTCGCGGTGCCGATCCCACGGTCGCGCTGCTGCGCGAGCATCTGGGCGCGCTTTACCGGCACGCCCCGCAAATGACGCTCGCCAACGCCCAGGCCGTCTTGCCTGCCACGCTTCAGCTCGCGGCCAGCGCGCTCAATGCGAGCGTGAGCCCGGAACACATGCCGGCGGTGCAGGAATGCGCGTTCGTATCGATATGCCGGTATGTGGAGAAGCGCCTGACCGATCCGCACTTAAGCGCGGAGCGGGTTGCGCGCACATTCGGCATGTCGCGCGCCACGCTGTACCGGCTTTTCGAGCAGGAGGGCGGCTTCGCGACCTACGTGCGCGAGCGCCGCTTGCGGCGTTGCCGCGCCATGCTCGCCGACCCGGCGCGACGCAGCATGTCGATTGCCGATATTGCCGCCGCGCATGGATTTACCGATGCCGCGAATTTCACGCGCGCATTTCGCCGCTCGATTGGCCTCTCGCCACGCGCGGTACGTATGCTGGCGCTCAATGGCGAGACCGAACTCGCGAAAGAGTCCGGCGTGGACGACTGGCGCTACTGGATGGCCTTGATGCGTTGAGCATGAAACGCACGTGTCGTGCAAGCGCGCGTGAGACAAAACAACAAGTATTTGAGACGTAACGACAGATTTGGCTTCAGGCACCGCCGATTCATTGCCGCGTCATGCGCCACCTGCAAAGATGCAGGCGCCTGCGAGATTCGGGCAAACGGGGGAAACATGAAGAAGACCCAAAAAAAGCCGCGTCAAGGCGGCCTGTACTACTACGAAGCGGCGTATTCGCTCGAACTTGCGCGCGGCGCGTCGCATATTTCCAGCATGCTTTCGGCGGCGACACAGGAAAGCGCCGTGCATGAAGTCATGCGCGAATTCATTGCGACGCACGGCAGGGCCGAACTGGACGCGTTTTGCTGGCTGCTCGCCGAGAGGCTGGACAAGCGGGGCTGCGCTGCGGCCGCTATGAAAGCGCGGGACTTCGATGCGTCGCGCCGGATGCGGGCGCTGGCCTGCGCGAGTTGAGTCGCGCAGGGCTACACGTGCGAGCGTGCCCGTATGGCGAACTGTAAGGTCATCCTAAGGAATTGAGGTGGCCGGTTCGCGGGGCACACCTCGATCGATCGTTGCCGCGAGCGCCTCGACTGCGCCTTAGCGCGCGAGCCTGAAAGCGCCAACGGCATCGCGCAGCGCGTCGGCCTGCTCGCTGAGCGCCATGGCGGCCGCGGCCGCTTCTTCCACCAGGGCAGCGTTCTGCTGCGAGACCTGGTCCATCTGCGAGACCGCGAGATTCACCTGTTCTATGCCGTCGCGCTGCTCTTCGGACGCGTTCGCGATCTCGTGCATGATGGTCGTCACACGGCCAATGGATTCGCCGATCTCGTTCATCGTCACGCCCGCCGAGCGCACATACTCCGAGCCCGAGGAAACGTGCTCGACCGATTCGGCGATCAGCGTCTTGATCTCTTTCGCGGCCGCCGCCGAACGCTGCGCAAGCGAGCGCACTTCGCTCGCGACAACGGCGAATCCGCGGCCCTGTTCGCCCGCGCGCGCGGCTTCCACCGCCGCGTTGAGCGCGAGAATATTGGTCTGGAAAGCAATGCCTTCGATGATGCCGGTAATGTCGGCGATCTTCTGCGAGCTGCCGTCGATACGCTCCATCGTCTGCACGGCGTGGCTCACGACCTGCGAGCCGCGATCGGCGACTTCCTGTGCGCTATTGGCGAGTGTTTGCGCGGTACGCGCGTGCTCGGCGTTCTGCTTCACCGTGGCGGTGAGCTGCTCCATGCTCGCGGCCGTTTCCTGCAGCGAGGCCGCCTGCTCTTCGGTGCGCTGAGAGAGGTCGTCGTTGCCGGCGGCGATCTGGCGCGTTGCCGTGGAAATGGACTCGGAGCTATGGCTGACCTTGCGCACCGTGTGTGCAAGCGCGTCCTGCATGGCCTTCAGGCTCGTCACGAGGCGGCCCATTTCGTCGCTGGAGCGCGTGTCGAGGTTCGCGGTCAAGTCGCCGTCCGCAATGCGCTGGAGCGCGCCCTGCACGTTCTCCAGCGGCGCTGCGATCGCGCGGTGCAGGCCCACGGCGCACACGAGCGCCACGGCGAGTCCGAGCACGATCAGGGCGATGCTGCCGGCGCGCAGCGATGAATAGCGGTCCTGCGCGTGGTCGAACGCCTGCTCGCCATGCGCCTTCTGCCATGCCTCGAGCGCGCTCGAGGCCTTCGTGAGCGCAACCGAGAGCGGCGGAATGCGCTTCATCGCAATGTCATCCTGGGCCTGCCGGTCGCCTTGCTTGATCGCGGCCATGAGCGGCTGAATGCCTTGCTCCAGCATGCCGGTGAGGGCGGTCTGAACGTCGTCGGCGAGCGCCTGTTCTTCGGGGGCGTGCGGCAGCGAGCGGTAGACGTCCCACGCCTTGTTCGAGGTGGCGAGGTAGGTCTGCGCCTTGTCGAGCAGGGCCTGAGTGTCGGGCGTGTCCGGGTGCAAAAGGATGCGGTCGAGCGTCGTGCGCGCGATGGTCAGATTCAGGTTCGTCTTGCCAATGTTGATGGCGGCGGCGAGCTGGTTCGAGTAGGCATAGCCGAGCGCCGTATTGGTGCGCGACATGCCCGCGAGGCCGGAAACGCCGGCTGCCACGATCAGCAAGGCCAGCACCCCGACCGCGATGCGCAGACGGACAGAGATAGAGAGTCGTGCAAACACGAGGATGGCTCCAGAACGCGAGGGGCGATGTTGCAGAAAAACGGCAGTGCCTTCGCGCGCGAGACGGCGAAGCACTGAACACGCTCAGGACATGTTTACGGCGCGCCGCGAGGGAACTGAAGGGCGGCGCGGGCGCCTTTGCGCAATGGTGGTTTTCCCGGGGTGCGATCAAGTCGCCACTCGCGCCGCTTGCGCCGCGATCGCCGGTTCGTCCGTTGCGCGTGTCGGCCGCAACGCTTTGCAGTGACCGGGATTCAGGCAGGGCGGCTTCGACAAAAGTGCCAGTGAATGTGCGTTTTGTATAGGGACGCTGCCTGGCGCCTCCCCTATTCTCACTCCATCGAGACGATACGTCCGGCGCAGCGAAATCCATCGGGTAAGCCGCGCCGCGCAATCCAAAGGAGAGGATGTTGACCAAGAAAGTCCCGCTCAAGATCGCAATCGCTGAGCATCCGCACACGTCGGCCATTCGCAATGGTTCCATTCCCATCGAGGGCGTGGACGCAGAATTTGTCACCGTACAACCGCAAATCGGCGCGTTCCGCCGCATGGTGCGCGACGTCGAATTCGACGTGTGCGAACTCGCGCCGACGACCTATATCATCGCCCGCGCTTACGGCGCGCCGTTCGTCGCACTGCCGATTTTCGTGGTGCGCCGCTTCCACCATAGCGGGCTGCTGGTGCGCCCGGAAGCGGGCATTCGCCATCCGAAGGACCTCGAAGGCAAGAAGGTTGGCGTGCGCGCCTACTCGGTCACGACGGGCGTGTGGACGCGCCAGGTGCTGATCGACGAGTTCGGGCTCGATTCGTCGAAGGTGACGTGGGTCGTCGACGACGAAGAACACGTCACGCAGCTCAAGCTGCCTTCGAACGTGATTCACGCACCGGAGGGCAAGTCGCTTGCCGACATGATGGCCACCGGCGAACTGGTGGGAGGCTTTGCCGCCGCAGCCGGCATTGGCCGCACCGGCGCGCCCACGGGCGGCTGGAAGGAAGTCGAGGCGGATTACCCGGACCTGCTGCCCAACGCAGCCGAACTCGAAGCGCAATACTACGCGCGCACCGGCATCTACCCGATGCACGGCACGATCGTCGTGAAGGATTCGGTGCTCGCCGAGCATCCGTGGATCGCGAAGTCGATCTACGACGCCTTCGCCGAAGCGAAGAAGCAGTGGCTTGCCCGCCTCGATGCCGGCGAAGCGACGACCGCAGGCGACAAGAAGTACCTCGCGCTGCGCAAGATCGTCGGCAACGACCCGCTGCCGTACGGCCTCGCGGAAAACCTGAAAACGATCGAGGCGCTCGAGCAGACCGCGTTCAAGCAGGGCCTCACGCCGCGCCGCATGGCGATCGACGAACTTTTCGTCGACCCGCTGGCCCGCTGATACGAACGGAGACATCATGATTATCGATTGCCACGGCCACTTCACGACCGTGCCTGCATCGTTTCGCAACTGGCGCGCGAAGCAGGTTGAATTTGCCAACGACCCGGCCAACGCGCCGTCGCTCGAAGGCGCCCATGTGAGCGACGACCAGATTCGCGACGCGATCGGCAACGGCCAGCTCAAGCTGCAGCAAGAGCGTGGCAGCGACCTCACGCTCTTTTCGCCGATCGCGGGCCTGATGAGCCACCACCTCGGCAACGAGCGCACGAGCCTCGAATGGGCCGAAGTGTCGAACAACCTCGTGTACCGCGTGACCGAGCTGTATCCGGACAACTTCGCGCCGGTGTGCCAGTTGCCGCAGTCGCCGGGCGTCGCGCCGAAGAACAGCATTGCCGAACTGCGCCGCTGTGTCGAGGAACTGGGCTTCATCGGCTGCAACCTCAACCCGGACCCCTCGGGCGGCTACTGGACCGGCACGCCGATGACCGATCGCGAGTGGTATCCGCTTTACGAAGCGCTCGTCGATCTCGACGTGCCCGCGATGATTCACGTGGCCGCCTCGTGCAATCCGTGCTTTCACGGCACGGGCGCGCACTATCTGAACGCGGACACTTCGGTCTTCATGCAGATCCTGCAGTCGGACCTGTTCAAGGACTTCCCGACGCTGCGTCTCGTGATTCCGCACGGCGGCGGTGCGGTGCCTTATCACTGGGGCCGTTATCGCGGCATGTCGCTGGAAATGCGCGAGCGTCCGCTTGAAGGACTGCTGAACAATATCTTCTTCGATTCGTGCGTGTATCACCAGCCGGGTGTGGAGCTGCTCACGAAGGTGATTCCGTCCGACAACGTGCTGTTCGGTTCCGAAATGATCGGCGCCGTACGTGGCAAGGACCCGATCACGGGCCAGTACTTCGACGACACGAAGCGCTATATCGACGCGTGCCCGGCGCTCAACGACGAAGACCGCTACAAGATCTTCGAAGGCAACGCACGCCGCGTGTATCCGCGCCTCGACGCCCGCCTGAAGGCGCGCGGCAAATAAGCGCGATTGACAAGCGTGGTTAACAAGCGCGGCGCGAGCCGCGCAGAAACGGAAAAGTACAGAGGCACGCATGGCTTCTCAAATCGTTGATATTCATCCTCACATCATCTCGGACGACGAAACGCGCTATCCGCCCGCGCCATTGTTCGGCAAGCGCTCGGAGTGGTCGAAAGAGCGTCCGACCACGGTCGAAACGCTGATCGCCGCGATGGACGAGGCGGGCGTTGCCAAGGCTGCGGTGGTGCATTCGTCGACCACGTACGGTTTCGACAACAGCTATGTCGTAGACGGCTGCGCGAAGTACGCGGACCGTCTCGTCGCGGTCGGCTCGGTGGACGTGCTGCAACCGGATGCGCCGCAGCGCATTCGCGAGTGGACCGATCGCGGTCTCGGCGGCCTGCGTCTCTTCACGGGCGGCAGCACCAAGGAGTTCGATCCGAGCGAGCTGGACGACCCGCGCTCGTTCCCGGCCTGGGAGCTGTGCGCCGAACTCAATCTGCCGATGTGCATTCAGACCGGTCCAGTCGGCTTGCCGCAGATCACGACGCTCGCCCGCCGGTTCCCGACCGTGCGTATCATTCTGGATCACCTCGGCCGTCCCGAGGTCGCGGACGGTGTACCGTACGCGAAGGCGCAGAGCCTGTTCGACCTGGCCTCGCTCGAGAACATCTATCTGAAACTCACGCCGCGCATTTTCGGCGACGTGAAGAAGGAGAAGGCGAGCGCGGAGACGTTCTTCCCGCGCGTGGTCGAGGCGTTCGGTGCGCAGCGCATGGCATGGGGTTCGAATTTCCCGACGTCGCCGGGCAAGCTTTCGGAGATTCTCGCGACCGCACAGGCCGGGTTGCAAAGCCTGAGCGAGCAGGACCGCGAGTGGATTTTCGGCAAGACAGCGCTCTCGCTTTATCCGGCGTTGGCCTGAAGCGATGCATCCGGGCAGCTGCCGCGGCGCATGCATGTGCCGCGTTGGCTGAGTAACAAAGCGTTTGATCGAGAAAGAAGAAGCAGATGGAGACAACTCAACCAGAGCGAAGCGTGACAGCAAGCCGATGGAGCGTCCTTGCGCTTCTGGCACTCGGCGTGTTGATTTCGTTCGTCGATCGCACGAGCATTTCCAGCGCGCTCGCGGACCCGGGCTTCATTCACGGATTCGATCTCAGCAGCGTCGATCGCGGCTGGATCAACGCAGCTTTTTTCTGGTCCTATGGCGTGTTCCAGGTGCCGATGGGCTGGGTAGCCGACCGCTACGGCGTGAAATGGCCCTATGCGATCTGCTTTGCGCTGTGGTGTATCGCCACGACGCTGATGGGCGCGGTCACGGCGCTCGAAAGTCTGATCGTCATGCGCCTGATCGTCGGCGTGACCGAGGCGATCGTGATTCCGGCGAGCTACCGCTGGATTCGCAACAACTTCGACGAACGCCAGAACGGGCTCGCCGTGGGCATCCTCGCCATGGGCAACAAGTTCGGCCCGGCATTCGGCGCACCGGTTGGCGCCTGGTTCATCGTCAACTATTCGTGGCAGCTGATGTTCATCGTGACCGGGCTGGTCGGTCTTCTCTGGCTCGTGCCGTGGTTGCTGCTCGTGCGTAACGACTTTCCGTCGCGCGCCGCGCTGAAGCAGGCAAGCCGCAGTGCCCGCACGGTGTCGCTGGCAAGCATCCTGTCGAGCCCGGTGGTCTGGGGCGGCATGATCACGAATTTTTGCTACGGCTACTTCACGTTCTACTGCATGACCTGGATGCCCTCTTATCTGGTCGAGCAGCGTGGCCTGTCGCTCGAGCGCTCGGGTATCTACACGTTTTTCAGCTTCGCCGGCATCGCGATCGTGGCGGCCGTGGCGGGGTGGGCGGCGGACAGGATCGTCGCGGCGGGCTACAACGCGATCCTCGTGCGCAAATCGTTCACGATCGCGGGCTTCGTGGGCGGTTGCACAGTGCTGCTCGGTGCGTATGCCCATACGCTCGAAGGCGCGCTGTTCTGGAACGTGCTGTCGCTCTCGCTGCTCGGCATGACAACGGCGAATAATCTCGTGCTCTCGCGTCTCACGCTGATCCCGAAGCAGGCGATCGGCCTCGTGACCGGGGTGCAGCAGGTCGCGACGAGTCTGGCGGGCGGCGTTGCCGCGAGTCTTTCGGGCTGGCTGCTGCACGTTAGCCACAACTACGTTTTGCCGATGATGGTGATCCTCGTTTTCCTGCTCATCGGAGCGACGGCGACCGCGGTGCTCTTCCGTCCGGAATGGGCGCCGAAGGTCTCGGACCCGAAAGCGTCGCTTCAGGAGGCCTGAGCACCGCGGCATCGAAGACGAACGAGATCGAAGCATCTATTCTATTTGATCTGTATTCCGAAGTAATAAACAGCTTCAGGAAACACCCAATATTAGGCAACCGGCACGGCCGGTGGTAATTGACTGGAAATCACACATGGCGAAGATCGTATTCGGAATGGCCGTGCCGCACAGCGGCATGCTCGGGCAGGCACCGGAGGACTGGCTAAAGAACGGCGAGCGGGACCGGAACAACCCGGAACTGTGGTTCCAGAACCGCACGTGGACCTACCCGGAACTCGAAGCCCATCGCAAAGCGGCGTTCGAGCCCTTCCTCACGATGGAGGAGCGCACCGCGCGCGCCGCCCGCTGCCGTGCGGCGCTCGACAAGATGGCCGCCGCCTACCGCGAAGCGCGCATCGATGTCGCGATCATTCTCGGCAAGGACCAGAAGGAGATCTTCACCGACTTCTCGCCGTCGATCGCCATCTACACGGGTGAGGAAGTGCACAACGGGCCGCCGCAGCGCGCGGTTTACGCGCCTGACCATCACGTCACGCACCAGTGCCATCCGAAGCTCGCAACGTATCTCGTCGAGCGTTTCCAGAACGAAGGCTTTGACCTGACCGATCTGTTCGCGTGGCCCGATAACGTGTGGATGAAGCCGTTGCCCGAGTACCCGGTGGTGCCGCACGCCTATAGCTTCGTCTACCACCAGATCATGGGCGACAACCCGCCGCCGCATGTGCCGGTCATCATGAACTGCTTCTACCCGCCGACGCAGCCCTCCATGTCGCGCTGCATCGAGTTCGGCGAAGTGCTGCGCGATGCAATCGAGGCGTGGCCCGAAGATGTGCGCGTTGGCATTTTCGCGTCGGGCGGCCTGTCTCACTTCGTCAACGACGAGGAATTCGATCATCGCATCATGAAGATGCTGGCCGAGTACGACTACGACGGCCTCGCCGCCGTGGACAACCGCTCCTACCAGTCGGGCACCTCGGAAATCAAGCTCTACGCGAGCGTGATGAAGTCACTGCAGGAAACCGGCGCCGAGATGACGCTCGTCGACTACGTGCCGTGCTGGCGCACGCCCGCCGGAACTGGTGAGGGCATGGGCTTCATGTACTGGAAAGCCGACTGAGCCCGCTTCAACCCAATTCAACGAGAGAAAAGATCATGAGCGACACCCGTCTGAACAGCATCATTCGCGCGTTCGAATCCGGCAAGCCGGCCTTCACCGCGTTCTCGAAGCTCGACAAGCAAAACGCCATCGAAATGAGCGACGCGCCGTATGAAGGCATCGTCTTCGAGATGGAGCACAACCCCTACGACGTGGCCGCGCTCGGCGACGCGCTGCAATACATGCTGAGCCGCAAGCAGATTGCCGAGTCGGGCTCGGTCGCCCCGCGCGTGACGCCGATCGCGCGCATTCCCGCCAACGGCGTGGAAATGAACCAGTCGTTTGCGAAGCAGGTGCTCGATCGCGGCGCTTACGGCGTGATCTGGCCGCATGTCTCGACGGTCGAGCAGGCCTATAACGCGGTGGCCTCGTGCCGCTATGCGCGTCCGAAGGGCGCGCCGCTCTACGAGCCGAAGGGCGTGCGCGGCGACGGCCCGGCCAACGCTTCGCGCTACTGGGGCTTGACCATGGCCGACTACTACAAGAAGGCCGACGTGTGGCCGCTCGCGCCCCAGGGCGAGATTCTCGTCGGCCTGATGTGTGAGAGCACCCAGGCGATCGAGAACCTGGACGACATTCTCGCGAACGTGCCCGGCATCGGCTTCATCCTGATCGGTGAAGGCGACCTGAGCCAGGAACTGGGTTGCCCGCGCGACTACGAAAACCCGATCGTGCTTGACGCAATGCGCAAGATCGTCGAGACCTGCCATAAGCACAATGTCGTGGTTGGCCATCCGCACGTAACGGCCAAGAATCACAAGCGCCTGATCGAAGAGGGCTATCGCATGCTGATGTCGGCGCCGTCGCGCAGCTACGGTGTCGTGGGCCTTGCGCGCGAGATGGCAGGGTACTAAATGAACGGTGCAGAAAGCCTCGTTGCTACGCTCGTCGATCGGGGCGTCGACATCTGTTTTGCCAATCCGGGTACGTCGGAAATGCATTTTCTCGCCGCGCTCGAAAACCCGAAGATGCGCAGCGTGCTGTGCCTTTTCGAGGGCGTGGCGACGGGCGCCGCGGACGGCTGGTATCGCATGAAGGACACGCCGGCCTCCACGCTGCTGCATCTGGGGCCGGGTCTTGCCAACGGGCTTGCGAACATTCATAACGCGAAGCGCGCGTCGTCGGGGATGGTCAACATCATCGGCGAACATTCGACTTCGCATTTGAAGTACGATCCGCCGCTTACTTCGGATATCGAAGGACTCGCGCGGCCGTTGAGCCACTGGGTGCGCCGCGCCGACTCCGCGAGTGCGATCGCCTGGGACGCCGCGAAAGCGGTGGACAAGGCCTCGGAGCATCCGGGTCAGATCGCGACGCTGATTCTGCCCGGCGACACGTCGTGGCGCGAGGCGGGCACGACGATCGTGCCGCCGCGCGAAACGGCGGCGCGCAGGACGCCCGACGCCGCGCGCATCGAGCACGTGGCGCGTGTGCTGCGCTCGGGCGAGCCTGCGCTGATTATTCTCGGCAACAAGGCAACGCGCGGTCTCGCGCTCGAACGCGCGGGCAAGGTGGCGGCTGCGACTGGCGCGCGCCTGGGCTCGCAGTTCTTCACTGCGCGCATCGAGCGCGGCGCGGGGCGCGTGCCGCTTGCCCGCATTCCGTATGCGGTCGCGCCCGCGCGTGCATTTTTGAAGGACTTCAAGCACATCATTACGGTCGAGACGAGCGAGCCGGTCGCGTTCTTCAGCTACCCCGACAAGCCGAGCCTGCTCAAGGAAGAGGGCACACTCGTGCATCCGCTCGTCGAGGCCGACGAGGACAGCGCGCTCGCGTTCGAGATGCTGCTCGAAGCGCTCGGCGCCAACGCGACGGCGCCGCTCGTGCAGCCGCGCGTCGAAACGGCCGCACCGACCGGCGCGCTCAATCCGGTGAGCATCGCGCATGCGCTCGCCGCGGCATTGCCCGAGAACTGCATCGTGGTTGACGAATCGCTCACGACGGGCCGCGAGACGATGGGCTATACGATGGGCGCGGCGCCCCACGACCTCATCAACAACATGGGCGGCTCGATTGGCTATGCCACGCCTGTTGCGACCGGCGCGGCGCTCGCGTGCCCGGACCGCCGCGTGTTTTGCATGGTCGGCGACGGCAGCGCGATGTACACGATCCAGTCGCTGTGGACCCAGGCGCGCGAGAACCTGAACGTCACGACGATCATCTTCGCGAACAACAGCTACGCGATTCTCAAGGCCGAGTACGCGAATATGGGCGCGGGCACACCGGGTGAGCGCGCGCTCTCGATGATCGACATCGATCGTCCGCGCATCGACTGGCAGGCCATGGCCAAAAGCATGGGCGTGCGCTCGGTCGCCGTGGACACGGCCGAAGCCTTCCACGAGGCGCTGTCCGACTCGGTGCGCGAGAGTGGTCCGTGCCTGATCGAAGTTCGTCTGCAATCCTGATGAAACTGAAAAAGCAATACCCGCCAATCATGCATAAGGAGTGGCATCAATGACTACGCTGACCGGGGTGCCGACGCTGCGCACCAATCTGGCCGAATATGCGGTAACCAAGGCCCTGCGGGACGGCCGGGTAAAATCCGACCTCGTCACGCTCGACTTTTGCGGCCCCACGCCCGCCCACAACGGCTTCAAGGCGATGGTGCGCGAAAATGCCTTCGACGCCGGCGAGCTGGCGATCGTCACGTTCCTGCAGGCCAAGGCTTACGGCAAGCCCTATGTGCTGCTGCCCGCGCCGATCTCGGGCCGCTTCCAGCATCATTGCGCGGGCTTCAACATCGACTTCGGGCAGCTCGACCCCAAGGACATCGAGGGCAAGAAGGTCGGCGTGCGGACCTATAGCCAGACAACGGCGCTCTGGATTCGCGGCATCTTGCGCCACGAATACGGCGTCGATCTGGACAAGGTCACGTGGATGACGCTCGGCGACGGCCACCTCGCCGAATACAGCGATCCGGGCAACTGCCAGCGTTTGCCCGCAGGTTCGTCGATTCCGCAGATGATGCTCGACGGCGAGCTCGCCGCCGCGCTCCTTGGCGAAGACATGCCGAAGGACCCGCGCGTGCGCACGCTCGTGCCCGACGCGCAGGCGGCAGCGAAGAACTGGTTCGCGCGCGAAGGCGTCGTGCCGATCAACCATATGTTCGTCGTGCACGAGCGGGTGTCGAAGGAACGACCGGACGTTGTGCGCGAAATTTACCGCATGATCGTGGAAAGCCGCGCGCAGACCGAAGGCGGCGTGCCGGCCGTGTTCCCGCCGATCGGGCTCGAAGCGAACCGCAAGGGCATTCAGCTTGCCATCGACTGGGCGCTCGACCAGAAGATCATTCCGCACCGGCTTTCGGTGGATGAGCTGTTCGACGATGTGACCGGCAGTCTCGGTCAATGAGCATGTGCGTCGTCCGGCATGCCGGTCGACGGTTAAAAGATTGCAGTGATGCGAATAAAAAATGGAGACTAGTATTGTGCGTCCCTCGCTTCAGTTGAAAAAGAGTGTTTTGTCCTGCGTCGCCATTGCCGCCGTCGCCACGTTCGTACCGGGCGCGGGCGCCGCAACGGCGACCAAGGGCGACTTGCTGATTTATCGCATCGGCCCGACGACCTCGGAACTCTATGTCGCCAATGCCGACGGCAGCGACGAACACCGGCTGATCCCGTCCGATGGCTTCGACTATCACGGTTCTTTCTCGCCGGACGGCAAATGGATCGTCTTCACCTCGGAGCGTGACGGTCTCGGTCATGCGAGCCTCTACCGCGTGCGTGTGGACGGCACGGGGCTGCAACGTTTGACTGACTGGGTCGGCATTAGCGACAGCGCGGTCTACAACCCGGCCAATCCGAATGTGATCGCGTTCGTGTCGTCGCGTCGCGGCAAGTCCACTTACGGCACGACCAACATCTGGACGCTCAACATCAAGACCGGCGCGCTGCACAACGTAACCGGCAACATCAAGTTCGACGCGGACAAGCCGCACAGTTTCTTCCGGCCTTCGTGGTCGCCGGACGGCAAGTGGATCGCGCTCTCTTCCGATATCGGTACCGACTGGCGCGGTCACAACCTGCCGGTCGGCTGGGAGCGCACCCAGGAAAGCGGCATCTATGAGATCCATCCGGACGGCACGGGCTTCAAGCAGATCACCGCGCGCGCTGGCTTCGCCGAAGGCTCGCCGTCGTGGTCCGCGGACGGCAAGCACGTGGTGTTCTACGAAACGCCGGTTGAATCGACGTGGGGCGCGCACCGTCCCGAGGCGATCGGCAAGGTCAGTTCGCAAATCGTGCAGGTCGATGTGGCCACCGGCGAGCGCAAGGACCTGACGGACACGCCAGGATTCAAGGTGTTCCCGCAATATGTGGGCGCGAGCGACGTCGCGTATCACATCAAGAATGGCGGGCAGGAAGGCTTCTATACGACGGACGGTGCCTCGCATGCCACGGCGGGCAGCGGCATTCGCTCGCCGCATTACTCTGCGGACGGCAAGAAGGTCGTCTACGAAAAGGTGGTGTACGGCAAGCCGTTCCACCCGAACGGCACGCCGCTCTACAGTTTCGATCCGCAATGGAACTACCGTTTCGTCGATGTGTTCCCGCAACTCTCGCGCGACGGCAAGTCGCTCGTGTACACGGAAAAGGCGGTCGGCTCGTCGATCGTGGTGGCGAATACCGACTTCAGCGATGCGCGCCATATTTACGACCCGCTCACCAGCGGGCTCGATCCGAAGCTGATCAAGATGGGGCTCGCGGGCGCATTCCAGCCGACCTGGTCGCCGGACAAGCAATGGGTGGCCTTCGGCGTGGGCGGCTGGTTCTTCACGCGCAACCACATGCCAGGCCAGATCATGCGGATCAAGGCCGACGGCAGCATGGACGGCAAGCCGGAAGTGCTGACTGACGGCAAGGAGAATGCGGGCTTCCCGAGCTATTCGCCGGACGGCACGAGGATCGTCTATCGCGTGTGGAGCGACACGGACAACGGCCTGCGGATTCTCGACCTGGAAACGCACAAGACCACGGTCCTGACCACCGGGCTGGATAACCTGCCGGGCTGGTCGCCGGACGGCAAGAAGATCGTGTTCACGCGCAAGGAGATCAATCAGGACGACCCCAACAAGTTCCACTACGACGTGTATACGATCAATCCGGACGGTACGGATGTGAAGCGTTTGACGCCGCAGGGTTCGAATCAGGCTCATGCGACCTGGACGTGGGACGGTCGTATTGCGTACAGCTCCGGTGAATATGGCTTCCGCGACGAGCTTTCGCTCTATGACGAGACGTTCCAGCCCGACGGCCAGAACTGGGTGATGAATGCGGACGGCAGCGATCGGCATGCGATTACTGACACGGTCTGGGAAGATTCGATGCCGCTTTATATTCCCAAACAGTAAGGCTGTTTTTCAGGCAGATAGGGCAAAGGCACCGCGCTTGGGCGCGGTGCTTTTTTATGGTTCCTGGCAATATTCGGTGAAGGGCGCTGTCCGCCCCATTGCTGCAGGACGATCTGTTGCAGTTCCAACGCGCGCTGCCACTTCGAAGGGCGACGGTAAATAGGGCAAAGGAAATTGCGTCGCATTAGCTGTTGTTCCGCCGGCATCGATATGCTGCGTGTTGCAGGCATGTGGACCGCTAGTCATGGCCCTAACCAGCGGCTGAACACCATTGGCGCGTGGGCGCGGAACTACCCTGCAAAAAATGTTAGTCGATTCTCAAGAGTACCGTGCGTGTCGCCGCATTGAGGCCAGCAGATTCGGTGAGATGTTTTTGAACAAAGCACGCAAGGTCTTCGACTTTGTCAAAAGTATACATAGCCGTAGCCGGATCAAGGAGCCACCAATTGACCTTATTCGGCGATTTCCCGAAAGCCATATGATGCCCGGCCTGGGAAAATGATTGAGGGAGTAGCTGAAGCGACCACTGCGTTCCATCGGTTGTCGCAACCGATTGCAGATCGCCTTGCAACGACGCGAGCGTTCTTTCGGTCCAGATTTCCGTCACGCGAGATTTGCCCCATAGCCACATGTCGAGCGTACTTTTCACGTTGTGATCCCGATATGCGGCCTCTTTTAGCCTCTCTATCAGATCCTGTCGTTTCTGAAAGAACTCGACGTCAGCGGTCTGGAACAGCTTCTGCTGGGCAGGGGTCCTGTCATGCAAATAAAACGACGCAACGGCATCGCAGGAATGTGACAACCCTCTGGGTATGCGGATGACGTTAGTTGGCGTGCACATGTCAATTCCATCTTGAAGTTGTCAGTTTTTACACCATCCTGTGTCAGACGGACCATGGCGGAATCTATTATTTTAGTTCGCGCGCCCCTGAAAAAACGCTGTCAATGAAACTGGATGCAATCTGGTTAAATATCTCTCCCTCTCTTCTGTTGGATCTTTCGGTGTTCGCCGCATGGATCACGAAGTCGTTCTGTATTTTCCAAACCTGCTTCGTGTCATACCATGTTTGCCCGCTGGCGAAGTGGGTGAACCCGGCCCTTGACTCCTTCGGAATGACGCCCTGACCATCGGCACTGCCTATGCCAGTCGGCTTCTTGTTCGAGGAGAGTGGACTCCAATAGCTATAGGCGCCGTCTCTACCCACACACATAAAGTAATGTGGCGAATTGCCGCCCAGTGGGTTGACCCCCTTGTAGGCTCCAATTTCATAGCCACCGGCGAGGTTCACTGGGTTCAACATCAGGACTCTACCTTTCGTGATGTCGTTCAGATCAACACACATGTGAGCCACCTCCACGTTGCGTGCTACAGCTTCATTCGATAACGCGCCGCACGATTGCCGCATCGGCGACGCATCTGCCTGAACCGCAACTCCGGACTTCGACGTCGCCCTCGAAAATATTCAAAAGGGATTTACCGCAGTGACTCGCCGCGGTTATGCCGATTGAATGTCAAAACGAACAGTGATCGATCACGCAGTGTAGTTCAGCGTGAACCTTTTTTCTCACAAATATCGCCATGCCTTCTTTCGTCGTGGTTTCGAAACTTTCATGATCCTGTCTCGATGCCAGATGTCTACAGTAAGGGCGTCCACAAATAAAGCGGCAATAGCCTCGCGTTGCATGAGTCGCCACTTATTGACCGCACACCGCCTGTGCGCAATCGATCTCCCGAAAGCCGCGAAGTACCTTCGTTATTGGCTAGCGCCGCCGAGGTTATTGACCCTCGGCGCCCACTTCCGCTGCATCAGCACCATCGTGCTCGTTGCGCCCAGCAGCAGGAACACGAAGACTGCCATCATGGCAAAGGTGTAATTGCCGTTGCCAACATCAAGCAACCACCCGGACAAACTGGCGGAAACACCGCCCGCGAGACTGGTAGCGACCTGCTGCAGGCCCGTATTCAATCCGACCGCGGGCTTGGGGATCAGTGTGAGCTTGCACAGCGCCAGATTATTGGCGGTCGCGAGGCCCAGCAACGAAAGCGAGAGCACATTCCAGAACAGCGCCATGCCAGGCGACCGTGTGTATGCGCCGAGCAGAACCGTCGTACCGCCAATGAATCCCGCGACGATAAACGCTTTGCGCACGACTACGGCGTCTTTGCCGCGCGCGATCATACGGTCTGCCAACCAACCCGCGAGAGCGGCGACGATCGCGATACCGGCGAAACTAAAAAACGTATAGATGCCGGACTTCTCCAGAGAGAGGCCGCGCTGTTCGACCAGATAGGCCGGCATCCAGGTCATGCAATAGAACGCGAAATAGCTGTAGCAGAAGTTGTTGATGAGACCACCCCAAACCACGGGGCTCGCGAGCAGATTCCGGAGCGGCACGGACGAAGCGCGCCGTGCGGCCGCCTTCAATTCGTCGCGCGTAGGGTAGTCGTTCCTGACCATCAGAAGCCAGGGGACCATCCACACAAGGCCGATGAGCCCTGTCACCATGAACATCGCCTTCCATGAATAAGCGACGATCATCCACGCCGCAATGGGCGCGCCGAGCGCGGGGCCCATCTTGCCGCCAATCGAAAAGATGCCTAGCGCGGTGCCTTTCTGTGTTTCCTCGAAATTGTTCGCGAGGTAGCGATAGGTCGCGGGTACGACGATCGCTTCGGCGAGCCCGATCAGCAGACGCATGACGATCAGCGCCGAAAGCGTCGCGACGAGCCCGGTGGCGGCCGCCGCGAGGCACCAGATCACGAAGCAGAAAGAGTAGGGCCGCTTCACGCCGTAGCGGTCCACGATCCAGCCCATGGGCATCTGTGCGAGACCATACGACCAGAATACGGCCGAATTGAGCCAGCCGCGCTGCACGCTCGACAGCGAAAACTCATGCACGAAGGCTTTGTCCGCGAGCGCGGCAGACAAGCTCGTTCGATCGACAAACGAAATCAGCAGGCCGAGTGAGAGCAGGACCAGAATGCTCCACGGGTTCTCGGCTGCCGGCTGCTTGACCTGGCAGGTGTCCATGGGTGTGTGCCTCTTGTGCGATATCTCGGGAACCGAGCGCGGTCGCTGCCCAACTGTGTTGGCAGGCTTGGCGGCGGCCGTACGCGTACAGTTAGTCAGATGTCGAATGCCATGCCGCGCGTGCTCAACAGGGCTGCCCGGCGCGCGCGCCGAGCCACGCGGGGGCGCTCTGCAGCGCGACCGGCCGCAGGAAGCGCGCTAGCGCCTCGTAGCCGACCGAGGTCGTGAACGGTTGCGTGGAAGCGGGCCACGGACCGCCATGCTGTTGACTGCGCGTCACCGCCACGCCGGTCGGCACGCCGCTAAAGAGCACGCGCCCGGCGATCTGCGTGGCGCGGCGCGCGACGCGGCGCACGTCGGGCGTGTCCTCGTCCGCGCCCCACAGCGTCACCGTCAGGCTGCCGCCAACCGCGCCCAGCACATCGACGATTTCGTCGATCGAACCCACGCGCACGATCAGGCAAGCAGGGCCGAAAATCTCTTCGTGCAGCGCCGGCGTGGCGATAAAGTGCTTCGCGCTCGTGCGCGCGAGCACGGGGCGCGGCGGCGCCATTTCATCGTGATCGGCGTTGCCGGCAAGGAGGGTCTGCACGCCAGGCGTGCCGAGCAGGCGCGCCACGCCCGCGTCGAAGGTGCGCTTCATGGCGGGCGTGAGCATGCGATGCGTCGGCTTTTCGCGCAGTTCGTCGCGCAGCGTATCTTCGAAGCGTTGTGCATCCGCACCTTCGAACAGCACGACGAGGCCCGGGCTCGTGCACACCTGGCCGCAGCCGAATTCGATCGACGATGCGAGCGTTTGCGCGAGCGCCTGTACCTGGGTGGCGAGCGCCGCCGGCAGCGCGACCACAGGGTTGATCGATCCCAGCTCGCCATAGAACGGAATGGGGCGCGGCCGCGCATTCGCGAGGCGCCACAGCGCCGCGCCGCCCTTGAACGAGCCGGTGAACGCCACAGCCGCGATGTCGGGGTGATTGACCAGTTCAGTGCCGACCTCGACGCCCGCGCCCTCCACCAAGCCTAGCAGCGCGGTGGGAAGTCCTTGCCCGGCGATGACCGCGCGCGCGAGTTCGAACACCTTGCGCGAGAGCTTCGGGTGCCCCGGATGCGCCTTGACCACGACAGGGCAGCCCGCCGCCAGCGCGGACGCGGTGTCGCCACCGAGCACCGAGAATGCGAACGGAAAATTGCTGGCGGAGAACATCGCAACCGGGCCGAGCGGAATACGCACGCGGCTTAGGTGGGGGCGCCCGGCGGGCGGAGCCTCGGCAATAGCCGGGTCGTCGGTGAGGGCGAACGCGTGGCCCGCCTCGACGTAATCGGCGAAGCCGCCTAGCTGAAAGCGCGTGCGGTCGATTTCGCCATGAAGCCGAGCGCTACCGAGCGAGGTTTCCTCAGCGGCGATGCGCACGAGCGTCTCACGTTCGGCGTTTAGCGCGCTGGCCAGGGCGCGCAACAGCGTCGCGCGCGTGTGAGCGGATGACTGAGCCCAGTCGTCGGCGATATTGGCTGCCGCCGTGACGGTTGTGTGAATATGCGCGGCGCTATGGTCTTGAATCTGCATCAGTACTCCAAAGGAAGGGAACAGCTCGATGTTTCATGTGAATGCATACGGCACGTCCGAGGGCCGTGCAGGTGATGACAATGCGCCGCGCTGAAATGCATCAAGCGGCCATGCGCGACCCGCAAGACGGGTCGCGCATGGCCGCTTTCTCCTGGCAAACGGATCAGAAGTGAATTTCAGCCTGGAGCATCGGCACCGAAGTGATGGTTCCCGGCGCCGCGTGCGTCGGCGTGCCGTACATGTGATACCAGTACTCGTAGCCCAGACCGGCGTAGAGCACACGCGGGTGCCCAGCGAACGAGCCGAGGTCGGCGAGCAGCGCCATGCGCGTGAGGAACTCGGTCGTGGTTTCCACGCCGAAGCCGTCACGTCCCTTGGGGCCGGTCACGCTTGCGAAGCCGCGGAACATGAGCGGCACCGGGCCGACACGGAACGGATAGAGCCACGAACTTTCGAGGTGCCATGCGGTGTTGAAGCGCACATCGACGCCGGCAATGCCGTTGTGATTGCTTTCCGTGCGCAGCCCGGCCGTGAGGTTCCAGTAGCCATGCGGGATCGCAAACTCGACCGTTGGCCCGACCACGAGCATGCGCGCGCGCTCGGAGTACGAATCGTTCTTCACGCCGAACTCGTAGCCGATCGTCAAACCATAGTCGCGAATCGGGCCAATGCCGAGGTAGCGGCCGAAGATCTTGCCGGCGCTGAACTGCACGCGCCCGACGCTATACACCTCCTGTGCGCCGCCGCTTCGCGGACCGCCCGATTCCGGGTTGGCCGCGTTGGAAACGAGGTAGTCGACGTTGAACGCGTAGCTGCCGAACCGGAATCCGCCGATCGTCGTGAGGTAGCCGATGTTTTGCATCACCGTCGAATCGATGCCGGGATAGTGAAAGTCCGTGCCCCAGCGATAGCCGATGAACGTGTCGTTCCAGATGGCGGGCGGTTCGTCGGCCTGGCCGACGGTTTGGGGCGGTGCGGCGCCGTTCGGGACTTCCTGGCGCTCTGGCGGCGCGGAAGAGTTCGGTGCGGTAAACACCTCGGCGTGAGCGAACTGCGCCAGGCAGCAAAACAGGGCAGCGCCAAGGGCAGGCGCACGCAAGGCTAGCGTTAGGCTTTTCATGTCTCCATCCAGACTCTATTTATGTTGATGTCTTCGACCGGGGCGCGTAGCCGCATTGCGACTGCCGATTCGGTCGCACCGCCCGCCCTGGCTGTATGGTTGAACCATCCGGCGCAGGAAAACGCTGTTACGGTGGTGAGGAATATAAGTGGCGCGTTGGCGCTTGCCTTTACACAAAAATGAGATTCGCTGGCACTTTTTGCTGGCATCGCGAAAGTTTTTGTCGGCGCAGCCGTGCGCGAAGCCGGTATGACCTTGAAAAAATGCAAGCGAACCTGCGTTTTGTGTAGGGACGCGCGCGCCATCGTCCCCTACGCTTGACCCATAAGACAGACCGCGCCTTGAGGGCCAGGTGTTTTTCCCTGGTTATCGAGAGGCGAGGTCAGACAAGGAGACAGCGTTGACCGGAATGAACCCTCTGGCTGTTGATATCTTCTTTGGCGCCGCGCAGTTGCGCGGACACGTCGCCTCCTTCGCATCGCTGCGCGCCGGTCTCTCGCGGCGCTATCAAGCTCTATTCCCGACTGATTTCGACGCCTCTCGCATGGAACGCCCCGTCCAGCGAGGGTGACGACGCGAGCGCGTCTCGCGAATTCGTTTGTTTGGTGCCTTTGGTTGTTCCAATCAATAAGGTATACGAATGATCGATCTGAAAGTTGTGCCGCAACGGGAAACCTGCGGATTCGCTAACCCGTGCAATTAAAGACGGGAGTTAAACCAATCAGATTTCATCATGGAGACAGAATGAAAAGGTCAGTGATTTCCTTGTCGGGTGTGGCCGCAGCGTGTTGCATCAACGTGGCGCATGCGCAGTCGTCCGTCACGCTGTATGGCGTCATCGACAATGGAATCGAATATCAGAACGCGGGCTCGGGTTCGGTGGTGCGCGCGGTTTCAGGTGGTCTCTTTGCGAGCCGTTACGGCTTGAAAGGCAGCGAGGACATTGGCGGCGGCATTCACGTCAACTTCCAGCTCGAACAGGGTTTCAACGGCGTGACAGGTGCCGCATCGAATGCGGCCGAAGCATTCAATCGCCAGGCCTGGGTGGGTTTTTCCGGGGCATTCGGTGAAACGCGCTTTGGCCTGCAAAATACGCCACAGTATATTTTCATGAACCCCGAGCTCGATCCGCTCGCGGTCATGAGCATCGCTTCGCCGATGAACAACTTCAACAGCCTCACCGTTCGGGTCAACAATGCAATTTCGTATTTCACCCCAACGGTTTATGGGCTGACGGCGCAGTTCATGGTTGCGATGCGCGACTCGACGACCAAACCGAGTAACGGACTCCAGTTCTATAACGCGGCGGTGCGCTATACGAACGGCACATTCCGCGCGGCGGCCGGCTATGAGCAGGCTGCGAATGCGGCCGGTACGTCGACACTGAAGGTGTTCAACGCCGGCACGTCGCTCGGCGTCGGCGCGGCCCGCTTCTATCTCGCGTATCACACGGAGCGGCAGACCGACAACAGCGTCAAGCGCGACGTCTACGAAGCCTCCACGTCGTACCGCATCGATCCGGCCAACCAGGTCGCGCTGCTTTACGGCTATGCGCACGACCGCACCGGAAAGGGCAACAACGCCCAGCAAATCGGCCTGAATTACGAGTATTACTTCTCGAAGGCGACTACCCTGTATGCGTCGGCCGGCTTCATCCAGAACCGCAACAAGGCCCAGTTCACGCTCAATGGGACCGCGTATGGCGGCATCGCGGGCGCGCCGGGCGCCGACACGCGCGGCGTGGTGCTCGGCCTCGTCCATACGTTCTGATGACGGCGGCGCGGGTGCGAGCCCGCGCGCGCCCGGATTCGGGTAAGCCGCAGGTCGCGGTTTGCCCGAAGGTATGAAAAAATTCCCGCCTTTGCGCAAGACACCTGTAGCGTGTCTTGTTGTCTCGACAACGATCGAGCGTCCCCTCCGTTTTGTCTACCGCGCTGAACGCGCCTCTGCGTTCGCGTATCATCGTTGTGCTTTTGTCCGGGCACCCTGGCTTGCGATATATTGTGCGTTCCGTGCACCGGATGAAGACGCCGTACCTTCGTCCAGAAAAAAATGAAATTCAGGCGGACACTCGTGCTGGAAAACCAGGGCGCGAACTCTGAATTTCAATGGCGACCGCAACGACCGGGCCGCCAAGGAGACTTTATGACACACACCGCCATGGCAACCGACCAACGCCACCGCGACGGCAAAGCCAGAACGAAGCGCACTACCGTACCCAAAGTCCGCTTGTACGTTGAACGCCCGGAGAGACAAAACTGGTTCGTGCACGTCGGGCACGTGACCGACCGGGGCCGCTGGCGCACCGAGCCTCACGCGCACCCTGCCTATGGCCAGGTCATCTTCGTGCGCAGCGGCCGCGGCGTGATGAATCTGGAAGGCAGCGCTGTCCCGTTCGAAGCCCCGTGCGCGTTGCTGTTGCCGACCGAGTGCGTGCACGGTCTCGACTACGCGATCGACGTGGACCGCTGGGTGGTGACGATCGAAGTGGCGTATCTGGCGCAGGTGAACGGGAAACTGCAGGACTTCATTCAACTGTGGACGTCGCCGCGCATGATCCCGCTCGGCGAGATGGCCGACGGCGGCGAGCAGTTCTACAGCATGGTGCAAAGCCTCAAGCAGGAGTCGGAATCTAGCGCAGTCGGCCATGTGATCGGCACGGAAGCCTTGCTCACGACGCTGCTGCTCATGCTCGTGCGCGAGGCGCGTCTGGATCAGCCCGGCAGCGAAGGCGAAACGCGCAACAACGTGCGGCTCGTCGACCGTTTCCGTAAGCTGATCGACCAGCACTACCGCGAGGACCTCGCGCTGCAGGATTACGCCTCGATGATGGCGGTGTCGCTCGTGCAACTGCGCGCGGCATGCGCTTCCGCGGGGGAGCAGAGCCCCACGAAGATGATCCGTGCGCGCATCATTACCGAGGCGAAGCGCAATCTCATCTTCGGCGAAATGTCGGTCGAGCAGATCGCCTTCGGGCTCGGCTTCGCCGATGCCGCTTATTTCACGCGGTTTTTCCGCCGCGAAGTGGGCGACACGCCGAGCCAGTTCCGCGTCACGGCCCGGGCTCAGACACAGTAAGGACACAACCACGAGCGCCGCCGCCCTTATTGCGCTCCAAAGCGCGGCGCAATAAAGGTGCGCATCAGAAAAGTGCAGGCGAACCCTTCTTTTGTGCAGGGACACGCGCGCACACGTCGGTTACGCTTGATCTGCGCGCTTGCCTTGCCGGCGTCCGTCACGCACGGGCGCCCTTGACGCCATCATCGTGGCATCGCGAACGCGTGAGCGGCCAGGAGACGCCGCTCGCCGCAGCAGTCCGCCGCACGCAGCCTGGCCGCGTGAAGGGGGCTCGCACAATAACACTCATATTGCGTCCGTTCACCGACTATGGTTCAGTGCTTCCCCAAGCGTTTTGCCCTGCGGCGCCGATTGACGGCGGCGTTCATTCCGCTCGCGCTTGCGACGGCTTTTCACAGTGCGCCCGGTAGCGCCACGACACCGGCGTCCGGCGCACCAACCGAACTCGTCTACGTGGGCACGCAGGAGCGCGAGATGCGCGCGCTGCGCTTCGATACGTCGAGCGGCAAGCTCACGATGATCGGCGCGGTAGGCGCGGGCCCGCGCTCGACGTGGGTCACGACGAACCCCCGGTTGCCGGTGCTGTATGCAGTCGATGACGACAACTCGCGCGAAGGCAGCGTGACCGCCTATGCCGTCGATCGCGAGAGCGGCATGCTCGCGCGAATCAACGAAGTCGCAACGGGCGGCAGCGGGACCACGAACCTCTCGCTGGACCTGCCCTCGATGACGCTGCTGGCGGCCAACTATGGCGGCGGCTCCGTATCGAGCGTCGCCGTGAATCACGACGGCAGTCTCGGCGCGCGCACTTCGACGGTCAAGGAAACGGGCTCGGGGCCGACGCGCCGGCAGGCGAGCGCGCATGCGCACAACGCTGTCGTCGATCCCTCGGGCCACTACGCGCTCGTGCCGGATCTCGGCGCGGATCGTGTTTTCGTGTATGGCTTCGATCGCGCCACGCGCACGCTCACGCCTGCGGACGGTGCGAGCGCACACCAGTTCGTCTTGCCGCCGGGCAGCGGTCCGCGCCATCTGGCATTCGGCGCGAACGGCAAGTACGTTTATCTGCTGACCGAACTGAGCGCGCAGATCATGGTGCTGCATTGGGACGCCTCGCAGGGACAGTTGACGCTCGTGCAAACGGTAGAGACCACGAGCCCCGAATTCCAGGGCGTGAAGAGCGGCGCCGAAGTGGCCGTGAGCGCCGACGGGCGTTTCGTTTATGTCGAGAATCGCGCGGAAAACGCGCTGATCGTGTACCGCGTCGACCCGGCGTCGGGCGAACTGACGCAAATTCAACGCACATCGTCGGGCGGCGAGAAGCCGTGGGGCTTCGGCATCGATTCGTCGGGCAAGTGGCTGCTCGTCGCCAATCAGCGTAGCGGCAAGGTCAATGTTTTCGGCATCGACACCGCAACGGGCCTCGTGTCGGATACCGGGCAGTCGGCCGAAGTGCCGACACCGGTTGCCATTGCGTTCGTGAAGTGACGTAAAGGGTAGCGGGACGGCGCGACGCACCGTCCTTGTGGAGAAACGCGGGTCCGTGAATTCAGTGTTATTCGAACTCCTAATAGAAAAATAAATTCAGGAGGCGCGGTACACGGCAAACGCATGGCGTTTGCGCCGGTGCGCCGCTTTCTGCACCATTCGAAGGGGTGATTCATGAAGCTGGTCCATCAACTCCCGCTGGCGCTGGGCGTCGCGCTGCTGAGCGCATCGGCGGCGGGCGTGTTCGGTATCGCCGAAATGAACAGCGCGGCAGATGCGTACGCGCGACTGATCGGCGTGGACGGCGCGCAGGCGCGCCAGGTCTCCGAGGCGATGGTCGCGTTCAAGAACCAGGTGCAGAACGGCAAGGACATCGTGCTGCGCGGGAAGAACCCCGGCCAGTTCGACAAGTACTGGACAGCGTTCCAGAAGTTCGAAGCGACATGCCAGGGCACGACCCAGGCACTTGCGCGTGAACTGCCGCCTGGCGAGGCGCGCACGAAGATCGAGCGCTTCAACGCGTTACATGCGCAAATGGGGGTTGCGTACCGCAACGCGATCGACCGGTTCAAGGCCTCGGGTTACGACACGGCGGTCGGCGACCTTGCAATGGATGGCCTCGATCGCGAGCCGGTGATCCTGCTGCGCGAAACCGGCGCGAGGATCGTCGAGCAGACCGCCGCCGCGGCCGCGCGGGCGAAAAGCCTGCAGCGTAGCGCGATGCTGGCGAGCGCCGTTGCGATGGCGCTTACCGTGCTGGCGGGCATTGCCGGTGCCGTTGTGTTCTCGCGCACGATCACGCGCAAGCTTGGCGGCGAGCCCGACGATGCGCGCGCCGCCGCACGCGAGATGGCTACGGGCAAGCTCGACATCGATCTGCCTGTGCGACCAGGCGACACCGATAGCCTCATGGCCGCGATGCGCACGATGGCCACCTCGCTCACCGGGATCGTCGAGCAGGTGCGCAACGGCAGCGAGGCGATCGCGACCGGCTCTGCGCAGATCGCTACGGGCAATGCCGATCTTAGCCAGCGCACGGAATTGCAGGCTAGCGCGCTGCAGGAAACCGCTGCGTCGATGGAGCAGTTCAGCGCGACCATCCGACAGAACGCCGAAAACGCGCACGAGGCGCGTGAGTTGGCCGCGGGCGCTTCGTCGATCGCGACGCAAGGGGGCGAGGTCGTGAATCAGGTCGTCGAGACCATGAAAGGCATCGACGAGAGTGCGCGCAAGATCGCGGACATTATCGGCGTCATCGAAGGCATTGCCGCGCAAACCAATATTCTCGCGATCAATGCGGCGGTGGAAGCGGCGCGCGCGGGGGAGCAGGGCCGCGGCTTTGCGGTCGTGGCCAGTGAAGTGCGCGGCCTCGCGCAGCGCAGTGCTCACGCCGCCAAGGAAATCCAGGCGCTGATCGTGGACAGCGTCGCGCGCGTGGAGTCGGGCTCGTTGCTTGCCGGCGAGGCTGGAGCAACGATGAGCCGGATCGTCGAGGCGATTCATCGCGTGACGGCCGTTGTGGGCGAGATCAGCCGGGCCAGCGCCGAGCAAAGCGTTGGCGTCGAGCAGGTGGTGGCGGCTGTTGGCCAGATGGACCAGACGACGCAGCAGAACGCCGCGCTCGTGGAAGAAAGCGCCGCCGCCGCCGAGAGTTTGCGGCAGCAGGCGGCGTGGCTCGTCGAGTCGGTGACGAAGTTCCGTATTTGACGGGAGATTGCGAGTTATTTAGAAATGCTTATTTTAAGAATTTCACGCAAATCTCGTTAACCGCACT
>NZ_CAJMZA010000014.1:0-192971 GCF_905220195.1 Paraburkholderia sp. J8-2
CAGGCGGTGAACGAGATTAGCGCGAAGTTTGCAAAGTAGTTTGCAGAATCAGAAGTCGAAGTCCACAGGCATACTCAGCAGGCAAGACACAGCGGAAACGCGGAACTCGGCGCAGTATTTGCGCCGTGATCCGCGCACGCAGTAAACCGAAGCATCCAATAACGGAATCGACGCACACATGAGTCAAACGGAACAAGGCACCCTGACCCCGGACACGCCGGAAGTCTCGGTCATCATTCCGGTCTACAACGAGGAAGCTGGCCTTCCCGCGCTGTTCGCGCGCCTGTATCCGGCGCTCGACAAGCTCGGCACCTCGTACGAAGTGATCTTCATCAACGACGGCAGCCGCGACCGCTCGGCCGCGATGCTCGCCGAGCAGTTCCGCGCGCGGCCCGACACCACGCGCGCGATCCTGCTCAACGGTAATTACGGCCAGCACATGGCGATTCTCGCGGGCTTCGAGCAGGCGCGCGGCGAAATCGTCATCACGCTCGACGCCGACCTGCAAAATCCGCCCGAGGAAATCGGCAAGCTCGTCGAGAAGATGCGCGAGGGCTACGACTACGTCGGTACCATCCGCAAGCAGCGTCAGGACAGCCTCTGGCGGCGCAAGGCTTCGCAGGCGATGAACCGTCTGCGCGAGCGCATCACGCGCATCAAGATGACCGACCAGGGCTGCATGCTGCGCGCGTACAACCGCCGCATCATCGACACGATCAACCGCTGCGGCGAAATCAACACCTTCATTCCGGCGCTCGCCTACACGTTCTCGCAAAACCCGGTCGAGGTCGAGGTCGCGCACGAAGAGCGCTTCGCCGGCGAATCGAAGTACTCGCTCTATAGCCTCATTCGCCTGAATTTCGACCTCGTGACGGGCTTCTCCGTCGTGCCGCTGCAGTGGCTGTCGTTCATCGGCGTGATCCTGTCGCTCGGCTCGGCCGGGCTCTTCGTGCTGCTGCTGATTCGCCGCTTCATCATCGGCGCGGAAGTACAAGGCGTGTTCACGCTGTTCGCCATCACGTTCTTCCTGCTCGGCGTGATCATCTTCGCGCTTGGTCTGCTCGGCGAGTACATCGGCCGCATCTACCAGCAGGTGCGTGCGCGTCCGCGTTACCTGATCCAGACGATCCTCGAGGAACGCAATGGCCGCGCCGTTGCCGATACGCCGCGCCAGGATTTCGTGCAGGCCGCCGCGTTCGCGCAACCGGCGCCGACGGTGCAACCCGCCAATGCGGCCACGAACCCGGCCAACGAAGGAGCCGGCCAATGAAACCGCGTGCCGTTGTCTTCGCGTATCACAACGTGGGGGTGCGCTGCCTGCAGGTGCTGCTCGCGGGCGGCGTCGACGTTGCGCTCGTCGTCACGCATGAAGACAGCCCGACCGAGAACATCTGGTTCGGCAGCGTGAAGTCGGTGGCGCAGGAGCATGGCATCGAGGTCGTCACGCCCGCCGACCCGAAGAGCGCCGAGCTGCGCGCGGCCGTTTCCGCGGCGCGGCCGGACTTCATCTTCTCGTTCTACTACCGGCACATGCTGCCCGTGGACCTGCTCGCGCTCGCCGGGCGCGGCGCGTACAACATGCACGGCTCGCTCCTGCCGAAGTACCGTGGCCGCGTGCCCACGAACTGGGCCGTACTCAACGGCGAAACCGAAACGGGCGCCACGCTGCACGAAATGGCCGCGAAGCCCGACGCGGGTGCGATCGTCGCGCAAACGCCGGTGCCGATCCTTCCCGACGACACCGCCGCGCAGGTCTTCGACAAGGTCACGGTCGCCGCCGAGCAGACGCTCTGGCGCGTGCTGCCCGCGCTGATTGCGGGCGAGGCGCCGCATCTGCCGAACGACCTTACCAAGGGCAGCTACTACGGTGGGCGCAAGCCGGAAGACGGCCGCGTCGACTTCGGCCAAAGCGCGCAGCAGGTGTACAACCTCATTCGCGCCGTCGCGCCGCCCTATCCCGGCGCGTTCACCGACATCGGCAACGAGCGTTTTGTCATTGCCCGCGCGCGCCTCGTGCGCCCCGGCTCGCAAGAAGCCGAAAGGGTCCGCCCCCTCGCCGGATTGCCCGTGGGCATCCACGTAAGCGATAATGCGCTTTTCGCCGTCTGCGGCGACGCACGCGCCATCGCGATCCACGAACTGCGGCATGCGCATAACGGTCAAGAAACCGTTATCAGCCCCGCCGCGTTCTCCGAACTCATTTCATCTGTCCCCCGTCCATGACCAAAAAAGTCCTGATCCTGGGTGTGAACGGCTTTATCGGCCACCACCTCTCCAAGCGCATCCTCGAATCCACGAACTGGGAAGTGTTCGGCATGGACATGCAGACGGACCGCCTCGGCGACCTCGTCAAGCATGAGCGGATGCACTTCTTCGAAGGCGACATCACGATCAACAAGGAGTGGGTCGAGTACCACGTCAAGAAGTGCGACGTGATCCTGCCGCTCGTCGCCATCGCCACGCCCGCTACCTACGTGCAGCAGCCGCTGCGCGTGTTCGAACTCGACTTCGAAGCGAACCTGCCGATCGTGCGTTCGGCCGTGAAGTACCGCAAGCACCTTGTTTTCCCGTCGACCTCCGAGGTCTACGGCATGTGTTCGGACGAGCAGTTCGATCCGGACGCCTCGGCGCTGACCTACGGCCCGATCAACAAGCCGCGCTGGATCTACGCGTGCTCGAAGCAGCTCATGGACCGCGTGATCTGGGGCTACGGCATGGAAGGCCTGAACTTCACGCTGTTCCGTCCGTTCAACTGGATCGGCCCGGGCCTCGACTCGATCTACACGCCGAAGGAAGGTTCGTCGCGCGTCGTCACGCAGTTCCTCGGCCACATCGTGCGCGGCGAGAACATCAGCCTCGTGGATGGCGGCGCGCAAAAGCGTGCGTTCACCGACATCGACGACGGCATCGAAGCGCTGATGAAGATCATCGAGAACAAGGACGGCGTCGCCACGGGCAAGATCTACAACATCGGCAACCCGACCAACAACTTCTCGGTGCGCGAACTCGCACACAAGATGCTCGCGCTCGCCGCCGAATTCCCGGAGTACGCGGAAACGGCGAAGAAGGTGCAGCTCGTCGAAACGTCGTCGGGCGCCTACTACGGCGCGGGCTATCAGGACGTGCAGAACCGCGTGCCGAAGATCGACAACACGAAGCAGGAACTCGGCTGGGCGCCGAAGTCGACCTTCGACGAAGCGCTGCGCAAGATCTTCGAAGCGTACCGCGGCCATGTGGCCGAAGCGCGTGCGCTCGTCGAGCAACACTAAGCGTTAGATAAAGGTCCTCGCCTCTTGGCTCGCATCGTTCTGAAAATCGACGTCGACACGCTGCGCGGCACGCGCGAAGGCGTGCCGAACCTCGCGCGCATCTTCGATCGCTACAAGGCGCGCGCCACGTTCCTGTTCAGCCTCGGCCCGGATCACACGGGCTGGGCGCTGCGCCGCGTGTTGCGGCCGGGCTTTCTGAAGAAGGTCTCGCGCACGTCGGTGGTCGAGCACTACGGCGTGAAGCAGCTGATGTACGGCGTGCTGCTGCCGGGCCCCGACATCGGCGTGGAAGCCGCGGCTGAAATGCGCGCGATTCACGAAGCCGGCTTCGAGTGCGGCATCCATACGTGGGATCACGTGTACTGGCAGGACAACGTGCGCACGCGTGACGCGCAATGGACCGCGCGCCAGATGCAGAAGAGCCACGACCGCTTCACGCGCATCTTCGGCACGCCGCCCGTCACGCATGGTGCAGCGGGCTGGCAGATGAACGAGGCGGCCTTCGAGCAGATCGACACGTGGGGCATGAAGTACGCCTCCGACGGGCGTGGCCACTCGCCCTACCGTCCGGTGGTGGCGGGCCGCACGTTGAACCACGTGCAAATGCCCACCACGCTGCCCACGCTCGACGAGGTGCTCGGCGTCGATGGCGTCGATACCGACACGGTCGCCGCGTGGATGCTCAAGCGCACCGAAAACAACCCGCACGACCAGGTCTTCACGCTGCACGCCGAACTCGAAGGCCAGAAGCTCGCCCCTATCTTCGAGCAGCTGCTCTCGGGCTGGCGCGCGCAAGGCCACACGTTTGCCACGATGGGCGATTACCATGCGACGCTGGACCCGGATTCGCTGCCATCGTACCCTGTCACCTGGGGCGAGATCGCCGGCCGCTCCGGCCAGCTGATCGTTCAGCCCGACTGAATCCGCCGCCCGCGCGCCGCGGGGTGCCTGCCCGGACCCGCGCCCGCGCAACGCCCCCCGCCGCGGGCGGCACGCCGTCCCGGCGAAACGGCGCTGCAGCCTCCAGATTCAAAGCGCTGCGGCAACGCCAGCCAATAACAAAGGGAGAGCCACGTGCCTGACGTGACCATCGCAGTCGACCACCCCGTTCCCGACTTTACCGCCCCCGCCACCGGCGGCGACTTCACGCTTTCGAGCCTGAAGGGCAGCAAGGTGGTGCTCTACTTCTATCCGAAAGACAACACGCCGGGCTGCACGACCGAGGGCCTGCAATTCCGCGACCTCTCTCCGAAGTTCAAGAAGGCCGGCGCGCAGATCGTGGGCGTGTCGCGCGACAGCGTGCGCTCGCACGATAACTTCAAGGCCAAGCTCGAATTGCCGTTTACCTTGGTATCGGATGCCGACGAAGCGCTGTGCACGCTCTTCGACGTCATCAAATTGAAGAAAATGTATGGCAAACAGGTACGAGGTATCGAACGCTCGACCTTCCTGATCGACGCTACCGGCGTGCTGCGCCAGGAGTGGCGCGGCATCAAGGTTCCGGGCCATGTCGAGGAAGTTCTGGAGGCTGTACAAGCGCTTTGAGGAGCGTTATATTGGGCTGCAATGAGTGCCTGTCCAACCCTTTTTACGTCGCGTTGCGGCGGTTTCGCAGCCGGTCATGCAATGACCGGAAATGCGCATCCGAGGCAACGGGACAACACCGAAGTGAAGCCGCTTGCCTCGTCATCCGGGGCGGCGGCTTTTTTGTTTGTTCCACGCTGTTCCCTCCCGCTTTTCTCCCCGTTCGCGCCGGCTTTGCGACCCGGTGCGCGCAAACGTCAAGGAGCTGATCGAAAACCAGGCGAACCGGCATTTTCTGACCTGAGCGCGCACCTTGCGCAGTAACGGCGGGCGCCTACCCGGCACCCGCACGCACCGCCCGAAAGCGCGCCTTACTGGGTAACCCCGCGACCACTCGACCCGAATTTTTCGAGGGACACCATGCCTTTGCCTACTCCCCCCAGCAAGCTCGGCAACCTGCTGCCGCCGGATGAATACAAGACGCGTGCCCGCACGACGCGCAGCACACGCAAGGCCGCGAGCGAGAACGACGCAGCCGACGTTGCCGAATACGGCCCCGCGAGCGTCGCCGAGCCGATGACGCAGGCCGCCAACGCAGCGACCACGCTGCGCACGGTGCCGCTTCCGAGCGGCAGCGCCGAACTCGCCGCGCTCGAACCGGTCGCACCGGCGCCCGCGCGCAGCAAGCGCAACAACAGCAAGCAAGTGACGGCCGCGCTGCTGCAGCCTGTCGAGGCACGCACCGGAGCCGACACGCCCGTTGGGCGCGGCGGCAAGCCCGCGTCGGCGAAAGCCTCCGGCGGCGCCGCTGCGCCTGCCACGCGCGCCGGCACGAAAAAACGCGTGCATCCCGAAGAGAGCACCGAAGTCCAGAAGCTCTTCGTGCTCGACACGAACGTGCTCATGCACGACCCGACCTGCTTGTTCCGTTTCGAGGAGCACGACGTCTATCTGCCGATGATGACGTTGGAAGAACTCGACAACCACAAGAAGGGCATGTCGGAAGTCGCGCGAAACGCTCGCCAGGTGAGCCGCACGCTCGACCAGCTGGTCGCCAACGCGGGCCCGATCTCCGAAGGCATTTCGCTTGGCCGCCTCGGCAGCCGCGAGGCGCTCGGACGCCTGTACTTCCAGACTACGCTCACGCATATCGATCCGGTCGACGGCCTGCCTCAAGGCAAGGCCGACAACCAGATCCTCGGCGTGGTGCGCGCGCTGCAGCGCGACCGGCCTGACCGGCTCGTCGTGCTGGTGTCGAAAGACATCAACATGCGCATCAAGGCGCATGCGCTCGGGCTGCCCGCGGAAGACTACTTCAACGACCAGGTTCTCGAAGACAAGGACCTGCTCTACTCGGGCGTGCGCGCGCTCCAGCAGGACTTCTGGTCGAAGCACGCGAAGGGCATGGAGTCCTGGCAGGACACCAAGACCGGCACGACGTATTACCGCGTGACGGGCCCCGAGTGCCTGTCGATGCTGGTGAACGAGTTCGTGTACCTCGAGCCGCAGAACGGCGAACCGGCGTTCCACGCGATCGTGCGCGAGCTCAACGGCAAGACGGCGCTCCTGCAAACGCTGCGCGACTACGGCCACCACAAGAACAACGTGTGGGGCATCACGGCGCGCAACCGCGAGCAGAACTTCGCGCTGAACCTGCTGATGAACCCGGAGATCGACTTCGTCACGCTGCTCGGCCAGGCCGGCACGGGCAAGACGCTCGTCGCGCTTGCGGCGGGCCTGGCGCAAGTGCTCGACGAAAAGCGCTACAACGAGATCATCGTCACGCGCGCGACGGTGCCGGTTGGCGAGGACATCGGCTTCCTGCCGGGCACGGAAGAGGAAAAGATGCAGCCGTGGATGGGCGCCTTCGACGACAACCTCGAAGTCCTCCAGAAAACCGATGACGCCGCCGGCGAATGGGGGCGCGCTGCGACTCAGGAACTGATCCGCTCGCGCCTGAAAGTGAAGAGCATGAACTTCATGCGCGGCCGCACGTTCGTCGACAAGTATCTGATCATCGACGAGGCGCAGAACCTTACGCCCAAGCAGATGAAGACGCTCGTCACGCGTGCGGGTCCGGGCACGAAGATCGTGTGTCTCGGCAACATCGCGCAGATCGATACGCCTTATCTCACCGAAGGGAGTTCGGGCCTCACCTACGTGGTGGACCGCTTCAAGGGCTGGGCCCACAGCGGCCACGTGACGCTCGCCCGCGGCGAACGCTCGCGGCTTGCCGATTACGCGTCCGATATCCTGTAATCCATTCGCTGGGCGCCGCTTTTCAGGGGCTCCCACGCATTGGGCAAGGACCGTATCCGGAGAACCGGATACGGTCCTTTTTTATTGGCCACGCGTCCCCCAGGCGCAACAGTTGGCGCCCGAACTTCAAGTAAGTTGTGAAGAATCCTTGCGAAAGCCCTGACGGGCGGGCTACCATCCGCCCATGATCCGTTTTCCCGATGGCGCACGCGTCGCGCGCGCCATATTCGCTTCATGCGCCGACTCTGGCTTCCGCTTCTGATCTCCGTTCTGCTTGCCGCGTGCTCCAGCGCGCCGCAAAAGGTATCGCGCAGCGGTTCGTCTTCCAGCGAAAACACGTGGCGAACCCGGCCACCGGGCTTTCCCAATTTCGTCGATCACAGCGTGGGCCGCGAGGAAATCTCGATCCAGGCGATGGGGCTCGTCGGCATTCCGTATCGCTGGGGCGGCAATACGCCCGATAGCGGCTTCGATTGCAGCGGTCTCGTGAAATACGTGCTGGCCCGCTCGGCCTCGGTCGACTTGCCGCGCACCACCGCGGAAATGAGCACGCGCGGCGAAACCATCGAACCCGATGAGATCGCAGCCGGCGATCTCGTCTTCTTCAATACGACAGGACGACCGCATTCGCACGTCGGGATCTACGTGGGCAATCTGCGCTTCGTGAATGCGCCTTCGACGGGCGGCACAGTGCGGCTCGACTATCTGACCAACCCCTACTGGGCGAAACGCTTCGACGGGATCCGCCGCATGGCGCCGGCGCGGCGCACGCCTTTCGAGACCCCGACGTGGGAAGCCTCTGCGCCGACTGAACGTTCGCCCGGCGTGAATGCCGCACCACCAGCCGCCGCCATGGCCAGCGTCGCGCCTGCCGGGGGTGCACAGCCCGCGCCGCGTGCGGTCGCTGCGAGCCAGAATCGCATTGTCGCCGCTCCGGTTCCAGGCTATGTGGCGACGCAGGCGACTGTGCCGACGGCCTCGACGGCTGCCGCCGCCCCGGCCGACGCGTTCGAGCCGCCACCCGCTTCGCTCGGCGCGGCGCAAACGCAGGCTCGCGACGCGGGCGCGCTCGCTCCCGCAGTTGCGCCCGGCAACGCCGCCAGCGCACCTCGCGACGCCATCGACGCCGCCGCCGACGCCTTCGAGCCCCCACCGCCCACGGCAAACGCGGCGGCGCGCCAGGCCGGCCAGGTGGGCTCGACGCCGATCCAGGCGGCGGCTCCGTCCGCCGGCAGCGTGCAGATCATGCGCGCCTCGACAGCCGGTTCAGTCTCGTCCGCCCCAACCCAGTCCAGCGACGATCCCATCGCGCGCTTTGCCAACAGCGGCGACTGAGGCTGCCACGCCCCGGCGCTGACGGGCACCTTGCCCCTGGCCGGACGGCGACTCATGCTTCCAGCGGTTTGCGGCGCCCCGCGCCTCTGCTATCGTTTCGGGACCGTTTTTCATACTTTCGCGCAGCGAGGCGACGATGGATCTTGGACTCAGCAAGAAGGTGGTACTCGTGACGGGCGGCAGCAAGGGCATTGGCCTTGCCTGCGCGCGCGCCTTTGCGCAGGAAGGCGCCCGCGTGGCGATCGTCTCGCGCGACCCCGCCAATCTCGCGCGCGCGCGCGAACAATTGGCGAGCGAGGGCCTGCACGTGCACCTCACCCGCGCCGACCTGCACGAAGCGCATAGCGCCGCGGACGTGGTCGAAGAAGTCTCCACGGCGGTCGGCCCAATCGATATTCTCATCAACAGCGCGGGCGCGGCACGCCGCTACGACCCGGAAACACTCGATGCGGACGCGTTCAGGGCGACGATGGAGGCGAAATATTTCCCCTACATCTATCCGCAGCAGGAAGTGCTGCGCCGCATGGTGCAGCGGATCAAGTCGGGCGAGAGCGCGGAGCCCGGCGCCATCGTCAATATCATCGGCATGGGCGGGAAGTTCGCGAGCGATATCCATATTGCGGGAGGCGCGGCCAACGCAGCATTGATGCTCGCCACCGTGGGCCTCGCGCACTATCACGCGCGCTACGGCATCCGCATCAACGCCATCAACCCGGGCGCCACGCTCACGGAACGGTTGCAGGAGGCCGTTCAGCTGGAGGCTCAACGGACGGGCGTCGGCGCCGACGAGGCGTTGGCGAGCGGCGAAGCGAAGGTGCCGCTCGGGCGCTATGCGAAGCCGGAGGAAATCGCCGATGTCGCGCTTTTCCTCGCGAGCCGGCGCGCGAGCTATGTCACGGGCGCGCTCATTCCGATGGATGGGGCCAGCACGCCGCTGATCTGAAGCGCCCGCCAGCGCGCCGGCCAAGGCCCTAAAAGCACTGCGGCGCCCGAAGGCGCCGCAGGTTTTACATGAAGCGGTGACCGAGCCACCAGGCAGCCGCGGCCAGCGTGGCCGAGGCCGGTATGGTCAGCACCCAGGCCCAGACGATGTTGCCCGCCACGCCCCAGCGCACCGCGCTGAGCTTCTGCGTCGCGCCAACGCCGACAATCGCGCCCGTGATCGTGTGCGTGGTCGAAACGGGAATGCCCATCCACGAAGCCGTGAAGAGCGTAAGCGCCCCGCCGGCCTCCGCGCAGAAGCCACCCACCGGCTTGAGCTTGGTGATCTTCTGGCCCATCGTGCGCACGATGCGCCAGCCGCCGAACAGCGTGCCGAGACCCATCGACAGATAGCAGCCGCCAATCACCCAGATGGGCGGCGCGTCGGAGCCGATTGCCGAGTAGCCCGTTGCGATCAGCAGCATCCAGATGATGCCGATGGTCTTCTGCGCGTCGTTGCCGCCGTGGCCGAGGCTATAAAGGCCAGCGGAAACGAGTTGCAACCGCCTGAAGCGCCGGTCGACCTTGCTTGGCGGTGTGCGGAAGTACAGCCACGACACCGTGAGCATGAAGAACGATCCCAGGATGAAACCGAGCATCGGCGAGATGAAGATGAACGCCACCGTCTTCATGAGGCCGTCGAAATTGAGCGAGGCCCAGCCCGACTTCGCGAGCGCCGCGCCCACGAGACCGCCGATCAGCGCGTGCGAGGAACTCGACGGAATGCCGTAGTACCACGTGAGCACGTTCCAGCCGATCGCGCCCATCAGCGCGCCGAACACCACGTAGTGATCGACGATATCGGGGTCGATCGTGCCTTTGCCGACCGTCTGCGCCACCTTCAGGTGGAACACGAAATAGGCGATCACGTTGAACATGGCGGCAAACGCCACCGCCTGCTGCGGCTTCAGAACGCCGGTGGACACGACCGTGGCGATGGAATTCGCCGCATCGTGAAAACCGTTCATGAAGTCGAAGATGAGAGCGATGGCGACCAGTGTCGCGACCGCCCAGAGGGCGAGTTGTATCGATTGCATCGCAGTCCGCTCAGGCGTTCTCTAGCACGATGCCTTCGATGATGTTCGCGACATCCTCGCACTTGTCCGTGATCGCTTCGAGCAATTCGTAGATGGCCTTCAGCTTGATCAGCGTCTTGACGTTGTCTTCCTCGCGGAACAGCTTCGAGATGGCGGAGCGCAGCAGGCGGTCGGCGTCGGATTCGAGGCGATCGATGTCCTCGCAGGCCTTGAGGATTTCGCGCGCCTGCTTCATGTCGGAGAGGAGCCCCACCGCCAGTTGCACGCGCTCGGCCGTGGCCGTCACCACATGCGCCAGCTGGCTCGCCTCGGCCGTCACGGCTTGTACGTCGTAGAGCGAAATGGCCGTGGCGACGTCCTCCATGAGGTCGAGGCAATCGTCCATCGTCGTGATCAGCTTATGGATCTCGTCGCGGTCGAGCGGCGTGATGAAGGTCTTGTGCAGCAGGTCGATCGCCTCGTGCGTGAGCTTGTCGGCGGCCTTCTCGGCGGACTGCACGTTCTGCTTGTGGACCTCGGCGTCGGCGAGGTTATCGATCAGAAGTTCGAGTTCGCGGCTCGCGGAAACGATGCATTTCGCATGCGCGTTGAAAATTTCGAAGAACTTGCCCTCGGTGGGCATGAATCGACCGAACATTGGTATCCCGGAAATTGGTCACGGATTGCCGTCAGTAAGCGGCAAATTAGGCGGCAAAATAAGCGACAAAGCCAACCGTCATAAAACGGCAATATTGTATCGTCAGGAGAGTGCCGCCGCATGGATCGGCTAACGCCACCGCGGCATTTGCGCCACTTTGGCGCAAGCCGCGCAAGGAATGGCGTTATTCGCCGTAGAAGGTCTGCGCCCCGGCAAAATTGTCGAACTTCGTGTATTGGCCGTGGAACGTGAGGCGAACGGGGCCGATCGGACCGTTACGCTGCTTGCCGATGATGATTTCGGCGGTGCCCTTGTCGGGGCTGTCGGGGTTGTAGACTTCGTCGCGATAGATGAACAGAATCACGTCCGCATCCTGTTCGATAGCGCCCGATTCGCGCAGGTCCGACATCACCGGCCGCTTGTTCGGGCGCTGCTCCAGACCGCGGTTCAGCTGCGACAGCGCGATCACGGGTACGTCCAGTTCCTTTGCGAGGCTCTTGAGCGAGCGCGAGATTTCCGAAATTTCGGTCGCCCGGTTTTCGCCCGACGACGAGCCGCTCATCAGCTGCAAGTAGTCGATGATGATGAGTCCGAGCTTGCCGCACTGGCGCGACAGACGCCGCGCGCGCGAGCGCAATTCCATCGGGTTCAGGCCGCCCGTTTCGTCGATGAAGATCTGCGCCTCGCTCATTTTCTGCACGGCGTGCGTGAGCTTCGGCCAGTCCTCGTCAGTGAGCCGGCCCGTACGCATCCGGTGCTGGTCCAGACGCCCGACCGAACCGAGCATACGCATGATCAGCTGCGTGCCCGGCATTTCCATCGAGAACACCGCCACCGGCAGCCCGTACTCCACGGCCACGTATTCGCCGATGTTCATCGAGAACGCGGTCTTACCCATCGACGGGCGCCCTGCCACGATGATCAGCTCGCCGCCGTGCATGCCCGACGTCATGCGGTCGAGGTCCATGAAGCCCGTGGGCGTACCCGTCACGTCGCTCGGGTTGGCCGTGTGATAGAGCGTGTCGATACGCTCCACGACCTGCGTGAGCAGCGGCCCGATCTCAAGGAAGCCCTGGGTGCCGCGCGCGCCGTCTTCGGCGATCGAGAAGACCTTCGATTCGGCCTCGTCGAGCAGCTGGCGCACTTCCTTGCCCTGCGGGTTGAAGGCGTCGGCGGAAATTTCGTCGGCGACGGAAACGAGGCGGCGCAGCACTGCCCGGTCTCGCACGATTTCCGCATAGCGGCGGATGTTCGCGGCGCTCGGCGTGTTCTGCGCGAGTGCGTTCAGGTACGCGAGGCCGCCCACGTCATCGGCTTTGCCCGAGGTGCCGAGCGCTTCGTACACCGTCACCACGTCGGCCGGGCGCGTGGCCGCAATCAGCCGGCCAATGTGCTCGAAGATGATGCGGTGATCGTAGCGGTAGAAGTCGCTTTGCGAGAGGAAGTCGGCAATCCGGTCCCAAGCGGCGTTATCCAGAAGCAGGCCGCCGAGCACCGATTGCTCGGCTTCGATCGAATGCGGCGGGACCTTCAGCGAGTCGAGTTGGGGATCTTTCGGAGCGTTCATGGAGGGCAATTATCGGACAAGGGGGTGCCTCGAACAAGCGTCAAAACTCGCAACGAGCGTCCAGACAGCGCACAACAAAAAAGGCAGAAGCCCTGCGGCTCCTGCCCTTCCTGATCTTGCGTCAAACCGCGCGGCCCGCAAGGGCCGCACGTGGGTACTTAGGCGTGCTCGCCCAGCACCGACACCGTGACGTCGACGAGGACGTCGGTGTGCAGCGCAACCTGCACCGGGTGGTCGCCCACCATCTTCAGCGGGCCTTCCGGCAGACGCACTTGCGCCTTTTCCACTGCGAAGCCTTGCTTCGTGAGTGCAACGGCGATGTCCGCGTTCGTGACCGAACCGAACAGACGGCCGTCCACGCCAGCCTTCTGGCCGATCTGAACGGTCAGACCGTTCAGCTTTTCGCCTTCAGCTTGCGCAGCTGCCAGCTTTTCAGCGGCGGCCTTTTCGAGTTCAGCGCGGCGAACTTCGAATTCAGCGATTGCGTCCTTCGTTGCGCGGCGTGCCTTCTTGTTCGGGATCAGGAAGTTACGTGCGTAACCGTCCTTAACCTTCACGATGTCGCCGAGGTTACCCAGATTGACGACTTTTTCCAGAAGAATGATCTGCATTCTATTGCTCCTTATCGCGTCGTCTTATTAGGCCTTGTGCTGGTCGGTGTACGGCATCAGCGCGAGGAAACGCGCGCGCTTGATAGCCGTGTCCAGCTGACGCTGATAGTGGGCCTTCGTACCCGTCAGACGAGCCGGCGTGATCTTGCCGTTTTCGCCGATGAAGTCCTTCAGCGTATCGAGGTCCTTGTAGTCGATCTGTTCGACGTTTGCAGCCGTGAAGCGGCAGAACTTCTTACGCTTGAAGAGCGGGTTTTGTTGCTGACGACGCTTGTCGAATTTCTTACCAGTCGGGCGGGGCATGATTAGTCCTTTCCTGTGCCTTGCATTTCGGTGATGTGAAACACCAGGGTTCGCGCATTGCGGTGCTTTTTCGCCAGAAAACCGGTGAAGAGCGCTTCCACGCCCATCTCACAGCTTTCTACGAGACCGCAGGCCTTGCCGGCCGCCACCGCGGGCATCGTGAGCTCGACGAAGCGGGGAATGCCGGCTTCGACGACCTCCGTGCAATGCTGCAACGTCACGCTTGCGATCGGAACGCCGGCGGGGGTGTACCGCACCGGTTCGCGTTCGACGACGCTGGCCGTAAGCTGCAGCCTGTTCACGGGGCTAACTTAAACAAATAAGTCGGGCAAATGAGCTTGAATCCTGATGGCTTGTGTACTTAAGCCTGCGCTTCGGTCGGCTGGGCAGCCGCCTTCTTGGCTTCTTCGCGCTGCACTTCCTTCATCATCGGCGACGGGCCGGTTTCGGCCTTCTTCATCTTGACGATGAGGTGACGCAGAACAGCGTCGTTGAACTTGAACGCGTGTTCCAGTTCGTCGAGCGTGGTCTGGTCGCATTCGATGTTCATGCAGACGTAGTGAGCCTTCGCGAGTTTCTCGATCATGTAGGCCAGTTGACGACGGCCCCAGTCTTCGATGCGGTGGATCTGGCCACCGTGCGAGGTGATCGTGCTCTTGTAGCGCTCGATCATGGCGGGCACTTGCTCGCTCTGATCGGGGTGCACGATGAAGACGATTTCGTAATGACGCATGTTCACTCCTTGTGCTGACTTGTGGATATAAGCCACCCGGGCGTCGGAACCGGTGCGGCAAGTGAGAAGCCGAAGATTGTAGCGCGGATGGGCGGGCCGCGCAAGGCAGATCGTAGGCTGGAGCGATGATTCGGGCGTGTTTTCAATGACTTGCGCGGTGGGGCGCGTCTTGAAGAGGCTCCACCGCGTTCTTGCGAGAAGAAAACCTAGCTGCCGGCCGCCTCGCTCGCGCCGCCCGCGAGACGGGCGTCGAGCGCCGCGCGCAGGCCGTCGAGCGCGTCCGAGCCGGCGTCCGTCACGGCCCACCAGGTCATGCCCGCCGCCTCCCAGCGCAGGAGCGCGTAGCCTTCGCTCGAACCGCTCGGCGCGGCGCCCGAGACAGCTGGCCCGCTCGCGCCGGGCGGGAACACATAGACGTCGATCACATGCTTGCGATAGTGATAGACGAGCACGGCAACACGTTCGCGCCCCACATAATCGAGGCGTCCGCCCGCCAGCGCAAAACCCTGCTGCGCCAGATCGAAGACGGGCGGCGCGTAGTCGATACGGCCGTTGAACCATGGCTTCACGGTGTGGCGGTCGGTCGAGATCACGTCGATGTCGCGGCCCGAGATCTGGGCGCGCACATGGCTCGACACGAGATCGTCGATGAAAGCTGTCTCCGCGGCCGGGCGGCGCAGATGCAACGAGCCGATCACCGCCAGCGCACACAGGATCAGCACGGCGCAGCCGAACCACGCAAGCGTGGCCGCGCGCGGACCGGCGCCCGCGGCCGGAGCGCTCCAACCACCGCCTCCGCCCTGCGCCGCTGCGCCGCTGCCAGGCCACCAGTTGCGCAGCCAGGCGCGCCAGCCGCCTGAGTCGCGCACGGGAGCTGGCGATGGCGTTGCCTTTGGAGACGCCACTTCGGTTGCCGGCAATGCCGCGACGATGCGCGCAGCCAGTCCAGCCGGCGCACGGTGGTAGGGCGCCGAGCGAATCATCTGAGAGATGGCCTGAGCATCGTCGGCAACGCGGCGGCACTGCTCGCAACCTGCGAGATGCTCGCGCACACGCCATTCGTCGGCGGCGGAGAGTTCGCGATCGACGCTCGCGTCGACCAGCGGGCGCGCTTCGTTACAGTTCATCTGGCGCCTCCGTCGTTCGGCCGTCAGTGCGGGAGCGAGAATGCAACGACGCTCCGCCGTCGGCGGCCGGCTCCTCGCGGAACCGACCGCCGCTCCCCCGGTCGGATGGTCTCCTGGCTTGACTGCTTCCCCCGACACCTGCTCTGTCGTCCGCGCAGCCGTGGGCGCGGACGACCGAATCACTTGCAGACTCATCGACTGCCGTGCTGGCCGAAGCTTTACCGCTCTCGCCGCCGTGGTACGCCGCCAGCAGCGTCGCCAGACGCCTTCGGCCGCGTGCGAGCCGCGACATCACCGTGCCAACCGGCAAGTCGGCAATTGCCGCGATTTCGCGGTAGCCCAACTCCTCCAGCTCGCGCAGCACCAGCACTTCCCGATACTCCACCGGCAGGCGCCTTAGCGCGTCCTGCACGTGGCGGGCGTCTTCGGCGCGGATCGCGAGCGTCTCCGGATCGACGCCGCCCGTTTCCCAGCCTTCGAGCGGCGCGTCGTCGCGCAACTCGTCGAATGGCGCCACCTCTTCCGCGCCCGCGCGCCGCCGCCATTCGTCGTACCAGACGCGCCGCACGATCGCGAGGAGCCACGGGCGGGCCTCGTCGCCTCGAAACGTGTCGAAGAACCGAAACGCCCGCAGGAACGCCTCCTGGACGATATCTTCCGCGTCGCCCGGATTGCGCGAAAGCCAGCGCGCGAGGTTGTAGGCCGCATCGAGATGCGGCAGCGCCAGCGCCTGAAAGCGGCGGCTGCGTCCGGCCTCATCCTGCTCGTACGCGGATTCGCCCACGTCGTCCCCTCGCGTCTTCGTTTGGCTTGCTTGCGCGACCGTGGCCGCTATACACGCATTACCAAAGCTCGGGCCAGTTTATTCCCGCGCGCTGTGCACGAAAACGAAAAAAAATTTGAAACGCGTCACGCGCCGGTCCAATAGCCCGGCCGCGCGTAGACCTCCTTAAGGTAGTCGATGAAATAGCGCACGCGCGCCGGCACATAACGCTGCTGCGGATACACCGCGAGGATGTCGTACTCCGGCAGCGCGTACTCGTCGAGCACGGTTTCGAGTTCGCCGCGCGCGAGCTGGGCGTCGATCTCCCAGGTCGAGCGCCAGCCGAGTCCGAGACTCTCGGTCACCCAGCGGTGCAGCAGTTCGCCGTCGTTGCAGTCGAGCGTGCCGCCCACGCGCACGGTCACGAGCTTGCCGCCGCGGCTGAAGTACCAGCCGCGGTTCTGGCCGCCCTGCAGGTTGAACGCGAGGCAATTGTGGTTCGGCAGGTCTTCGAGCGTTTGCGGGCGCCCGTGCTTGCGGAAATATTCGGGCGTGCCGCACACCACGCGCCGGTTCGAGGCGAGCTTCACGGCAACGAAATTCGGATCCACCGCACCGCCGATGCGGATCGACAGGTCATAGCCCTCGCGTACCAGATCGACCACGCGGTCGGTGAGATTGAACGAAACCTGGAGTTCGGGCTTGTCGGCGAGAAACTCGGGCGCGAGCGGCGCAACGTGCTTGCGCCCGAACGCGGCCGGCGCCGAGACGATCAGATGGCCGCTCACCACCTGGCGCCCGACGGACAGCTCGTTTTCGGCCTGATCCCAGTCGGCGAGCAGGCCGCGACAGCGCTCGAGAAAAGCCGCGCCCTCCTCGCTTACCACCAGCCGCCGCGTCGAACGGTAGATGAGCTTCACGCCCAGGCGCTTTTCCAGCGCGTCGATCCGCCGCCCGAGGATCACCGGCGAAACGCCTTCCTCAAGCGCCGCGGCGGCGAGGCTGCCCGCGTCCGCGACGCGCACAAAGGTTTCGATCTGTTTGAAACGGTCCATTGCGTGTCTCCTTCCGGGCGGAAGCCGCGCCCCACCGGCATTCCATACTTTTTGTTTCGGAATAAACGACCTGGACTGATCTTATCAAACCTTTCCTGCGCCTCTAAAGTGGGCCTCAACGCTTAGCCATTCCTCGCATACGAGACATTCAGGAGACAATCATGGCCAAAATGAGAGCCGTCGACGCCGCTGTTCTGGTGCTCGAAAAAGAAGGCATCGATACCGCTTTCGGCGTGCCGGGCGCAGCCATCAATCCGTTCTATTCGGCGATGAAAAAGGCCGGCGGCATCACGCACGTGCTGGCGCGCCACGTCGAGGGCGCTTCGCACATGGCCGAAGGCTATACGCGGGCCACGCCCGGCAACATCGGCGTGTGCATCGGCACCTCGGGCCCCGCGGGCACCGACATGATCACGGGCCTCTACTCGGCCCAGGCCGATTCGATTCCGATCCTTGCGATCACGGGCCAGGCGCCGCGCGCCCGCCTCTACAAGGAAGACTTCCAGGCTGTCGACATCGAGTCGATCGCCAAGCCCGTCACCAAGTGGGCCGTTACCGTGCGCGAGCCGGCGCTCGTGCCGCGCGTGTTCCAGCAGGCGTTCCATCTGATGCGCTCGGGCCGTCCGGGTCCGGTGCTGGTCGATCTGCCCATCGACGTGCAACTCGCCGAAATCGAATTCGACATCGACACGTACGAGCCGCTGCCGGTCTACAAGCCGAAGGCCTCGCGCAAGCAGATCGAAGCCGCACTCGAAATGCTCAACGCCAGCGAAAAGCCGTTGATCGTTTCCGGCGGCGGCGTGCTCAACGCAGCAGCCGAAGACCTGCTCGTTCAGTTTGCCGAGACCGTGGGCGTGCCCGTCATCCCGACGCTCATGTCGTGGGGCGCGATTGCCGACGACCATCCGCTCATGGCCGGCATGGTCGGCCTGCAGACTTCGCATCGCTACGGCAATGCCACGATGCTCGCCTCCGACTTCGTGCTCGGCATCGGCAACCGCTGGGCGAACCGTCATACGGGCAGCGTCGAGGTCTACACGAAGGGCCGCAAGTTCGTGCACGTCGATATCGAGCCGACGCAGATCGGCCGCGTGTTCGGCCCGGATCTCGGCATCGTGTCGGACGCGAAGGCCGCGCTCGAACTCTTCGTCGAGATCGCACAGGAATGGAAGGCCGCGGGCAAGTTGAAGGACCGCAGCGCGTGGGTGGCCGACTGCCAGCAGCGCAAGCGCACGATGCTGCGCAAGACGCACTTCGAGAACACGCCGATCAAGCCGCAACGCGTGTACGAAGAGATGAACAAGGCGTTTGGCCGCGACACCTGCTACGTGAGCACCATCGGCCTGTCGCAGATCGCAGGCGCGCAGTTCCTGCACGTGTACAAGGCGCGCAACTGGATCAACTGCGGCCAGGCGGGCCCGCTCGGCTGGACGATTCCCGCGGCGCTCGGCGTGCGCGCAGCCGATCCGACGCGTCCGATCGTGGCGCTCTCGGGCGACTACGACTTCCAGTTCATGGTCGAAGAGCTGGCCGTGGGCGCACAGTTCAAGCTGCCGTACGTGCACGTGGTCGTGAACAACTCGTATCTCGGCCTGATCCGCCAGGCGCAGCGCGCGTTCGACATGGACTTCTGCGTGCAGCTCGCGTTCGAGAACATCAACGCGCCTGAGGTGAACGGCTACGGCGTCGATCACGTCACGGTTGCCGAAGGCCTCGGCTGCAAGGCGCTGCGCGTGTTCAAGCCGGAAGAGATCGCACCGGCGCTCAAGCAGGCTCAGGCGCTCGCCGCCGAACACAGCGTGCCGGTGGTCGTCGAAGTGATTCTCGAGCGTGTGACCAACATCTCGATGGGCACCGAAATCGACGCGATCAACGAGTTCGAAGAACTGGCCGAAAAGCCCGAGCACGCGCCGACTGCCATCAGCGCGCTGAGCGCCCTCGACTGAGCGCATCGACCACGCATCACTGCAGCACCGGCAGCGCGCACGGCATCGGCGCGCTGCCAGCGCGACTTCCCGCGTGACTTCCTTTATTGACCGACCAGCGAGACCCCGCACCATGCCAAAATTCGCCGCGAACCTCACCATGCTGTTCAACGAAGTGCCCTTCCTCGACCGCTTTGCCGCGGCAGCACAAGCGGGCTTCGACGCCGTGGAGTTCCTGTTCCCGTATCCGTACAAGGCCACCGAACTGGCCGAGCGTCTCGAAGTCAACGGGCTGAAGCTCGTACTTCACAATCTGCCCGCCGGCAACTGGGAAGCGGGCGAGCGCGGCATTGCCTGCCTGCCCGATCGCCGTGGCGAGTTCCAGGAAGGTGTCGGCCGCGCGATCGAGTACGCGAAGGCGCTGAAGGTGCCGCAGCTCAACTGCCTCGTCGGCATTCCGACGGCTGGCGTCGATCGCGAGACGGCGCTTGCCACGATCGTCGATAACCTTCGCTTTGCCGCTGGCGAACTGAAGCGCGAAGGCATCCGCCTGCTGGTCGAGCCGTGCAACGGGTACGACATTCCCGGCTTCGCGCTGAACCGCTCCGCCGAAGCGCTCGACGTGATCGAAAAGACCGGATCGGACAACCTGTTCCTGCAGTACGACATCTATCACATGCAGCGCATGGAAGGCGAACTCGCCGCGACGATCAAGAAGCACTTCGCGAAGATCGCCCACATTCAGCTCGCCGACAATCCTGGCCGCAACGAACCCGGCACGGGCGAAATCCACTACCCGTTCCTGTTCGATCTGCTCGACTCGCTCGGCTACGAAGGCCACATCGGCTGCGAGTACAAGCCTCGCACGACGACTGTCGAAGGCCTCAGCTGGCTGCGCAGCGCAAAGCAGCGCACCGCCGAACTGGCCTGAGCGCGGTCGCCCGCCACGACGCACATTCACGCATTCGCTTTAACGGAGACACACAAGATGGCAAAGATTGGCTTTATCGGACTCGGGATCATGGGCGCGCACATGGCGCGCAACCTCATCAAGGGCGGTCACACGCTCGCCGTGAACGGCAAGTACCCGGTACCCGACGACCTGCGCACGCAAACCGAAGTCGTCGCCGATTCGACGGCTGTCGCGAAGGTGTCGGACATCGTCATCGTGATGGTGCCGGACACGCCTGATGTCGCCAACGTCCTGTTCGCCGACGACGGCGTCGCCAAGGGTCTCTCGGCTGGCAAGCTCGTGATCGACATGAGCTCGATCTCGCCGCTCGAAACGCAACAGTTCGCCAAGCAGATCAACGCGCTCGGCTGCGACTATCTCGACGCACCGGTTTCGGGCGGCGAAGTCGGCGCACGCGAAGCCACGCTCTCGATCATGGTCGGCGGCCCGGAAAAGGCGTTTGATTCCGCCAAGCCCCTGTTCGAACTGATGGGCAAGAACATCTCGCTCGTCGGTGACAACGGCGCGGGCCAGACCACGAAAGTCGCGAACCAGATCATCGTCGCGCTGAACATCGAGGCCGTGGCCGAAGCGCTGCTGTTCGCAGCACGTTCGGGCGCCGACCCCGAGCGCGTGCGCAAGGCCCTCATGGGCGGCTTCGCTTCGTCGCGCATTCTCGAAGTGCACGGCGAACGCATGACCAAGCGCACGTTCAATCCGGGCTTCCGTATCGAATTGCACCAGAAGGACCTGAACCTCGCGCTCGACGGCGCACGCAAGCTGGGTATCGCACTGCCGCACACCGCGAGCGCACAGCAACTCTTCAGCGTGTGCGCCGCGAACGGCGGCAAGGCGTGGGATCACTCGGCAATGATTCGCGCGCTCGAAATCATGGCGAACTTCGAGATCGCCGAACCGCAAGCGCAAGTGAAGGCGGCTTGAGTTTCAGCGGTTGCAGGACGGCGGTTCGCGCGACGTAATGCGCGAACCGCCCGCAGAACCGGATCACGCACATCGGCTCGCGCGCAATGGCTACAGCGCACGAGCCTCCCGTGGGGCGCTTCGCGGCGGCGGCAACCGACGCGAGGCAAATCGGTGCCGCTCTGGGCTGAGGGCGGCCAGTGGGGTCCGAAAGCGGCGCCCGGTGACGGCGGGGAAGCCTTGGTCGGTCAGACGTCGTCATCGGGTGTCCGCGTGTCGGATGCCCGTTTTTGCGTTGACTTCGCTTCGCCCTTTCTTTCTCAAGAGCGAGTAAGCGATTTCACCTTGAAAACGAAATCGATTTCAACCGCTGCACCCTTGGGCAATTGCAAAACACCGACCGAAGTCCGCGTGTGCACGCCCACCTCGCCCAAGACCGAATACAACGCATCGGATGCACCGTCGGCTACTTCGCTTTGCAGCGTGAAGTCAGCCGCGCTGCGGACGAATACGGTAATCCGTGGAACGGCCGATATCGCGTCCAGCGAACCCAAAGCGCCCCTGGCGAGAGCCAGCGCTCGAACGGTGGACGTCGCGGCTGCCTGGCGGGCTTCATCGAGTGAGATTGATTCACCAACAATGCCAACAAAGCGAACCACGTCCCCAATCCGGGGAAGTTGACCTGCAATGTAAGCGACATTCTCGTCAACCAGCACGGGGATGTACTTTCCTCCCGCCTTGATGGGTTCGTTCAGGTCAAAACCCAGCTCAATCGCTAACTGTTGTAGCCTTTCGTCTCTGGTCGTCACGTTGCTTTCCCCCTTGTCTCAGACTGCGATCATACAGCGCAGGGGTATTCCTTCAGGCGATGCCTTCGGGACACATGCCCGCCTGCGCTGCAGCAAGCGCGATCACACGCAAGCACGGCCAGAAACGCAACAGGCCTTGCGGACGAATCCGCAAGGCCTGTTTTTCGTTTTGCACTGTCTGGCTCAGTACGTGTCGAACGCGTCCTGCAGCCCCGCCGTGTCGGTCATGCCAGCAGCGAGTGCGAGCAGCAACAGTACACGCGCCTTGTACGGGCTAAGCGTGCCCGAAGAAACGAAGCCGAGCGCGTCGTCCTTCGCCGCGCCGTTGTGCATCACGTGACCCGAGCCGACGCGCGAGGCGCGCACGACGGCCACACCCTTCGCGGCCGCTTCGGCCAGCGACTGCTGCAACCCGCCGTGAATCGAGCCATTGCCGGTGCCGGCCACGACGAGCCCATCCACACCGGCGGCCACGAGCGCTTCGACCGCTGCACGCGACACACCCGCGTAGCTCGTCACGATCTCGACCATCGGCCATTGAACCGCTGCCGTGAACGGCGCATCGACCGTATGCGGGCGCAGCGCGCGGCGCTGGAATTCCACGCGCCCATCCTGCACCCAGCCCAGCGCACCGATTTCCGGCGACTGGAACGCATCCACCGCGTAGGTGCTGACCTTCGCGACGTCGCGTGCGCAATGAATGCGGTTGTTGAACGCCACCAGCACACCCTGCCCCGCCGCCGCCTCGCTCGCCGCGAGCGTGACGGCGTTGAGCAGATTGAGCGGACCGTCGGCGGAAAGCGCCGTGGCGGGCCGCATGGCCGCCGTCAAGATGCACGGCTTCGCACTCTTCACCGTGAGATGCAGCAGATACGCGGTTTCTTCGAGCGTGTCCGTGCCGTGCGTGATCACGACGCCGTCGATCTCGTCGCTGGCCAGCAGTTCGTTCACGCGCTGCGCGAGCGTGGACCACAGCGCGAGCGACATGTCCTTGCTGTCGATGCTCGCGATCTGCTCGGCGTGGATCTGCGCGATGGCGTCGAGGCCTGGCACAGCCGCCAGAAGCTGCGCGACACCAATCACGCCGGCCTGGTAACCCGCGGTGTTCGCTGCGTCCGCAGCCGAGCCCGCGATCGTGCCGCCCGTGGCGAGCACAGCGATGCGCGGGAGCGCCTTGGGCGCCGCCGCGGAAGAGGAAGTGGAAGTATTCATGGCGGCGATTTTAAGCGATCCGCCGCCCGTCGGGAAAATCAGCCCGCCTTTCAGGTTGCCTCACGCAACTGGCTCGCGATCTGCTGTTCTGTGAGTTGCGGCGCGAACATTTCGATGAGCCGGTACGCATACTGGCGCAGGAACGCGCCCTTGCGCAGGCCCACTCGCGTCGTGCTCGCTTCGAACAGATGCTCCGTGTCGAGCGCAACGAGTTCGCTGTCGCGCTTCGGGTCGTAGGCCATTGCCGCGACGATGCCCACACCCATGCCGAGTTCGACATAGGTCTTGATCACGTCCGCGTCGATGGCGGTCAGCACCACGTCGGGCACCACGCCCGCCTTCGCGAACGCCTGGTCGATATGCGAGCGGCCCGTGAAGTCCTGGTCGTAGGTGATGATCGGATATTCGGCCACGTCTTCGAGCGTGAGGTTTTCGCGGCCCACGAGCGGATGCGTCTTCGGCACGACCACCACGTGATGCCACGAGTAGCACGGGAACGTGACGATATCGGGGAAGCGGTCGAGCGCTTCGGTCGAGATGCCGATGTCGGCCTCGCCGTTGATGATCATCTGCGCGATCTGCTGCGGATTGCCCTGGCGCAGCGCGAGGTGGACTTTCGGAAACACTTCGCGGAACTGGTGCACGACCTTCGGCAGCGCGTAACGCGCCTGCGTGTGCGTCGTCGCGACCACGAGGTGACCGCTGTCCTGGTCGGCGAACTGGCGCGCCACGCGGCGCAGGTTCTCGGCGTCGAGCAGCATGCGCTCGATCAGTTGATGCACCGCCTTGCCCGGCTCCGTGAGGCCCGTCAAGCGCTTGCCGCGACGAATGAAGATGTCCACGCCGAGCTCGTCTTCGAGATCCTTGATCTGCTTGGAGACGCCCGACTGCGACGTGTACAGCACGTTAGCCACTTCGGTCAGGTTCATGTTCTGCCGCACGGCTTCGCGCACGAAACGCAACTGCTGAAAATTCATGGTCTTCTCTCCGGGACTGCTGACCGATTGTTCGTTTTTGTCGATGTGAGCACTGTAACGCGCATTGCGCCGCGATTTAAGCCGCGAGTTTAAGCCGGGAATCTAAGCCGGGAAAACGCGCAGCCCGCGCGGCACCGCCGTCACGCCCTGGCCCACCGTCAGCCCGAGCGCGCGCCACGACTCGCGGTCGAGCTCGGCTTCGAGCGCGCCGCCGGTGCGGCTTTCCAGCTCCACGCGCACCGAGCCGCCCAGCGTCACCACCCGGCGCACGTCGACGACGATGCCGTCGCGATGCTCGCTCGCTTCGCGGTGCAGCACGAGGTCGTGCGGACGCACGTAGGCGAGCGCCGGGCCTTCGAAGCTCGCGTGCACCGAGATCGGCTGCGCCGCGCCTTCGGCCACGAAGCCGCGTGCATCCACACTGCCGCGCAGCCGGTTCGCGGCGCCGAGAAACTCGTAGACGAAAGCCGTCTGTGGATGATCATAGACGTCCTGCGGGCTGCCCACCTGCTCCACATGCCCATGATTCATCACCACGATGCGATCGGCCACTTCGAGCGCCTCTTCCTGGTCGTGCGTGACGAAGATCGTCGAGATGTGCAGGTCGTCGTGCAGGCGGCGCAGCCATGAGCGCAATTCCTTGCGCACCTTGGCGTCGAGCGCGCCGAACGGCTCGTCGAGCAGCAGCACCTTCGGCTCCACGGCGAGCGCGCGCGCGAGCGCGATGCGCTGACGCTGGCCGCCCGACAGTTCGGACGGGTAACGCTGGGCAAGCCAGTCGAGCTGCACGAGCTTGAGCAGCTCATGCACCTTTTCGCGGATCACAGCCTCCGAGGGCCGCTCGCCGCGCGGCTTCACGCGCAGGCCGAACGCCACGTTCTCGAACACCGTCATATGGCGGAACAGCGCGTAATGCTGGAACACGAAGCCCACCTGGCGCTCACGCGCGCCCACCTCGCCCACGTCCTGGCCTTGCAGCACGACCTGGCCCGCGTCGGCGTATTCAAGGCCCGCGATCACGCGCAGCAGCGTGGTCTTGCCACAACCGGAAGGTCCGAGCAGCGCAACCAGTTCGCCCGGCGGAAAGTCGAGCGAGACGTTGTCGAGGGCGGTGAAGTCGCCGAAGCGCTTGTGCAGATTGCTGACGGTGATGCCCATGGTTACTGCTCCCCTACTTGAATCGGTTGGCGCACGGCGCGCGCCGTTGCGTGATCTGTCGCGTGTTGTGAAGCGTGTTGCACGGCCACCGGTTGCGGGCCGGCGTAGGCGGGAATGTCATCGGCGCTGCGCAGTTGCGCCGAAAGACGGCGCTCCGCGAGCAGCTTCAGGCCCAGCGTGACGAGTGCGAGCAACGCGAGCAGCGATGCCACGGCAAACGCCGCCGCGAAGTTGTACTCGTTGTAAAGGATCTCGACGTGCAGCGGCATCGTATCGGTCTGGCCGCGAATATGGCCCGACACCACCGAAACCGCACCGAACTCGCCCATCGCGCGCGCGTTGCAAAGAATCACGCCGTACAGCAAGCCCCAGCGAATGTTGGGCAGCGTCACGCGGCGGAACATCTGCCAGCCCGAGGCGCCCAGCACGTGCGCGGCCTCTTCTTCATCGTTGCCCTGCGCCTGCATCAGCGGAATCAGCTCGCGCGCAACGAACGGGAATGTCACGAAGATCGTGGCCAGCACGATGCCCGGCACCGCGAAGATGATCTGCACGTTATGGTCTTCGAGCCACGGCCCAAGCCACCCCTGCGCGCCGAACAGCAGCACATAGATGAGACCCGAGATCACAGGCGAGACCGAAAACGGCAGGTCGATCAGCGTGGTGAGCAGCGCCTTGCCGCGAAACTCGAACTTCGCGATCGCCCACGAAGCCGCGAGACCGAAGGCCAGATTCAGCGGCACCGCGATCGCCGCGGTGATCAGCGTGAGCTTGATCGCGGAGAGTGCGTCGGGGTCGACGAGCGACGTGAAGTAGAAGCCAATGCCCTTCGAAAGCGCCTGCCAGAACACGGCAACGAGCGGCACCACGAGAAAGAGCGCGAGAAACGCGAGCGCGATGCCGGTCAGGAGCCAGCGCACCCACGGCGCTTCGGTGACCGGGTCCGGCCGGCGCGTGCTGCGTTGTTGCGGCAGCGTGCTCATTGCGCACCTCCCGCGACGGTTGCGCCCACCACGGCATTCGGCGCGCTGCCGGCCGAAACGCCCCGGCTCGTACGGCGTTGCAAATACCACTGCAGCGAGTTGATGAGAAGCAGCATGACGAACGAAACGCAGAGCATCATCACGGCAAGCGCGGTCGCGCCGGCGTAGTCGTATTGTTCGAGCTTCGTGATGATGAGAAGCGACGTGATCTCCGACTTCATCGGCACGTTGCCGGCGATGAAGATGACCGAGCCATACTCGCCCAGCGCGCGCGCGAACGCGAGCGCGAAGCCGGTGAGCAGCGCCGGCAGCACCGCGGGCAGCACGACGCGGCGGAACGTGAGCCAGCGCGAGGCGCCAAGGCACGCTGCGGCCTCCTCCTGCTCGCGCTCGAAGTCCTCGAGCACCGGCTGCACCGTGCGCACGACGAACGGCAAGCCGATGAAGGTCAGCGCGACGAGCACGCCAAGCGGCGTGAACGCGATCTTCAGACCGAGCGGTTCCAGGAACTGGCCAATCCAGCCATTGCCCGCGTACACGGCGGCGAGCGAAATGCCCGCGACGGACGTCGGCAGCGCGAACGGCAGATCGACGAGCGCATCGATCACGCGTTTGAACGGGAACGGATAGCGCACGAGCACCCACGCGAGCAGGAACCCGAACACCGCGTTGATGAGCGCCCCGCCGAGCGCGGCCGTGAACGTGAGCCGGTACGACGCGATCACGCGCGGCGACCACACGGCGCGCACGAACTGGCTCCAGTCGAGCGTCGCCGTCTTGAGGAAGGTGGCGGCAAGCGGAATGAGCACCACGAGGCTCAGGTAAGCCACCGTGATGCCGAGCGTCACGCCGAAGCCCGGCAGCGCACTGGGCTTGCGCAATCGAAACGTTGTCATGCTCATCGTCCAGACATGGGTTGCGCGCTTGCCGGGTTCGCCGGCGGCGCCGAAAAGCGCGCCCGTGGGCGCGCTTCTTTGTTATGCGGTCGCGTCGCGATCGACTGCCAACCGGTACTGCGGTACTGCGGTACAGCGGTGTTGCGTGACTTACTGCGGCTGGTAGATCGAATCGAACACGCCGCCATCTGCGAAATGCGTCTTCTGCGCGTTGGTCCAGCCGCCGAACGTGTCGTCAACCGTGTAAAGCTTCAGCTTCGGAAACTTCGCCGTGAGCGCCGCCGGGACCTTGTCCGAACGCGGACGGTAGAAGTTCTTCGCGGCGATCTCCTGGCCCTCTTCGCTATAGAGGAACTGCAGGTAGGCCTCGGCCTCCTTGCGCGTGCCCTTCTTTTCGACGACCTTGTCCACCACCGCAACCGGCGGCTCAGCCAGAATGCTCACCGAAGGGACCACGATCTCGAACTTGTCCGGGCCGAATTCCTTGAGCGAAAGGAATGCTTCGTTCTCCCATGCGATCAGCACATCGCCGATACCGCGCTGCACGAAGCTCGTCGTCGCACCTCGCGCGCCCGAGTCGAGCACGCCTGCATTCTTGTAGAGCTTCGAGACGAAGTCCTTGGCCTTCTGCTCGTTGCCGCCCGGCTGGTGCAGCGCATAGGCCCACGCCGCGAGATAGTTCCAGCGCGCGCCGCCCGAGGTCTTCGGATTCGGCGTGACGATCGACACGCCCGGCTTCGTCAGATCGTCCCAGTCCTTGATGTGCTTGGGGTTGCCCTTGCGCACGAGAAACACGATCGTCGACGTGTACGGCGAGGCGTTGTCGGGCAAGCGCTTTTGCCAGTCCTTCGCAACGATGCCCTTGTTGGCGAGCGCGTCGATGTCCCATGCGAGCGCCAGCGTCACAACGTCGGCCTGCAGGCCGTCGAGCACCGAGCGCGCCTGCGCACCCGAGCCGCCGTGCGACTGCTTGATGGTGAGCGTTTCGCCCGTCTTCGCCTTCCACTGCTTGATGAAGGCCTCGTTAATGTCCTGATACAGCTCGCGCGTCGGATCGTAGGAGACGTTGAGCAGCGACGTGTCCGCGTGAGCGGCCACGGGCGCCATCGCCGTAACTGCGACGAGCGGCGCAACGCCGATAACCAGTTTTGCCGCCAGTGATTTCAGCCAGCCTGCGCGCCCCGTATGTGTCGTGCCCATCTATCTGTTCTCCGTTTTCGTGTGTGCTCGTTCGCGCTCATCCGTGCGCATCTGCGAATTGCAGCTAACGATGGAGGCCAGTCTAGCGATCCGCTTACATTATTAAAAATGATGTTTTCTCATTTTTTAATACGCAAAAGTGGTAAGGACAGAGGAAGTCGCTGCTAGAGCGCGATTTCGTCCGCACAAACGCGGGAAAACGGCCTGATAGCAACGCTCAGTTGACGAACTTCAAGTAACACTTGAAAAGTGGCGAGTACTGTATAAAAATACAGTTACCTGTTCAAACATACAGTGGCGCCATGACCAAACTCACCGCACGACAGCAGCAGGTTTTCGATCTGGTTCGCCGGGCGATCGAACGCACGGGCTTCCCGCCCACGCGCGCCGAGATCGCGGCGGAACTCGGCTTCAGCTCGGCCAACTCCGCGGAGGAGCATCTGCGCGCGCTGGCGCGCAAGGGCGTGATCGAACTGGCTGCGGGCGCCTCGCGCGGCATCCGCCTCATGCCGGGGCCCGACGACCTGCCGCACCAGTTCACGCTCCCGCACCCGAGCATCATGCAGCTCTCACTGCCGCTCGTTGGCCGCGTCGCAGCGGGTAGCCCGATCCTCGCGCAGGAGCACATCTCGCAGAACTACATGTGCGACCCGGCACTGTTCTCGAGCCGCCCTGACTATCTGCTGAAAGTGCGCGGCCTTTCCATGCGCGACGCCGGCATTCTCGACGGCGACCTGCTCGCCGTGCAGAAGAAGGCCGAAGCGAAAGACGGGCAAATCATCGTGGCGCGCCTTGGCGACGACGTCACCGTGAAGCGGCTGAAGCGCCGTTCGAACGGGCTCGAACTGATCGCCGAGAACCCCGATTACGACAATATTTTTGTCGAGGCTGGCAGCGCGGAATTCGCGCTGGAAGGCATCGCGGTTGGCCTGATCCGCCCCACCGAATTCTAAGCAATCCGTCTGCGCGCGTTGTGCGCTGAGTTTACGCACTACCTGGAGAGAGTCATGGAACGCCTTGCCCGCTTGCTGCCCTTCCGTCAATTCGGCCGTCTTCGCCACCTCCGTGGAATCGCCTCTTGCGCGGTGCGCGAGGTGCGCGACTCGGCCGCCGCACTGAGCGGCTCGCTCTTCGAAGATTCGCCAGAGATGGTGGCCGCCAGCACGGCCGACCTGCCGGCGCTGCCCTCGGCCCAGCCGGCGTTTGCGCGCGTGTCGCTCAACAGCACGCTCAACACCGAGCAGCCCATGCGCCGCGCGCCGGTGCGGGTCTATCAAGGTCAGTCGCGGCTCATTCTCGTCGGCACGGTTGACGCGGTCTGCCGTGCGATCGACCGCTGCATCGCGGAGCAGCACAGCGACCTGCCTGCAGCGCTGGCGAAGTAAGGTCGAATCGAGCGCGAATTCGCCAATACGCGGCTCAAATGTGAGAAGAGGTTACGGTCGGGATCGTTTAATCAAGTTTGCGGTCAACACCCTGTTTGAACGATTTGTCCTATGCCGATGACGGAATCTCCCTCAACCCCTCGTAAAACCCAAGGCTGGAAGAAGCCCGTAGCGATCACCGTTGCGCTCGCCATGATTGTTGGCGCGCTTGGCTACGCGTATGCGTCGCCCTATATCGCGGTGAAACACATGAAAGCCGCCGCCGACGCTCGCGACGCCGCCACGCTCAACGAGTACGTCGATTACCCTGCGCTGCGCCTGAGCCTCAAACAGCAGGTTGGCGAGATGCTGCATCGGCGCATCGAAGGGCAACACAGCAGCAATCCGCTGCTGATCCTCGGCGCCGTGATTGGTGCGGCACTGATCAGTCCGCTCGTGGATGCCTACGCAACGCCAGAAGGCGTGGCCGCCCTGCTGAGCGGCATGCCGCCGACAGGCAAGCCTGGCGACCGGCCGCACGCGCCGCCGCCGACGGAGTCCAGCGAGCAATCGGCAGAATCCGCGCAATCGGCGCAATCGGCACAATCGGCGCCGTCACCGGCCCCAGCGGCGTCGGGCAATCCCGCGCCCGAGGCTCGGCCGGTCACCACGGCCGGCTATCGCGGCCTCAATGAATTCGCGCTCACGTGGGAGCGCGGCAATACGGGCGAGCACTATGCCGCCATCCTGCAGCGTCACGGGCTCTTCTCGTGGAAGCTCGCAGCGGTCGAGCTAGACGAAGGAAGCGTCTCGAACTGAGACAGATTGGGAGCGAAAACGGAAACAGGCCGGTTCCGTGCGAACCGGCCCGCTTGGTCCTGCTTGATCCCGCTCAATCAACTAAGCGGCGGCTTGCTGCTGTTTTTCCTCAGCCGCCGACGAACACGCCACGAGAATGCTGCACGACACGCGGTCGAGCAGCGGCGTATTGCCCGCGCCCATCCACCAGCGCGAAAGCCCCGTGCGGCAGCGGTGACCCACCACCACGAGGTCGGCATTCAGTTCGTTGGCCAGATTTGCGATTTCGTCGATCGGATGCCCGAACGCGAAGTGCCCCTGGGCGCGCACACCACGCTCGGTTAGCCAGTCCACGCCTTCCTGAAGGATTTCGCGCGCCGTTTCCTCGAAGCGGCCGCAGGCCACATCGGTCAGCAGGCCCGCGCTCTGCGCGATCGTCGAGCGCATGTCGACAACCGAGAGCAGATGCGTTTCCGCCTGCAGATCGAGCGCAAGGTCGGCGCCGCAACGCAGTGCCTTGCGGCCTTCGCGCGAGCCGTCGTAACAGAGCAGAATTTTTTTGTAGCTCGCCATGATCGCTTCTCCCCGCCCGCGTGATTTGCAGGCTGTGCGATTCTCATGATGGTGCGCCGCAATTCCACACGCAAGGGCTGGAAAACGCCAGGTGGGCATCGAAAACCGCCAGATGCGTCTTAGGCAACGCACACCTCTTGTGCATGGCCTGATGCTTGCCGCGACATGCATTCGCCTCGTGCCACGTCGAACGGCCTGGAAGCGCCGCCCAACCCGCCACGCAGCAATGCACTAAAATGGGCCGCCTTGTTTCGCGCGATTGTTCGTTTGCTTTTGCGTTCGCTCTTGCGTGCGCCTCGCGCGACACCCGTTCGACTCACGTTCAACTGGTCCATGTCCGCACCCGCCATCGAATTCGAGCAGGTCATCAAACATTACGGAGACAGGACGGTCGTCAACGGCCTGTCGTTCAACGTCCTCCCCGGTGAATGCTTCGGGCTGCTCGGCCCCAATGGCGCTGGGAAAACCACGACGCTGCGCATGCTGCTCGGCATCGTTTCGCCCGATGCGGGTCGCATCAGCCTGTGTGGCGAGCCGGTGCCCGCTCGCGCGCGTCACGCCCGCCAGCGCGTGGGCGTCGTGCCGCAGTTCGACAATCTCGACCCCGACTTCACCGTGCGCGAGAACCTGCTCGTGTTCGGCCGTTACTTCGGCTTGTCCGCGCGTGAAACGCGTGACCTCGTCGCGCCGCTGCTCGAATTCGCGCGCCTCGAAAGCAAAGCCGATGCGCGCGTAGGTGAGCTCTCGGGCGGCATGCGCCGCCGTCTCACACTGGCGCGCGCGCTCGTGAACGACCCCGACGTGCTCGTGATGGACGAGCCCACGACAGGCCTCGACCCGCAGGCGCGGCATCTGATCTGGGAGCGGCTGCGCTCGCTGCTCGCGCGCGGCAAGACGATTCTCCTCACCACGCATTTCATGGAGGAGGCCGAACGACTTTGCAATCGCGTCTGCGTGATCGAGGAAGGCCGCAAGATCGCCGAGGGTGCGCCCAAGGCGCTGATCGAATCGGAGATCGGCTGCGATGTGATCGAGGTGTACGGCCCGGACCCGGTCTCGCTGCGCGACGAGCTTGCAGCCGATGCGAAGCGCACGGAGATCAGCGGCGAGACGCTATTCTGCTATGTCGATGACCCCGCGCCCGTGCATGCGAAGCTGCGCCACCGCTCGGATCTACGCTACCTGCACCGGCCCGCGAATCTCGAAGACGTGTTCCTGCGGCTCACAGGCCGCGAGATGCAGGATTAATGCGCCAGGATTAATGCGGCAGGATTGACGGCGGCATACGAATCGCCAAGGACACCATGCAGACACGCACCAACAACCCGACGCCCTCGCGCCCCACCCAAGCGCCCATGCGCGAGCCGCGCGCCGCGCTGCCTTCGAACGCCACGCACTGGATCGCCGTGTGGCGGCGCAATTATCTGGTCTGGCGCAAGCTCGCCCTTGCGTCGATGTTCGGCAATCTCGCCGACCCGATGATCTATCTCTTCGGTCTCGGCTTCGGGCTTGGGCTGATGGTGGGGCACGTCGACGGCGTCTCGTACATCGCGTTTCTCGCGGCGGGGACGGTGTCGTCCTCGGTCATGATGTCGGCGAGCTTCGAGTCAATGTACTCGGGCTTCTCGCGCATGCACGTGCAGCGCACGTGGGAGGCGATCATGCACACGCCGCTCACGCTTGGCGACGTCGTGCTAGGCGAAGTCATGTGGGCCGCGAGCAAGTCGATGCTCTCGGGCGCGGCGATCATGGTGGTGGCCGGTTTGCTCGGCTACGCGAGTTTTCCTTCCATGCTGCTCGCGCTGCCCGTGATCGCGCTTGCGGGCCTCGCGTTCGCGAGCTGCGCGATGATCGTCACCGCGCTCGCGCCGTCCTACGACTTCTTCATGTTCTATCAAACGCTCGTGCTCACGCCCATGCTGCTGCTCTCGGGCGTGTTCTTCCCGATCGCACAGTTGCCCGCGGCCGCGCAGCACATCACGCTGATGCTGCCGCTCGCGCACGCCGTCGCGTTGATCCGCCCCGCCATGCTCGACCGGCCTGTCGAGCAGGCCGGGCTGCACCTGCTCGTGCTCGCGATTTACGTGGTGGTGCCGTTCGCGATCGCTTCGGTGCTGTTTCGCCGGCGCATGATGCGTTGAAGGACGTTTAAGCACATTAAGGCACGCCAAGGCATCGCTAGGCACTCAGTCCTCGTCGTCTCCCCAGGGAATATCGACGTCCGAAATAAACGCGACCGTCGCGAACGGGCCGCCTTCCTGGCGGCCGATCTTGCCGTCGGCGCGATGCCATTCCACGCGAAACATCGTCGATTGGGTCTGGGCGAGCAAACGCACCGTGCGGATCTCTTCCGGGTCCGACTCCTCCACCGGGCCATCGAGCGAAACCAGCAGCGACTGCGGCCACAGACCGTCGGCCGGGTCGTAAATGCGATCGCCGTCGGGAATCGAGGTGTCCGCTTCGACGCCGATGGTGGCCGAAGCCTCGACGATCATCTTGCCGAGCGCGCGCAGCACTGCGGTGGCGCGGGCCGAATTGGCCTGGCGGATGGCGAGATCGCCGCGCGTGAGCGCCTGCTCGAGTTTCGGATTGGTTTTTTGCTTTGCCATGCTGGTTTTCGGGCCGCGGCCCGCTCCGTGGCGGACGGCGAACCGCCCGCGTATTACAAGAATGCCAACGCTGAACGCATGGCGACTGCCTCGTCGCGACGTCCCTAGAAGCCGAGGGTCACCGCCGCGAGCCCCGCGACGATGCCGAAGAACACCACCGTCGAGCCCACGACGACGAGCATGCGCGGCCGGAACGAGCCCGCCAGCATCGCGAACGACGGCACGCTCACGGGCGGCAGCGTCATCAGAAGCGCGCCCGCGGGCCCCACGCCCATGCCGAGCGCGAGCATCGCCTGAATGATGGGGACCTCGCCGGCCGTCGGGATCACGAACAGCATGCCGACCACGGCAAACGTGACGATCCAGCCAAGGCTGCTCGTCACTTCCGGGCCGATATGCGGAAAGAGCCACGCGCGCGCGGCGCCGAGCAGCAGCACGAGCACGATGTACTCCGGCACGAGACGCACGGCCATGCGCGCGAAGATGCGCGCCCAGCGCACGAAGACGTTGCCGCCTTGCGCCTGTTGCTCGGTGAGAAGCGCCAGGCGGTCTTCGGCGGCACGCGACTCCTCGGGCGTGACGAGCCGGTTGCAAACCCAGCCAAGGCCGAACACCATCAACAGGCCCAGCGCGAGGCGCAGCGCGCTCCACTGCCAGCCCAGCACGAAGCCCATGAACACGAGCGTGGCGGGATTGAGCACGGAGTTGCCGAGCCAGAATGCAATCGCGCCGCCTGCCGACGCATTGCGCGCGCGCAGGCCCACAACCACGGGCGCGGCGCAGCAGGTGCACATCATGCCGGGCACCGCGAGCAGGCCGCCCGCCGCGACACTGCCAAAGCCGCGCCGGCCGAGCACGCGCGCGACCCATTGCACGGGCAGGAGCGCCTGCACGCCGGAGCCGAGCAGCAGGCCGAGCACCATGGCCTGCCAGATCGCCTTGCCGTAAGCGAAGGCGTAATCGAGCGCGGCGGAGAACGAGGGATCCGGCGCTGTGGACGCGCCGCCCATCAGGATCGATTTGCCGATGGAGTGGGTTTCCTCGGCGGTGAATGCGCGGTGATAGTACGGGAACCACTTCACGTAGAAGAGACCGGCCACCGCAAGCAAAATAAAAATGGGCCAGCCATAGGACGGAGGTGATTGCGCTGGACGTGCGCTCGTCATTTTGAATTCTCCGGGCTTGAGCGTATGGACGGCCGGTCGGGGCGCCGTCACACGAAGCGTGATGGTGCCCCAACCAGCGCATGCTGGATCGTAGTGTATGCCTTGCGAATCGCCAACGACTTTGCCGAGTTAGCCGCTAACGCGGCGCGGCGCAGCGCAGCGCGGCCCGGAAGGGACCGCGCTGCGCCCTGCTATTCCGCTTAAGGGGCAGGATTAGGCTGCTGCTCGTGCAGCACGTCGATCTGCGCGAGCAATTCGGGGGTGAGCTTGACGTTGGCGCTGGCGATGTTTTCCTTCAACTGCTCGAGCGAGGTCGCGCCGATCAGATTGCTGGTGAGGAACGGCCGGCTGTTGACGAAAGCGAGCGCGAACTGCGCGGGCGTATAGCCGTGCGCCCGGGCGAGTTCCACGTAGCGCGTGGTCGCGGCCACCGATTCCGGCTTGCTGTAGCGCTTGAAACGCTCAAACCGCGTGATGCGCGCGCCTTCCGGACGCGCCCCGCCCTCGTACTTGCCCGACAGCCAGCCAAACGCGAGCGGCGAATACGCGAGCAGGCCCACGCCTTCGCGATGTGCGAATTCGGACAGGCCGCTTTCGAACGTGCGATTGAGCAGGCTATACGGATTCTGAATGCTGACGATGCGCGGCAGCCCCAGCTTTTCGGAGGCGCGCAGGAACTGCGCAACACCCCACGGCGTTTCGTTCGACACGCCGATATGGCGGACCTTCCCGGCCTTCACGAAATCGGCGAGCACGCTGAGCGTTTCCTCGATCGGCACCGTGTACGCGTCGTCGAGATACGGGTACATGTTGCGGCCGAACGTCATCGTGCTGCGGTCGGGCCAGTGCAGCTGATACAGATCGACGTAATCGGTCTGCAGGCGCTTCAGGCTGCCGTCGAGCGCTTCGGTCAGATTCTTGCGGTCGAACTGGTTCTGCGGCCCGCGAATGTGCTGCGGATTGTGCGGCTGGCGAGCCGGGCCCGCAATTTTGGTGGCGAGCACGATGCGCTCGCGTGCCGCGCGATGCTGCGCGAGCCAGGTCCCGATGAAACGCTCGGTCTGCCCTTGCGTCTCCGGGCGCGGCGGCACGGGGTACATTTCAGCCGCGTCGATCAGCGTGACGCCCTGGTCGAGCGCGTAGTCGATCTGTTCGTGCGCCTCGCGCTCCGTGTTCTGCTCGCCCCACGTCATCGTGCCGAGCCCGATCAGGCTCACCTTGACGTCGGTATCGCCGAGTGTGCGGTATTCCATGGAAACGTTGTCCGTCAGTTCGGTTGGGGAAACGCTGACGCTATCACGCCGCGAGAATTTTTTCAGGGAATGCTGAATGCGGCCAGAATCCGCTGAATGTGCTGCGGCCGGCCGCTTCCCGAACCAGGACAACGCCTTCGACGCCGCTTTCGACCGCATTCGCGAGGCCATCGACCAGCGTGTTCGCGGCGCCTCCTGAGAAGGCGCTCGCCTGAAAAGCAAAAAAGCCGGACGTCGAAACGACATCCGGCTTCTTCAGGCCGCCCGACTGGCGAGCGGCTCGGCAACTTCAGTGCGGCTTACTGGCCGAAGAAGACCGATTGCGGGCCCGTGGCCTTCGCGTGGCTGCCCGACTGCGAAGCCGAACCGGCGACGCCGCCGTATGCCGTTTGGGCGCCTTGTTCCTGGACGCGCTCGGCGGCCACGGTCTGAACGCTCTGGCCACGCTGCGAAGCCGGCGCGCCAACGTCCGGGCGATAGAACGGTGCCGGACCATAGCCGCTGGCGAACGCCGGAGCGGCAACAGAAGCGGTAGCTGCGACCAGCAGCGCTGCGATGAGTTTGGTCTTCATGGTGGACTCCAATATCAGGTTCAATTGCGGATCGGGAAGGCGCCGCGCCTGGGAGGTCAGTGCCCACGAGCTGCGTCAACGAAACTCAGTGTATACACCTACTATCAGAAAATAATCGCGATAATCCGAATTTACTATTCTCCATTCCACAACAATCGCGTCAGGCAATTCTGACAAGGCTGAGCGACGAACAGACCCTAAAAACACGCTCAAAAAAATTTGCGCGACGCAGCAAATTGCTTGGGAATTACATAATTGAAGTAGGGTTTTTCGGCCGAAAATGGCCATCAGGCGCGCTTCCTGCATGGGCATTTGGCAAATTGGCGCAGTGCGCAAAGGGTACGAAGAGCCGCGCCCGTATGCGTTAAAATGCAAGGTTGATCCACGCCAGCCGTTACTCACCGGTTTCCAATCGCCATGTCCGCCAACCGTCAAGCCAGCCCCCGCCGCGTGTCCGTCGCGCCGATGATGGACTGGACCGATCGCCACTGCCGCTCGCTGCATCGCTTCATCTCCAGGCACGCGTGGCTGTATACGGAGATGGTGACGACGGGCGCCCTTCTCCACGGCGACGTGCCGCGCCATCTCGCGTTCACGCCGGCTGAAGCGCCGGTCGCGCTCCAGCTGGGCGGCAGCGAACCCGACGACCTCGCGCGCGCCGCGAAGCTCGGCGAACAGTGGGGTTACGACGAAATCAACCTGAACTGCGGCTGCCCGTCCGAGCGCGTGCAGCGCGGCGCATTCGGCGCGTGCCTGATGAACGAACCGCGACTCGTGGCGGACTGCGTGAAGGCGATGCGCGACGTCGTCTCCGTGCCCGTGACGGTCAAGCACCGCATTGGCGTGGATGCGGTCGAGGACTATGCGTTCGTGCGCGACTTTGTCGGTACGATTGCCGAAGCGGGCTGCGACGTTTTCATCGTCCACGCGCGCAACGCGATTCTGAAGGGCTTGAGCCCGAAGGAAAATCGCGAGATCCCGCCGCTCAAGTACGACTACGCGTACCGGCTCAAGCGCGACTTCCCGCAGCTCGAAATCATCATCAACGGCGGCATCAAAACGCTCGACGAAGTCGAGCAGCACTTACAGCATGTCGATGGCGTGATGCTCGGCCGCGAGGCTTATCACAACCCCTATGTGCTCGCCGACGTCGATGCGCGCTTCTATGGCGCAACCGAAGCCGCGCTCACGCGCGAGGAAGTGGAAGCGAAGCTCATCGAGTACTGCGCAAGCGAGATCGCGCGCGGCACTTACCTCGGCTCGATCGTGCGCCATGCGCTGGGTCTCTATCGCGGCGTGGCCGGCGCGCGCGGATGGCGCCGCATCCTCTCGGACAACCGCAAGCTCGCGAAGGCAGATCTCGCGATCTTCGACGAGGCGCGAGAATATTTGCGCGTTGCGGATGAAATTCTTGAATAAAGGGCTAGGCAAGTCTGCTTTGGTGTGTATATAATCTTGCTTCTTGATTGACGCCGCTTCCAAAGCAGCGCTGATTGAGAAAAAACAGCGGTGGCTGTAGCTCAGTTGGTAGAGTCCAGGATTGTGATTCCTGTTGTCGTGGGTTCGAGTCCCATCAGCCACCCCAAAGAATTCAAGCACTTATAAGTGCTCGCAGCGCAGAAACTGAATTTTTGGAAGATGTCATTCCAGATTCTGGAAGATGCGATGCAAAATGAAGCCCGCTTTATGCGGGCTTTTTTGCATTTGCGCTTGTGAATTCGAGCTCGCAAATCGCGGGGAAGAAAATGAAAAACGGGTAAAGCCGACTTTCGATTGGCTGATGACGCCGGTTCTTTGGATGAGGCGCGCCAAGCCCCTCTTTCCGCCACCCGCAGCATAAGGCTTTGAGCGATTGAGTCTGGCACAGTGCTGCCCCAACCCGTAGTCGAGCAGCACGACGACCATCGCTTAGGGAGCGCAGCCTACGCTAGCGCGAATGACAAGGAAGTCTCTATGCGCGGCGACTTCCTCAGCAATCAGAGCGCGTATTAAATCGTCGTCTGGCAATTCAAGGATCAGGCGCGGGAGTTCTCTGGCAACCTTTTCGCGAGCGATAACCCACGCCTCGTGGGCGGCTCCCACCTTATCCCTTGTATCCATTGTCTGTCCCCGGCGATTGGCAAAGTTTCTTCTGACTATCCGGCCGACATCGCTTGTCGTGCCTGCTTTTCGAGTGAAATCCGCAAGGAGTTAACCACAGACCGGCAACAAAACCGCACCCGAAACCTAGAGGCAGCGTTCAATTCATCCTCGGATCCCTATGGCGCCCACCACTGGAGGCCTTGGTGCACGTCGAGCACATCGTAACGGCCACGCGGGTTAATGAATGCTCCTTCCCACGAAGCGATCGCCGACGACTTTCATGCCCGCTTGACGTGCTGATCGAGGAATGGCCGTGGCGCTTCCGTGGGTCGGCACGCCGGTCTGGCACCTGCACGAATCACTCAGCCGCCTGGAACGTCTAGCCCTGGCGTGACCGAGCGTCTGCCTTGGCAGCCCCGGAGAATACGCCGCAGTCGGCACGGACCTGTGGCATCGGCGCATGGCCGAGGTGGTGGGCGTCGTATGCGATCGCAGCGGACGCCCCGTCTGCAAGCTCCACGACCTGCGCACGCTCAACCCAAACGTGTTCACGCGCTTCCCGTTCACCAGCGCCGACAGCACGAACGTCGGCCAGAACGTCGGCATCGACAGCAAAAGGCGCAGCCCATACTGGCCGCCCACGAAAGAGGCGTGCGCCTGTCACGCCGCTCCCGTGGCCCCCTGCTGCGACCCAGCGAGCGAACAGGTTTGGAAACCGCCGTGGGCTTATCCACAGATGCGGTCGCACGGTTGTCCACAGAAACGGTGGACAAACCTGTGCAAAGGGCTAGCGACGCGGAGCGCGCTAGAGGCAGCCAATGAGCGCGACGCGCCTAGCCCATCAAGATTTCATCGACCTTCGCGCGCCCCCAAGCGAACCCGGCGCTTTCCGCATCGTCCCGAGTCCTGTGGCCCGTCTCCAGGTCTTGCGTCGAAGCAATGTCGCGTTCTGTGCCCCTGCTCACTTTCGCGCGCCAAACCCACATTTCATTGGGGCACTCAATGGTTTCCGAATGAAGGTCATAACCACGGTAGTCGGCAAAGCGCATGTTCCAACCCATCAGCAGTCTCCTTTCAAATTGAAAGGAAATAGTAGCATGGCCGACGCTCTCGTTCCGCGACGTGAAGCCGGGACTCAGCACCGACACCACAGCAACGAAATATGACAATGGGCCGAACCTCCAGGCATTCGCCTAAAACCGCGGGCAAAAGCGAGCCAAGCGGATTCGAAATCCGTCCTTGCGGTGGCTGGCGCGAGATAAGCAAACCTTGGATTAGGCTTCCACGGCAGCTAAGCTTCACCTCGTCTGACGAAATGTCGACTTGTCTCGCACAGAAAGAGACAAAGCTGGTCAACCCATTGGCGGAGCGCTCAGCGCCAAGCCGAACTTCGCGACTCGCCTTGCAGCGGCACCTCGGCTTTCAGACTTTCATCCGGTTGTGCGGTCCGCCAACGAGTCTGTTCATTCTCTCGTGGAGGCACCATGCACCGCCGTGAACTTTTGGCTCTGGTAGCCGCGGGGGCGCTCGTTGAGGGGGGAACCCGCCACGCGCAGGCGAGCCAGGCTAAATACACCAATGAAATCGCACTGCCCAAGCCCACCTTCGCGGGCACCGTTTCCCTGGAAGAAGCCATTTCGCGACGCAGATCCGTGCGCATCTTCGGCACAGACCCGTTGCCAGTCGAGACGGTCGGCCAGTTGCTGTGGGCCGGACAGGGCATCACCAGCCCAGACGGCAAGCGTGCGTCTCCTTCGGCAGGCGCTTTGTACGCGCTTGAGCTCTACGCGGTGAGCGCCACTGAGGTCATGCACTACCTGCCACAGGGCCACCGGGCCGAGACGCGCACCACGCCCGACCTGCGACCCAAGTTGAAAGCCGTTGCACTCGGGCAAGCGTCTGTCGGGGCAGCGCCGCTCGTCATCGCGGTGGCCGCCGACCCCAGTCGGCTTTCCCAGCGGTATGGCGCCCGGGACCTTCCCTACTCCCGGCAAGAGGCCGCGCATGCCGTCCAGAACATGCTGCTTCAGGCCGCCGTCCTTAAGCTTGCCGCCGTGCCCGTTGGGTCCGTCGACGGGTACAACGCCGCGCAAGCGCTTGCCCTGCCTGCTGGCCAGACTGTCGTCTATCTCATCCCGGTAGGCCCTCCCGCCTGAACACAGCGAAAGACGCCAGTACAACGAGGCGTCATGCTGAGCTGCGCATCGGACAGCTTCCGCAGCTTTTCTCGAAGCTGTAGCGCTGGCGCTACATCTACGATGCCGGCTAAAATGCATCGGAATTTCGGAACACGTCGCTGCAAACGCGCGCCAGTGTTGGGTCGACAAAGTGCGATATATTCCGAAATTGAAATCCTAGGGCTTGGATTTTTAACCTGAATTGGCTGTTCGGCGACTCGATTCTGAATCCTGTTGTCGTGGGTTCGAGTCCCATCAGCCCCCCAAAGAATTCAGCAGTGAACAAATGAGCCCGCACTGGTTGCGGGCTTTTTTGCGTCTGTGCACGAGAGACACCCGGGAACGCCCTTGAGCTTCGAGGAATATTACAGGCGGCTGCAGCTGCCGGAGACTGCGTCGCCGGCGGAGATCAAGCGCGCGTACCGTCATTTGCGCGCGAAGTACCACCCCGACCGCAACAAGGGACGCGAGGCGACGGTCGAGCCGGTGTTCAAGCTCATTCAGGAAGCCTTCGAGATTCTGAGCGGCAGGCGCGTCGCGCCAACAGACAGGACAACTGGTGCCGCAAACCCGGCCAGCAAAACCCGCACCGGAGAAGCATCGCCGCGACACCGCCGTGCGACGCCGCCCATGCGCGGCGCGAACTGTCTCGTCGAGCTATTCGTGCCGCTCGAAGTCGCACTCGACGGCGGCGGCGTTCAAGCCCACTACCCTGTCAAAGGTCCCTGTCCGGCGTGTGAGCAGGAAGATCGCGGCGCGCTTTGCGAGCAGTGTCACGGCACAGGCGTGAAAACGTGGCGCAAGTCGCAAGCTGTCGAGATTCCTCGCGGAGCATGGGACGGTCAGCGTCTGGTGGTGCCAGGCGGCGGCCATCCCGGCGTGAATGGCGGGCCGCCCGGCGACGCCACGTTTTCCGTTTCCATCGTTTGCGCCCCGGGCTTCACGCGCAACGGGCTCGACCTTGCCTGCGACCTGCAGATCGACTTCGTGAGTGCCATGCTGGGCGGCGGCCTCCAGGCGAAGGTCCTCGGCCGCACGTTCGAGGTGAAGATTCCAGCGAACGCAAATGCGCGCACGGCAATCCGTCTGCCCGGCCAGGGGCTCGCGGACCGCAACGGCACGCGCGGCATCCTCACGCTGCACCTCGTGCTCACCGTGCCGGCCGCCGCAGCACATCTGAGCGGCGCCGAGCGCCAGCAACTCCGCGACATGTTCGCCGCTGCCGAGCGCCGGGCCAGCCAGTCGCCTGCCTCGGGCTCGCAAGGCAAACGCTAGCCAGCTTGCGCGCCGCGCGCATCGATCCACGCGCGCGCGGCGTCGAAGCCCGCCTGGGCCGCCGCGTGCTCAGTGGACCAGAGTCGCGTGATATGCACGAGCTGCCAGTCCTCTACAACGGTATCGTCCTTCAGCACGCGAAAGTGCGCCTTCACACCCGTGAGCACCTGCTCGACCGCGACTTCGATGTCGTAGTCCTTGTAGCGCTCCTGGTAGTCGCCCATGTCGTTGCCCTTCGGCTCCATGATCGCCTCTCCGTCTTCTGGTGACGGTTCATGCTAGCACTTCGCCCCTGTGCGGCTCGCAGGCGGGCCCGACGCGCGATCCGTTTCACAGGCGCGCGATCGACACCTCCGTGGACTTCACCAGCGCGACCACTTCCGATCCTACTTTCAACTCGAGTTCGTCGATCGAGCGCGTGGTAATCACCGAAGTCACGATGCCGAACGCCGTGTCGACATCGACTTCCGAAACGACGGGCCCGCGAATGATCTCCTTGATCTTGCCGCGAAACTGGTTGCGCACGTTGATGGCGGTAATGCTCATAAGTTAGGCTCCGGGAGTTCGAGTATAAAAAGAGGAATCCTGATAAACGATTCAAGCCGCCGCGCCCGAAGGCCGCCCGGTGGCTGGCTGCGCGCCGTGGCCGAGCACGCGCTGCAGAACGCTCTCCTCGAGCGCAGCGAAGCGCGCGTCCACTCGCGCACGCGGGCGTTCGAGCGGCACGGTCTGATCGAGCGCGATACGCCCCGCCTCGACGAGCAGAATGCGGTCGCCCAGCGCGACGGCTTCGTGCACGTCATGCGTCACCAGCAGCGCGGTGAAGCGGTGCTCGCGCCACAAGCGCTCGATCAATGCATGCATCTCGATACGCGTGAGCGCGTCGAGCGCACCGAGCGGCTCGTCTAGCAGCAACAGGCTCGGACGATGCACCAGCGCGCGGGCAAGCGCCACGCGCTGCCGCTGGCCGCCCGAGAGTCGCGCGGGCCACTCGTCGGCGCGCGCAAGCAGGCCCACCTCGTCGAGCACAGCGCGGGCGTCGTCGCGCGCACTTCGCCCGAGGCCGAGCATCACGTTCTGCAACACGGTTTTCCACGGCAGCAGGCGTGCGTCCTGGAACATGATGCGCGTGTCGAGCGGCGCGCCACCCGCGCCGCGCCGTTGCACCTCGCCCTCGTCCGGCGCTTCGAGACCTGCGATCAGACGCAGCAGCGTGGACTTGCCGCAACCGCTGCGTCCGACGATGGAAACAAAGCTGCCGCGCTCGATCGAAAGGTCAAAGCCGCTCAGCACGGTGCGCTCGCCGTAGCGTTTTCCCACGCCGCGCAGTGCAACTGCGGCGTCCGCTCCCTGCGTATTCGTGCGCAATGCCACGCCTTCGCGGGCGACCTGCGCACGGCCGTTGCGTTCGCGCGCCGGCTCGCGTTCAAAGCCGTCCCGCCCTGCACCGTAGTTCGATGCCAACTGGCTCACGCTCATGCTTCGTTCTCCTGTTGATAGGCGGGATGCCACCGCAGCGCCACGCGCTCGAGCCACTTCGCCAGCCAATCAGCGAGTTTGCCGAGCGCCGCGTATAGCAGGATGCCGACCACCACTACGTCGGTTTGCAGGAATTCGCGCGCATTCATCGTCATGTATCCGATGCCCGATTGCGCGGAGATCGTTTCGGCCACGATCAGCGTTACCCACATCAAGCCGAGCGCGAAGCGCACGCCAACAAGAATCGACGGCAACGCCCCCGGCAATATCACTTCGCGATAGAGCGCGAAACCCTTGAGCCCGTAGCTGCGCGCCATCTCGACGAGATTGGCGTCTACCGAGCGGATGCCGTGGAACGTATTCACGTACACCGGGAAGAACACGCCCAGCGCCACGAGAAAGACCTTTGCTTCCTCGCCAATGCCGAACCACAAGATCACGAGCGGAATCATGGCGAGCGCCGGAATATTGCGGACCATCTGCACGGTCGAGTCGAGCGCGGTTTCAACGGGCTTGAAAAGTCCCGTAGCCAGTCCAAGCACGAGCCCGATGCCGCCACCGATCGCGAACCCCGAAAGCGCGCGCCAGGTGCTCACGCGCACGTCGGCCCACATCTCGCCCGACTCGATCAGCGACCAGGCGGCCCGCAGCACGGCGAGCGGTTCGGGCAGCACACGCGTCGAGAGCGCGCCGCTTTTGGCGGCGACCTCCCAGATCACCAGCACCGCCAGCGGCACGAGCCAAGGCGCGATCCGCCGCCGGCTCGCCGGCACAAATGCCCGCATACCGCGCAGTGCGCCGCCGGGGCTTGCGGGACCGCGGGTGGGCGCGGCCGTTACTACGGATTGCGTCATCGTTGCATTCTCCACGATTGCTGCGTTTGTCCAGTGCCTCAGCTCTGGCTCACCTTCGGCAGATAGTGATTGCCGACCACTTCGCCGAACGGCCCCGAAAGCGGGCCGCCCGCGCCCTTCGCCGCGTGCCCCGGCAGCAGCGGGAATACAAGCTCCGCAAAACGATAGGATTCCTCCAGATGCGGATAGCCGGACAAAATGAAGGTCTCGATGCCAAGCGCCGCATATTCCTTCATGAGCGCCGCCACCTGTTCAGGATTGCCGACGAGCGCCGTGCCCGCGCCACCACGCACGAGACCCACACCCGCCCACAGGTTCGGATACACCTCGAGGTCCTTGCGCGTGCCGCGCTTGCCGCCGTGCAGCGCAGCCATGCGGCGCTGCCCTTCCGAGTCCATCTTCGCAAACGCAGCCTGAGCGCGCGCAACCGTCTCGTCGTCGAGGTGGCTGATGAGCTTGTCGGCTGCGGCCCACGCTTCCTCTTCGGTCTCGCGCACGATCACATGCAGGCGGATGCCGAAGCGGATCGTGCGCCCATGCTCGGCCGCGCGCGCACGAATGTCGGCGATCTTGCGCGCGACGGCTTCGGGCGGCTCGCCCCACGTCAGATACGTGTCGATGTGCGCGCCCGCCATGGCGTGCGCAGCCGGCGAAGAGCCGCCGAACCACAGCGGCGGATGCGGATGCTGCACCGGCGGGTACAGGACCTTGCCGCCGACCGAGCGCAGATGCTGCCCTTCGAAGTCGATCGCCTCGTTCGTGTGCGATGCCGCGAGCAGCTGGCGCCAGATATGCAGGAACTCGTCGGTAATTTCGTAGCGGGTGTCGTGATCGACGAAAAGGCCATCGCCTTCCAGTTCGGCCGTGTCGCCGCCCGTCACGACATTGATGAGCAGACGGCCATTGGAGAGCCGGTCGAACGTGGCGGCCATGCGCGCGGAAAGCGCCGGCGACGAAAGACCCGGGCGGATCGCCACGAGAAACTTCAGGCGCCGCGTCGCGGCGATGAGGCTCGACGCCACGACCCATGCGTCCTCGCACGAGCGCCCCGTGGGCAGCAGGACGCCCTCGTAGCCGAGCGTATCGGCGGCCACGGCGATCTGCTGGAAGTACGCGAGATCGGCCGCGCGCGCGCCCTGGGTCGTGCCCAGATAGCGGCTGTCGCCGTGGGTCGGAATGAACCAGAAAACATTCATGCGTGGCTCCTGCCAGGAATTTCGAAACATGGCGCGCAACATGCTGCAGACGCGCGCGGGCGCGCCGCGCAAACGAATGCGCCGCTCATGGCTCAATTGAAAGGATTCGACAGCTGACGGATTGCGCCGGCGCGTTCGCGGTACGCCACGCGCGGCGCCCGGCGACGGCGGCGCCGTCTTCATGGGGAACCAGTCTAGGGACGGCCCTCGCCCTTTAGAACGATTTTTTTGAGCTTAGGTTTTCCACTTTCGTGCTTTGCCCGACGCTTTAGCATACGGCGCGCCTCGCGCGCACCGCGCGCCGATATAATGGCGCACGCACCCACAAAAACACCGGCACGCTGCGCGCGAGAACGCTCCATCAGGCTCATTGCGCGGTGAGGCCAAGCAAGCTCTCGCACGATTTCATGCAAAAACTGATTCTGCCGTTCGTCTCCGGCTTTCTGGCGTCGCTCTTCTTTCGCGAGGCGACGCTCGCGCTCCTGCATGCCGCGCAGGTTACCAACGCGGCCGGATTTTCGACGGACCCGTTCCTGCCGCTCGGGCTGCCCGAGTTCCTCGTGAACGCGATCTGGAGCGCCGTCTGGGCCATTCTGATGGCGTGGCTGCTGCGCGTGTCGCCTGCGCGGCCCGCGCCGTGGGTTCAGGCGTTCGTGTTCGGCGGCATCGTGCTCACCGCGGCAATGGTGTTCGTCGTCGATCCGCTGCGCGGCATCTGGCCGAGCGGCAACATGCTGCCGCGGCTGGCCACGGGCTTCGCCTCGAATGCGATGTGGGGCTGGGGCGCGCTCGTTTTCATGCGCGCGTTCATGAGCGAAACTGCCGAAGACTGACCCCGCCTGCGGGCCGTGCACGATGCGCGGCCCGTGTTTGACCGCCGCGCTTTTCCCTCCCGCTTTCCTCCCCTGCTCCCGCGCCAGCCAGCTCAACCCATCAGTTCGCGCAGCGGATGGTCCCCCGGACTCCAGGGACTCTCGAACATCCGCTCGACGTCTTCGCGGCGCACATCCTCGATATTCGCAAAGCGCCACTGCGGATGATTGTCCTTGTCGATAATGCGTGCGCGTATGCCCTCCATGACGTCGCCGATCGCGAAGCTCGAGCGCGTGAGATCGAGGTCGCGGCGCAGGCAGTCGGCCATCGTGCCTTCCGCGCGCGACACGACTTCTAGCGACACCGCCATTGAAAGCGGCGAGCGCTCGCGCAGCACCTCCACCATCTGCCCTGCCCATTCGGCTTGCGCACCTTCGCCCGTGCGCTGCGCGGCTGCGAGCGAAGCCAGCATGGCTGGCACATCGGCAAGCGAGAAATGCCGGTCGATCCAGTCGCGAACCGCCGCCAGCGACGAACCTTCGGCGAGGCGCTGCAACTCGGCCGCGGGCAGCGCCGCCTGTCGGAAATGCGCGACCACTTCCGCGCCGCTTGCGAACGGCTCGCTCTCGACCGCATCGAGCAGCGCGGGCCACGCGGCCTCGTCGAGCGACGCGTCGGCGAGGCCCGCATAGACCCCGCTCGCCTGGTCGAGCGTCTCGCCGGTCACCGCAAGATACCGGCCAATCGCGCCAGGCGTGCGCGCAAGGAACCAGCCCATGCCGACATCGGGAAAGAGGCCAATGCGCGTCTCCGGCATCGCCATGCGCGTGCTCGACCCCACGAGCCGCAGGCCGCCCGTGCGATGCGCGCCCTGCGAGATGCCCATGCCACCGCCCATGACCACACCGTTGAGCAGCGCGATATACGGTTTCGGAAACGTGAAGATGGCGTGATTCAGGCGATATTCGTCGGAGAAAAACGTGTCGAGCGCCGCCTGATCGCCCGCGCGGTACGACTCGTACAGGAATCGAATGTCACCGCCGGCGCAGAACGCGCGCGCGTGGCGCGTGCGCACGATCACTGCGAGCACGTCCGGGTCGTCGCGCCAGCGATCGAGCGCCGCGTGCATTGTGCGGACCATGCCAGTGGTGAGCGCATTGAGCGCCTGCGGGCGTTCGAGTTCGATAAAGCCGATACGGTTCGCTACGCGTGTCACCACGTGCGCGTCGGTATCGGTTGCGGTCGGGCTTGCGTTGGCTTCGTGTGACATGGCGATTGGCAAGGCGGAACGATGAGCGGCATCTTCAGATCGCGTGAGGTGCGGTCACAGACTGCTTGAGGCTATCACGTCGCCACCCGAGGCGCTGGCGCGGTTGACGGCGTAGCCGCGGCGGCGCGCGTGCCGAACCAGGCATCGAGCGTGGCGTCGATCAACGGACCGGGTGCGGCGTGCTGAAAGCCGGCGCGTGCGAGCGTGAGCATCACCACGCCGTGCAGCGTTGCCCAAAGCGACTGCGCGAGCACGGCGCTGTCGACACGCGCCCCGCTCGCCGGTGCGAGTGCGGAGAGCGTAGCGGCAAAGAGCTGCGCGCCGCAGGCCGGCGCGGCGTCTGTGTCAGGTTCATCAACCGCAACAGGCGCGTCGTTCTGACGGCGCGCGGCCGGCTCCGCATGCGCCGGGCGCGGCTTGCGCGCCACGAAGATGAGTTCGTAAGTCTGCGGATGGTCGCAGCCATAAGCCACGTAGGCGTGTGCGAGCGCATGAAGCCGCTCGCGCGCGTCGGCGATCAGCGTGAGTGGTTCGAGCTGCGCAAGCAGTTGCGCGCAACCCTCTTGACCGAGCGCCTCGGCAATCTCATCGCGGCCCGAGAAATGCAGGTAGAGGGACGCTGGCGAATATCCGATCGCGTCGGCGATCTTGCGCATCGAGAGCGCGGCGAGGCCTTCGCGCATGACGATGCGGCGCGCAGCATCGAGAATGCGCTCGCGCCGGTCGTGCGCGCGCGCTGCTTGCCTGGCTGGCAGTTCGCGATGCTTGCGTTCGACGATTCCCATGACGACGCCTGGCGGTTGCCGTAACCGAAATGTCCTGTGACGCCCGGGCGGGCGCGCCCTGCACTACGAATCCAGGCGTCCGGGCGGAAAGTGTCCGCTCTTGAGCAGCACCGGCGTGCCATTGCTGAGTTCGAGATGGGCGCGTGCCACGGCCTCGATGCGCGGACGACCCGCGTCGAACGCCTGCATCGACGCGTCGCGGCTCGCCGGCAGCGCGCCGAAATGGTCCTCGAGCGCCTCGACGGAAATCGCGCACGGTACGCGTGTGCCGTCGACGAGTGCGGGGAAGACCACGGTCAGATTGGCGTCGCGATAGAGCGGCGCGTCGGCGGGAAAACGAATGATCATGTCCAGCCCCAATGGGGAAAACCAGCAGAAAGCACTGCCGCCGCGGGACCACGCGGTGCGCGGCGGTAACCTGCCATACTACGCGCGAGACGCGATGTCTGGCGCGAATGTGGCCGCAGCAGCGTCAGCTTTCAGTGCGCCTGCATCTTCGAGAACAGATTCAGCACGACCACGCCGGCCACGATGAGGCCGAGCCCGAGCACGGCCGGCAGATCGGGCACCTGCCGATAGAGCGCCATCGCCACCAGCGTGATGAGCACGATGCCCACGCCCGACCACACCGCGTAGACGATGCCGACGGGCAAACTGCGCAAGGTGAGCGAGAGCCCATAGAACGCGATGCCATACCCCACCACGACGATCGCCGAGGGCACGAGCCGCGTGAAACCATCCGAAGCGCGCAGTGCAGAAGTGGCGATGACTTCCGCGACGATCGCGATGACGAGCCAGGTCCAGGCTGAGAGTGCGGGAAAGCGCATCGTTTTAGACCTTCGCGAGCGCGAGTTGCGCATAGTCGACGTCGAGTTGCGCACAAAGCGCCTCGACCACCAGTTCATGATCGGCGCGCTGTGGCAGCCCCGAGACGGTGACCGAGCCGATCACGCCCGCGCCCGCGACCGTTAGCGGGAACGAGCCGCCATGCGGTGCGAAATCGGTGATGGGCAAGCCGTGCTTGTCGGCGAGCGTCGTGCCGGTTTGCTGCATGCGCAAGCCGATCGCATAGGAGCTGCGCCGAAAGTGCTCGACCACGCGCGACTTGCGGCGCACCCAGTCGGCGTTGTCGGGCGTGGCGCCGTCGAGCGCGCAGAAAAAGAGCTGCTGGCCGAACGTGCGCACGTCGATGGCGACGGGCACCGCGCGTGCACGCGCAAGTTCATGCAGATGCGAGCCGAGCTGCCAGGCGCGATCGGCGTCGAAACGGGGAAACACCAGCGCGTGCTCCTGCGCGGCTATCGATTGCAGGTCGAGGGGAATGTCCATGGAAGAAGCGTGTGAAGCGCGGTGCGCATGAAGAACCAGGGCGCAGCGTGAACGTTGCGCCGACCGAGCCCCGATTCTATCCTGACGGCCTCGCAAGCCATGGCACGTGCGCCCCGCAAACATTTTGCAAACGCGTGGAAAGGCGACCGTCATTTGTTGTTGCAACGCGGCGCGAACTGTCATATAATCTTTTCTTCGACGGACGCGGGGTGGAGCAGTCTGGCAGCTCGTCGGGCTCATAACCCGAAGGTCGTAGGTTCAAATCCTACCCCCGCAACCAGCAGAATTCGAAAGGGTTACAGGTCATCGGCCTGTAACCCTTTTTCCGTTTACCACCTTCGCAGCGCGACCTTCAAGGCGCGCACTCCAAAGCGCGATCCTCACGAGGTGGCATTCTTGCCATTTCCCTGCGAGCACATGAGCGACGATCTGAGCGGTGATAAACTCGCATCACCCATCCCCCTATCGTGCCCATGAAATTCTGCTCGACTTGCGGTCAGGCGGTCAGCCTGCTCATTCCGCCCGGCGACAATCGCGAACGCTACGTCTGCTCACACTGCGGCACCATTCACTATCAGAATCCGCGCAACGTGGTCGGCACGGTTCCGGTCTGGGAAGACAAGGTGCTGTTGTGCCGCCGCGCCATCGAACCGCGCTACGGCTACTGGACGCTGCCCGCCGGCTTCATGGAGATGGGCGAGACGACCGCCGAAGCCGCGGCGCGCGAAACGCTGGAAGAAGCCGGCGCGCGCGTCGAGGTGCAGAACCTCTTTTCACTCCTGAACGTGCCGCGCGTGCACCAGGTGCATCTGTTCTATCTCGCGCGCCTGCTCGACCTCGATATCGCAGCCGGTGAAGAAAGCCTCGAAGTGCGGCTATTCGAAGAGCACGAGATTCCCTGGGACGAGATTGCGTTCCCAACGGTCGGGCAGACGCTGCGCTGTTTCTTCGCCGATCGCCAGTCCGGCAGCTTCGGGCTGCACACCGGCGACGTCCTGCGCTCGCTGCGCGACGGCTGACTGTTCTTCCGACTGCGCCCGCGACGATGGTCCCCTGGCTTTCGCCCGACGAACCGTTTCCCGCCGTCGAGCGCGCGCTCGGCGCGTCGAGCGGCGCGCCGGGCCTGCTCGCCGCCAGCGCCGATCTGCTGCCCTCGCGCCTCATCGACGCCTACCGGCGCGGCATCTTCCCGTGGTATTCCGACGGCCAGCCGGTGCTCTGGTGGAGCCCCGACCCGCGCATGATCCTGCGTCCCGACGAGTTCAAGGTCTCGCCTTCGTTGAAGAAGACGCTCAAGCGCGTGCTGCGTGAGGACACGTGGGAAATTCGCGTCGACAACAATTTCGCAGCGGTCATGCGTGCGTGCGCGAATGCGCCGCGGCACGGCCAGCGCGGCACCTGGATCACAGGCGACGTCATCGACGCCTACTCCACCCTGCACCGCATCGGCGATGCGCACAGCATCGAAGCCTGGTTCGGCGGCGAGCGCGTGGGCGGGCTCTACGGCGTGGCGCTCGGCACGATGTTCTTCGGCGAATCGATGTTCGCCTCCGTCACCGACGCCTCGAAGATCGCGCTCGCGGCGCTCGTCGCGCATCTGCGCCGCCACGGCGTCGAATTGATCGATTGCCAGCAGAACACCGCGCATCTCGCCTCGCTCGGCGGGCGCGAAATCTCGCGCAAGGCATTCATCGCCCATGTGCGCACGCATGTGAACGCCGCGCCCATTCCGTGGAAATTCGACAAAGGCGTGCTCGCCGATCTGCTCGGCGGTCGAGGCACGCCCGACGCGTTTCTGCCCGCTGCGTGAATGGCCGGCGAGCCGCAAATGAGTGGCATATGAGCGGCGCGGGACGCCCGCGTGCGCGCTTGCTACAGCCAGCGCAATTCGATGGATACATGTTCGGCGTCAATGTTAGACTGAATAGAGAACCCGTCGCCGCGTGATCTGGCAAGGCTTACGCGCGCGCCACGCGACGATCCGAACTGCTACGAGAGCTGCCAACGTGACGCATCCAAACGAGCTGCCGCTTTCACCGCTTTCCGCGCTGCAATTCTATGCAACGGCGCCCTACCCCTGCAGTTACCTGGAGGGGCGCATCGCGCGCTCGCAGGTGGCAACGCCCAGTCATCTCATCAACTCCGACGTCTATACCGATCTCGTGAAGGCCGGCTTCCGGCGCTCGGGCGTGTTCACCTATCGCCCCTACTGCGACGGTTGCCGCGCGTGCGTGCCGGTGCGTGTGCCAGTCGAGCGCTTCACGCCGAACCGCACGCAGCGCCGCGCCTGGAAGCGCCATGACGCGCTCGTCGCCACCGTCGCGCCGCTGCACTACGACGAGTCGCACTACGCGCTCTACATGCGCTATCAGTCGGCGCGCCACGCGGGCGGCGGCATGGACCGCGACAGCCGCGACCAGTACGAGCAGTTCCTGCTGCAAAGCCGGATCAATTCACGCCTCGTCGAATTCCGCGAGCCGAACCCCGCGCACCCGGACGAGCCCGGCACGCTGTGCATGGTGAGCATGATCGACATCCTCGGCGACGGGCTCTCCTCGGTCTACACGTTCTTCGACCCCGATTCGCTCCACACGAGCTACGGCACGTACAACATCCTCTGGCAGATCGAGCAGGCCCGCAGCCTTCAGCTGCCTTACGTGTACCTCGGCTACTGGATCCGCGAGAGCCCGAAAATGGCGTACAAGGCGCGCTTCCAGCCGCTCGAAGGCCTCTTCGACGGTGCATGGGCCGCACTCACGCCCGAAGCCTGAGCCCCCGGCACATCGCCCCGGGCTCGCGTTGCCGGTAAAATAGCGGGTTCCCATTTTCCGGCGCCCGCGCCTTCTTCCCGTGTTCAGCACCCTTTATCCGTTCGTCCGCGACCAGCTCTTTCGCATGGACGCCGAAGACGCCCACCACCTCTCCCTGCGCATGATCGGCGCCGCGGGCCGCACCGGCATGGCCGGCCTGCTCGCGCCGCGCGTGCCCGATTCGCCGCGCACCGTCATGGGCCTCACCTTCCGCAATCCTGTGGGCCTCGCCGCAGGCCTCGACAAGGAAGGCGCCGCGATCGACGGTTTCGCCGCGCTCGGCTTCGGCTTCATCGAGGTGGGCACGGTCACGCCGCGCCCGCAGCCCGGCAATCCGCGTCCGCGCATTTTCCGGCTGCCGCAGGCGGGGGGCATCATCAATCGCATGGGGTTCAACAATCACGGCGTCGAGCAGTTCGTGAAGAACGTGCAGGCCGCGCGCTATCGCGGCATCCTCGGCCTGAACATCGGCAAGAACGCCGACACGCCGATCGAGCGCGCCGCCGAGGACTATCTCTTCTGCCTCGAGCGCGTCTACCCGTTCGCGAGCTACGTGACGATCAATATCTCGTCGCCGAACACGAAGAACCTGCGCCAGCTACAAGGCGGCGGCGAACTCGACGCGCTCCTCGCGGCGCTCAAGGACAAACAGCAGCGCCTGGCCGACATGCACGGCAAGCTCGTGCCGCTCGCGCTCAAGATCGCCCCCGATCTCGACGACGAGCAGGTCAAGGAAATCGCCGACACGCTCCTGCGCCACAAGATCGAAGGCGTGATCGCGACCAACACCACGCTCTCGCGCACGGCGGTGGAAGGCATGCCGAATGCGAACGAAACCGGCGGCCTCTCGGGACGCCCGGTATTCGACGCCTCGAACAACGTGATCCGCAAGCTGCGCGCCGAGCTGGGCGGCGACGTGCCGATCATCGGCGTGGGCGGCATTTTTTCGGGCGACGACGCGCGCGAGAAGATCGCAGCCGGCGCCTCGCTCGTGCAGATCTATACGGGCTTCATCTATCGCGGTCCGGCGCTCGTCGCCGAATGTGCGCGGGCGCTGGCCTCGGGCCGCGCCTGAAGCTATAGTGGCAGGCTAGTCATGGCGCATCGGAGGCGCTGTGCACTAGCACTAGAATCGCAGCAGCAGAACAAGAGGAAAACATGAAAGCCGGTTTGCTGAAAAAACTCCTTGCACTTGCAATCGTTGGCGCATCGTTCGTCGCAGCGAGCGCCCACGCCGACGACCTGCTCGATCAGGCCAAGGCGCGCGGCACGCTGCGCATCGGTCTCGAAGGCACGTTCCCCCCGTTCAATTCGAAGGCGCCGAGCGGCGAGCTGGTCGGCTATGACGTCGACATCGCCAAGGCTGTGGCCGCGAAAATGGGCCTCAAGCCCGAATTCGTCACGACCGAATGGAGCGGCATCATCGCGGGCCTGCAGGCAGGCAAGTTCGACGTGATCGTGAACCAGGTCGGCGTGACCGACCAGCGCAAGGCGGTGCTCGACTTCTCGCCGGCGTACACGTACTCAGCCGCGCAGCTCATCCAGCGCAAGGACGACACGCGCCAGTTCAAGACGCTCGAAGACCTGAAGGGCAAGAAGCTCGGCGTCGGTCTCGGCACGAACTACATGGACATGGCCAAGTCGGTGCCGGGCATCGACGTGAAGACCTATCCGGGCGCGCCCGAGTATTTGCGCGACCTCGCAGCGAACCGTCTCGACGCGGCGCTCAACGACCGCCTGATGCTCGCTTACCTGCTGAAGAACTCGCAGCTGCCGCTGCGCACGGGCGCGATCGTCGGCAACGGCAACCCGTCGGCTATCCCGTTCAAGAAGGGCAATCCGAAGTTCGCCAAGGCGATCGACGACGCGATGACGCAGCTCGAAGCCGACGGCACTTTCACGAAGATCTCGGACAAGTGGTTCGGCATCGACGTGACCAAGCCGATCACGCAATGATCCTGAGGGACGCTCAGTCCGGCTGACGCGAAGGGCGGCATCGCACGATGCCGCCCTTCGCACATGTGCGTCCATTGCAAAACGCGCCACTCCACCTCGTTACCTACGCCCATGCCCATCTATACGCTCATCATCCAGTCGCTGCCGGTGCTCGCACAGGGCGCGGTGCTGACGGTCAAGTTCGCCGTGCTTTCGATGATCTTCGGGCTCATCGGCGGCGCCGTGCTCGCACTCATGGGCATCAGCTCGAGCCGCCCGCTCGTGTTCATCGCGCGTGTGTACGTGAGCCTGATGCGCGGCACGCCGCTGCTCGTGCAGATCTTCGTCATTTACTACGGATTGCCGAGCATCGGTATTTCGCTCGACCCGACGCCCGCGGGCGTGATCGCGCTTTCCGCGAACGTGGCGGCGTATCTCTCGGAGAGCATGCGTGGCGCGATTCTCGGCATACACAGCGGGCAGTGGCTCGCGGCTTACAGCCTTGGCCTTTCGCGCACCCAGACGCTGCGCTACGTGATCGCGCCGCAGGCGCTTCGCATCGCCGTGCCGAGTCTCTCGAACAGCCTCATCAGTCTCATCAAGGACACGTCGCTCGTTTCGGTCATCACCGTGACGGAGCTGCTGCGCAGTGCGCAGGAAATCATCGCTTCGACGTATCAACCGCTGCCGCTTTATCTCGCGGCGGCCGCCATTTACTGGGTGCTCTGCCAGGTGCTCGAATGGGTGCAGCACTGGTACGAAAAACGCCTCGCGCTGCCTTCACGGCACTGATACCAGGCGCGTTTCAAACACGGCCCGCACGAGCGGGCCGTTTTGTTTTCAGGCGGCTTCCTGACGCGTCATTCGCAGGGGAAACGCAGTCCGAGCGCCGCGCGCGCGGCGTCGGCCATCGCGAGCATGCGGCGCGAAGTGTCGTGCGTCATCACCGGGCTTTCGAGCGCGCCCGCGCGCAGCAATTCGCAGAAGTGCGCAGTCTCGTAGTTGAGGCCGCCGCCCTCGAACGGCTCGTCGAGCTCGACGACGCGGCCATCCACATAACGCACCGTCGCACGCGCCGGATTCCACCAGTTCGCGTGGATCGTCACGTTGCCGAGCGGCCCCGCGAGCAGCGCGTCGCCATAGCCGTGCAGGTCGAGCCCGCAGAACAGCTGCGCAATGCCGTGCTCATGCTGGCAGTTCAGGCTCGCGAAGGTGTCCACGCCTGTCGAGCCGAGGCGCCCGACCGTCTGCACCTCACGCGGCGCGCCGAGCCAGTCGACCGCGAGAAACATCTCGTACACGCCGATATCGAGCAGCGCCCCGCCCGCTTGCTCGAATGACAGCGAAGGATGGTCGGCGGGCACACTGGCCACTGAACAGCCCGCGCGCACGAGTCCGACCGGACCGATGGGATCGGCATCGAGTTGCGCGCGCAACTTTCGATAGAGGGGGTAGAACGGCGGTTTCATCGCCTCCATGAAGAGGCGCTGCGCGCGGCGCGCCGCGTCGAGCACACGTTCGAGCTGCGCGCCGTTCACGGTGGCGGGTTTTTCGCACAGCACGGGCAGCCCCGCTTCGAGCGCGGCAATCGCGTAGTGGGCGTGAGTATCCTGCATCGTGGCGATATACACGGCGTCGATGCCGCTTGCGAAGAGCGCATCCACGCTCTCGCACGCCTTCGCGCCGCAGGTGGCGGCAAGCGCCTGAGCAGTCGTTGCGCGGCGCGACCAGACCGCTTCGACGCGCGCGTGCGCGACGTGCGCGACGCCCTGCGCGAAGCGGTGCGCAATGCGGCCCGCGCCGACGATGCCCCAACGTATCGTTTGTGTTTCGCTCATGTGCTGCGTGCTCCGGCTGTGAAGTCGAGGGCCGCCGCGCGGTGTACGTAACGTACGACACACGCGGCGCACCCAAAGACACGCACGATACCGGCCCGCGCAGCGCGCCGCAATGCGCTCGCATCAATCCGCGCGCAGCAAGCGCATTGATGTGAGCGAATCGACGCTGCCAACGGCCTTAGCGCTGCTCCAACGCCTCGGGCGCGAGCGCGCGAGTGAGTTCGTCGGCGGTGTATTCGATCATCGCGAGCGCGGCCGCTTCGGCCTCTTTCGGCGCACGCCGCTCGATTGCCTCGACGATGCGCCCATGCGCCGCTACGACATTGTTCCAGCCGCCGTCACGCGTGTTGAGAATCGGATTCACGAGCGAGAGTGCGCCGCGAATGATCGCCGCCATCTGCTGATAAAACTGATTCCCGCTCGCCGCGAGGATGCGCGTGTGCAGAAGAGCGTCGGCAGTCTGGAAATTCGGATCGTCGGTGCTCGTCTGGCGCAGGACCTCGAACGCCTCGCGAATGCCCGCAATGTCCGCCGCGCTCGCGCGCGTGGCGGCGAGTGCGCACGCCGCCGGTTCGATCAGGCCGCGAAATTCGATCACGTCGCGCAAAAACGTCTTGTCCGGTTTCGACCGGAAACGCCAGTTCACGACGTCCTCGTCGATCATGCGCCAGTCGCGCATGGGCCGGATGCGCGTGCCTATCTTCGGCCGCACGTCGAGCATGTGGCGCGCGAGCAGCATGGAGAGCGCCTCGCGCATGACCGTGCGGCTCACGTCGAACTCCTTTGACAGGATGTCCTGCGGAGGCAGCACTGCGCCGTAGCGCTCCTCGACGATGCCTGAAATCAGCCCGTCCATCACCTTGCTGACGAGCGAGCGTTCCTTGTTCCCCAGTTCCATGACCCTACCCCCCCGATGTGGACGTTATCGCCCATGTTTGCCGGATACTGCGCGGGCCCTCGTGCGTCGTCGAACTTAGGTGTTACGTTGCCATGCGTTTCGCATAATTCGCCAGCCAGGATATCTCCTGACATGATGCTTGCGCGCATGCGCATTGTTCGTATGTACGCGTGTTACGTCGGCCCTTGCGCTGCTCTTTTTGTAAGGCGATCGTATGGACCGCCCACTTACTTCAATCAACGCGCTTTCAAACTGCTTTTGAATCCGCTTCCGGATCGATCGGCATTCCCTGGCTGTGCATATGCAGCGATGCCGGCGTGCATGTTTCTTCTGCGTACGCTTTTCGCGCGCTGACCCACGTCGTGCTTTTCAACGCTGCACTCGTTCAACGTTGTATCCGCCCATACTCATCGTCAAAGCGGACGATGTCGTCTTCGCCCAGATAACCGCCCGACTGCACCTCGATGATCTCGAGCGGCGTCTTGCCGGGATTCTCCAGCCGGTGCTTCACACCGAGCGGAATGTAGGTCGATTCGTTTTCCGAAAGCAGGAAAATTTCCTCGCCGCGCGTGACACGTGCCGTGCCACGCACCACGGTCCAGTGCTCCGCGCGGTGGTGATGCATCTGCAGCGACAGCCGCCCGCCCGGCTTCACGACGATGCGCTTGACCTGGAAGCGCTCGCCCTGATCGAGCGAGTCGTAGCAGCCCCACGGCCGCTCCACACGCCGGTGATGCTGCGCAACCGCGCTGCGCTCCTGCCTGAGCTTGCCGACGATCGCCTTCACGTCCTGCACCCGATCCCTCGCCGCGACGAGGACTGCGTCGGCCGTCTCGACCACCACCACGCCGTGCACGCCCACGCAGGCAACGAGCCGTCCGTCCGAGTGTGCGAACGTGTCAGTCACGTCTTCGAACATCACACGGCCGCGCGCCACGTTGCCGCTTGCGTCCTTGTTCGATACCTGCCACACCGCGTCCCATGCGCCGACATCGGACCAGCCGGCCACGAGCGGCACGACCACGCCCGCGAGCCGCGCGTCCGCGCCGAGCGACTCCATCACCGCGTAGTCGATCGAATCGGACGGGCAGGCGGCGAGCGCCGCCGCATCGAGATGCACGGTGCCGTCGGCATCAACTGCGGCCGCCTCGAACGCCGCCGCGCATTGCGCCGCGATGGCCGGCCGGCAATGCGCGATCGCGGCGAGCCAAACCGATGCGCGCACCACGAAAATGCCGCTATTCCAGAGGTAATCGCCCGAGGCCACGTAACTCGCCGCGAGTTCGGCGCCCGGTTTTTCCACGAAACGCTCGATCACGCGCGCGCCGCTGGCGCCGAGCGCCGCCCCCGCGCCGATGTACCCGTAACCGGTTTCCGCGCGCTGCGGCGGCACGCCCAGCGTGACGATCGCGCCCCGCGCCGCGTAGCCCACCGCTTCTTCGAGCGCGGCGGCAAACGCCGCGCGATCGGCGATCAGGTGGTCGGCCGGCATGGCGATGAGCACCGGGTCGCTGTCGCACACGCCACCGGCGCCGTTGCTGGCCAGTGCCGCCTCGTGCCCGGCGCGCGCCGCCAGCGCCGCCACCGTGAGGGCCGGCGCCGTGTTGCGCGCGACCGGCTCGAGCACGACCCGCGCGGGCATACCGCTGCGGCCGAGCCGGTCGACGGTCATGAGCCGCAACTCCTCGCTGCTCACAACAACAGGCGCGGCCTTGCGGATTGCGCCGCCCGCCTGGGCGTACACGCCGTCGAGCCGCCGCACGGTGGCTTCGAGCAGCGACTCGCCGTCGAGCAGATCGATCAGCTGTTTCGGACAATGCTCGCGCGAGAGCGGCCAAAGCCGCGTGCCCGAGCCCCCGGCCAGCACCACGGGCTGAACGATGAGCGCGACTTCGGGTTCATTGGCTGCCGCGATCAAGCCGGCTGGCGTCACGAGCTGGTTCATACAGTGAGCTCCCCGTTGAAATACGTCGGGTCACGTCGACGAACGCCGCGCCTGCCTGCCGGCGGGCTCGCCCGAAGCGTCACGCGCCTCCCGGACCTCTCAGGCCTCACCCATTCATGAGACCTTTTCCGGACCCCATTGGAGCAAACCTCGGCATGCCAATCTGTACGCATACCCACACTGATCGCATGCGCCCGGCCAAGCGCGCGGCAAAGCGGCTCACACGCGAGGTTTCAACACCGAACGCTTTTTCGCCGGCTACGTCTGCGTTGCAACAGAACTGAATCAAAAACACTTGTTTTTTGGCCTGGGGCACGCGTCGCCCCGAATGCATGTTTCACGCAGGAGCCATTTTTGAATGCCCCTGTTACCGAGGTAAATAACTCAATTGAATCATCAACTTGCGGCTTTCAAAAATGCGATGCGCGGTGCCTCGATGCGCAAAGTCGCCGTACAAAACTGAAACAAAAATGCTGCGTTATGCCGCGCTGCCGCATGGCCAACACTCGCTTAGCCGCTTGAATGCGTGCTTTCGCACCAACTGGCACACACCCTGCTAAAGAGAGATCACCGCAAAGACGCGAGACGCGGACAAGCAATACCGCGCACACAAGCGCACGCGAGTGGGACCGGGCAGGACAGAGCGGGGACGCAGTAACGAGCGCAGGAAAAAACGCAGAAAGAAGTGCAGGAACAAGCAGGAACAAGCAGGAAAGAGCACGAACAAGCGGGACTATGGGGCCGGCACGACGAACGCAAAAGCCGCACGGGAAACGGCAAACAACAACGAGTTCGGCGTACGGAATCAAAAAACAGGAGGCGGCTCGCGCCGCTTCGCACGAGGACCAGTCATGTTAACCCTTCAATCCGATCTTCACGGCAACCATTTGCTGGGCGCCCTCCCGTCGCATGAATGGCAGGCTCTCGCCCCGCACCTCGAACTCGTTCATCTGCGCACCGAGCAGTTGATCTGCGATTCGGGCCAGCGCATTCATCACGTGTACTTTCCGACTACGGCGATCGTCTCGCTGCTCTCGACGATGGAAGACGGCAGTTCGGTCGAAATCGCAGCGGTCGGCCGCGAGGGCATGACGGGCGTGCCCGTGCTCACCGGCGGCGAAACGATGCCGAACCGCGTGCAGGTGCAATGCGCGGGCTTCGCTTATCGCATGAGCGCGCAAGCCCTCAAGCAGCAGTTCGCGCGCTCGGACTTCCTGCGCCGCCTCATGCTGCTCTATATGCACGCGCTGCTCACGCAGGTCGCACAGACCGCCGCGTGCAATCGTCACCATTCGCTCAACAAGCAGTTGTGCCGCTGGCTGCTGATCGAAGTGGACCGCGTGGCTTCCAACGATCTCAACGTCACGCAGCAACTGATTGCCGACATGCTCGGCGTGCGCCGCGAAGGCATTACCGAAGCGGCCGGCAAGCTGCACGACGAAGGCCTGATCCACCACAGCCGCGGTCATATCCGTGTGCTCGACCGCGAAGGTCTCGAAGCCCGCGCCTGCGAGTGCTATGGCCTCGTGCGCCGCGAATTCGACCGGCTGCTGCCGCGCCTGCACCAGGCGGAAACGGTCGAGTGAGTACGTAGTCGTCGCGCGCTCGCGGTTCGCGCCGCGAGTTCGCTTGCGAGTCGTCCCCGAACAAAGCGTGCCCTGGCGGCACGCTTTTGCGCGTCTGTTCGCTTTGCCTGCGCTTTCGCGGAACCGTTCACGCAAATTCGCAGACACCGAAAACATACAGGATACCGAATCAATAATGTCTTTCCGCTTGAGCTGGAGAGAACAGGCGCGCGCCCTCTTCTCTTCAGCCTCGCGCGATTCAATGAGCCGAAGGCACGAGCGCCTGCGCAAGCGGCAACGCAGGCAGGTGCTCGCGTTCGCGCACGAACGGGTCGGTCGGCTCCTGCAGCTTCGGATCCGGGCTCGTGTCGGCGTTGCGCAATTGCACGGGCGCGCCGTCGTTCTTCGCGACCTTGCGATTGTCGCCGCACGGATGATCGGTGAGCGCGGCCGCCTCGCGGAAGTCGTCTTCCTGACACATGATGTTGAACGCAATGTCCTTGCGGTCCATGCGCCACGCCACGGCCGCATTCAGGCGCTTGTTGCAGTCCATGTCCTTGATGGTGCCCGCGGCCGTCGCGCCCACGCCCACCACCGACACCGCAGCAGAAATACTGCCCCAGCAGGTCTCGGTCACGGAGGCCGTCAAGGCCGGCGCATAGACCGTGGGCGTCGTGCGCACATCGTAAGAACCGTGATACGTCACGTCCGACGCGCCGCCGCTCGGCAGTACCACGGTATTGGAGACGGTGCTCGTCTGGCTCGACGTGGACGTGGTCCCCGACGTCATCGTCGGCGTGGTTTGCGCCCACGCGGCGCCTGCGAACAGCAACACCCCGGCAACGGCGATTTTTTGTTTCAGCTTGCTCATTCTTCTCTCCGTGAACGGAAAAGGGGGCAGCGCCCCCTCTCCGACGCGCTAGTGAACGGCTGACCCGTTCGGATTACCAGTGCATACCGCCCGTGAGCGAACCCGAACCGCCCGCCGCGACGATGCCGACGCCGCCGTCCGCATTGGCCGTGCCGCTGCCGTTCGCCGTTGCGTTCGACGTAAAGCCCGAGCCGCCGTAGCTGCCGCTCGAACCGTTGAACGACGTGTTGATCACCGACGAATTGAAGTTCTGCGAACCCGACTGCGTCGCGCTCGTGAAGCCGAGCGTCGACGAATTCTGGTTCGTGGTCGTCGTGCCGGTCTGGCCGACGTAGCCGTTAGCCGTCTGGCCGTAGGTTTGCGAGTTGCCGTTTTGCGCCGTGTAGCTCGAACCGAACGTGAGGCTCGCGTTCGAGAAGGACTGATTGCCTTGCGACACCGTGGCGTCGATATGGCCCGGCACCGTCAGCGCCGAGGTGAAGCTGCCGTTGACCGACGACGTCGAGTTCGACGTGAGCGCCGAAGCGCCAAAGCCGACGCCCGCGGCGCCCACCGCCGACGTGGTGGAGGACGACGGCGCGCCCACACCGCCGGCACCGCCTGCAAATGCGGCAGCCGAACCGAGAGAGAGCATGGCGGCGAGCGAAATGGCCTGAATCTTCTTCATGATTGTGGTCTTCCTGATAAAACAGGGGAGCGTTGGATGAATGCGCGCGCACTCCCCCTGATAGCGCGGGCGCATTTAACACGATTTCAATTGCAATGCTTATAAAATCACTGCATTTACGACGCGCGAATATCCCCGCGAGCCACCCGATATCGGGAGGACCGTTTAAACCGGAATTACAAGATTAATAATCGCGCGCAGAACGCCCTTACGTGTTTTCGTAAATCAGGCGATCATGCAGAATTGAAAATCCGGAGAACAGAAAGAAATGCCCCGCAAGACTCCGCACCTTCACGGACCCTATTGCATAGCAGTCCGACACAAGTTGCTCAACACCTGCTGTTGTCATTATTACCCCGCGTACCGCCCGACAGAAACCCTCGGGCCGCTGCGCATTTTCGCGCGCCGCCCTTCCCCTGCCCGGTTGCTTTCGACGTCTCTTTTAGCGAACTGCTTGCATAACATCGCCGGACGGTGAATTTATAACTCAGACAGTAAGACTATTGCTACGCCATTCGCATGTTTTATGTGCGGTTCTCAACGTAGTAAATAGACATGTCCTTGAATATGGGGATTTTCTTTCAAAACCAATTGAAAGGCTTCAAATAGATGCACGCACAACCAGATACAGAAAATCGCTTTCTTTTAATGATTAATCGCGATGTTCGGTTCGGCAGGCCACGCAGACCTGCCAGAAAAAAGAGCGGCAACGCACAGGCAAAAGCAGACTAATGCCGGTGGAACGTGCCGCTCGCGCGAGACCGCTCAGGCCTTGCGGTATTCGATACGCTCGACGCCGGTTTCACCGCCAAGGAGGCAGAGGTCCGCGCCGCGGGCGGCGAACAGACCCACCGTCACCACGCCCGGCCAGGCGTTGACAAGCGCTTCAAGCGTGCGCGGATCGCTGATGCGCAAGCCCTTCACGTCGAGAATCTCGTTGCCGTTGTCGGTGATAAAGGGCGAACCGTCCTTCTGCACGCGCAACACCGGCACGCCGCCGAGCGCCGTCACGCGACGGCCGATGGCGGTGCGCGCCATCGGCACGACTTCGATGGGCAGCGGGAACTGGCCGAGCACGTCGACACGCTTGCTCGCATCGGCGATGCAGACGAACACGTCCGACACCGAAGCGACGATTTTCTCGCGCGTGAGCGCGCCGCCGCCGCCCTTGATCATGGCGCCTGCGCCGTCGATTTCGTCGGCGCCGTCCACGTACACGGGCAGCGATTCGATCTCGTTGAGGTCGAAAATCTTGAAGCCGTGCGCTTCGAGGCGCGCGGTGGTCGCAACCGAGCTCGACACGGCGCCGCGGTAGCGGCCCTTGCTGGCCGCGAGGGCGTCAATGAAGCAGTTCGCGGTGGAGCCCGTGCCGACGCCGATTACGGCGCCTTCCGGCACGTTTGCATTGACATAGTCGGCGGCGGCCTGGCCGACCAGTTGCTTGAGTTCGTCTTGAGTCATGGGAGTACAGCCCGAGGAGGAGAAAAACGCGGAATTCGCATAGTTTACCGGAGATGCGGGCACGGGCTGCCCGCACTCACAGGATCGCGCGCTGGGCAACGCGCGATCGGCCGGCGATCAGCGCGCAGCCGAGCGTTGGCGCACCGCCTCGAACAGGCACACGCCCGAAGCGACCGAAACGTTCAGGCTCTCGACCGTGCCCGCCATCGGAATCTGCATGACTTCGTCGCAGGTTTCGCGCGTGAGGCGGCGCATACCTTCGCCTTCGGCGCCCAGCACGAGCGCAACGGGGCCGTCGAGCTTTGTCTCATAGAGGCTCGCGCTCGCGTCGCCGGCGGTGCCCACCACCCACACGCCCGCGTCCTTGAGTTCGCGCAGCGCACGCGCCAGGTTCGTCACGGTGATGTACGGCACGGTGTCGGCGGCGCCGCTCGCCACCTTCGCGGCCGTGGCGTTCAGACCCACGGCGCGGTCGCGCGGGGCGATCACGGCGTGCGCGCCGGCCGCATCGGCCACACGCAGGCAGGCGCCGAGATTGTGCGGATCGGTCACGCCGTCGAGCACGAGCAACAGCGGCGATCCCTGGATGCCGTCGAGCAGTTCCGCGAGGTTCTGCGCAAGCGCCAGATCGTGCACGCGGGCCACGACGCCCTGATGGCGCTCCGTGTGCGCGAGCCCCCAGAGGCGCGTTTCGTCGGCTGCGATCACGCGCGCGCCCGCTTCCTTCGCGGTGTGCAGGAAATCCTGCATGCGGCGGTCGCGGCGCGTCGGATCGTAGTAGACATCCTCGACCGTGGACGCGTCGTGCCGCAAGCGTGCGATCACCGCATGAAACCCGTAAAGAACCTTGAGACGTGACATGACTGAGACAACCCCTGATGAACGTTTTGCGGCGCAAACAGCGCGCCGCCAGCAACGAAAGTCAGCCGGCCGCGTCGTGCGGTCCGGCATCTGCAAACCGCGCGCCTGTGTGGCAACTCCCGACGCGGCATGCAAGTGAAAAAACCGGGCACGCGCACGACGGCGCGGCCCGGATACATAACGGCGGCGGAGCGCATCTGGCGCCCCGCACGGCGCTCAACGCTTCTTGCGCGGCGCCTGCTTCTTGGGCGTGGACTTCACGGCCGAGCGCTTCTTCGCGGTCTTGGCGGCACCGCGCGCCGCGCGCGCTTCCTTCACCGCCACGCTTGGCGCCGGCGCGGCCTTTCTCTGGCGCGCCATGTCGCCGCCCGGCAGCGCACGCACGCGCGGACCGCCATCCACGCCGCCCTTGTCGACCGGCATCGGCCGGTTGCCGCCCGGCTTCACGGGCGTATCGCGCACGAGGCGGAAGTCGATCTTGCGCGCATCGAGATCCACGCGGCTCACCTGCACGCGCACACGATCCGATAGACGGTAGCGAATGCCGGTGCGCTCGCCGCGCAGTTCGTTCTTGATCTCGTCGTACTGGAAGTAATCCGAGCCCAGTTCCGTCACGTGCACGAGACCTTCGATGAAGAGCGCATCGAGCTGAACGAAAATGCCGAACGACGTCACGCCGCTCACCATCCCGCCGTACTCTTCGCCGAGCTTGTCGCGCATGAAGTAGCACTTGAGCCAGGCTTCGACGTCGCGCGAGGCTTCGTCAGCGCGGCGCTCGTTCGCCGAGCAGTGCAGGCCCAGCTCTTCCCAGATCGCCGTGTTGGCACCGCGGGCGCGCTTGCCGCGCTTCTCTTCGTCTTCGGCTTGCAGCGCGCGGGCGCGCGGCGAAAGCGCGGTATTGAGTTCGACGCCCTCGGGCGCCTGCGGCTGATACTTCTTGCCCTGCAGGATCGCGTAGATCGCGCGGTGCGTGAGCAGGTCGGGATAGCGGCGAATCGGGCTCGTAAAGTGCGCGTAAGCCTCGTAGGCAAGCCCGAAGTGACCGATATTGTCCGGGCTGTACACGGCCTGCTGCATCGAGCGCAGCAGCATGGTCTGCAGCATCTGCGCGTCGGGCCGGTCGCGGATGTGCGCCATCAGCGCCGCGTAATCGCTCGCGTGCGGCGTGTCGCCGCCGCCGAGCGAAAGGCCCATGCCACGCAGGAAGGTGCGCAGGTTCTCGAGCTTTTCGGCCGTCGGTCCCGCGTGCACGCGGTACAGGCCCGGGTGCTTGTGGCGCTTCATGAAGTCCGCCGCGCACACGTTGGCCGCGAGCATGCACTCTTCGATCAGCTTGTGCGCGTCGTTGCGCTGGCGTGGCACGATCTGCTCGATCTTGCCCTGCGCATTGCAGACGATATACGTCTCAGTCGTGTCGAAATCGATCGCACCGCGCTTCTGGCGCGCGGCGAACAGCGACTTGTACACGCCATAGAGATTCTGCAGCTGCGGCAGCAGCGCCGCGCGGCGCGTCGCCTCGGGCCCCTTGGTGTTGGTGAGCACCGCCGCGACTTCGGTATACGTGAGCCGCGCCGCCGAGTGCATGACGCCCGGATAGAACTGGTACGCCTTGATCTCGCCGCGCGCGGTGATCACCATGTCGCACACGAGCACGCAGCGATCGACGTGCGGATTGAGCGAACAGAGCCCGTTCGAGAGCTTCTCGGGCAGCATCGGAATCACGCGGCGCGGGAAGTACACCGACGTGCTGCGCTCGATGGCGTCCACATCGAGACCGCTGCCGGGCAGCACGTAATGCGAGACGTCGGCGATGGCGACGATCAGGCGGAAGCCCTCGCCCTTACCAACCTGCATCGGCTCGCAATACACGGCGTCGTCGAAGTCGCGTGCGTCTTCGCCGTCGATGGTGACGAGCGGCACGTCGCGCAAGTCCACGCGATAGCGGATGTCCGAGGGACGCACGGCGTCGGGCAGCTTCGCGGCTTCGTCGAGCGCGGGCTTGCTGAATTCGTGCGGCACGCCGTACTTGCGCACGGCGATCTCGATCTCCATGCCCGGATCGTCGATATCGCCGAGCACTTCCAACACGCGGCCAAGCGGCTGCGAGTGGCGGCTGGGGAAATCGGTGAGTTCGACGACCACGACCTGGCCGACCTTGGCTTTCTTGGGATTCTGCGTGACGAGAATGTCGTGGCCGATGCGCTTGTCTTCCGGCGCGACGATCAGCGCACCGTTCTCGTTGAGCAGGCGCCCAATCACGCTGCGGTTCGCACGGTCGGTGACTTCGACGATATGCCCTTCCGGCCGCCCGCGCCGGTCATAGCCGACAATGCGCGCGAGCACGCGGTCGTTGTGCATGACCTTCTGCATTTCGCCTTGCGGCAGGAACAGATCGTCCTGCCCGTCGTCGCGCACGAGGAAGCCGTAGCCGTCGCGATGCCCCTGCACGCGCCCGGCGACGAAATTCGAAGGATGCGCGAGCTGGTAGTGGCCGCGCGAATCGAGCCGGATCTGCCCGTCGCGCTCCATGGCGGCGAGGCGCCTGAAGAACCCTTCACGCTCCTGGCGCTTGATGGCGAGCGCCTCGGCGATATCGTTCGCGGTGCACGGCGAGTCGCTGGTCCGCAGCACGCCAAGAATCTCTTCGCGGCTGGGAATCGGGTACGGATATTTGCTCAAGGGCTTGTCGATGGTTGTTCTCGTTGCGTGGACGTCGGATTTTGCGCGGCCCGAATGTGCAGTACATGCGGGCGGCGCCCCGTCTTCGAGTGCTGCAATCTGCCGGCCCGTACGTGGACTGCCTGACCGCTCGCACTGCGTGCGCCACGCTGCACGCAGCACCTGAACCCCGTACTTGTGCCGGCGGAACTTCTGCGAGGCATTCTAACACCCGCATCGCACCCTACGAGCCGTGGGAGCGGCCTCACAGCGCGATCGGCCGGCCACGCCACGCGCCCGGCAACGCTCGCGCAGCCGCGCTTGATTGCCTCTCACAAAACGCTTGACAGGCGTTCTGGGCCCGCTATAATTTCGGTCTTTGCTGCACAACACGTTGAACAGCAAACGACACCTTGCCCAGGTGGCGGAATTGGTAGACGCACCAGGTTCAGGTCCTGGCGGTGGCAACACTGTGGAGGTTCGAGTCCTCTCTTGGGCACCAGATTCAAAAGGCCGGCTTCATGCCGGCCTTTTTCATTTCCAGAGCAGCAGTGAGTACAACTGCCCCGCTATCGCGTCAATCGCAGCAGCCGCGTTCCCGAGATGAAGTTTTTTTGAAAAGATCTATTGACAAGTACGCTAAATCGCGTCATAATTTCCTTCTAGCTTGAAGACGTGCCCAGGTGGCGGAATTGGTAGACGCACTAGGTTCAGGTCCTAGCGGTGGCAACACTGTGGAGGTTCGAGTCCTCTCCTGGGCACCACGTCTCATCAAGCAGAACTAGCAGCACACAGGATTCATCAAAAAAGCCCGCAAATTGCGGGCTTTTTTGTTTTCCGGCTTCCATTTTGCTGCGGCGAACCTACTGGAGGCACGACTCGATATATTTCATGGTATACATTGCCGGGAGCCGTGGATAAGCCGATCGAGGAATACAGAATGGAATTCGTTGTCGTCGCTGCGATCATCGCCGTCAGCTTTGGCGCCGCGGCGACCTGGCTGCTCGCAACCCGGTTGCCGGAGCGTTGGCTCGACAAGAGCGCCAGCGAAGGCCGTTATGCGCATCTCGGGCTGGACAGCGAGCGAGCCGCCGAAACGGACCCGCGTCGCGAGCAGACCCGCGTCGATATGCGGCGCGTACGGCGCGCACGCGTGCGCGCGCGACTTCAGGGCGCGGCACGCATGATGCGGGCGTTGCGCGCCGCGACCGCTCGCCACGATCACGACCGCACCGCCCGCCCGTAACGCTCAGGCGCGACATCCACCGCGCTTACTCGTGCGACCCCAGCGGTGAAGGGATGAACGCCGAATCGGCAACCTTCGCCTCCTCTGCCGACTGAAAGATCCAGCGCCGGCGCATGGGCTGCAAGATCACCTTCGCGCTCACGCCCGCCATCATCGCGACACAAGCGACCATATCGAACACCATGTTCCAGCCGCCGTGCAGCGCGAGCAGCGTAGCGACGGGTACGAGCAGCGCCGCGGTCCCCTTCGCGGTGTAGAGCGTGCCTGCGTTGCCAGCGGCGTATTTCGCGCCGAACGTGTCGGCGCAGGTCGCCGGGAAGTTCGAGAAGATATCGCCGTAAAACAGGAACACGAGCCCCGAGAACAGCACGAAGAGATAGGGGTCGTGGCCAAACGCCCGCAAGCCCAGCAGCGCGAGCCCCTCGCCGAGAAACGTGATGAACATCGTATTCTCGCGGCCAATGCGATCCGAAATGAGCCCGCACAGCGGCCGCGTAAAGCCGTTGCAGAGATTGTTGATTGAGAGCGTCATCGTGAGCAGCGGCAGCGTCGCGGCCACCAGCGTAACCGGCATCGAGGCGAAGCCGTAGCTCTTCGCGATCGGGCCGATCTGCGCCGTCGCGATGATGCCGCCCGCGGCCACGCACACGAACATCGCGTACATTACCCAGAATACGGGCGCGCGAACCATCTGCTTCGTCGTGTAATCGGTCTTCGTCGCCACGATGCGCTTCATGCCGGCTGCGTGCGCCGGCGGCTTCGGGCGCACCATGACGAGGGCGAGCGCCATGATGCAGGCACCCTGAAGGAGTCCGAAGAACACGAACGCGCGCTCATAGCCCGAATGCTGGATCATGTTCGAAATCGGAATGACCGTGAGCGCCGCGCCCGCGCCGAAGCCCGCCGCTGTCATGCCGGCAGCGAGGCCACGGCGGTCGGGAAACCATTTGAGCGCGGTGCCAACGCACGTGCCGTACACGCAGCCCGCACCGATGCCCGAGATCACCGCCGCGACGTAGAGCACCGGCAGCGCGGGCGCCCACGCATCGAGCACCCAGCCGAGCGCCACGCAGCACGCACCGCCCATCACCACGGGGCGCGGGCCAAAGCGATCGACCAGCCAGCCCTCCACGGGCACGAGCCAGGTTTCCGTCACGATGAAAATGGAGAAGGCGAGCTGGATCGCAGCCTGCCCCCAGTGATGCCGTGCGTCCATTGGCACGACGAAGAGCGTCCACGCGTACTGCAGGTTCGCCACGAGTCCCATGCAGAGAATGCCCGCCACGAGCTGCACCCAGCGGTTGTGCCACCGGGACGTGTAGCCGCCTTCGATACGATCGGTGTGTACCACGTTGTCTGTCTCCATCCGTAGTGATTGCCCGCGGGATTTGCGCCATCGACTCTTTCCCGCGTTACAGCCGGCGCGGCAGACGTTCGTTCGCCGCGCCTGACGTTGAATGTCACGCCGCTTCGAGCTGCCGCAGCAACGCGTCGACGCTGCCCTTCGCATCGCCAAACAGCATTCGTGTGTTGTCCTTATAGAAGAGCGGATTGTCCACGCCCGCATAACCCGTCGCCATGCTGCGCTTGGAGACGACCACGGTGCGCGCCTTCCACACCTCCAGCACCGGCATGCCGGCGATCGGGCTACCCGCATCCTCCTGCGCGCCCGGGTTGACGATATCGTTCGCGCCGATCACGAGTACGACGTCGGTGCTCGTGAAGTCTTCGTTGATCTCGTCCATTTCGAGCACGATGTCGTACGGCACTTTCGCTTCCGCGAGCAGCACGTTCATGTGGCCCGGCAAACGCCCCGCAACCGGGTGAATGCCGAAACGCACACGTATGCCGAGCGCACGCAAGCGCCGCGTGATCTCGCTGATGGTGCCCTGCGCCTGCGCCACCGCCATGCCATAGCCCGGCACGATCACGACCTCCTGAGCGTCGCGCAGGAGCGACCCCACTTCGTCCACGGTGGTCGCTACGACCTCACCTTCCGGTGTCGCGCTGGCCGTGGCGCTCACGGCGCCAAAGCCGCCGAGGATCACCGAAACAAAGCTGCGATTCATCGCGCGGCACATGATGTAGCTGAGAATCGCACCGCTCGATCCCACCAGCGCACCCGTCGTGACGAGCAGATCGTTATCGAGCATGAAGCCCGTTGCCGCTGCCGCCCAGCCCGAATAGCTGTTGAGCATCGAGACCACCACGGGCATGTCCGCGCCGCCGATCGCCATCACGAGATGCACGCCGAGCGCCGCCGCCAGCACGCACATGACGATGAGCGCGTACAGCGCGTCGCCACCATCAGGAGCACTGACGAAGCGATACCCGATCGCGATGCACGCGCCCAGCACCACTGCGTTGAGCAAATGCCGCGCGGGCAGCACGAGCGGCTTGCCGCTCACCGTGCCCTGCAGCTTCAGGAACGCGATAATCGAGCCGCTGAACGTGACCGTGCCGATGAACGCGCCGACATAGATCTCGGTGTCGTGAATCGCACGCTCGACGCCGCTCATCGCGGCCTGGGGCGAGAGAAAGTTCGCGAAGGCGATCAGCGTGGCCGCGAGGCCGACGAAGCTGTGCAGCACCGCGACGAGCTGCGGCATCTGCGTCATCTCCACGCGGCGCGCAAGAATCGCGCCGAGCCCACCACCAACCAGCGCGGCGACGAGCGCGATCTGCAGGCCCGCGCCACCGGTGACGAGCAGCGTGGCGAGCACGGCGATCACCATGCCGGTCACGCCATACAGGTTGCCGCGCCGCGCACTCGCGGGATGACTCAGCCCGCGCAGGCTGAGAATGAAGAGCGTTGCCGCGCCGAGCCACGCCATGTTGCCGATTCCATTGAGCATGACGTCTCCTCAGGTCCGTTGGAACATCTTCAACATGCGCTGGGTGACGAGAAAGCCACCCGCGATGTTGATGGTCGCGACGACGAGCGCAATGCCCGCCAGCACGGTCACGATCGTGCTGGCGTTGCCCGGATGCAGCAACGCGCCGATCACGATGATCCCGCTGATCGCATTCGTCACGCTCATGAGCGGCGTATGCAGCGAGGGCGTGACATTCCAGACCACCTGATAGCCGACGAACACAGCGAGCACGAACACCGTGAAGTGCGCGACGAACGCCGGCGGCGCGACCGCGCCGAGCGCGAGCAGCAGCAACGCGGCCGCGACGAGCGCCGCGAGCGACCAGGCGCCATTGCGGCGAGCGGCTTGCGCGGTGTCTTCTTTCGCGTGGCCGGTCGCGGCGACAGCGGGCTTCGTCTGCGCAGACGCCTGCGGTGCGGCGCTGACCTGTACCGGCGGCGGCGGCCAGCACACCTGCCCGCGCTGCATGACCGTGGTGCCGCGCTGCACGACGTCGTCCATGTCGAGTTCGAGTTCGCCGTTCTTCGCGGGCGTGAGATCGGTCAGCAGATGGCGGATGTTGGTCGCGTAAAGCTGGCTCGACTGGTTCGCCATCCGGCTTGGCAGATCCGTGTAGCCGATCACGGTCACGCCGTTCGCATTCACGACTTCGCCCGCTCGCGTGAGTTCGCAGTTGCCGCCCTGCTCGGCCGCCATGTCGACGACCACGCTGCCCGCGCGCATGCACGCCACCGTCTTCGCGTCGATCAAGCGCGGCGCCGGCTTGCCCGGAATGAGCGCCGTCGTGATGATGATGTCGACCTCGCGGGCCTGAGCCTCGAAAAGCGCCATCTCCGCTTCGATGAACTTCGCGCTCATCTGTTTGGCGTACCCGCCTGAGCCGCCGCCCTCCTCCTCGATGTCGATGCTCAGGAACTCCGCACCCATGCTTTCGACCTGCTGGCCGACTTCGGGGCGCGTATCGAACGCGCGCACAATTGCACCAAGACCGCGCGCGGCGCCAATCGCGGCCAGCCCGGCCACGCCCGCACCGATCACGAGCACCTTGGCGGGCGGCATCTTGCCGGCCGCCGTGATCTGCCCTGTGAAAACGCGGCCGAAATGCTGGGCCGCCTCGACCACCGCGCGATAGCCGGCCATGTTCGCCATCGAGCTCAGGGCGTCGAGCTTCTGCGCGCGCGAGATGCGCGGCACGCAATCCATCGCGAGCACCGTGACCTCGCGCGCCGCCAGTTGCTCGAGCAGCGCCGCGTTTTGCGCAGGCCAGATGAAGCCGATTAGCGTCGCGCCCGGCTTGAGACGCAGTACCTCATCGCTCGAAGGCGGGCGCACCTTGATGACGATATCCGCGGCGCTCAGGAGCGCGTGCGCATCGTCCACGACGCGCGCACCTGCCGCGCGGTAGGCGTCGTCCGGGTAGGACGCGCTCACACCCGCTGCCGTTTCGACTTCCACGGCATAACCGAGTTTGATCAGTTGTGCGACGCTTTCGGGCGTCGCCGCTACGCGTCGTTCGCCTTCATATGTCTCGCGGGGGACCGCAATTGTCATCGCCATGATGCGCCTCCGTGCTTCACAACCTGGAGCGCCGCGGCGCAAACAAACGGAATCGGCGGCGCGCCAATGCATCTGGCGCGCCGAAAGCGTAGCCACGACTTCATGAAACGTCTCCTGCTGATGTTGGAATGCTTTTTGTGCCGCGGCTCGATGAGGGCTTTGCCCTATGACACGCCCAGTGTGGGCGAATTGCCGCTCTTGAGATAAGCGATCGCCGCCTCGCGCGCACCGGCAATGGCGGCGGCCTCGCTTTCGAATACGGTTTCGTCGACCACCCATTGACGGGGCAAAACAGCGGCCGCCGGTTCATCGGCAGCGGCCTCGACCGCGTGAATGGCGGCGAACGCAGCCCAGCCGCCGTTGTGGATCATCTGACGGGCCGAGAGTTCGACCTCGAAATGTCCGAGTCTTTCGGTGTGCATCGAAGAGCTCCCGAGGTTTCAGGATTGCTGTGCCTGTGCTTCGAGTTCGGTGATGCGTTTCTTGAGCGCGCGCTCTTCCTGGAAGCGCGCCGTTTCGTCGCGAATCACAGCGACGATACCGTTGAGTTCGCCCTGCGGCGAGTGCAGCAGCGCCACGGTGAAGGCGATGGAAAGCGCCTTGCCCGCCTTGTCCACGGCCGGCACGCGCAGCACGTCGTTGCCGTAGCGCGTCTGTCCGGTCGCCATCGTCTTGTGATAGCCCTCCCAGTGGCGCCCGCGCAGCCGCTCGGGAATGATCAGGTCGAGCGTCTTGCCGAGCGCTTCTTCCTGCGTATAGCCGAACATGCGCGTAGCCGCCGGATTCCAGTATGTGATGTCGCCTGCTGCGTCGGAGATGACAATGGCGTCCCCAATGGCGTTTGCGAGCTGCTCGAAATCGATGGCGGATTGCATGGCGATGACTATGTGGGGTAAGTCGTTTGTCGTCGTCGCGCGGCATGCATTGCTCATGCCGCGCGGCGTCCTGCCTGCCAGTCTGGTATTGCAGTATTGCGCGGGTGCGGCGTTGGCCGCGCCCGCTTTCTACGTACTGCGTTCAGCTTGGGGAACGCACAGCGGACTTCAAACTGCGCGCGTCTCGTGCAGCGCCGCGATCTGCTGCGGCGTGTAGCCGAGGCCGGCCAGCACCTCGTCGGTATGCTCGCCGAGCAGCGGCGAACCCGTGATCTCCGGCTTCAGGTCCGAGAACTTGATCGGGCTGCCCACCGTGAGGTACGAGCCGCGCTCCTTGTGCGGCACTTCGACAATAGTACCGCTAGCGCGCAGCGAAGCGTCATCCGCAATTTCCTTCATGCTGAGCACCGGGGCGCACGGAATGTCGAACTTGCGCAGAATGTCGACCGCTTCGTACTTGGTCTTGTCGGCGAGCCAGGCTTCGATCGTCGCGAAGATGTCGAAGATATGCGGCTGGCGCGCCTGTGCCGTGTTGTAGTTCGGGTCGTCGATCCACTCCGGCTTGCCCAGTGCGCGGCAGATCGGCTCCCACGCGTGGCCCTGCACCGTGAAATAGATGTACGCGTTCGGATCCGTTTCCCAGCCCTTGCACTTGAGCACCCAGCCCGGCTGGCCGCCGCCGCCTGCGTTGCCGCCGCGCGGCACCACGTCGCTGAACGAGCCGTGCGGATACTGCGGATATTCCTCGAGGTAGCCCACGCGGTCCAGGCGCTGCTGGTCGCGCAGCTTCACGCGGCACAGGTTGATCACGCTGTCCTGCATCGACACGGCCACCTTCTGGCCCTTGCCGGTTTTGTCGCGGCCGATCAGCGCCGTGAGAATGCCGATGGCGAGGTGCATGCCGGTGTTGCTGTCGCCGAGCGCCGCCGCGCTGACCGTGGGCGGACCGTCCCAGAAGCCCGTGGTCGAAGCTGCGCCGCCTGCACATTGCGCGACGTTCTCATAGACCTTGAGGTCGTCGTAGTGGTGGCCTTCGCTGAAGCCCTTCACCGAAGCGACGATCATCTTCGGGTTCAGTTCGTTGATGCGCTCCCACGTGAAGCCCATGCGGTCCAGCGCGCCGGGGCCGAAGTTCTCCACCATCACGTCCGACTCGCGAATCAGCTTTTCCAGCACTTCCTTGCCTTCGGGCTTCTTCGTGTCGAGCGTGAGCGAGCGCTTGTTGCTGTTGAGCATCGTGAAGTACAGCGCGTCTGCGCCGGGAATATCGCGCAATTGCGAACGCGTCACGTCGCCTGAACCCGGGCGCTCTACCTTGATCACGTCCGCGCCGAACCACGCGAGCATCTGCGTGCAAGCGGGACCGGCCTGTACGTGCGTGAAGTCGATGATCTTGATTCCGTCGAGGGGCTTGCTCATTTCTCGTATCTCCTGGTCTATCTGATCTACCTGATCGATGGGGGCTTATTTCTTCATGGCCGCGCTTTGCGGATTCAGATTCGTGAGGCGACCGCTTTCGGTCCCGGCCGATTCGTCGATGACTGCGTTGATCAACGTGGGCTTGCCCGACGCGATGGCTTCGAGCAGCGCGCTAGTCAGCTCTTCGGGCGTGGTCGCCTGATAGCCGATGCCGCCGAAGGCCTCGATCATCTTGTCGTAGCGCGCGTTCTTCACGAACACCGTGGGCGCGACGTCGCAGCCGCCGCTCGGGTTGACGTCGGTGCCGCGATATACGCCGTTGTTGTTGAAGACGATCGTGCAGACCGGCAGGTTGTAGCGGCAGATCGTTTCGAGTTCCATGCCCGAGAAGCCAAACGCGCTGTCACCTTCGATCGCCACGACCTGCGTGCCGCTCGTCACCGCTGCGCCGACCGCGAAGCCCATGCCGATGCCCATGATCCCCCACGTGCCCGAGTCGAAGCGCTTGCGCGGCTGATACATGTCGATGATGCTGCGCGCGTAGTCGAGCGTGTTCGCGCCTTCGTTGACGACGTTGATGTCGGGGCGCGTCTTGAGCACGTCGCGGATGGCGCGCAGCGCGCTGTGGAAGTTCATCGGCGACGGATTCTTCGCGAGCGTCGCGGCCATCTTTTCGAGGTTCTTGTTCTTGCGCTCGGCCACCGCATCGAGCCACTCTGCCGGCGGCTTCGGGAAGTCGTTGCCGAGGCCTGCAACGAGCGCTTCCACGCACGAACCGATGTCGCCGATCACGGGCGCTTCGATGGCGACGTTGCTATCGATTTCGGTCGGCGCAATGTCGATCTGCACGAACTTTTTCGGTCCGGCTTCCGCGCCCCAAGTCTTGCCCTTGCCGTGCGAGAGCAGCCAGTTCAGGCGCGCGCCGATCAGCACCACGGCATCCGACTCGGCCAGCACGAACGAGCGCGCGGCCGATGCCGATTGCTCGTGCGTGTCGGGCAGCAGACCCTTGGCCATCGACATCGGCAGATACGGAATGCCGCTCTTTTCCACCAGTGCGCGGATCTGCGCGTCGGCCTGGGCGTAGGCGGCGCCCTTGCCGAGCAGGATCAGCGGACGCTTCGCATTCCTGATGACGTCGAGTGCACGCTGCACGGCGTCCGGTGCGGGAATCTGGCGCGGCGCGGCGTCGACCACCTTGATGAGCGACTGCTGGCCCTTCACGGCGTCGATGGTCTGCGCGAGCAGCTTGGCCGGCAGGTCGAGATACACGCCGCCCGGGCGGCCCGAGACCGCAGCGCGAATCGCACGCGCCACGCCAACGCCGATGTCTTCCGCGTGCAGCACACGGAACGCAGCCTTGGCATAGGGCTTCGCGGCGTTGAGCTGGTCCATCTCTTCGTAGTCGCCCTGCTGCAGGTCGACGATCTCGCGCTCGCTCGAGCCGCTGATGAGGATCATCGGGAAGCAGTTCGTGGTCGCGTTGGCCAGTGCCGTCAGGCCGTTCAGGAAGCCCGGCGCGGAAACGGTCAGGCAGATGCCCGGCTTCTTCGTCATGTAGCCCGCCACGGCCGCGGCGTTACCGGCGTTCTGCTCATGCCGGAAGCCGATGAAGCGCATGCCCTCGGCCTGCGCGAGACGCGCGAGATCGGTAATCGGAATACCGACGAGACCGAAGATCGTGTCGATATCGTTGAGTTTCAGCGCGTCGATGACGAGATGAAAACCATCGGTCGTTTGCTGCGCTTGCGGCACAGGGTTCTGCTGTGCCTCGTTGATGCCTGCTTCTGCCATGACGTCTCCTCTTTGGCGGGGCGTAGTGTGATTCGTGATATACAATATTCCACACACAATATTAGTCAAGACGTTTTTTTACGGATGCTACGTTTGCTGCACTGCGTCGCACCGCGCTGCCCCGATGCCGGCTCACGCGATCGCTCGCAAAGCGGCAAACTTTGATGCGGCACACCATGGGCGAGTTCTTTCAATCAACCCAAACGTCCCAACGAATTTGTTACGGACTCCATACTTTTCTTTCAGCATCGCGACGCTCATTCAAACGAACCGCGGATCGATGCCGCTGACTCATGCGCCGAGCCGATGTATATCGGCGGCTCGACACGGCGCACGCTACGCTTCAGTCCAGAAAATCGCAGTTGGCTTCCACGAACAGCGCGAGTTCTATCGAGTGCTGCCGCACGAGCTGCTCGACGCGCTCGGTGTCGCGCGCCTCGAGCGCTTCGATAATGCGCATATGCTCCACGATCGAGCGCGACGCGCGATCGCTCTGCGCGATCGTCATGCGCCGGATCGCGCGCACATGCATGAAGATGTTCTTGATGGTGTCGACGATGATGGGCGACTTCGAAAGCTCCACCAGCGACTGGTGGAACATGATGTTCGCCTCCGAGTACTCCTCTATGTGGTCCGAGGGCGTCGAATCGCCGAAGGTCGCGAACATGCGCCGCAGACCTGCAATGTCGTCGTCCGAAGCGCGCTGGGTGGCCAGGCGCGCGGCGATGCTTTCGAGCGCGGCCCACATATAGATCATCTCCACGATCTCCTTGCGCGTCTTGCGCAAGATGTAAACACCGCGACGGGGCACCGTGCGTAGAAAGCCCTCCTGCTCCAGCAGCGTCATCGCTTCGCGCACCGGTGTGCGGCTCACGCCCAGCTTTTCGGTCAGTTCCTTCTCATCCAGACGGATCTCATCTCGCGAGCGGTAGATGTCGGTTTCGGCAATGGCCTGCTTGAGCTTCGCGTAAGCCTGATCGCGCAGCGAAGCGGTCGCGTTGATCGGCTCCAGCGTCAAGGTGACCGGGGGCATCGCGGTGACGAATTCTCTTTCGGCGGACATCGGTCGTTTGTCTCCAACGTTCTGTTTAGCCGTTACTGCTGGGGAATTTCATATTTCCAATACAATATATCAGCAGAACGCTCGCGACTAAGCGGGGTTTACGCGTAACCGGCGCGCATTTCTCACGATTCGCGGGTTTGCCCTCAATACATAGCTTTCTACTTATATTTTTCTAAAAAAACTTTAACTATCGTTTATTCATTGGCGCTTCTACTCTTGCTTCACGGTACTCGACACGAGGAGACAGCCATGAGCCACCTGGACACCCGCCACGATCATCAACTGGAAGCGCAACTGTGCGCGTTCAATACGGCATTTGCCGAACTGGGCCTGCGGTTTCGCTGGGACGCGCGCACGCTCTACTCGCTCGCCTCGGTCGCCGGTGAACATGCGCGCGTCGCCGCTTATATCGAGGCGAATCACCCGCATCTGCTGAAGGCGTACAGCATGGAATTTCTGTGCGAGGCGATTCTCGCTCGCAAGAACGCGCAGGCACCGGGCGAGTGGCCGCTGGCAGCGCCCGCCCCACGCAGTTCGCAGGAATGGGGGATGGCCGCCGCCATGGAGCAGGATTGGCGCGAAGGCGGTTTGCCCGCGCTCGCAGGCGCGTAACACTTGCGCACGCATGCGCGAGCCCGAAAAAGACGAAACCCGTCTGGATTCGTCGCGCGCTACCGCGCTATCCAGACGGGTTCGGTATTGAAGGACAACTAAGGGGTACTGGGCAGGCCGGCGCGCTCAGGTGTTGCTGCGGGCCTCGGCCTCTTCCTCCTGCAGCTTGCGCCACAGAATCTTGCCGCTGCCCGATTTCGGCAGCGCCTCGACGAACTGCACGATGCGCGGCGCCTTGTAGGCCGCCATGTTGTCGTGCGCCCAGGCGATGATGTCGTCTTCATTCACGCTGCCGACCTGCTTCGGGTCGAGTACGACGACCGCCTTCACGGTCTCGCCGCGGCGCGCGTCCTGCGTACCGATGATGCACACCTCGTTGATCGCCGGGTGCCGGTACATCAGCGCTTCGACCTCGGCCGGCCAGACCTTGTAGCCCGACGCGTTGATCATGCGTTTGAGGCGATCGGTCATGAAGTAATAGCCTTCCTCGTCGCGCCGTACGAGATCACCCGTGCGCAGGAAGCGCTTGCCGTCGCGTTCGATGAACGCTTCGCTCGTCGCCTTGGGGTTGCGCCAGTAGCCCTGCATCACCTGCGGCGCATGCATGATCAGCTCGCCCGATTCGCCGGGCGGCACCTCCTCCAGCGTAATCGGATCGACCACGCGCGAGTCGACGTCGAACACCGGAATGCCGAGACACTGCGGCTTGGGACGCTGCGGCGGATTGATATGGGTGCCCGCCATGGTTTCCGACATGCCGTAACCTTCGACGAAGTCGAGCCCGGTCAGATCCTTGAGCTTCTTCACCACCGCGTCGGGCATTGTCGCGCCGCCGCCGCGCATCCAGGCTAGGCTCGACAAGTCGTACTCGTGAATGCGCGGGTTCGAGATGAAGTCCACCACCATCGTCGAGATCGCCTGCCAGCCGTTGATGCGGTAGTGCTCGATCGCACGCGCCGCGGCGTCGCGATCCCAGCGCGGCAGCAACACCACGGTCGAGCCGTTGTAGATCGGGCTGTTCATGCCGCCCTGCATGCCTGTTACGTGAAAGAGCGGCAACACGGAAAGTTGTACGGCATCCTGATTACTGCCGAACCAGTTGCAACCGCCCACGGCTGTCGCCATCACGCTGCGATGCGTATGCATGCAGCCTTTGGGCTTGCCCGTGGTGCCCGAGGTGTACGGCATCACGCAGAGATCGTCGGCGCCGGCGGTGAGCGCGCCGGGCACGCAGCGCGCCTCGAGCACGTCGGCCCAGTGCGCGACACCCGGACCACTGACGCAGCGCGGCGCGCTCACGAATTCGGGCGGCGGCGAAAACGGCTCGCACTTCAGATAGTCGCTATACGTCGCAACGAGCAGGTGCTTGAGGCCATCGCCCTCGCCTTCCTGCACGAGCGGCGCAATACGCGCATAGAGATCCTGTGCGACGAAAGCGGTCGTCGCGCCGCTGTCTTCCACGTAGTGCGCGAGCTCGTCGGTGAGGTTCATCGGATTGACCGGCACGACCACGGCGTTGGCGCGCAGGATGCCGTAGTAAGCGATGACCCATTGCGGGCTGTTCTGCATGTAGAGCAGCACGCGGTCGCCGGCCTTCACGCCGCACTCTTGCTGCAGATACCCGGCTACACGCTCCGCCTCGTCCTTGAACTGCGCGAACGTAACGGGCGTGTCGTAGAAGACGATAAACGGTTTGTCGGGATAGCGCGCCGCCGAGACCTCCGCGTTATAGAAAAGGTTCGTCTGCGGAATGCTCAGATGCGGCGAAAGTTGCGCGGGCCAATGGGGCGATCTCGAGGAAGGCGAATTTACGGAATGCGTCGGGGCAGACGTGGACATGGCAAGCTCCGTCGGGCAAGACTGGTGAAGCACGCGGCCGCCAGCCGCGCGCAGCGGCGTGACGCCACGTACCATGCGAAATCAGACGATGCTCGCGCCGCCATCGACGGCGAGATACTGGCCCGTCATATGCCGCGACGCCTGGCTCGCGAGAAACACCACGGCGCCCTTGAGATCGTCGTCGTCGCCGAGACGGTGCAGCGGCGTATGGTCGATCACCACCTGCCCGAGCTTGTCGAGCAGGCCGGCCGACATCTTCGAGGGAAAGAAGCCCGGGCAGATCGCATTCACGTTGATGTTGTACTTGCCCCATTCGGCCGCCAGCGCGCGCGTGAAATTGATGGCCGCCGCCTTCGAGGTGTTGTACGCGATGGTCTGCATGGGCCCGAGCGAGCCCTTCAGCCCGGCAATCGAAGCCACGTTGATGATCTTGCCACGCTGGCGCGGGATCATGCTGCGCTTGCCCACTTCGCGCGCGAGGAAGAACGGCGCGTTCACGTTCAGGTTCATGACCTTGTGCCACGCCTCGTCGGGGTAGTCCTCCGCCGGGGCGCCCCACGTAGCGCCCGCATTGTTCACGAGGATGTCGATCTGACCGCAGGCCGCGAGCGTCTCGTCCACGAGCGGCTTGACGGCTTCGGCGCGCTGCAGATCGCTCACGATCGTGGTCGCCTTGATGCCGAGCGCCTGCAAATGGCTCGCCGCCTCGGCGAGTTCGTCGGCCTTGCGCGCGGTAATCACCACATGGCAGCCCATCTCGCCTAGCGCCTGCGCCATCTGCAAACCCAGCCCGCGCGAGCCGCCGGTGATGAGTGCGACCTGACCACCCAGCTCGAACATTTCCCTGACCCGCATGCTTTCGTCTCCTTGATGTCTGTCGACCGGCCGAAGTTCCGCATTGCGGAACGCGATGAGATGCCGACGATTCTAGCGGGGCCCGCCAGCCACGAAAATAGGGAAAAGCACGACCGTTCATTAAATAACATTTGTGCTTTTGTGTCCGGCTCTATGCGGCCTGAGTTGTCTCAGAAACGAAATGCAGCGGCAGATACTTGCACGCGCAACCGTTGCAATCGCGCGACAGCCAGCGTTTTCAGCCTTTTATCGAGCGTCTATCATCGGCCCCCGGTCAGCATCCACTGGCTTGGCACACACGAAATACGGCCCCGGTACCCCGGCGGTCCGAACAACTTACAACACGCAGCAGAAGAAAAAGGATCCCATCGTGAGACATACCCAGATTGCATCGGCCATCGGCGGCGTTGCCCTCGCTCTCGCTTGCCAGCACAGCTTCGCGCAAAGCTCGGTCACGCTGTACGGCATCGTCGACACCAGCATCCGTTACCTCACGAACGCTAACGCGCACAACGACAACGAACTGCAGATGACGCAGGGCCCGATCACCGGCAGCCGTTGGGGCCTGAAGGGCTCCGAGGACCTCGGCGGCGGCCTCTCCGCCGTCTTCCGCCTCGAAAACGGCTTCAACCTCTGGAACGGCCAACTGGCGAGCTCGAATACGCTGTTCAACCGGATGGCGTACGTCGGGGTATCGAGCAACAAGTACGGCACGGTCACGATGGGCCGTCAGAACACCCCGCTGTTCGATCAGCTCGGCAACACCTTCGACCCGCTGACCGTCGGCAACTTCGACCAGGACGGCTGGCTGCCGGGCGCACTCGGCTATGGCCTGCGCGAGAACAATTCGGTCAAGTACGACGGCAAGTTCGGCGGCCTCGAAGTCGAAGGCATGTACAGCTTCGGCGGCGTGGCGGGCAGCGTCGGCGCGAGCAACATGTACGGCTTCACGGCCACCTACGCGGCCGGTCCGGTCCAGCTGCTCGCGGGCTACCAGCAAAACAGCGACGCGCACAACAACAAGTACCGCGTGGCCAACCTCGGCGCGGTCTATGCGCTCGGTTCGGTTCACCTGTACGGCGGCTGGCTGTGGGGCCAGGACAACACGGGCGTGGTGGACCAGTACATGGCGGCTGCGAATTCGCCCGCGGCGATCAACTTCGTGACGCCCGTGACGAAAACCAACCGCATCGACAACGGCCTCTATGCCGGCGCCACGTGGCAGGTCACCTCGCCGCTGCAACTGACCGCAGCGTACTACTACGACCACGCCAAGAACGGCCTGAACGAAGACGGCGTGACGCTCAGCACCGGCGTGCGCTACTCGGCCGTGCTGCTGGCCGAATACTCGCTGTCGAAGCGCACCGAAGTGTATGGCACGGTCGACTTCATGCGCGGCACCGGCTCGGCAACCGCCGACTTCCCGGGCCGCAACAATCAGACCGGTGTCGCAGTCGGTTTCCGCAACATCTTCTAAAAGCGGATTGCATCGCCGGGTCTGACTACCGGCACAGCGGCGGCGCCGCGCTTTCGGGCGCAGCGCCGCCGTTTTTTTGCGCCCATTCTCGTGAGCGGCGCCCCGACAGCGCCAGTCCCGCGATATCTCAGATTCGTCTGATTCCCCTGCAGGATGGCGTCGATAGAATTTTTCTGTCTCCCAGAAACGTTCGACGTCAGGCCGCCCCATGTCCCAATCCGCCCAGGAAAAACTTCTCGCAGCCTTCGAAGCCCACGCGCACGCGCCCGACAATACGGACCTGCTCATGCAGATCTGTGAAACGCTGGTCCAAGCGCGGCGCGACGAGCAGATGCTGCCCTGGGCCGACAAAGGACTCGCGCTCGCCCCCGAGCACCGCGGGTTCATCCATGCGCGAGGCCGCGCGTTGCGCCTGCGCGGGCGTCACGCCGAGGCAGCCGCCAACTGGCTCGCGCATCAGTCGTTACCGTGGGGCCCGCTTTTCTGCGAAGCGCGGATCGGACGCGACCTCTACCTGAGCGGCGAAACGCAACGCGCCATCGACCACCTCGAAACCGCGTTGAGCCGCCATCCGGCGGACCTCTCGCGAGACGCGCTAAGGGCGCGCAAGTGGCTGGCCGAAGCGTTGCTGAGCCTCGGCGACACGCGCGGGTTCACACATTGGCTCGAACGCAATCGCAGCGACAGCGGCAACTATCGCTACGCCGAAGCGCCGATGTGGAGCGGCCAACGCGACCTGCGCGGCGAACGCGTGCTCGTGACGCACCAGATGGGCTTTGGCGACCAGCTCCTGTTGTTCGCGTCCGTGCGCCAGTGGCGTGACGCGGGCGCCGAAATCATGCTCACGTGCGACCACGCAATACATGGTCTCATGCAGGCTTCCTTGCCCGGCTGCATCGTGCTTGGCACCGCGCGCCCGCTTGCGCAGAGCGCGCCCCTGCCGCCCGAAACGCACGACACGATCAAGGCATTCGCGCCGACGCTGCAGGCCACACTGCTCCATCTGCCACTGCTCGCCGCCGCTGATTCACCGCGGCCCCAACCGTATTTCGACGCTTATCTGCGTGCGCCCGCGGCAGCGCGCGAACGGGCGTCCACGTGGTCGCAAACGTTGCGTGCGCGCGCGCCAGGCAAACGCCTCGTCGGCCTGTTCTGGGACTGCGCGCAACAGCACGCCCCGGAAGTCGGCAGCAAGGAGCGTTGCTGGGCCGGCTTGCGCAGCGTACCGCTCGAGCAAATCGAGCGCCTGACGACCCACCCCGCGCTCACGCGCGAAGTGCAGCTCGTCAGCCTGCACCACCCCGCCGCCGAACTGGCGAACGGCACGCCCCGTGGCGCGGTGAGTCACTACGGGCCCGGCATTGCGAGCTTTGCCGACACGGCGGCCTGCATCGAGCAGCTCGACGTCGTGTTGAGCGTGGACGCCGTCGCCGCAAACCTGAGCGCAATGCTCGGCAAACCCACCGCCGTGCTCGTCAACCCGACCGGCGAATGGCGCTGGGGCCGCACGGGTGCACGCACGCCGTGGATGAGCGCGGCAACGGTCCTGCGCCAGACGCAAATGGGCGAATGGCACGACGTCGTCTCGCGCGCCATCGGCTGGTTGCTTCGCAGCTAAATCGCGCGGCAGGCATCGTGTGATTTTTCAAGGCAAACGAGCGGGCCAATGCCCGCTCGTTTGCTTTGGTTCATCGACATCCCTTTAATGCATTCGCTCATTTAATTACCTGCACATTCATTACGTTTTAATTACGATTAAAACAAAATGCTTTCGCATATAGCCGAACTTCCCAGGGATTACTACGGGGTGTAGTCAAGAAGCATGCAAATGTTTAACGCCGGGCGTACACTGCTCGCGCACGGCCCGTTACGGGGGGGCCGCTCCAAGCGATACAACCAAGCCACACAACGCAATGCCGACACGTGCATGAGATCGCGACAAGCGCCAAAACGCCAACCGTGATCGAGGAGACATGGCATTGCCCTAGTTTCACAGGAGAAGAATCAACATGAGCTGGACGCGTGAACAGAAAAACGTCACGATCGCGGCGTACCTGGGATGGACGCTCGATGCATTCGATTTCTTTCTGATGGTTTTCGTTCTGAAAGACATCGCCACCGAATTCAACACCAAAATCCCGGCAGTGGCTTTTGCCATTACGCTGACACTGGCCATGCGCCCGCTCGGCGCGCTGATATTCGGCCGACTCGCCGACAAATACGGCCGCCGTCCCACGCTGATGATCAACATCGCGTGCTATTCCCTGCTCGAACTGCTCACGGGCTTCTCGCCCAATCTCACCACCTTCATCGTCCTGCGCGCGCTCTTCGGCGTCGCGATGGGCGGCGAATGGGGCGTGGGCTCCGCGCTCACCATGGAAACCATTCCGCCCAAGTCGCGCGGCATCGTTTCCGGCCTGCTGCAGGCGGGCTATCCGAGCGGGTATTTGCTCGCCTCGATCGTGTTTGGCGTCCTGTATCAGCACATCGGCTGGCGTGGCATGTTCTTCGTCGGCGTGCTGCCTGCGCTGCTCGTGGTCTATGTGCGTTTGCACGTGCCCGAGTCGCCGGCCTTCAAGGAGATGCAAAAGCGCGCGCGTCCGAGCCTCATCAGCACGCTCAAGCACAACTGGAAGCTTTCGCTCTACGCCATCGTGCTGATGACGGCGTTCAACTTCTTCTCGCACGGCACGCAGGATCTGTATCCGACCTTCTTGCGCGAACAGCATCACTTCGATCCGCACACGGTTTCGATCATCACCATCGTGCTCAATATCGGCGCGATCGTAGGCGGCCTCTTCTTCGGGCAGATGTCTGAAAAAATCGGACGCCGCAAGGCCATCTTCATCGCCGCGCTGATCGCGCTGCCCGTGCTGCCGCTGTGGGCATTCTCGCAAGGCCCCGTGCTGCTCGCACTCGGCGCGTTCCTCATGCAGATTTCGGTGCAAGGTGCGTGGGGGGTGATCCCGGTGCACCTCAACGAAATTTCGCCTGACGAAGTGCGTGCGACCTTCCCTGGCCTCGTCTATCAGCTCGGTAACCTGTTCGCTTCGGTGAACGCCACGCTGCAGGCGTCGCTTGCCGAAACGCACAACCAGGACTATGCAATGGCCATGGCGATCGTCGCCGGCACGGTCGCCGTCGTGATCGCCGTGCTGATCCCGTTCAGCCGCGAACGTCGAGGCATCGACATGACGCAGACCGCGAAAGAGGTGTCCGGCGTCTGACGTGCGGGCGGCCCCGTAACGCCGCGCTGCAGCAACACAATAAAGGCCGTGCCGGGTTCACCCGCACGGCCTTTTTGCTGATCTTGACCGGCGCCCGCATTCGCACACCGGGTAACACCTCCTGGCTGCACGGCGCGTGGCGTTGCATGATGTAAGCGAACAGGCATTTGCAGTCGGTTGATATACCGCCCGGAGGTCCACCATGAGCGAAACGCCCCAGCCCGATCCGGCGAGCCCTGTGGCAGTCTCCGCTCAGGCAGCGGCAGCGGCCCCAGCTACGGCGCTGCCAGCTAAGGCGCCGCCACCCAATACCGACGGCATCTGGTACGCCTCGTACCCTCCCGGCGTGCCGCACGAAATTGGCGCGAGCCAGTACGCCTCGCTCACACACTTCTTCGACGATTGCACGGCGCGCTTTGGCGAGCGCGTCGCCTATGTGAGCGCGGGCTCGCCGATGACCTACGCCGCGCTCGCCCGCAAGGCCACGGCGTTCGCGTCCTGGCTGCAAGGCGCGGGTGTACAGCGAGGCGAGCGTGTCGCGATCATGCTGCCCAACACCTTGCAGTATCCGGTTGCTCTCTTCGGTGCACTCAAGGCGGGTGCGGTGGTCGTCAACGTCAATCCGCTCTACACCGTGCGCGAACTTGCGCATCAGTTGCAGGACAGCGGCGCGCAGACCATCGTCGTGTTCGAGAATTTCGCAGCCACGCTCGAAGCGGCCCTGCCCGGCACGCAGGTGCAACGCATCGTCGTGACGGCGCTCGGCGACTTGCTTGGCGAGGGCGTGAACCTCAAGGGCCGCTTCATCAACGTCATGCTGCGCCACGTGAAGAAGATGGTGCCGCCCTACCACCTTCCGCACGCCGTGCGTCTTCTCGATGCGCTCGCGCACGGCGCGCGTGCACCGCACGCCCCGGTGGCGACGCGCGCGGAGGATCTCGCGTTCCTGCAATACACGGGCGGTACCACGGGTGTCGCGAAGGGTGCAATGCTCACGCACGGCAACGTGCTCGCGAACGTGCAGCAGGCAAAGGCGTGGGTCGGCAACCAGCTCGACGCCAAGGCCGAGACGGTGCTCACACCTTTGCCGCTCTATCACATCTATTCGCTCACCATCAATGCGCTGATCTTCCTCGCGCTCGGTGGCCGCAACATCCTGATCGCCAATCCGCGCGACATCAAGCGCGTCATGAAGGTGCTGCGACACGAGACGTTCAGTTGCATCAGCGCGGTCAACACGCTCTATAGCGCACTGCTCGATAACGCGGAGTTCCGCGAGCGCGACTTCTCGGGCCTCAAGCTCGCGATGGCGGGCGGCATGGCCATGCAGAAAGCCATCGCCGACCGCTTCCGGGCCGTGACGGGCAAGTCAGTCGTGGAAGGCTATGGGCTCACCGAATGCTCGCCGATCGTCTCGATGAATCCCGTCGATGTCGAACGCCTGGACGCGGGCCAGGCGCATCCGGAAGGCTCCATCGGGCTGCCCGCACCTTCCACGCAGGTGCGCTTTCGCAAGGACGACGGCACGTGGGCCGGCATCGGCGAACCCGGCGAGCTCTGCGTGAGGGGCCCGCAAGTGATGAAGGGCTACTGGAATCGCCCGGACGAAACGGCAAAGGTGTTTGCCGATGGATGGCTCACGACCGGCGACATCGGCGTGATGGATGCGCGCGGCTATATCCGCCTCGTCGACCGCAAGAAGGACATGATTCTCGTGTCGGGGTTCAACGTGTATCCGAACGAGATCGAGGACGTGCTGGCAATGCATCCCGGCGTGCGCGAGGTGGCGGCAATCGGCGTGCCCGATCCGGTGCAGGGCGAGCGCGTGAAGGTATTCGTCGTGAAGCGCGACCCCGCCCTCACGGAAGACGCGCTGATCCAGTTCTGCCGCCAGCAGCTCACGGGCTACAAGGTGCCGCGCCTCGTGGAGTTCCGCGAGTCCCTGCCGCAATCGACCATCGGCAAGATCCTGCGCCGCCAGTTGCGCGACGAGGAAATCGCGAAAACCGCGAAGACCCCTTAGATACGAGACGCTGAAGCAAGAGCGCCACGAAACGATAAGGTCTACCAGGCAGCGTTGCGAAACGTCACCCCGCGCGCGTTTGCGAGGCGCTCAAGCACGAAGCGATCCGAGGGGCGCAACGCGCCTATCAAGGCCGCGCCGGGCTCGAGCCGCCGCGCGATCCGCGCGTGCCACAGGGTGCCGATGTCGTCGTCCGCCACACCGCGGCCATGATCGCCGATGGCCCACGCAACGCATCCCGCGCACGCCGCTTCTTGCGCGAGCGCGCGTCCTCGCGCGAGCGCCGGGTCGAACACCACGCCATTTGCCGAATTCAACGCCGCACTCGCACGAGGCCTGCGTTCGTCCAACGCAACCCGCAGCGCTTGCGTCTGCCAAGCCGCGCCTAATGCCACGGCACCTACATCGCAGAGAAAAGCCCGCCTGTCCATCTAGCCCTCCGTGCGCCCTCCTGCCGATCGCTACGCAGTCCTGAAGTGAATCGATCACGTATAGCCGCGTTGCGCGCGCCACGCCGCGGGCCAGACGCCCTGCTTGCCCGGCGAGAGCACGCCCTGTGGATCGAGCGCATCCTTCACGGTTTGCGCGAGCCGCAACAGCGCGCCGTCGTTAAACGCGTACTGCGCCGCGGCGTAATCCATGTAGAGCAGATGCGAACGGTATACGCCGTAGCCGGCCGCGCCCGCGTCGCTCATCAGCGCGCGTAGCAGGTCACCCGCGCGCGCCGCGTCGTCACGGCGCTCGCGCGCGAAGATCGCCGCGAATACATGGTGCAGATAGCGCCCCGCCGCGGTGAAACCGCCGTAGTAATCGAAACCGTACTCGGCCGCGCGCGCCTTGACGAGCGCATACTGGCGCAGCGCGTCGCGGCCGTCGGCGGGACATAGCGGCGAGAAGTCCACATGCGCGCCCTCGCCGCCGCGCCAGTCGAGCATGCGAAACGCGCTCATCGCCGGAATGCCCGCGAGATTGCGATCCGCGCCACCCTGCGGTTCTTCGCCTTCCACATAGCGCCGCGCAGAAAAACGCACGCCAGGTACACCAGCGAACGCACGCTCGACAATGCGCCGCTCCATGTCGATTACCTCGGGCGCGCCATAAAGCGCGTAGTGCAAATTCCAGCGGCCGACGCCCAGGTCGCGCTGCATGGCGGCGACAGCGGCCTCGGGCATCGCGCCCTCGCCTTCGTACCAGCGCGAGCGTGGCGCAAGGCTCGCGGCACGCCGGATTGCGCCTTCGATCGCAGCGTGCTGCCGTATCGTGCCGCCGAGCTGCAGTGCGCGCAGCGTATCGACGAGCACGCCGAGATCGTCCTCGCGCGCAAACTGGATCTCGCCAATCACGAACGCCTGCGGCGCCGGCATGAGCCAGAGTCCCATCTTCGTGACGACGCCGTAGTTCGACTGCGTGAAGAGCGCGTCGAACGACGGCCCGTAGCCCGGCCTGTAAAGTTGCCACGCCGTGCCGTTTTCGATCGCACCCATGCCGGTGCGTACCACGTCGCCGTTGGCGAGCACGACTTCCATTCCGCACTGCGACGCGGCGTGGTCGCCGTAGGCGGTCGTGCCGAAGCCGCGCTCGAGCGTGTTGCCCACCACGCTGCCCCAGCCCGCTGCGGGCGGATCGACCCACAGGCGCAGATGCTGCTCACGCAGGTGCGCATGCAGATCGAAGTAACTCACGCCAGGCTCGACGCGCGCCCACGCGAGACGCTCGTCGACTTCGAGAATGCGGTTCAGGCGCTGCAGGTCGAGCACGACCGAGCCCGCCAGGCGCGGTGCGGCGCCGCCATAGGCGAAGTTGCGTCCCGTGGAAACGGTCCAGAGCGGCACGCGCGTTTCGTTCGCCACGCGCAGGATCGCGCGGATCTCTTCGACATTCGCGGGGAGGATCGCGGCCGACGGCGCGAAGGCATGGGCATCGGCAACCGGCACGAACGGGTCGAAATACGGCTCGAGCGAGGCGCCGCCACGGCAGACGTTCGGCGCGCCGACAATGCTTTCGAACGCGGCGAGCGCACGCGCGAAACGGGCCTCGTCGATGCCGGGTGGCAAGGTCGGCGCGGCGTCGCTCATCGGCCCGCTCTGCTGGCGTCGTTCATCGGCCCGCTCCGCTAACGTCGCTCATTGAAACCATTGTCACCACTGCCCGGGCTTGCCGCCCAGCGCGCCGCAGACCTCCAGCGCGATCTCGTGCAGCTTCGGCTCTGTCTGCGGCCCCGAAAGCGCATAGCCCGTGCGTTCGGTGCTCCAGTAGAACGTGCGGCGATTGCCGTCGCGCAAGAGACGCACGGGGTCACGCTCCGCGGCCGAACCGGCCACGTAGAGCGTGAGGCGCTCACCCGCATCGTTCTCGTACATGAACTGCGCCGCCGGACCCGTGTTGCCGGGCAACAGACGTCCGCCTACGAGCGTATAACCATACTCCGCGAGCGACGGCACCGAAAGCGGCTTGCCGAGGCGCTTCGAGAGCCACGCGACGAGATGCGCCTCGTCGGCGGCACCCACTTCCACCGGATGCCGCTGCTCCGGCGAATAGACGGCATAGGCAATGTCGGCGCGGCGCGCGAACGCTTCGGGCGTTTCGCTGCGCACGGCCCCCGGCGCCGAATCGGCGACCCGTTCTGGCGCGAGACCCGCGAACTGCGGCACGACCAGGGCGGCCGTCACCGAGAGCCCTGCGCCCACGGCCACCCACGCCGCCGCGATACCCGCGCGCCACCACCACGGCACGCGCGGACGCAGCACGAGCACGGCAGGCGTGGCGGCGGCGGCGTCGGCACCGGGCACCTCACCCTCGCCAGACACGCGCGAGCCTTCGCACAAGGCCTTCAGCGCGGCCTTCTGCGCGCGCCAGGCCGCGACACGCGCCGCCGCGCGCGGATCGTTCGCGAGGTGCGCCTGCAGCGCTTCGCGCTCGCCCGCGGGCAGTTCGCCGTCGACGAAAGCGCCCAGCATCGCAAGATCCTCTTCAGCGCCGCTGTCAGGGGCACCAGGCGGCGCGCCATCGCGTTCGTGGCCGAGATCGTCGTCATTCATCGTAGCGTCCCCACCACCCTGAGCGGCGCCGCGCGTTGCGCCGACTCGCGGCCCGGATCCTGCACCGGGCCCGTATCGAGCAACGCGCGCAGATGCTCGCGCGCCCGCGAGAGGCGCGACATCACCGTGCCCGCCGGCACCCCGAGCACCGCCGACGCCTCGCTGTAGCTCAACTCCTCCACACACACGAGCAGCAGCACCTCGCGCTGCGCCGCCGGCAAGGCATAGAGCGCCCGCTGCAGATCGCGCAGCACGAGACCATCCACTTCGCCGTGCGGCGCTTCGAGCGTGCGCCACGGCGCGGCTTCGTCGTCTACTGCGATCTCGCGCCGGCCGCGCAGCTGGTCGATGTAGAGATGGCGCAGGATCGTGAACAGCCACGCGCGCAGATTGCTTTGCGGGCGAAACGAAGTCCAGCGCGAGAGCGCGCGCTCCGCGGCGTCCTGCACGAGGTCGTCAGCCCACGCGGCGTCGCCGGTCAGGGCGCGCGCGTAGCGTCGCATCGGCGCGAGTTGCGCCACGACCTGTGCCTCGAACTCCGGCGACGGTTGAAGCAACACGCCGCACGCCGCTCAGTAGCCACCGCCCGACGAACCGCCCGAGCTGGTCGACGACGCCCCGCCCGGATTCATGTCGCCACAAGCAGTAAGGCCTGCACCCGCAACGCCGGCCAGCGCCGCCCAGACGACATACGCAAGAATTTTGCGAAACCGCTCCATGATCCCCTCCATTGAGGTCCATCGCCGATATCGCGTAAAACGTTGCAGCCGGTGCGCTTATTCCGCGCAAGCAGCGATTTCGCTTTTCGTGCGCCGCCGCGCCCGCCATCCACGGCCGAACAGGTGCCAATAAAGTGCCAATACGGCGCTCCGACGTGCGCCGCCGCACGGAACGCAGCCCTCGCGCACCGCGAGAATCGTCGCAAGCGGATCGACATGCGTCGTGCAGGCGAGCGATGCGCCGCGGTACCAAGCTTCAAGCCGGCCGCGAATCGGTCGAGCATGGCCGGCCGTCATGGACTACGCTGTGAGGGTGAGCGCATGCGCGTCGAAACGTCACGGGTCTGACAACACGAGTGACATATCGTCAGCAGGTCTCGCCCTCGAAAACCACTGTCGCTGAACATTGCAACCTGTCATCCGGGCGCCCGCTTCCCAGCGGCCGACGACAAGGGACGCAGCGATGCATTTTTCGTCAATCTGCGGTTGCGGCCGCGAGCCGGTATAGTTCTGCAGTAAGCTTATTCCCCGCACGCGCGCTTCGCCGACACAAGGTAGAATCGCGGCGAGCAAACGTTTCCAACTGATTGCGGCATTGCGCCGCCTGGCCAAATCTAGTCCATGCCTTCCGCAGAATCGCACCCGCAAAACGACTTCATGAACGCCGCGCGTAAGGAAAGAAAGCGCGTCGAAATCTATCTGGTCAACGGCATTCGCCTGACCGGATGCATCGAGTCGTTCGATCAGTACCTGGTGATGCTGCGCACGCCCGTTGGCCTGCAAGGCATCTACAAGCGCGCCATTTCGACCATCCAGCTCGACACCGGCACCCGGCCGGGTCCGCGCCCGGGCGGCGCTCGCAGCTCGCACGGCGAGCATACGAGCCGCGGCCCGCACGGCAGCCATGGCGGCCATGGTCCGCGTGAACAACGAGAACCGCGTGAATCGCGCGAGCCGCGCGAAAACTGGTCGGCGCCGTCCGGCGCGCCCTCGGGTGCACCGGGCAACGACCGTGCGTCCCAGGACGGCCCGGTCGTCGTCACGCGCCGCCGCCGCCTCTACGGCGCGGTGAATAACGGTGGCAACGGCGGCGAAGGCTCGGGCAACAGCTAAGCCGCTGCGCGCTGGCTGCACGCCGCGCAGGTTTTCAGAACAGTACGGGCGCGCCACGGCGCGCCCGCTCTTTTGCGCGCGCTTCGTCGAGTTCAACGCAGTTGCGCTTCTGCGCCTCGTTCTGCGCCTCGAATCGGCCTGGCGGTCGTCGCTCACGGTCACGATCCTGGCTTTGCGTTATTCTGAACATGACGCCTATCGCCAGGGAGACCGCCATGAGCGCATCCAAGCCGAAAGCCCCGCAGCCCTCGCAGGAAGACCCGCTCGACGAAGCACTCGACGAAACCTTCCCCGCGAGCGATCCGATCGCCGTGGACCCTACGCCCACCCGCTCGCAACCCAAGTCGCATTCCGCAGATGAATCCCACAAGGGCCGCGACACGCATCGCCACGGCAAGCACTGATCGCGCCCGGCACGGTCGCAGCATGAAAAAAGGCGGAGCGCCATTGGCGCTCCGCCTTTTGCGTGTCGCATCTGCAGTCTCGCAAGGCTGGACGCAAACAGGCGCCCAAGCCATACCGCGTACTGTTGATCAGCGGATCGGCAAACCGCCTTCAACCTGTTGCTGCAACTCGCGCACCTGACGCTGCACCGTGCGCAGTTGCGCCTGGGCGGCCGTCTTCTGCGCCTGCAACGCGTTCGCCTGATCGCGGCCCTGCTTCTGCTGGTCCGCGACGAGTGCCTGCTGTTCGCGCGCGATGGCCAGATCCGCCTGGAGCCGGTTCGCATGATCCTGCGTGAGCGCGATCATGCGGTCCGTGAACGCCTTCTGCGCTTCAAGGCGCGTGCGGCGGATTTCCACTTCGGCAAGCTGCCCCGACTTCATCGCGAAGTCGCGATAGATCGCTTCAGCACGCGTCTCGTCGCTCGTCTTGATCACGCGCCAGAACGTCTTGTTCTGGAACAGCGTGACGTAGTACGTCATTTCCTTGCCGTAAAACAGCAAGCTCGCGCCATACGAGCCGTTGTACGTCGTACGCAACTCGGCGAGATCCGAACCTCGCAGCATCTGCTGCAGTTCGGCAACGTTGCCTGCGGCGTTCTGCTTCGCTTCATCCGGCGTGAGTACGCCCGGCTGGGTCGCTACGCTCGCTGCCGTAGGCAACGCAGCGGTTGCTACCTGCTCGTCCTGCACTGCGGGTGCGGCGGTGGTCTGTGCTACGGGCGCCGCTACTGCTGGATTGTCAGGCGGCGTCTGTGCGCAGCCCGTACCGATACCCCCGACTAACACCAGCACCGCCAAGGCGGTGCGACGAACTCTCCACTTGTAGTCCATGTAGTACCTGCTTTGAACAGTTCTAATTTTTACAAATCGGCACAATTATTACTCACTTTCACGTGTTTCGGGTCGCTCGTAGAAAATTTGCCGATTACGTATCTTTTCCCACAACACTTTGCGAGAAATTCCGAGGAATTGTGCGGTGTCCTTGCGCCGACGGCCGTTTTGGTCCAGCGCCACACAGAGCGGAAAGTGCGTTCGATCATGTCTCGCGAACGGCGGGCGCTGTGCCCCCGACGCAAACGGCACGTTTAGCCGCCAACCGGTTGTCGACCGGATGCGGCGCCCCGCAGCCGGGCAAACTAGAGTGCCTTCTCTCAAACGCGCGCGATCCTTTCCAGTATCCTGCCCTCACCTTGCGGCGTGCCAGTCGCGCCGCATGGGCAGCATCGACATGACAAACAACATCAGTGGAGGAAGACATGAGCCGATTCATGGGACGCGCGGCGCGCCGTGTCGCGCTTGCGAGCGCACTGCTGTGCAGTGCGCTCGCCGCGCACGCGCAGAGCGACACGCCTGTCGGCGTCTGGCAGACGATCGACGATCACACCGGCCAACCGAAGGCGCTCGTGCAGATCAGCGCCGACGCCAACGGTGATCTAAGTGGCAAGGTCATCAAGGGACTGAGCGCGAATGACCAGCCCGACCGGCGCTGCACGGCCTGCACCGACGCACGCAAGGACCAGTTGATCCTCGGCATGACGATCATCGACAGCATGAAGAAAACCGACGAAGGTTATGACGGCGGCCACATTCTCGACCCCGAGAACGGCAAGATCTACCGCTGCAAGATGCATACGGAAGACGGTGGCCAGAAACTCGTCGTGCGTGGCTATTTGGGCATTTCGCTGCTTGGCCGCTCGCAGACGTGGGTGCGCCAGCAGTGAACGGATAGAGCTAAGAACCGGCGCGCAAACTGCAAGGGAACCTGAGAGACGAAACCGGCCGAAGCGGGCACATGCGCCGCTTCGGCCGGGGTTTGATACGCGCTGGTGTTACGCCGTGTGACGATACACAGAGCGATAGTTGAATGGCTGCGATGGCGCGGACGCGGGCGCGACCGGTACGAACGGCGAATTGCGCGGCGTGTTGCGTGCCGCTTCCTGCCTGCGCGCCGCTTTTTCGGCGCGACTCACGTGCTTGCGCATGCGCGTTTCGATGGTGTCGCACAACGTCACGCCCTCTTCGCCAAACAACTCGCCCATCACGCGCTTGAGCACGCCATTGTCGTGCCAGGTTTTGAAGCGGCGATGGCAGGTTTGATACGAAGGGTAGCGACGCGGCATGGCCGACCAGGTCGCGCCGCTATACAAGATCCACAGCACGCCGTTGAGCACCGAGCGCGTGTTGGCGAGCGGCCGGCCGCGCAATTCGGTGCGCGGGCGCAGTTCGGGCAGGAGCAGCATCACGCGCTGCCATTCTTCGTCGGTAATATCGCGATGCGGGGTCATGGTGGGTCCTTTGTCAGAAGCTGTACCGACAAACGATATCCACTCGCCCTCGCCGTCCCTATCAGACGAGTCCGAATCTTGAAAAAGGTGCCGCAGCGCTATTTCGAGACTAGCCTGATGCCAGTGTGTCGCCGCGCATGCGCCCGCAACCCGCACGCGCGGTGCGGGCGCCGTGCCGTCAGGTCAGCGCCGTATCGACAATGCGGCGCGGCGTTTCGAGATACTCCTTCGACTGCATTTCGACGATACGCGACACCGTGCGCGTGAACTCGTTGGCCATCGGGCCTTCCACGTAGAGCTCTTCGGGCGGCACGGCGGCCGACATCAACAGCTTGACCTTGTGGTCGTAGAACACGTCGATGAGCCACGTAAAGCGGCGCGCTTCGGACTGCATGCGCGGCGTCATCTGCGGGACGCCTGAGAGGATCACGGCGTGAAAGCGGCTCGCCAGTTCCAGATAATCGTTCTGCGAGCGCGGACCGCCGCACAGCGTCGCGAAATCGAACCACACCACGCCGTCGGCCTTGCGCAACGCCTTGAGTTCGCGCTTCTCGATGCGCAGCAGCGGGCTTTCGTCGGGCACGGCAGCAAGCTCTGCGAACGAGTGGCGCAACGCCTTGTCGGCAGCCGCGCCGAGCGGCGTGTGATAGACCTCGACCTGCGCCAGCGTGCGCTGCCGATAGTCGACGCCCGCGTCGACGTTGAGCACGTCGAGCTTGCTCTTGATCAGCTCGATCGCGGGCAGCATGCGGTCGCGATGCAGGCCATCGGGATAGAGCAGATCGGGATCGTAGTTGGACGTCATCACGAACTGCACGCCGTTCTCAAAGAGGCGGTCGAGCAGACGGTAGAGGATCATCGCATCGGCGATGTCCGAGACGTGGAATTCGTCGAAGCAGATCAGGCGATAACGCTTCGCAATGCGGCGCGCGAGTTCGTCGAGCGGATCGGCCTGGCCCTTGAGCTCTTCGAGCTCGCGGTGCACCTCGCGCATGAATTCGTGAAAGTGCAGACGCGTCTTGCGCTGCAGCGGCACCACCGCATAGAAGCTGTCCATCAGGAAGCTCTTGCCACGCCCGACACCGCCCCACATGTACACGCCGCGTGGCAGGTCCGGGTGAATCAGAAACTTCTTGAGCGCGTTCGAACGCCGCGACTTGTATGCCGCCCACTCGTCGTAGCACCGCTGCAGCCGGTCGATCGCGGCGCGTTGCGCCGTATCGGGCTTGTATCCCCGCTTCTGCAGTTCGTTTTCGTAGTATTCGGTGACGTTCATTTTGTGGGCCGCAAATGAGGAAAGGCGGGAGGGCAAACGCCCACCCGCCTCCGTACGTGATGCTGGTACATCGAGGCAGGGCGGCCAAAAAAGCCGGCCGCCCTGCCCCTGGCGCTCTTACATGTTGAGCGCGCGCTTGTCAGTCGCGAGTGCTGCTTCGCGCATGACTTCAGACAACGACGGGTGCGGATGGCAGATGCGGCCAATGTCTTCGGCGGCAGCCTTGAATTCCATCGCCACCACGGCTTCCGCGATCAGGTCCGATGCGTTGGCCGAGATGATGTGCACGCCGAGCAGCTCGTCGGTCTTGGCGTCGGCGATCATCTTCACGAAGCCGTCGGCCTTGTTGATGCCAAGCGCGCGGCCGTTCGCCATGAACGGGAACTGACCCGTCTTGATGTCGCGGCCTTCGGCCTTGAGCTGCTGCTCCGTCTTGCCGACCCATGCGATTTCCGGTTCGGTGTAGATCACCCACGGAATGCAGTTGTAGTCGATATGCGGCTTCTGGCCGTCGATGATCTCGGCCACCAGCACGCCTTCGTCTTCGGCCTTGTGCGCGAGCATCGGGCCGCGCACCACGTCGCCGATCGCGTAGACGTTCGGCACGCTCGTGGCGCAGTGGTCGTCCACGTCGATGAAGCCGCGCTCGTTGGCCTTCAGGCCGATCGCTTCGAGACCGAGGTTATCGGTGTTCGGCACGCGGCCAACCGACACGATCAGGCGGTCGGCTTCGAGCACTTGCGCGTTGCCGTCCTTGTCCGTGTAGTTGATCGTGACATTCTTGTCCGTCGCCTTCACTTCACCGACCTTCACGCCAACGTGAATGTCGAGACCCTGCTTCTTGAAGAGCTTGGCGGCTTCCTTCGAGAGCGCAACGTCAGCCGCGCCGAGGAATTCCGGCAGCGCTTCGAGCACGGTCACTTCCGCGCCCAGACGACGCCACACCGAGCCCAGCTCCAGACCGATCACGCCGGCGCCGATCACGGCCAGCTTCTTCGGCACGGTGTCGAACGAGAGCGCGCCTTCGTTGTCGGCGACGATCTTGTTGTCGACCGGGATGCCCGGCAGATGACGCGCCTTCGAGCCCGTCGCGATGATCACGTTCTTCGCCGTGACGACTTCGGTTTCGCCTTCGCCGCTCACTTCGATCTGCACGCCGGCGTCCGTCTTGCCGGTGAACTTGCCGTGGCCCTTGAGCCACGTGATCTTGTTCTTGCGGAACAGGAACTCGATACCCTTCGTCATCTTCTCGACGATGCCTTCCTTGCGGGCGAGCATCTTCGCGACGTCGATCTTCACGTCGCCCACGCTGATGCCGTGGTCAACGAGGTGATGCTGGGCGTTCTCGAACTCTTCCGACGAGGCGAGCAGCGCCTTCGACGGAATGCAGCCGACGTTCAGGCACGTGCCGCCGAGCTTCAGCGCGCCGGCCGGGTTCTTCCATTTTTCGATACACGCAACCGACTTGCCGAGCTGGGCGGCGCGGATCGCCGCGATATAGCCGCCGGGGCCGGCGCCGATCACGACGACGTCAAATTCTTTGGACATGGTCATCCTTTCGAGACGTGAGCGCCACGCGCGGTGTCCGGTTTCCGGAAACCGCGCGCGAGGCGCTCAGTGTGAGACTGGATGCGCGAGCAGGACGTGAGCCCTGGCTCGCGCTACAACGCGAATTACAGGTCGAGCAGCAGACGAGCCGGATCTTCCAGCGCGTCCTTCATTGCGACCAGCGACAGGACGGCTTCGCGGCCGTCGATGATGCGGTGGTCGTACGACATCGCGAGGTAGTTCATCGGGCGGATCACGATCTGGCCGTTCTCGACCACAGCGCGTTCCTTCGTGGCGTGCACGCCGAGGATCGCCGACTGCGGCGGGTTGATGATCGGGGTCGAGAGCATCGAGCCGAACACACCGCCGTTCGAGATCGAGAACGTACCACCCGTCATTTCTTCGATCGACAGCTTGCCGTCCTTGGCCTTCTGCCCGAATTCGGCGATCTTCTTCTCGATGTCGGCGAGGCTCATCTGGTCTGCGTTACGCAGGATGGGCACCACCAGACCACGCGGCGAGCCGACAGCGATACCGATGTCGAAGTAGCCGTGGTAGACGATGTCGTTGCCGTCGATCGACGCGTTGACGAGCGGGAACTTCTTGAGGGCGTGAACCGCAGCCTTCACGAAGAACGACATGAAGCCGAGCTTCACGCCGTGTTCCTTCTCGAACTTGTCCTTGTACTTGTTGCGCAGGTCCATGACCGGCGCCATGTTCACTTCGTTGAACGTCGTGAGGATGGCGTTGGTTTGCTGCGACTCGAGCAGACGCTCGGCGATACGCGCACGCAGACGCGACATCGGCACGCGCTGTTCCGGGCGGTCGTTGAGCCAGTTCGCAGCCGATGCCGGCGCGTTGACTTGCGGCAGCGAGGGCTTCGCAGCAGCAGCGGATTTGGCAGCCGATGCAGCGGCCGGAGCGGCCTTCGGTGCGCCAGCGCCGAGCACGTCTTGCTTCGTGATGCGGCCGTCGCGGCCCGTGCCGGCGACGTCGCCGCCCGACAGACCCTTCTCCGCCATCAACTTCGACGCTGCGGGCGATGCCACGGTGCTGCTGGCCGTCGATGCGGCGACAGCAGCAGCCGGTGCGGCTGCGGGAGCCGCGGCAGCAGCCGGAGCGGCAGCGGCAGCGGCTGCGGGCGCTGCAGCGGCGCCAGCCTTGGCTTCCGTGTCGATCTTTGCGATCACCTGTTCGCTCTCGACGGTTGCGCCGTCGCCAACGAGGATCTCGGCCAGCACGCCGGCTGCCGGCGCGGGCACTTCGAGCACGACTTTATCGGTTTCGATCTCGATGACGACTTCGTCCTGAGCGATCGCTTCGCCCGGCTTCTTCTTCCACTGCAGCATCGTGCCTTCCGACACCGACTCCGAAAACTGCGGGACCTTCACTTCTACGATAGCCATGTGATTTTCCTGAATACTTTTTCGGGGACATCCCCGTATGACGAACCGGGTCGCGCACTTGAGCGCGGGAAAGCGTGCCTTGAATTCACACGCTTTCCCGGTTCGGTTGCTCTAGTGCTTACTTCGCGACCTGCGCGCCCTTCAGGCGGCCGAATGCACCTTCGATCAGCGTCTTCTGCTGCTCGTAGTGCTTCGCGTAGTAGCCAACAGCCGGCGATGCGGAAGCAGGACGGCCGCTGTACGCGAGCTTCATGCCTTCCTTCATGCCTTCCTTCAGGTGGTGCTCGATGTAGAACCACGGGCCCTGATTCTGCGGCTCGTCCTGCACCCACACCACTTCGGTCGCGTTGTCGTACTTCTTCAGCTCCGCTTCGAACTGCTTGTGCGCGAACGGATAGAGCTGTTCGATACGGATGATCGCGACGTCGTTCGCCTTCGCTTCGCGGCGGTGCGCGACGAGGTCGAAGTACACGCGGCCCGAGCAGGCCACCACGCGCTTGACCTTCTTCGCGTCGATGCTTTCGTCCACTTCACCGATGACCGGCTGGAACGTGCCCTTCGCGAGTTCGGACAGATCCGACACGGCTTCCTTGTGACGCAGCAGCGACTTCGGCGTGAAGATGATGAGCGGCTTGCGGAACAGGCGGATCATCTGGCGACGCAGCACGTGGAAGATCTGAGCCGGCGTGGTCGGCTGAACGACCTGCATGTTGTGCTCGGCGCACAGTTGCAGGAAACGCTCGATACGCGCCGACGAGTGCTCCGGACCCTGGCCTTCGTAGCCGTGCGGCAGCAGCATCGTGAGACCCGAAACACGGCCCCACTTCACTTCGCCCGACGAGATGAACTGGTCGATCACGACCTGGGCACCGTTGACGAAGTCGCCGAACTGGCCTTCCCACGCGACGAGCGTGTTCGGCTCAGCGGTCGAGTAGCCGTATTCGAAGCCGAGCACGGCCTCTTCCGACAGCACCGAGTCGATCACCGTGAACTGCGCCTGGTTCTCGCCGATGTTTTGCAGCGGCACGTACGTGCCATCGTCCCAACGCTCGCGGTTCTGGTCGTGCAGAACGGCGTGGCGGTGCGTGAACGTGCCGCGGCCCGAGTCCTGGCCCGTCAGGCGCACTGCGTAGCCCGAAGCGACCAGCGACGCGAACGCGAGGTGCTCGCCCATGCCCCAGTCGAGCTTCGCTTCGCCCTTGCCCATCGCGCGGCGGTCGTTGATGACGCGCTCGACCAGCGGGTGAACCTTGAAGTTCTCGGGGATCGTGGTGATGCGCTCAGCCAGACGCTTGAGTTCGGCGAGCGGCACGGCCGTGTCGGCAGCGTCGGTCCACTTGCGGTTCAGGAACGGAACCCAGTCCACCGCGTACTTGCTCTTGTAGTTCGAGAGCACGGGGTCGACCGTGTGGTGGCCTTCGTCCATCGCGGCGCGGTAGGCCTTGACGTAGTTGTCGCCGTCTTCCGCCGTGATCACGCCTTGCTGCACGAGCTTCTCGGCGTACAGGGCACGGGTGCCCGGGTGCTTCGCGATCGTCTTGTACATCAGCGGCTGCGTGACAGCCGGCGTGTCCTGCTCGTTGTGGCCGAGCTTGCGGAAGCAGATGATGTCGACCACGACATCCTTGTGGTACTGCATGCGGAAATCGACCGCGAGCTGGATCGCCAGCACGACCGCTTCCGGATCGTCGCCGTTCACGTGCAGCACCGGCGCTTCGATCATCTTGACCACGTCGGTACAGTACAGCGTCGAACGCGCGTCGCGCGGGTCCGAGGTCGTGAAGCCGATCTGGTTGTTGATGACGATGTGCAGCGTGCCGTGCGTGCCGTAACCGCGCGTTTGCGCGAGGTTCAGCGTTTCCATCACGACGCCCTGGCCTGCGAAGGCCGCGTCGCCGTGGATCTGCACCGGCAGCACCTGCAGGCCGTCTGCATCGCCGCGGCGATCCATACGGGCCTTCGCCGAACCCTCGACCACCGGGTTGACGATTTCGAGGTGCGACGGGTTGAACGCGAGCGACAGGTGGACCGGGCCGCCTTCGGTTGCGACGTCCGACGAGAAGCCCTTGTGGTACTTCACGTCGCCGGCCGGCAGGTCGTCGACGTGCTTGCCTTCGAATTCGGCGAACAGGTCGGCCGGCATCTTGCCGAGCGTATTGACCAGCACGTTCAAACGGCCACGGTGGGCCATGCCGATGACGATTTCCTGCACGCCCTTCGCGCCGGCGTGACGGACGACTTCGTCCATCGCGGCGATGAAGGACTCGCCGCCTTCGAGCGAGAAGCGCTTCTGGCCGACGTACTTGGTGTGCAGGAAGCGCTCGAGGCCTTCGGCGGCCGTCAGGCGCTGCAGGATGTGCTTCTTCTTGTCGTTCGAGAAGCTCGGCGTCGAGCGGATCGACTCGAGACGCTCCTTCCACCAGCGCTTTTGTTCAGGATCGCTGATGTACATGTACTCGGCGCCGATCGTGCCGCAGTACGTGTCGCGCAGCGCCTTGACGATCTCGCGCAGCGTCGCGCGCTCAAACCCGAAATACAGGTTCGTGGCGCTGAACGTCTGGTCCATGTCGGCTTCGGTGAAGTCGTAGAACGCAGGTTCGAGTTCGGGAATAGGCGGGCGCTCGCGACGCTTCAGCGGATCCAGATTGGCCCACTGCGAGCCCAGGAAGCGATATGCGCCGATGAGGGACTGAACGTAGACTTGCTTGCGAGCCGTTGCGAGGTCTTCGCCGCCACCCTTGGGGACGAATGCATTGGCTTTTGCGCGCTGGGCAAACGACTCGACGATCGGCCCGTGGGCGATGTCGTTGTCGGTCGTGCCACTCGACGACGGCACGTTTTGCAGTGCGTCGAAGTATTCACGCCATTGGTCCGGAACGGACGCAGGGTTGTCAAGATATGCTTCGTATAGCTCTTCGACATACGGAGCATTGCCGCCGAACAAATAGGAGTTCAGCTGGAATTGCTTCATCGTTTCCGACATTTACGCTCACCTTTCTTCGAGTTTCTCGAGAAATAGCGGGTTACTCAACCTTCCGCGCCACGGCCTGACCGTTTAGCGGATTGCGAATCAAGTCTGCTTGGAAGGACCTAAATCATGCATCCGCGGAGTATAGCGCATATGCGCATCTCGCCACAGGATGCAATGCGACCGAACACCACGCGGGAACCCTATTTATATGGGCTCTTGCGGCATTCGCAATGCTCTCTTCCCGCAGCGCAATGCAATCCCCGCCAGACGCAAAAAAGCCGCCCATCAAGCGGCGGCTTTTCTGTGAGTCTGTTTGCATTGCAGTGCGGCAAAAAAGCAATAAAACTGCAAATTACTCGGCAGCGCCTTCGCGGCTCGCGCGGCGACGCTCGTGTTCCTTCAGGTGACGCTTGCGCAGACGGATCGACTGCGGCGTGACTTCCACGAGTTCGTCGTCGTCGATGAATTCCACTGCGTATTCGAGCGACATCTGGATCGGCGGCACGAGGCGCACGGCTTCGTCGGTGCCCGAGGCGCGCACGTTGGTGAGCTGCTTGCCCTTGATCGGGTTCACGACGAGGTCGTTGTCGCGGCTATGGATACCGATGATCATGCCTTCATACAGCGCGTCGCCCGGCTTCACGAACATGCGGCCGCGATCCTGCAGCTTCCACAGTGCGTAGGCGACAGCTGCGCCGTCGTCCTGCGAGATCAGCACGCCGTTGCGGCGCTCGCCGAGCGTACCGTCCTTGACCGGACCGTAGGCGTCGAACACGTGGCTCATCAGGCCCGTGCCGCGCGTGAGCGTCATGAACTCGCCCTGGAAGCCGATCAGGCCACGCGCCGGAATACGATACTCAAGACGCGTGCGGCCGCGGCCGTCCGAAGCCATGTCGAGCATTTCGCCCTTGCGGCGGCCCAGCTCTTCCATCACACCGCCCTGGTGGGCGTCTTCGACGTCCACGGTCAGCATTTCGTACGGCTCCTGCTTCACGCCGTCGACTTCGTGCAGCACCACGCGCGGACGCGACACGGCCAGCTCGTAACCTTCGCGGCGCATGTTTTCGATCAGGATCGTGAGGTGCAGCTCGCCACGGCCCGAGACTTCGAACGTGGTTTCGTCGCCCGTGTCCTTCACGCGCAGCGCAACGTTGTGGTTCAGTTCCTTCGTGAGACGGTCGCGGATCTGGCGGCTCGTCACGAACTTGCCTTCGCGGCCGGCGAGCGGCGACGAGTTCACGAGGAAGTTCATCGTGAGCGTCGGCTCGTCCACCGTGATCATCGGCAGGGCTTCGGGCGTGTCGACCGCGCAGATCGTGGCGCCAATGCCGATGTCTTCGATACCGTTGATCAGCACGATGTCGCCGGCTTCAGCCGATTCGACCTGCACGCGCTCGAGGCCGCTGAACGACAGCACCTGGTTGATCTTGCGGTTCATCACCTCGCCTTCCGGGCCGAAGCGCAGCGCCACCGGCTGACCCGGCTTGATGCGGCCGCGCTTGATGCGGCCCACGCCGATACGGCCGACATAGGTCGAGTAGTCGAGCGAGGTGATCTGGAGCTGCAGCGGGCCTTCCGGATCCGCATCGCGAACCGGCACGTATTCGAGCACGGCGTCGAAGAGGGGACGCATGTCGCCTTCGCGCGCGTCCGGCGACAGCGAAGCGTAGCCGTTCAGGCCCGAGGCATAGACGACCGGGAAGTCGAGCTGCTCTTCGGTCGCGCCGAGCTTGTCGAAAAGGTCGAACGTCTGGTTGATCACCCAGTCGATACGCGCGCCCGGACGGTCGATCTTGTTGACGACGACGATCGGCTTGAGGCCGAGCGCCAGCGCCTTCTTGGTCACGAAGCGCGTTTGCGGCATCGGGCCTTCGACGGCGTCGACGAGCAGCAGCACCGAGTCGACCATCGAGAGCACGCGCTCGACTTCACCGCCGAAGTCGGCGTGACCCGGGGTGTCGACGATGTTGATGTGGGTACCTTCGTACTCGACCGCGCAGTTCTTCGAAAGAATCGTGATACCACGCTCTTTTTCGATGTCGTTCGAGTCCATCACGCGCTCGGCGACCTGCTGGTTGTCACGGAACGTGGCAGTCTGACGGAGGAGCTGGTCGACGAGCGTGGTCTTGCCGTGGTCGACGTGGGCAATGATGGCGATGTTGCGAAGAGCGCGGGACATAGGAACCTGGGTACAGTTGAGTGCGCCGCGCATGCCCTGCTGGCAGGCCCGGCAAGGGCGCGCGGCCGCCGCTTCGAGCCGCGCCGGACGACTGTCTTGGACGATCGCCGGCGGGTCAATTCAGCATCGCTGCAATGACGCACTTTGGGAACCTGAAAGTATAGCACGCGCAGATGAATTGATCTCGCGCATATCAGGGAGCACCCTGGATCGGGTTGGCCAGCGTCGCACCCGCGCAACGCATGCGATGAGAGAAACCCGCGGAACCGGCGCGCCGCCGGCCCCGCATTTTCCCATGCCCGCGGGGTCGGATTAAGCCCCTACTCCGCAAAGGTTTCTCGGCAAAGGCAGAATAAACCTTGCCGCGTCAACTAACCGCCCCTATAATTCCTGCCTGGTCAACCATTGCAGTCGCAGCAGAATCTCATGACGGATCCGACTCCCACGCCCCCGCCCGAAGTTCGCGACTACGACCTTGGCGAGAGCGTCGGCTACCTGATCTCGCGGGTGAAATCGACGATGTCGAACATGGTCACCCAGCGCGCCGTTGCCGAACTCGGCGTAACGAGCCAGCAGGCCAGCATCCTGTTCATGGTGGCGACCGGCAAATGCACGCTCGCCGCCGAACTCGCCCGCGAGTACGGCATCGACGCGAGCGCCGTCACGCGGCTCGTCGACCGGCTGGAGAAGCGCGGGCTCCTGAAGCGCGTGCGCAGCTCCGAAGACCGCCGTGCGGTGCGCCTCGCGCTCACGCCCGAAGGCCTTGCCATCGCCGCGCGCATGCCGGCGATTTTCCGCAGCGTCACGGAGCATCTCTCAGCCGGATTCACGCCTGAGGAGGTCGGTTTCCTGAAGAGCATGTTGCGACGGATTCTTTCGAATAGCTGCGAAGCTAGCCAGAATTCGAGTCCGAATTCGCCCGAGAATTGATGACGGGGCAAGCAAATTTGAAATCGCCGAACAAGAAAATAGCTGCATCGTCCAGTATCACCACACACTCTCACGCATCGAGACGAGCAATGAAATCCCAAACCGAGTTTGCGCCAGTTCCGGCCGTGCGGGCGCTGTCCTGCCGGGCGGCGGTCGCCGCCGCGGTCGCGGCGCTCGCCCTTTCGGGTTGCGCGAACTACATCGGCATCAAGAGCGACAAGACCATCGATCAGCCGCAGCAGTTCGAAAGCTCGCAAAGCATTCCGGCGCAAGGCGGCCAGTGGCCCTCGCTCGACTGGGCGAACCAGTTCGGCGACCCGCAACTGCCCAAGCTGATCGACGAGGCGCTCGAAGGCAGCCCGACCATCGCTCAGGCGCAGGCGCGCCTGGCCAAGGCTTCGTCGTACATCGAAACCTCGCGCTCGGCGCTCTTTCCGAAGGCCAACCTGAGCTATTCGTGGACCCGCGAGCTGTACTCGGCCAACGCCCTTTTTCCGCCCCCGTACGGCGGCACCTGGTATAGCGAGAACAACGTGCTCGCCAGCGCCTCGTGGGATCTGGACCTCTGGGGCAAGAACCGCCAGCGCCTCGCGCAAGCCGTGTCCGCGCAGCGCGCCGCCGAGGCGGACATGCAGCAGGCGCGCATCACGCTCGCCTCCTCGGTCGCGCGCACGTACAACCAGCTCGCCCAGCTTTATGAGCTGCGCGCCATCGCCGTGCACGAGATCGACAACCGCAAGACCATCGGCACGATCACGAACGGCCGCGTGGTGGCGGGGCTCGACACCAACGTCGAGAAGCAGACGGCGAACGGCAACATCGCGACGAGCGAGGCCAACCTCTCGCAAATCGACGGCCAGATCGAAACGACGCGCTACCAGCTCGGCGCGCTGCTCGGCAAGGGCCCGGACCGCGGCCTGCAGATCGCGCAGCCGGTGCTCAATCCGGTTGCCAACGTCGCGCTGCCCGACAATCTGCCCGCCGACCTGCTCGCGCGCCGCCCCGACATCGTCGCCGCGCGCTGGCAAGTCGAAGCCGCGATGCACGACGTCAAGGAAGCCAAGGCCGAGTTCTACCCCGACGTGAACCTCGCGGCCGGCTTCGGCTTCGATGCGTTCGGCTGGGGCAAATTCCTGAACTTCACGAGCCGGCAGGCGCAGTTCGGGCCGGCCGTGCATCTGCCGCTCTTCGACGCGGGCGCGCTGCGTGCGCAGCTGAAGGGCCGCTACGCCGACTTCGAGCTCGATGTGGCGAACTACAACCAGACGCTCATCGGCGCGTTCCAGGACGTGGCGACCGACGTCTCGACGATCCGCTCGGCCGACAAGCAGCTCGTGGACGCGGATCGCGCGCTCGACGCTTCGACCAAAGCCTGGCAGCTCGCCGTGATCCGCTACAAGGCGGGTCTCTCCGAGCAGCTTCAGGTGCTCACCGCCGACCAGAACCGCCTCGCTGCGGAGCAGACGGTGTCGAACCTGAAGGCGCAGCGCCGCGACCAGCAGATGGCGCTCATCAAGTCGCTTGGCGGCGGCTTCGAAGCGCAAGGCGCGGGGCTCACGCCGCCGGCCGAAGTCGGCAGCGAAGCACGCGGCCAAAGCGACGTGAACGGCGCACCGTGGCGCGGTACACGCTCGCCGCAGAACGCGGCGGCATCGACGAGCGCGGCAAACGCCGCGCCCACGCCGAATTGAGCGCCAGGCAGCACACGAACATCAAAAACTGAACGAACAGCACGCAAGCATCCGGAGATCCTTCCATGAGCACCCCCCAGCAGCCGGCGGCCCCGCAGCCGAACGCGAACAGCGGCAAGCGCAAGCGCATGATGACGCTGCTTGTCCTCGTGATCGTGATTGCAGCCGTTGCCTACGGCCTCTACTACTTCCTCGTCGCGCGCTTTACCGAAAGCACGGACGACGCCTATGTGAACGGCAACGTCGTGCAGATCACGCCGCAGGTCACCGGCACGGTGATCGCACTGAAAGCGGACGACACCCAAACCGTGAACGTCGGTGACCCGCTCGTGCTGCTCGACCCGGCCGACGCGCGCGTCACGCTCGAGCAGACTGAAGCGCAACTCGCGCAAACAGTACGCCAGGTGCGCGGCCTCTTCGCCGACGACAGCCAGTACGAAGCGCAAGTCGCGGTTCGCCAGGCCGACCTCTCGCGCGCGCAGGACGACCTGCGCCGCCGCATGCAGGTCGCGCAGACCGGCGCCGTCTCGCAGGAAGAGATTTCGCACGCCCGCGACGCCGTGCGCAGCGCCGAAGCCGCGCTCGAAGCCGCCCAGCAGCAGCTCGCCGCGAACCGCGCGCTGACCGCGAACACGACGATTGCCAATCACCCGAACGTGGAAGCCGCCGCCGCCAAGGTGCGCGACGCCTATCTGGCGAACGCACGCAACACGCTGCCCGCGCCGGTCACCGGCTACGTGGCCAAGCGCACGGTGCAGGTGGGCCAGCGCGTCTCGCCGGGCAATCCGCTCATGTCGGTGGTGCCGCTGAACTCGCTGTGGGTCGACGCCAACTTCAAGGAAGTGCAGCTCAAGCACATGCGCATCGGCCAGGCGGTCGAGATGACGGCCGACGTGTATGGCTCTTCGGTGGTCTACCACGGCAAGGTGGTGGGCTTCTCGGCGGGCACGGGTTCGGCCTTCTCGCTCTTGCCCGCGCAGAACGCCACGGGTAACTGGATCAAGGTGGTGCAGCGTCTGCCGGTGCGTATCTCGCTCGATCCGGAAGACCTCCAGAAGCATCCGCTGCGTATCGGCCTCTCGATGCAGGTGGACGTGAACATCCGCAACGATTCGGGCACGCAGCTCGGCAACGCGCAGAACACCGTGTACGAGACCGATGTGTTTGCCAAGTACGGCGCAGAAGCCGATGCGGAGATCGCGCGCATCATCGCCGAAAACGCCGGCCCGAATGCGCACAAGGCAGCCAGCAACGGTGCCAACAGCGCTAGCAACAGCGCGACCGGCAATGCCGCCGCCAAGGCGCAGGTGTCGTCCGCTCGCGCGGCGAAAACCGGCGCGAAAGGCTGATTGAAGCCCTGCTAAAAGCACTCGCAAACACCGGCGCGGGCTGATCCTCAGTCCGCGCCGCTTTGTTTCGCGTGCCCTTCAACAGGTCAACAGGAAAGGACGCAATGGCAGCACCACAACAACCCGTCGCGCATCCCCCTCTGCAGGGCGCGCAACTCGTGATCGGCACGATCGCGGTGTCGCTCGCGGTGTTCATGAACGTGCTCGACACCTCCATCGCGAACGTGTCGATCCCGTCGATCTCGGGCGACCTCGGCGTGTCGTCGGACCAGGGCACGTGGGTCATCACCTCGTTCGCGGTCGCCAACGCGATCTCGGTGCCGCTCACGGGCTGGCTCACCGACCGTGTCGGCCAAGTACGCCTCTTCATGGCGTCGATCATCCTGTTCGTGATCTCGTCGTGGCTGTGCGGCCTCGCACCCACGCTGCCCTTCCTGCTCGCCTCGCGCGTGCTGCAAGGCGCCGTGGCTGGCCCGATGATCCCGCTTTCGCAAACGCTGCTGCTCGCGAGCTACCCGCGCGCGAAGGCGCCCATGGCGCTCTCGATGTGGTCGATGACCACACTGATCGCGCCGGTGGCCGGCCCGATTCTGGGCGGCTGGATCTCCGACAACATCTCGTGGCCGTGGATCTTCTACGTGAACATCCCGGTCGGCATCGTGGCCGCGTTCGCGACGTGGGCGATCTTCCGCAACCGCGATTCGGTCGTGAAGAAGGCGCCGATCGACGGCGTGGGTCTCGCGCTGCTCATCATCTGGGTGGGTTCGCTGCAGGTGATGCTCGACAAGGGCAAGGACCTCGACTGGTTCTCGTCGACCACGGTCGTCGTGCTCGCGCTCACCGCGGTCATCGCGTTCGCGTTCTTCGTGGTGTGGGAGCTGACCGCCGATCACCCCGTGGTCGACCTGTCACTGTTCGCGCGGCGCAATTTCACGGGCGGCACGATCGCGCTTTCGGTGGGCTACGGCCTGTATTTCGGCAACCTCGTGCTACTGCCGCTGTGGCTGCAGACCGACATCGGCTACACCGCCACCGACGCGGGTCTCGTGATGGCGCCGGTGGGCTTCTTCGCGATTCTGCTTTCGCCGATCACGGGCAAGATCCTGCCGCGCACCGACCCGCGCTATATCGCGACCACGGCGTTCATCGTGTTCGCGCTGTGCTTCTGGATGCGTTCGCGCTACACCACGGGCGTGGACACCTGGGCGCTCACGCTGCCTACGCTGATCCAGGGCATCGGCATGGCGGGCCTCTTCATTCCGCTCGTGTCGATCACGCTTTCGGGTCTGCCGGGGCATCGCATTCCGGCGGCCTCGGGCCTGTCGAATTTCGTGCGGATCATGTGCGGCGGTATCGGCACCTCGATCTTCGAAACGGCGTGGGATCACCGCACGACGTTTCACCATGCACGCCTGACCGAAGTGGCGACGCCGACCAACCCGGTGTTCAACCAGTCGATGCAGCAGTTCCAGGGCGCGGGTCTCGATCCTTCCCAGGCGCACGGGCTCTTCGACCGGATGCTCTCGCAGCAGGCCGCGCAACTCGGCGTGAACGACCTGTTCTGGATTTCCTCCGTGATCTTCATCGTGCTGATCGCGCTCATCTGGATCACGCGGCCCGAGCGTTCCGGCGGCGCGGACGCGGGTGCGGCGGCTTCGGCGGCGCATTGATGCCGATGCGTTAGCGCTTGCCACTGTCCATAGCAAAACGGCACGCCCGGTTGTTCACCGGCGTGCCGTTTTTGTTGGTGCGCGCCTGGCGCGATTCGAGTTCGCTCAGGCCGCGCCGCTCACTATCAGACGCTCCGGCGCAAGCACGCCGTTCGCGGCCTTCGCGACGCCGAGCAAGCGCCCATCTTCCGCATACACACGCACGCGTTCGGCCGCTTCGCAAGCTGCGCGATCGAGCACCAGCTCGTTGAGCGGCAAGCGCTGGCCGTGCATGAAGCGGCGCGCCGCCTCTTCATTGAGCGTCAAGGCGGGGAACGTGGACAGCAGCGCATCGACCGGGCGCAGCCAGGTGTCGCGCTCGGGCTCGTCGGCGGCAGTGAGCGCTTCGAGCGTCACCGCATGCTCGAGCGTGAGCGCGCCCACACCCGTGCGCCGCAGCATCACGAGATGCGCACCGCAGCCCAGCGCCTCGCCGATATCCTCGGCCAGCGTGCGGACGTACGTGCCCTTGCTGCACGTCACGCGAAACGTGACCTCAGGCGTCTCGGGAAGCGCGCATGCGATCATCTCCAGCGCAAGGATCTTTACCTCGCGCCCTTCGCGCTCGACCGTCTGACCCGCACGCGCGTATTCGTAGAGCGGCTTGCCGTCGCGCTTGAGCGCCGAATACATGGGCGGCACCTGCACGATGTCGCCGAGAAAGCGCGCCATCGCTTCACGCACTGCGGCTTCGTCGCAGGCGACCTCGCGCGTTTCGACCGCCTCGCCTTCGGCGTCGCCCGTTGCCGTGCGAATGCCGAGGCGCATGGTCGCTTCATACGTCTTGTCGGCTTCGAGCAGATCCTGCGAAAACTTGGTCGCTTCGCCAAAGCACAGCGGCAGCAAGCCCGACGCGAGCGGATCGAGCGTGCCGGTGTGGCCTGCCTTCTTCACGCGATAAAGCCGCTTCGCGCGAATCAGCGCGTCGTTGCTGGAGAGGCCAACGGGCTTGTCGAGCAGCAGCACGCCGTCGAGCAGGCGGCGCGGCACCTTGGGTGGGGCCGCCTTAGGTCGGGCCGCGTCAGGTCGCGGCGCGCCCTGATTCTGTTTCGATGATGCAGTCATTGCCCGCGTCAGTCGTCCTTCGCGCGCGTCGCGTTCGCCTCGTCGATGAGGCGCGACATCTCGACACCCTTCTCGACCGACTGGTCATAGTGGAAATGCAGCGTCGGCACCGTATGAATGTGCAGGCGCTTGAAGAGCTGGTTGTGCAGGTGGCCGGCGGCGTGGTTGAGCGCTTCCTGCGTGGTCTTCGGGTCGCCCGTGAGGGTCGTGAAGTAGACCTTGGCGTGCGCGTAGTCGGGCGTGAGTTCCACGCTCTGGATCGTCACGAGCCCGACTCGCGGGTCCTTCACTTCGCGCATCAGCTCGGACAGATCGCGCTGGATCTGGTCCGCGATCTGCACGTTGCGATTCGGGGAGGTACGTTTTTTCGGCATGATGGTTCCACCTCTTGATCTACGAGGCATTCAGGCGGCGTTGCATCCATGGAGGCGCAAACGGCCGCACAAAAACAAAACGGGCGGGGCTGGCCAGCGCCTGCCCCGCCCGTTATCGGCAAACCCGCGGCGAACCGCGGCAAGCGAGCCGCCCGAAGGCCGGCCCGCAGGCGTCGCTGTATTACAGCGTACGCGCGACTTCGGTGATCTCGAACACTTCGAACTGGTCGCCTTCGACGATGTCGTTGAAGTTCTTGATCGACATACCGCACTCGAAGCCTTGCTTGACTTCCTTGACGTCGTCCTTGAAGCGCTTGAGCGAGTCGAGTTCGCCGGTATGGATGACCACGTTGTTGCGAATCACGCGCACCGACGACGAACGCTTGACGAAACCGTCCGTGATCATGCAACCCGCGATCAGGCCGACCTTCGGCACGCGGATCACCTGACGCACCTCGGCCATACCCGTCACCGTCTCGCGCTTCTCCGGCGCGAGCATGCCGGACATCGCCGCCTTCACCTCATCCACTGCGTCATAGATGATGTTGTAGTAGCGGATGTCGATGCCGTTCGCCTCGGCCACCTTACGCGCCTGCGCATCTGCACGCGTATTGAAGCCGATGATGACCGCCTTCGAAGCCGTTGCCAGGTTGACGTCCGACTCGCTGATCGCACCGACCGCGCTGTGCACGATCTGCACGCGCACTTCGCTGGTCGACAGTTTGAGCAGCGATTGCACCAGCGCTTCCTGCGAACCCTGCACGTCCGCCTTGACGATGAGCGGCAGGTTCTGCACTTCGCCCTCGCCCATCTGCTCGAGCATGTTTTCGAGCTTCGCGGCCTGCTGCTTCGCGAGCTTGACGTCGCGGAACTTGCCTTGACGGAACATGGCGATTTCACGCGCCTTGCGATCGTCCGGCAGCACGATGACTTCTTCGCCCGCGCCCGGCACTTCCGAGAGACCCTGAATTTCGACCGGGATCGACGGGCCGGCTTCCTTCGTGGGCTTGCCCGTTTCGTCGAGCATGGCGCGCACGCGGCCGTAGGCGCTACCTGCCAGTACGACGTCGCCGCGATTGAGCGTACCCGACTGGACGAGAATCGTGGCAACCGGACCCTTGCCCTTGTCGAGCTTCGCTTCAATGACGATGCCCTTGGCCGGTGCTTCGACCGGTGCCTTCAGTTCCAGCACTTCGGCTTGCAGCAGCACGTTTTCGAGCAGATCGTCGATGCCCGCGCCGGTCTTCGCCGACACCGGCACGAACGGCGAGTCGCCGCCGTACTCTTCCGGCACGACGCCTTCCGCCACGAGCTCCTGCTTCACGCGCTCGGGGTTCGCATCGGGCTTGTCGATCTTGTTGATCGCCACGACGAGCGGCACACCCGCAGCCTTCGCGTGCGAGATCGCTTCCTTCGTCTGCGGCATCACGCCGTCGTCGGCCGCGACCACCAGAATGACGATGTCGGTTGCCTTCGCACCGCGAGCACGCATGGCCGTGAAGGCCTCGTGACCCGGCGTGTCGAGGAACGTGATGACGCCACGCGGCGTTTCGACGTGGTATGCGCCGATGTGCTGCGTAATGCCGCCGGCTTCGCCCGCTGCGACCTTGGCGCGGCGGATGTAGTCGAGCAGCGAGGTCTTGCCGTGGTCGACGTGACCCATGACGGTGACGACCGGCGGACGCGGCAGCTGCTCGGCATCCGTGCCCGTGGCCTGGCCTTCGACCAGCAGCGCTTCCGGATCGTCGAGCTTCGCGGCAACCGCACGGTGGCCGAGTTCCTCGACGATGATCATCGCCGTTTCCTGGTCGAGCATCTGGTTGATGGTGACCATCTGGCCCATCTTCATCATCGCCTTGATGACTTCCGATGCCTTCACGGACATCTTGTGCGCGAGGTCGGCCACCGTGATGGTTTCCGGCACGTGCACTTCACGCACGATCGGCTCGGTCGGCGCCTGGAACGTCGAAGCGTCCTGGTGACGGCCACGGCCCTTCGGGCCACCGCGCCAGCCGCGATCCACGCCGCCCGACGAGTCGCCGCGCGTCTTGATGCCACGGCGCTTGGCCGCGTCGTCCTGCCAGCCGCCCTTGCCTGCGCCCGGCTTCTTGTTGCGGTCGCCCGCGCCTGCACCCGGCGCGCTCGTCGAAGGCGCGGCCGTCGTGGCCGGCTTCTTCGCCGCGGCGCCTGCACCGCCGGCCGGACGCGCCGGCGCACCTTCCGGACGCGCCGGCTTGTGCAGCGTGCCCTTGGCCTCAGCGGGCTTGGGCGGCTCGACGGGCTTGGGCGGCTCGGGCGCCTTCACCTGCGCCTTGCGCGGCGTGTTCATCATTTCGCGGATCGCGCGCGCTTCGGCTTCGGCAGCCGCACGGCGGCGAGCGATCTCGTCCTGTTCCTTCTGCGCCTTTTCGGCGGCTTCGCGTGCAGCGACTTCGGCCTTCTGGGCCGCTTCGCGCTGCGCGGCGCGCTCGGCTGCGGCGCGCTGTTCTTCCTGCTGGTCCTGCTGTTGCTTCACTTCTTTGGCTTCCGCTTCGGCATTACGCTGCGCGGCCACGGCCTGAGCGGCCAGTTCGCGAGCGGCGGCGTCGGCCGCTGCCTTCTTCTTTGCAGCTTCTTCTTCGGCACGGCGGCGCTCGGCCTCGGCGGCCTCTTCACGCGCGCGGCGCTCGGACTCTTCACGCGCGAGCAGTTCCTGGCGCTCCTTGAGCTCCAGGGCCTGACGCTCGAGCAGTTCTGCCTCGCGGCGCGCTTCTTCCTCGCGGCGCTGCAGCTCCGCCTCTTCGGCGGCAGCGGCTGCGTCGGCGGCATGATTCGATGCCTCCGCCTCACCGGCGGACTCGTCGCGGCGGACGAACGTGCGCTTCTTGCGCACCTCGACCTGAATGGTGCGAGCCTTACCCGTCGAATCGGACTGCTTGATTTCCGACGTATGCCGTTTCGTCAGCGTGATCTTGCGCTTGTCTGCATCAGTCGAGCCGTGAGACTTGCGCAAGTGGTCGAGCAGACGCGCCTTGTCCGTTTCGGACAAGGAGTCGGCTTCGCTCGCTTTCGTGACGCCCGCCGCCTGCAGCTGCTCCAGCAGCACGCCGGCAGGCATCTTCAGTTCCGCGGCAAATTGGGCTACGTTGTTACTCGCCATTCATTCCTCTTAATGCAAGGACCGATTCCTTGCGGTTGACATCGGGTCATGCGGCCTTAGGTGCCTTGCTTCCTGCAAGGCTCCGCCGCGATCAGATCAGTGGGTCATGGTCGCTTCCTGCTCGTCGCGCCCTGGGGTCGTTTCCCGTTACCGGGTCACTGGAACCAGTGCTCGCGTGCCTTCATGATCAACGCCTTGGCGGCGTCCTCTTCCATTCCCGTCATTTCGACCAGCTCGTCCACGGCCAGCTCGGCGAGCTCGTCGCGGGTGTGAACTTCATGCTGCGCCAGTTTCGCGAGCAGGTCCGGGTCGATACCGTCCAGACTCTTCAGGTCCAGCGCGGCGCTTTCCACCTTCTCCTCGTTCGCAATCGCCTGCGTGAGCAGTGCGTCGCGAGCGCGGTTGCGCAGCTCGTGCACGGTGTCCTCGTCGAACGCCTCGATTTCCAGCATTTCGTTGAGCGGCACGTAGGCGATCTCTTCGAGGCTCGTGAAGCCTTCGTCGATCAGGATGTCGGCGACTTCTTCATCCACGTCGAGACGCGCCATGAACAGGTCGCGCAGCACCGTGCGCTCCTGATTCTGCTTTTGCGCGGATTCGTCCGGCGTCATGATATTGATTTGCCAGCCGGTCAGCTCGCTGGCGAGACGCACGTTCTGGCCACTACGGCCAATCGCGACCGCGAGTTCGCTCTCGTCGACCACGACGTCCATCGAGTGCTTTTCCTCGTCGACGACGATCGACTGCACGGCAGCCGGCGCGAGCGCGCCGATCACGAACTGTGCGGGATCTTCCGACCATAGCACGATGTCGACGTTTTCGCCACCGAGCTCGTTGCGCACGGCCTGCACACGCGAGCCGCGGATGCCGACGCAGGTGCCGATCGGGTCGATGCGCTTGTCATAGGCCACCACGCCGATCTTGGCGCGCACGCCCGGATCCCGCGCCGCCGCCTTGATCTCGAGGAGGCCCTGTTCGATTTCGGGCACTTCCATTTCGAACAGCTTCATCAGGAACTCGGGCGCCGTGCGCGAGAGTTCGATCTGCGGGCCGCGGGCGGTGCGGTCGACCTTGCCAATCCAGGCACGCACGCGGTCGCCCACGCGCAGGTTTTCCTTCGGAATCAGCTGGTCGCGGCGCAGCAGCGCTTCCACACGGCCGGATTCGACGATGAAGTTGCCCTTGTCCATGCGCTTGACCGTGCCGGTCATGATGCTTTCGCCGCGCTCGAGGAAGTCGTTCAGGATCTGCTCGCGCTCGGCGTCGCGCACCTTCTGCAGGATGACCTGCTTGGCGGCCTGCGCGCCGATACGGCCGAACTCGACCGAAGGCACCGGCTGCTCGACGAAACCGTCGATCTGCGCTTCCGGGTCCTGCTCGCGTGCTTCGAACAGCAGGATTTCCTGGTCCGGCTCCTGCAGGCCCGCCTCGTCCGGCACGACGCGCCAGCGACGGAACGTTTCGTGCTCGCCGCTTTCGCGATCGATATGCACGCGGATATCCGCATCCTCGTCGAAGAGTTTCTTGGAGGCCGACGCAAGCGCCGCTTCAAGGGCGGCGAACACCACGTCCTTGTCGACATTCTTCTCGCGTGCCAGCGCATCCACCAGCATCAACACTTCGCGACTCATTGTTTGCGGCTCCTAAAGTCAACTTTGGGGACAAGGCGTGCTTTGTCGATATCTGCGAGCGTGAAATCAAGCATCGCAGGACCCGCCTTCCCTTCGAATTCCAGACCGATGGATTCGCCTTCGGGAGCATGCACGATGCCCCGGTACGATTTCCGTCCGTCCAATGGCTTTTTCAACGTGATTACCGCTTCGCAGCCTGCGAAGCGTTCGAAGTCCGCCAGTTTTTTCAGCGGACGGTCGAGACCGGGCGACGAAACCTCGAGCCGCTCGTAGTCGATGTTCTCGACCGTCAGAACGTGCTGCAGCTGACGCGTGACCTTCTCGCAGTCCTCGATCGCGATCCCCGCGGGCTGATCGATGAAGATAGTCAGCATGCCGCGCCCGGTGCGCTCGAGGTCGACCAGCTCGTAACCGAGCCCGGTGACCGTGGTTTCAATCAGTTCCGTCAGTTGCACAATGCCCACTCCAGATGTTCTGCGCAGCGGGCCAGCAACTTCCTTCGCTCTAATTCTTGCTTCGCTAGGGATTCGCGGGCCGCGCGCCAGGTGAGCGCGCGCGCTTCTCACCTACTTGCCCCACGATGACGAACGACCCGGCGCATGGTTCGGATAACCCCCAAATTGACAATGCCGAACGTGAAACGTCGGCATCTGTTGGTAACCAATTGGGGCGAACCAAAAAAAAATGGGCGAAACGCCCATCTTCTCACTTAGCCAGGTGGTCGCACCTGGGGCGCGAATTACAGCACGTAAAAGAGCCGCACGCCCAGCGACTTTGTGATTCTAGCCTTTTTTGCACATTAACGCAAACCCACGGTCAAGCCAGAGGCGCCTTTTGCCGTTATTTACGGGCTCGCAAGGGGGATTTGCCGGCGTTTTACGCATTAACCGCGCACAACTGAAAAGGCAGCGACTGCGCATACCGCACGCATCGCGGCCGTTGCATGGCCGCGACGCCCACCGCCTGGCGCGGCCGGGCGTCGCATGCCTCGCGAATTAATGGCCGCGTGTGCGGTTGCGCGGCGTGCCGCGCTGGCCGCCACGGTTGTTGCCGCCCGTGCGGTTGCCGTTGGGATTGGCATTGCCGCCGTTGCCCGGGCCGCTGCGGCGATTGCCGTTGGCGTTGGCGCTGCCGCCCGCACGCTTGCCCGCCGCGCCCGGAGCACGGTTGCCGTCGACGTCGCGGCCGCCCGCGCGGTTGCCGCCACGGCCGCCGAAACCGGAGCCCGCGCCGAAGTTGCCGTGACCGGTACCTGCGCCGCCGCCAAAGCCGCCCGTCGCGCCGCGCCGTCCCTGGCCCTGACGCGGCTGCCCCATTGCACCGTGCGAGCTCAGCACCGGCTCGCGGTTGATGAAGCCCATGGACGTCTGCATCGGATCCGGCTGGCGACGTTCCTGCTCCTTGCCGCCACGACCGCCTTTCTCTTCGCTCGGGGCCTTCAGGCCGACCGCCGCCATCAGCGCGCGCACCTGGTTGTCTTCGAGCTCTTCCCAGCGACCGCGCTTGAGGCCCTTGGGCAGCGCGATCGGGCCGTGACGCGTGCGGATCAGGCGGCTCACCATCAGGCCGGCCGCCTCGAACATACGCCGCACTTCGCGGTTACGGCCTTCGGCCAGCGCAACGTGGTACCAGTGATTCGTGCCTTCGCCGCCGCCATCGCGAATGCGCAGGAAGCTTGCCGGGCCGTCCTCGAGTTCGACGCCCTTGAGCAGTTTCTGGCGCATCCCCTCGCTCAGTTCGCCGACCACACGTACTGCGTACTCGCGCTCCACGCTGTAGCGCGGGTGCATGAAGCGGTTCGCCAGATCGCCCGAGGTCGTCAGCATCAGCAGACCTTCGGTGTTGAAGTCCAGACGGCCGACAGCAAGCCATTTCGCCGTCTTCATCGGCGGCAGGCGGTCGAACACCGACGGGCGGCCTTCCGGATCAGCGTGGCTCACGATTTCGCCAGTCGGCTTGTGATAGATCAGCACGCGCGGCGGCTTGTTCTGCAGCTTGCGCTTGATAGGCTTGCCGTTGATGCGGACCTGGTCGGTCGGCAGGATGCGCTGGCCGATGTGCGCCGGCTCGCCGTTCACCGAGACGCGCCCGGCAATGATCAGCTCTTCCATGTCGCGGCGCGAGCCCATGCCCGCGTCCGCCAGCACTTTGTGCAGCTTCGGCGCGTCGTCGTCGGGGCTCAGCACGCGCTTGGGCTGCTGGGCTCGGCCGCGGCGCAGCATCGGTGCGCGCACGCCCGAACCGGCGCCGTTGTCGGCGTCGAACGCCGGCGAAGTCACATAGAGGAACAGATCGTCCGGTGTGGACTCGCCCGTGGCGGCAGCCGGCTGGCCTTCGGTGCGGCCCTGGCCCTTCTGGCGCTTGCCCGCGCCTTGCTGACGCTCGGCCTGACGCTCGCCCCGGCCGGCGCCACCGGCGTTCTGGCCGCGGCCCGCCTTCTTCGCGCCGCCTTCCTTGCGCGGCGCGCGCCCGGCGGGAGCGCGCTCAGCTGTCGCTTGCGGCGGCTCGGCGTCAGGCGCTGCGGACACGTCGGCGCCCTCCGCGCCTTCAGCGGCCTTCGCCTTCGCGCCTGCTCGGCGGCGCGCGATCAGGCTGCGCGGCCCGCGGCGCAGACCACGGCGCGGACGATCTTCGCCCTCGCCGCCCTGTGCTTCGCCTTCGACCTGCGAAGCGCGCGTGTCATCGTCGCGCGCGGAGGACGCGCGGCGAGCGGATTCGGACGCGTCGGTCGAATCGGTGTCGTGGATATCAGTCAAAACAACCTCAAAATGTCAGGTTGCGCGCCCGCTTGCGGGGCGCGTCAAAAATGCTTGTTGCTTCAGATGCCGCGTCGTGCGGCTTCGTCGTCCGTCGTCGAGACGGGGTCGTCCTGCGCCGCGTCGCGGCGGTCTTCGTGTTCTTCTTCGCCCGCCGCATCTGCTGCGTGCGCGGCATCCTGCACGTGAGCATCCGGGATTGACCCGTGCTGCGCGAGGCTTGTTTCGCCATGTCCCGCGTCGCCCGAGGCGTCGGCTGCGTACGCAACGTTTGCGCCTGCCACCTCGTGCGCAGCTTCCGTTTCGTGGGCTGCTTGCGTTTCGTGCGTTTCGCCCCCGGCTACTGTCGTCGCTCCCGCATCTTCCGCGCCTGCGGCGTCAGCGTCGGCCGCCTCGGGCTGACCTTCCGCGACGAACTGCGCTGCGGCGCTATCGGGAAACTCGATCGCGTGCTGGGCAAGCAGTTGCTCGCCGAACTGGCTCGACGGATCGTCGAGCGGCGGCAGCTCGTCGAGCGACTTCAGTCCGAGATCGTCGAGAAACTCCCGCGTCGTTGCATAGAGCGCCGGACGTCCCGGCACGTCACGATGACCGATCACTTCGATCCAGTTACGGTCCTCGAGCTGTTTGACGACCTGCGTATTGACCGTGACGCCACGAATTTCCTCGATGTCGCCGCGCGTGACCGGCTGCCGGTACGCGATGATCGCGAGCGTTTCGAGGACCGCGCGCGAATAGCGCGGCGGCTTTTCGGGGTGCAACCGGTCAAGGTACGTCCGCATGGCCGGCTTGCTCTGAAAGCGCCAGCCCGACGCGAGCCCCACCAGCTCGACGCCGCGCCCGGACCATTCATGCCGCAGGTCTTCGAGCAGGTTGCGGACCGTGTCGGCCGAAATGTCGTCGGCAAACAGTTTGCGCAGTTCGCCGATCTTCAACGGCTCCTGCGTGCAGATCAATGCAGTCTCGAGGACGATTTTCGCCTCTTGGGTATTCATGCAGCCAGGTCAGACCCTAAGTAAGGTAAATCAGGTTCAAGGAACCGGATCAGACAGACGAAAGACGATATGGAACTGGAGACGCGCTCGCCCGATTCTGATCGGTCATATTGATGGGAGCACGCACCGGGGGGCCGAAATTCAGGCAAAGAGCCAGACCCAGCCGGAGGGAGCCGCGAATTTCCCGCAGGGAATCGCTTGACTGAGCGCCATATTACGCAAAAACGCTGGGTGCGTAAAGACGCCATTCCGCATGAGCGGCCTCATTTTAACCGGGGCCGGGCCGCTGCCTTGCGCTCCCTCGCGCGACACCGGCCCGGCGCGCTCCCGCGCTACGGCTCAATGCGCTCCCACCGCCTCCAGGTAACGCGCGAGGCGCTCGACGCCCGCGTCGAGCCGCGCCGGATCGCACGCGTAGCACCAGCGCACGAAGCCTTCGCCTTGCGGGCCGAACGCGCTGCCCGGCGCGAGTCCGAGGCCCGCGTCGCGCACCAGCGCCTTGCACAGCTCGAGGCTGTTCTGCGCGCCCGCCAGCCGGAAAAACAGGTACATCGCGCCGTGCGGCACTTTCACATCGACGCCAGGCAGCTTGGCAAGCGCCGCGGCGAGGTGGTCGCGCGAGGCGCGCAGATCGGCCACGAGCGCACGCGTGAATGGCTCGCCGTGCTCGACCGCGGCAATGCCCGCCTGCTGCACGAACGAAGGTGCGCACGAGGTGTTGTACTCGACCAGCTTGCCGAGATCGTCGGTCAAGGTGCGCGGCACGACCATCCAGCCGAGCCGCCAGCCGGTCATGAGCCAGGCCTTCGAGAACGAATTCACACAGATCAGCCGCTCTTCGCGCGACGCGATGTCAAGGAACGAGGGCGCGGTGCGCTCATTCGCGTCGCCGTAATAAAGGCGCTCGTAGACCTCGTCGGCGACGATCCAGATGCCGAGGCGTCGGCAATGCTCGAGCACCGCGCGCTGTTGTTCGCGCGTCATCACCCAGCCCGTCGGGTTGTTCGGCGAGTTGATCATGAGCATGCGCGTGTCGGGCGTGAGCGCCGCCAGCAGCCGGTCGAGATCGAGCGTCCAGCCGTGCTCGCCGTAGCCGAGCGAGACCGTCTCGACCGTGGCGCCAAGAATCTTCGGAATTTCGACGAGGTTCGGCCACAGCGGGGTCACTGCCACCACCCGATCGCCCGCGCCCACGACGAGTTGCGCCGCCAGCATCAGCGCATTGACGCCGGCGCTCGTCACCGCGAGGTTGTCCACCGGCGTAGCGCCGTGCAGTTCACTCACGTAGCGCGCGAGCGATTCGCGCAGCGGCGCGATACCGAGGTTGTGCGTGTAAAACGTGTCGCCGCGCCCGAGCGCCTCGGCAGCCGCCTCGCGGATGAACGGTGGCGTCACGCGGTCGGACTCGCCGAACCAGAACGGCAGCACGTCGGGAACGCCGAACCCGGCGTTCGCCACTTCGCGGATCTGCGACGAGCGCAACGCACGCACCGCTTCGCGCGGCAGGGAGACGGAGGACGACGGATCGAGATCGCTCATCGGAGGTTCGGGCTTGCAGAATGTGGGAAAACGTGAAGTGTAGCGCGCGGCCGGGCGCCGTGCGGTCCGCGCCCGCAAGCGCCGGCGCGGTGGTCTCAGTGCTGCGCTTCGGGCTGTCCGGCCAGTTGACGGATCAGCGTCCACACCGCCTCGGCGGCCGGCGAAAGCGAGCGGTCGCGCCGCCGCACCAGCTCGACGGTGCGCTCTGCGCGCGGCACAAGCGGGCGCGCGAGCAAGGGCGCGCCCGCCGGAACGGGCAGCGCGAGCCAGGGCAGCACGCTGATGCCCACGCCCGCCTCGACAAGGCCGAATACCGTGGCGGGGTGGCCCAGCTCCTGCACCACCCGGGCGCGCACGCCCTGCTCGCTCATCACGGCGTCGATCAGCGGGCGGCTGCCCGAGGCGTAGTCGAGCATCACGAGGCGTTCGCCGTCCAGTTCCTTCCACGAGACTTCCTGGCTTAGCGCGAGCGCGTGATCGCCGCGCACGACCACACAGAACGAGTCCGTAGTCAGACACTCCGTTTCCAGATCTTCAGCGACAAAGGGCCCGATGATGACGCCAAAGTCCACCTCGCCCGAGCGGATCTTGCGGACGACGTCGCTCTGCACGTCGTCGCGCAATCCAAGCGTAATGTAAGGAAACTGCCGCCCGCACGCGGCCACGACCTGCGGCATCAAGCGGCACGCGACCGTCGGGCTCGCCGCCACGACGACGCGGCCGCGCCGCTGCTCGCCAATCTCGCGAATTTCGCGCAAGGCGTCGTCCAGATCGTTGAGCAACCGTGGAATGCTCGCGATCAGGTTCGCGCCCACATCTGTGAGCTGCACCTCGCGCGTGGTCCGATCGACGAGCTTCACGCCAATCTCGGCTTCGAGCTCGCGCACGCAACGGCTCACCGCCGACTGCGTGAGCCCGATTTCGTCCCCTGCCCGGCTAAAGCTCTGCAGCCGGGCAACCTCGATGAACACTCGCAACTGCCGTAGCGTCACATTCATCCACTCGCCTCATGAATTGTTCGTTTTCATGCAATTTTATGTCGGCTGCGCACTGTTACGGGTAACAACATGACGCCCCCGACTATTCGCCGCAGTGCAGCAATACGGCGCAAACGCACGGTGGACGGGCCTGCTTGCACAAGATTGGTGATTCTCCCGATTTCTTCGATAAGTGTTTTCGAGTCTTATACGCCCCTGGCAATCTCCCGCGCGGGCTTGGCGCCACGCGGCTTCAAGACGAGAACGTACGTGCTGGCACGGTTTTCGCATTAAGGCACGCACAGGTTCGATGGATGTACCGGAAGCATGCAGTCCGGGACGATCCAGCCGGGCCCGCCTGGTACTCCGGCATCCGGCCGGGAGTACATGAAGAGTGCGCAGCGCGGGGCAGCGCACCGGAGATAGCTTCGCTGAGGTGAAACATGATGCTGTTCGACGATTTGAGAGACAACGAATGGGCGCTGGTCGAGGCGTTGTTCTGTGCTGAACCGGCACGGAGCGAACGGCGCGGACGGCCTCGCGTCGAAGCGCGTGCTGTGGTCAACGCGGTGCTCTGGGTGCTTTCGACGGGTGAAGGCTGGTCCAAGCTGCCGGGCCGCTACCCCTCGCCGCCGACTTGCCGCCGCCGTTTCGACGAGTGGCAGGCAGACGGTACGCTGGCGGAAATCGTCAAGCGACTGAGCACGAACGGCCGCGAAATTTCGCTGCGCGGCCGTATCGGCGCCACGGCGACCAAGCCGCCCGCACCGCCGAGCCGCGATCGCCTGCGTGGCGCGTTCTGGACCAACCCGGAATCGTGGCGCGCACCGGTCAAGATGGCCTGAGCCACGCTTCACTTGCTTTCCCGCCGGGTGCCTCATGCACCCGGCGTGTTTTTCTCCCACCCCTGGCGCACGTCGCGGCCGTCGCAGACCGTTTTCCGGTCCTGGGCCAAAACCGCCGCGCCTGCACGGCTCAACCAGACTGCGTTGAGCATCGCTGCGTCCGCAACAAAGCGATAGGCACCGCGCGATACATCTCTTTACCAATATTTACAGCGCGCTTTCGCTTCCGACGTTAGCTTAGGACCATGTCCATTAACGTCAAGAAACCGGATTGACGGGGAACCACCATGAAATCCATGAACCTGCACATCCGGGGCATCATGGTTTCGCTGTCCGCGCTCGCCCCCCTCGCCCTCTTTGCCCTGTTCGCGCCAACGGCGTCGTTCGTGTCGTTCAGCGTCGCTGCGCAACCGCCGCATGCCTCGGCAACGCCATGGCCGGTGTCGCGCACCGGCGCCCACGCCCAGCCGCCCGCAGCGCCTGGTCCGAACGCGGGCAAGCCGCCGGTGCCTCGTGGCGATTTACGCGGCGACATTGCGGACAATGCCCGCCGCAGCGCGCCACAGAGGCAGGAACCGACGCGGCGGCAGTGAGCCGGCTAGCGAAACACCATTGAGGGAACCGTAGGGACGACCGCCGGGACCGACGGGACCGATGAAAGAGCATCGGCGATCACGGAAGGCGGCAAGACCGCCCTGGAACGCCGCGGCTCAGCATATACCCTGCCCCGGGGAACCACCGCGCCTGACCTGCGGTCTACCCTTATGCCATCAAGCACAGCGTGGCAGCAGTAATTCCGGTAAGCCCGTATCTTTCGATGCGGGCTTTTTTTTGGCGGGACGAAGAAGGTAGTGTACTTACTGGCTGGCTTCGAGGCCGGATTGGGGCACGCGCTGCGCGACGTAGTCGGCCACGCGATGCGCGCTCCACTGTAGCGTGCGCTCGTCGCGTGCGAGCCGGGCGAATTCGGCGCGGCCGCGATCGGTGAGCACCGCGATATCGACCGGCGCATGGAAGCCCGGCGCCGGCGCAACCGTGCGTTGCCGGACGATGTCCATCATGCCGAGATCGCGCAAATACTGGAACACTTCAGGACGACGCGCCCACGGAACCTGCCGATACTGCACCCGCCGTAGCGCTTCGAGTACTGCTTCGTTGGAATACGTGGTCATCTCACTTCTTTCTTAAAATGCAGTCCTGCGATCATTGAGCCTCGCGCGAACCGGCAGCGGCGCAATGCGGACCTGAGAACGGCGCAGTCTGTGCCCTGGCGGGCCCACGCGCCCATCCGCGCGCTGAGCAGCGGCAGGGACTGCAGGTTATCCGGGCCCCCGTGAAAGCGGCTTCACCGCTTCCCGCACGGCCAACGCCGCGCCACGTTCGCGGCGCAAAGGTCGGTTGGACGCGCATTTTCCCGAAAACAATACGTTACCTCATCCAAATTGATTCTAATCGTTTTGTTTGCGCTATTTATTGCGCTCGGCCTGCTGTGGCGCAACGCGCGCTGGCGTGTCGCAGCCTGCGGGGCACTGGTCTTCTGGTTGCTCGCCACCGGCTGGCTCACCGGGGTGCTGCTCGATGTTGCGCAGCCGGCGTTATATCGCACTCCCTACGATCAGGCGAAAATCGGCCCGGCGCGCTTCGGTGCGCGCACCGCCATCATCATGCTGGGCGGCGGCACCGAATCCCGCGATGGCCAACTGGTCCCCGCCCGCGACGTGTACGCACGCATTGCCCTTGCCGCCGAACTGCACGCGCTGTGCGCGCACGCGGGCGGCACATGCCGCGTGATCGTGAGTGGCGGCAACCCGGAGCACCATGCGAGCGCCGAGGCCGACAACTACGCGCCCTATCTGCTGCGCGCCGGTGTGCCGGGCACCGATCTCGTGCTCGAAAACCAGAGCCTCACGACTTATCAGAACGCGCGCAACGTCGCGCCCATCGTCCGTGCCGGCAACGATGAAACGCTCCTGCTCGTGACGTCGTCGTACCAGATGCGCCGCGCGATGCTCGATTTCCAGCGTTTCGACATGAACCCGTTGCCCGCGGTATCCAACGTGCGCCGCGTCGAGCGCGGGCTGCTTCCGCGCGTGGCCAATCTCAAGTCCGCCGAAACGGCGCTCCACGAATCGATTGGGGTTGTCCAGTTTTATGTGTATCGGATGATCGGCTGGTTCTAGTATGACCTTATCTCGGCGCCAGATGTAACGAGATGTAACTCCCGCGCGAACGGGTTACGCGATGTCATCTGGAGCGAGTATTTGATCGTTAGAATGGCATGTCCATCCTGCTTGGACAGGTACCGGCTGGGTCCATAAACCGCTCCTTCGGAGGTAGAGATGAAAAAAGTGTCCCTCGCAGTCCTGATTTCACTTTCCGCACTGGCGGGCGCTGCGCATGCGCAGTCGGATAACGGCATCACGATGAGCACCGATCCGGCCAGAGCCGACGACGTCCTGCAACGCGCCCAGGCCCTGCAGCAGCAACAGGAAGCCGCACCCGCGCCGGCACCCATGACGCATCACAAGCCGGGGCACCCGCATCACAAGAAGGCCCCCGCCCAGTAAGAGCAGGGAAGGCCAGACGGCGCGCAGCCCAGCGCAAGCGGGCAGCGCCTTCCCGGGAATGAAGCCGATGCCGGTCTTGCCGTCATCGGCTTTTTTATTCGCGGCGCCACCTGCCGCGTTTGCGGTGTCGTGTGCATCGCCGCCGCCACGGCGCGCGGGCGCGGTATGCTAAAGTCGCGCACCTCGAAAACGCCCCGGTCGGCGTAGACCCAACCTTTTGTGCGCGCCACGCGCGGAGAAACACAATGAGCAACATCCAGCTCGACATCGAATGGACCGAAGCGGCCTCACGCAAGATCGAAAAACTGATGCCGCGCGGCGGCAACCAGGACGCGTATCTCGCGCTGCCCCCCATCGAATGCCTGCCGATGGAAGGCGACGTGCTGTTCCTCGGGCCGGCCGGCAAGCAGCAGCCGTTCATCGTCGCCGAACGCCAATACCATCACGAAGGCGACGCGGACTGGACCATCATCCTGATTCTCGACGTGCCCGACACCGCGCACTGAGCGGCAAATCGGACCGCCGGCAGGCGGTACGCAAGGCGCTCGCACCCGAAGCGGGCGCCCTCTTTCGACTCTCCCCACGCTCCATCGGCACGCACCGCGTCGCCATCCCAGGCACGACTTGTGCGCGCAGTTTTTTCCGATAGTCCGTACACTTGACGACAGGCCCCGCCGGTTACCGCCGTCGGACGCGCGCCTGCGAAAAAGCGGCAGTCGCGCGACCCACGAGCCTGCGGGTTCGAACGCTCACGAACCGCGCGCGTCGCCGCGCGTCCCGAGCCATGCCGAACGATCCGTCGAACGCAAAGGCGGCTGCCGCCGCCAGTCTGCTCGCCCAGCTCCAGCCGCGCGCTGCCGGCTGGGGCGCGCAATGGCACGCGCGGCAGCACGGTTACGCGCTCGACAGCGCCTTCCAGCCCGTGCTCTCGATCACGCATCAGCGCGTGGTCGGCTATGAGGCGTTGCTGCGCGTGACCGACGAATCGAGCCACCCCGTCGCCCCAGCGGATCTGTTCGCATCGGTGGAAGGCGCCGAAGCGCAGCAGCTCGACGAACTCGCCCGCTGCCTGCACCTCGCGAATTTCGTCGCGCAAGGCGTGGAGACCGGCTGGATCTTCCTGAACACGCTGCCGCGCAGCGCACGCGCCGCCGACCCCGCGCAAGCCGCAATCGACGGCTTGTGCCGGCACTTCGATTTCCCGCGCGAACGCGTGGTGATCGAGGTGCTCGAGCAGCGCGGCGGCGACGAGTACAGCTCCTTCGTCGACGAACGGCCGCCTGCCGGCCGACGCGATTTCCTCGTCGCGCTCGACGACTTCGGCGCGGGTTTCTCCAATTTCGATCGCGTCTGGCGCTATCGGCCCGACATCGTCAAGCTCGACCGCTCGCTCGTCACGCGCGCGACCCGCGGCGAGAGTCATGTGGCATTCATCTCGGAACTCGTCTCAATTCTTCATCACGCCGGCACAATGGTGCTTGCAGAAGGTGTCGAGACCGAGTCGCAGCTCATGGTATTGATGCAGGCCGATGTCGATCTCGTGCAGGGCTTCTGGTTCGGCGAGCCGCAAGCTTCGATTCCGGAAGCCGGCGCCGCCGCGGCCGCGCTGGCGCAGTCGATGTGGCGGCGCTTCGCCGACTACCAGCGCAGCACCGAGATCATCGAGCAGGTCAATTTCGGCGCGCTCTCACACACCATGCTGTGCGGCGCGCGCGTGCTCACGGGCGGCGGAACGCTCAAAGCGGCCGCCGAGGCCATTTTCGGCGACGGCGGCAGCCACGCGCAGCGCGTCTTCAGCGCAGACGAACATGGCGAGCAGCACGAGCCTTCGATTGCCATGCCCGGCGTCGGGCCGCCCGCGCGCCTCGCGCCTTTCTATCCCGACACCGACAGCAACTGGTCGCGCCGCGAGTACTTCCGGCGCGCGCTCGCCGCGCCCGGCCGGGTCGCGGTGATGGGTCCGCACTACTCGCTCAACGACGGCGAACTCTGCTACACGGCCGCCATCGCGCTCGACTATGGCGGCGCGACGCACGTGTTGTGCGCGGACTTTCCGCCCGAGCATGGGCCGCGCGAGCGGCCTTGGAGCGAGCGGGGTTAATGCGTGGCGAATCGGCAATGCACCGCGTGGTCCTGGCAGCTATTCGGATACGCGCCGCCGCCCCGCCTTCAGCTCGCCGGTGCGCGCCTTGCTGTCGAGGCGGCGCAGCTTCGAGGCGCGCGTGGGGCGCGTCGCCACGCGTGCCTTGCGCGTGACGCTCACGCTGTCGACCAGTTCCTCGAGGCGCGCGAGCGCAGCCACCCGGTTCTGTTCCTGGGTGCGGTATTCCTGCGACTTGATCACCACGACGCCCTCAGTCGTGATCCGACGGTCGGCGAGCGCAAGCAGACGCATCTTGAGCACCTCGGGCAACGACGAGGCGCGGATGTCGAAACGCAGATGAATCGCACTCGACACCTTGTTCACGTTCTGGCCGCCCGCGCCCTGTGCGCGAACGGCGACGAGTTCGATTTCCTGCAACGGGATGGGCGCGCGTGCGGTCATGGGCGGAGAGAAGGTGAACACGCGGCAGTGTCGCACAGCGCGGCCAGGTTGACACAAGCGCGAAACGTACGCGCCATGAACCCAGCGCAAGCGCCAGGCCTCTGCCACGGGCATGCGACATGCAGCCACCCCGTCGGGCGCCTGCGCAGCCGGTTTGCTGCCGCGCGGCGCATGAACCATACTGGCGTCATTGCCTCCGCAGAACCTTCAGGAGCACGCACCCCATGAAGCTGCGTCCAGCATTCGTCGCCGAACTGGCGGTCAACCTGCTGCTTCCCTGGGTCGCCTATCGTCTCGCCGAGCCGCACTGGGGCGAAGTCGGCGGCCTCATTGCCTCGGCCGCGCCGCCGCTTGCCTGGAGCATCGTCGAACTGGTGCGCTTTCGGCGCGTGGATGCACTCTCGGCCGTCATACTGCTCGGCATCGTGCTCTCGCTCCTTGCCGTGGCGTTCGGCGGCAGTCCGCGTGTTCTGTTGATGCGCGAGTGCCTCGCCTCAGGCGCAATCGGCGCCGCGTTCCTGATCTCGCTACTGGCGAAGCGCCCGCTCGTGTTCTATCTCACGCGAGCAACGGTCGCGCGCGAGACTCGCGAGGGCGTCGCGCGGCTCGAACAGCTCTGGAACGAGAACGCAAGCTTCGTCGCGGCCATGCGGCTGCTTACGTTCATCTGGGGCTTCGGGCTGTGTCTCGACTCCGCGCTGCGCACTTATCTGGCCGCCACCTGGCCAATCGAGCGCTTTCTCGTCGTCTCGCCGATCATCGGCTATGGCGTGTTCGGCGGCCTGATGGCCTGGACCTTCTGGTATCGCACGCGCATGCGGCGCATCCACGGCACGCACGGCCTGCTCGGCGACGCCGCCGCGACCACGAACACAACGTCGCTGAGCGTGGACTGAATGACACCCGGTCGGGCACGCATCGGCGGTCAGATCGTGCCCGAAATACGTTAGACTCAGCGCCACAGTCCGCGGCGTACCGTCCGCTCTCGAACTTCCCGGCAGTCGATGCGCTACTCCGTAGAAATCAGGAAATTCCTCTATAGCCAGTACTTTTACGGCGGCCTGCGCATCGCGATCGGCATCTCGCTTCCGGCCGTCCTGTGCCTGTTCGTCTTTCACAAGAGCGAGCTGGGCTTCACCATCTCGACCGGCGCGCTCGGCGCGTGCGTGGTCGACATGCCGGGGCCGCTGAAGTACAAGCGCAACGAAATGCTCGCGTGCAGCGTGATCGGGTTTCTCTCCGCTTACGCGACCGGCCTCGCCACCTTCAGTCCCATCGCGCTATGGGCCACGGTAGTCCCGCTCACCTTCGTGCTTTCGCTGATCGTGGTCTACGGCAACCGCTGGCCGCAGATCAGCTTCGCCACCCTCTTCATGATGGTGATGACGCTCGAAGAGCACTTCACGCCCCATCTCGCGCTCGTCAATGCGCTGTGGATCCTGCTGGGCGGCCTCTGGTACACGGCGTGGTCGACCTTGATCAGCCATCTGATGCTCGATCGCATCGAGCAGCAAGCGCTTGCCGAGAGCGTGTTCGCCTGCGCCGACTATCTGCTCGCGCGCGCCCAGTTCTTCGACCTCGACAACGATCTCGACGAGTGCTACCGCAACCTCGTCGCGAAGCAGATCGCCGCCGTCGAGCGCCAGGACGCGGCGCGCGACATCGTGCTGCGCAATCTGCCCAAACTCAGGGCCGGCAAGATCGATGCGCGGCGCGCCATGCACTTCAACCTGTTCATCAACACGGTCGATCTGCATGAGCTGTTCGTGGGCGCACACACCGACTACCCGCTCGTGCGCAACACCTTCGGCGGCTCGGACCTGCTCGTGTTCTACCGCGACCTGATCCGCAAGGCCGCCGCCGATCTCGAAGACATCGGCCTCGCGGTGCTGCAAAACGAAGCGCCGCGCGCGAGCGTGAACGTGAAGGCCGAGCTGCGCGCCATCGAATACGAGCTAGAGCTGCTGAAAAAGCGCGACCTGGCCGCGACCGACCCGGAGGCCTACGCGGCAATCTCGGCGTCGTTCCGGCGCATCTGGAGCGCCACACGCCTGATCGACCGCATGCGCCGCAGCCTCGCGAGCGAAGTGCCGACAACCGAGACCGAGGTACGCGTCGACGAGGCGCTCGCACGCTTCGTCACGAACCGTCGCGTGTCCTGGCTGCAGATTTTCTCGAATCTCACGATGGCCTCGCCGAGCTTTCGCCACGCGCTGCGCGTGACGATCGCCGTGGCGGTGGGGTTCTGGCTCGGGCGGCTATTGCCGCTCACCAACGCCTACTGGATCGTGATGACGAGCATCATCATTCTGAAGCCGGGCTATTCGCTCACGCGCCAGCGCAACGCGCAGCGTATCGTCGGCACGCTGATCGGCTGTCTCGCGAGCATTGCGTTGATCCTGCTCGTGAAGCAGCCGCTCGTGCTGCTCGTCTCGATGTTCGCGGCGATGGTGATGAGCTACAGCCTCCTGCTCTTCAACTACACGGCGAGCGTCGTGTTCACGTCGGCCTATGTGCTGCTGATGTTCCATCTGCTCGCGCCGGGCAGCATGCGCATCATCGGCGAGCGCGCGATCGACACGGTGGTGGGCTGCATGATCGCCATTGCCGCGAGCCATCTGTTCCCGTACTGGGAATACCGTCTGATGGGCAAGCTCGTGCACGACATGATCGCGGCGACACGCAGCTATCTCGAGGCAAGCTGGTGGTGGAGCGGACGCACCAGCGCGCCGCAGCCGGCGTTCGCGGGGGCCGCGGTGAGCGAGGCAGGCGCGCGCATGTCGGCCCATAAGCCGGCGTATGACGCGCCTGCGATGACGATTGCAGCGGACTCGGGCGGCGTGAGCGCAACGGCAAGCGCTTCTGCGAACGCAGCGAGCGTCGTTGACGAAGCGCTCGCCGCCGCGACCGTCAGCGATTCGCCTACGGCCGCCGCTGCCGGCTCGCCGGTGTCGGCGGTGGGCGCGAAAGCCACTGCGCAGTCCGCACAAACCACTTCGAGCGCAGCCGCGGCAGCGCCGTCGCTCGCGCGCGACTTCCGCTACCGGCTCGCGCGCAAGAACGTGCATGTGGCGTTTGCGAATCTCGGCCAGGCGTTCCAACGCATGATGCTCGAACCGAAGGCCGCGCAGAAGTTCGTGCCCGAGCTCAACGACCTGCTCGTGCGCAGCCACGTGCTCGCCTCGCAGATCACGGCCACCGCCCCGCTGCTGCGCAGCACGGCGCGCCCCGACCAGCCAGAGGTCAAACTCGATGCGCTCGAGCGCGCGCTTTCATGCGTGCGCGAAAACCTCGTCGCCGCCGAGGCGGGCACGCCCGCGCCCCTCGATCAAACCGACATCACGAAGCAGCTCACGCGCGAGCTCGATACGATGGTGGTGGAAGCCGAGCGCTCGCTCGGCGCCACGGCGGAACTCGCGCAGGAGCTCAAGCTGCTCGCGCATCAATGCAAGCAGATGATCGCGGCGTCCTGGCTCATTCGCCGGGACGCGAGCATTATCCGGCTACCGGAGGAATAACAAGCGCTCGGCCCGGCGCGTCACTGCGTCGAGCCGCTGGCTTGCGAAGCGGCCGTGCTGGCGGACGCATGGGCCGCGCTGGCGCCCATGGTCTCTTCGTACTCGCGCTTGCTTTTCAGCGCATTGAACAGCACGGTGCCGATCACGAACACAACTACCGCCACGATGAGCACGGCAACGCCAAAGGTGGGGTTATTCTTGCGCGGTTCGTTCATCGGTCGTGCCCAGCCTCGAATTGGAATTGGATGACGGCAACGGGCATTCTACGCCGGCATGCCTTGCAGACGGCTTGCGCCACGAGGCATTGCGCGCCGCTATTTACCGCTACGCCCCACTGCGCACAGGCAGCGCCGTCGAGTACTTGAGCTGCTCCATCGCGAAGCTCGAACTCACATCGAATAGCGGCACGGCGCGAATGAGCTGCTTGTACACGCGGTCGAAATCGTCGATATCGGACACCACGATGCGCAGCAGGTAGTCGGTCTCCCCGCTCATGCGATACGCCTCGACGATCTCGGGAATCTCCTGCACGGCGCGCGTGAAGGTCTGCGCCCATGCCTCGGTGTGCTGGTTGGTGCGCACGGCAACGAACACCGTCGTCCCCACGCCGAGCTTGCGCGGGTCGCACAGCGCGACCTGCGCGCGGATCACCCCCGTTTCCTTCAGGCGCTGAACGCGCTTCCAGCACGGCGTTTGCGAAAGATTGACGCGCTGCGCCAATTCGGCAACCGGCATGGTCGCGTCCTGCTGCAGCAGCTCAACCAGCTTTCTGTCGATGAGATCCATTTCCGCACTCCCCGATGTGTAGAAATTTATTCTACACGATGGGTAAACGAGGGAAAAATAGGAAAACTCTTTCTAGGCGCGAACGGCTATAAATCTTCCTATAGGAAACGGAGGAAAAACACGCCATGAACGCCCCTGCCGAATTCGCCCTGCTGAGCGCCTTTCACACCGCGGAGCAGCACGCCGCGGCCGTCGCGCGCTTCACCGCCGCGCTCGACGCGGCCTTCGACGCCTGCGCCACCCCTGCCGACCCGTCGCGCTGCGCTCGCTTCGCGCGCGGCATGCGCGCGGCGCTCACGCTTGCGCTCGGCGACCCGGCGCTCGTGACGAGCGCGCAGCGCGAAGGCAGCGCCGACAGGTACCAACGTCACGTCATCGCAACCGACAGCCGCGGCCGTTACACGGTGGCGGCGCTCGTCTGGCAGCCGGGCCAGGCAAGCCCGATCCACGCGCATCACACCTGGTGCGGCTACGCCGTGCTCGACGGCACGCTGACCGAAACGCTCTACAAGTGGGACGATGTGCGCCAGGGCGCCGAAGTGGTTCGCTCGCATCCGCGCGCAAGCGGCGCGGTCTCGTTCGGCGGACGCGGACGCACCAGCATCCACCGGCTGTCCAACGGCAGCGCTGCACAGGCCGTTTCGCTGCATGTCTACGGCGTCGCGGCCGAGCATATCGCCACGCAGGTCAACGACGTGCTGCCGCTCGCGTGTGAAACCGCGCTCGCGCGTTAAGGCGCGCGCCCCATATCCATCGAAGGCGCCATGGCGCGCTGCTGGATGCCCTCGTTGACCGGGGACTGCGCCGCATCCCGCCGGGCCGCTTCGAGAATGCGCTGGCGCGATTGTTCCGGGTTCAGCAGTACGAGACCGAGCGCGCCGCTCGAGAGCAGCAGCGCACCCACCACGATAAAACCGTGCTCGTAGCCGAGCGCCGGATTGCCATGATTGGCCTGCACGATGCCGCCCATCAGCGCCGGCGCGATCAGGCCGGCGAGCGTGCCGATCGAGCTGTTGATGCCGAGCAGCGCGCCGCGTTGCCTGACCGAGACGATATCGCTGATCATCAGCGGTCCGAACGAAAAGACGAGCTGGCTCAGCGCGCCGCCTATTGCGAGGCAGGCCACCTTGAGCGCGGGACTCAGGCCGCTCGATGTCGCGAGAAACAGCACACCGCCGAGCATGGCGAAGCCGCTCACCATCGCGCCGCGCGCCAGACGTGAACTGACACCCTTGCGGATGAGCCGCTGCGAGACCCACGCGAGCAGCAGCGTCACCGGAATGAACGAGCCGACAATGCTCGAAAAGAGCCACCCCGTCACGATGGGCGCGTAGCCCAGCCCCAGCCGCAGATAAACCGGAAACCAGGTGAACGCGAGCGAAATGACGGCGTACTCGACGAAGTAGATGAAGAGCACGCCCATGAACGTGCGGTTGAGCAACAGGTGGCGATAGGCGATCGTTTCGCCCGCGCCGTCGTGCGCCACGCCCGTTGCGTGGCTCGCCGCGCCCACTGGGCCGTCGCGGCCGATCACGAGCCACAGCGCCGTCCACACGAGGCCGACGATCCCCAGCGCGAAGAACGCCATGTGCCAGTCGTAGCGCACGATGAGGTACGAAAGGATCGGCCCCGCGAGCATGAGGCCCGCACTCGCGCCCTGCTGCACGATGGTGTTAGGCACATTGCGGTGCGCATTGTCGAACCACTTGTAGCAGGCGTGCTGCGCGAGCGGAAACGCCGGGCCCTCGCCAACCCCGAGCAGCACGCGCGAGGCAATCAGCATGGGCAGCGTCACGCTCGCGGTCACGAGCGGAAACTGGACCGCGCTCCACACCACCGCCAGCAGCGCGAGCAGCCATTTGCTCTGCACGCGGTTCGCGACGAACCCGAAGCCGATGCCCGAGAGCGAGAACAGCAGGAAAAAACTGCTGCCGACCAGCCCGAATTCGCGCGGGCTGAGATTCAGGTCGCGCATCATCGGTACGGCCGCCAGGCCAAACACCGCTTTGTCGGCGAAATTGATCACCATGAACAGGAACAGCATGGCGACGATCAGCCACGCGCGTATCGATCCGCCTGATGCCTTTGCATTCATTGTCGTCTCCGTGTCATCGTTTTATATGAGCACCATGGCTTCAATCGGCCATCGCCGCTTCTAGCGCCGCAAGCGCCGCGTTGGCATCCGCGATCAGCGTGGCCATTTGCGCGGCGACCGTTGTGGGCGCATCGATTGCAAAGACGCTTTGTCCCGTCGCCTCGTAGATCAGGTCCGCGCGGTCGTACTCGTGCATCGCGCTGAAGTCGCCGCCCGTGAGCGCCTGCTGCTGCGGCATGGGCAGCGGCGCGGGCGCGTCGCTCGCCTGCCACGCGTCGATCCAGGCGCTGCGCACGACGCGGCACGGCTTGCCGCTGTGCGCGCGCGTGACGAGCGTGTCGTCGCTCCTCGCTTCGATGAGACGTTGCAGCAGCGCGGGCGGCGTGTGGTTCTCTCTCGCGGCGAGCCACAGCGTGCCGAGCCACGCCCCTTGCGCGCCCATTGCGAGCGAGGCGGCCACCTGCGCGCCGGTGCCGATGCCGCCCGCCGCGAGCACGGGCCGCCCCGCCGCCACGGCGACGATTTGCGGCACGAGCGAGAAGGTGCCGATCGGGCCGGTGTGACCGCCCGCGTCCGCGCCCTGCGCGACGAGCGCATCCACACCGAGCGCGAGCGCCTTCTGCGCATGGCGCGGCGAGCCGACGAGCGAGATCGTGTACTTGCCCGCGGCTTTCGCGCGCGAGATCAGTTCGGGCCGAATGCCGATCGCCGTCGCCACGGCGCACGCCTTCGAAGCGAGCACGGCTTCGATCTGCGCGTTGAAAAGCGCCTCGCTGCGCACCTGCGTCGTGAAGAAGCTCGGCCGTGTGGGAGCGTCGAGCCCGAAGCGCTCGCGCAACGCCGCGACGAATTCGATGTGCGCAGGTGGCAGCGCAGCGCGCACGCTGCCAATATCGGCATGCTCAGGCACACCGGCGGGCAGCATCAGATCGATGCCGTACGGCTTGCCTGCGAGTCTTTTCTCGACCTGAGCGATGATCGGCGCAATGTCGTCCGGCATCTCGCGCGCGAGACCGAGTACGCCAAAGCCGCCGGCTTCGGCGAGCGCGACGATCACATCGGGCGAATGCGAGAAACCGAAGACCGGATAGCGCGCGCCGAGTGCGCGGCAAATGGCAGTGGGACCGAGTCGAACCATGAGGCGTCTCCCGTGGGGCTCGTTGCGCCGCGCTTATTCGGCGCTCTGATGCAGCTGGTGATGGCGTACGTCGTGCAACGGCGCGCGCAGCGTCTGCTTCGCAATGTTGATCTCGTGGATTTGCGACGTGCCCTCGTAGAGCCGGAACAGGCGCACATCGCGGTAGAGCCGCTCGACGGGGTTATCGGCGATATAACCCGCGCCACCATAAACCTGCACCGCGCGATCGGCCACGCGTCCGCACATTTCCGATGCAAACAGCTTGCACATGGAAGCCGCCATCGTCACGTCCTCGCCACGGTCCCGTGCGCGGGCCGTCTGAAGCACGAGTGCGCGCGCCGCGTGAATATCGGTGTTGCTTTGCGCGATGAGCTGCTGCACGAGCTGAAATTCGGCGATCGGCTTGCCGAACTGTTCGCGCGCCTTCGCATGCGCAAGCATCTCGTCGAGCAGGCGGATCGCCGGCCCCACGCACAGCCCCGCCAGATTGATGCGCTGCTTGTTGAGCGCCTTCATTGCGCTCTTGAAGCCGCGCCCGGGCTCGCCGCCAAGCACGGCCGACGCGCTCACGCGGCAGTTCTGCAAATGCACTTCGCCCACGGGAGAACCCCGCTGCCCCATCATGCGATAGCCCTCGGAGGTCGTCAGTCCCGGTGTACCGCGTTCGATCAGGAATGCAGATATTCCGCCTGCGCCGGGATCGTCCGCATTCGTGCGTGCGAACACGGTGAACAGATCGGCGATCGGCGCATTCGTGATGTAGCGCTTGCTGCCATCGAGTACGTAGTCGTTGCCGTCGCGGCGCGCCGTGGTGGTGAGCGCGGTGGCGTCGGAGCCCGCGTCGGGCTCGGTCAGCGCGAAACAGCCCGTGATTTCCCCGCTCGCGAGGCGCGGCAGGTAGCGCCGCTTCTGCTCTACGGTGCCGTCCGCGATGAGCGCCTCAGAACCAATGCCGGTATTGCCGCCGAAGCGCGCGCGGAAGGTGGGCGCGGCCTGGGAAACCACCATGTTCACGCACGCGAGTTCTTCCGTCGTGAGGCCCGCGCCGCCATACGCTTCAGGAATGCTATGGCCAAAAAGACCCAGTTCGCGCATGCGCGCGACGAGCGCTTCGGGCAGTACGTCGGTACGGTCGATCTGCGCCTCGAGCGGAATGCACTCTTCCTGCACGAAGCCATAAAGCTGCGTGAGCAGGCGGTTCAGGCGTGCGGCGTCGCGAATCATCGTGTCTCCATCCAGTTTGAGTTGAGTTCGTTTCCGGTGCGGTATCAGGGCGGGCCCGCCGCCGCGCTCGCATCCGTCACCCCGCATGCGCGCTCGATGCGCAGCGCCGCTTCGAGCAAGAGCGGCGCGACCGTGCGCTCGATCCAGTCGTCGGCGAGACGGCGGCTGACGATCGTGCAATTGAGCGCGATGCGTTCGTCGTCGGGCGGTTGGCGCACCGGCACAGCGATCGCGTGGATATCGCGAATCCAGTCGCCGCGGCTCAGCGTGTAGCCGCGCGACGCGAAGGCAGCCTGGTCGGCTTCCCACTGCGGCTGGTCGGCCGCATAGCGTTCGGGGTCGTCGAGGCGCAGGCGGTTCAGCACAGCCTGGCGCTCCTTCGCGCTTTCGGCGATCAGGAGCGCGCGCCCGATCGAGGTGGCCAGGAGCGGCCGCGTGCTGCCGATGTCGGGTTGCGCGCTGTTGTCGCGGCCCGGGCGGCAGCTATCGACATACACCACGCTGAGGCGGTCGCGCATGCCGAGGTTCACAGAGCAGCGCGTTTCGCGCGCGAGCTTTTCCATGTAAGGCCGCGCGATCTGCCGAATCTGCATGGCAGCGAGCATCGGATAGCCCAGTGTCAGCACGCCAGCGCCGAGCCGATAGCGCTGGTATTTTTCGCTGCGGTTCAAGTAGCCGAGCAGCGTCAGCGTGTAAGTGAGCCGCGAGATGGTGGCCTTGGGCAGCCCTGTGCGGTCGGCCAGTTCGCGGTTGCCGAGCATCGGCTCGGCCGGCGTGAACGCGCGCAGCACTTGCAGGCCGCGCGCGAGGTTGATCGCGAACTGGCGATCGGTCGATTCGGCGTCGGGCGGCGCGGGTAAAAGCGGCTCGCCGGCGTGTGACATTTGCGCGCCGCCCTCGCCACGCATGTGAGCGGCGTCGAGCCGGCTCGCGCGGCGCCGCGCGCTGCTGGAGGGCGCGGCGCGGCTTTCGGTAACGGATGGCGTAGGCGATTGCATCTGCGGAGTCTGGCGGCGAGACGGTTTGGAATGTGACGAACTCATGGTCGATAAACGCCTTCCGGGGGTCAAGAAATTCAGCATAGTGTTTCGCTCTGCGGTACGCCAGTTGAACGGAACCGGCGCTCTCGCCTAGTGTTGCGGGCAGACCATTCCCACTCGGCACGAGGAGACACGATGCTCGCGAACAGCACTCTCGCCACCGCCACTGGCGCACCGGAAGGCACGCCACAAGGCCAACAGGGCCCTCTCGCCGGCGTGCGCATTCTCGACCTCTCAACCGTCGTGGCCGGTCCGTTCGGCGCCACGCTGTGCGCCGATCTCGGCGCCGATGTCACGAAAATCGAACTGCCCGACGGCAGCGACGCGCTGCGCAAGCTACAGCCCGTCAAGGACGATATTTCGCTCTACTGGAAAGTGACGAACCGCGGCAAGCGCGGCATCACGCTCGATGTGCGCAAGGCCGAGGGGCGCGCGCTGCTGCTGCGGCTCGCGGCACAGGCGGACGTGCTCGTCGAGAACTTCCGCGCGGGCAAACTGGAGGAATGGGGCCTCGACTTCGAGACGCTGCACGCGGCCAATCCGCGCCTGGTCGTGCTGCGCCTGACCGGCTTCGGCCAGACCGGGCCGTACCGTCAACGCGGCGGCTTCGCGCGCATCTTCGAAGCGATGAGCGGCCTCACGCAACTGACCGGCGAAACGAACGGCGCGCCGCTGCACATGAATTTCCCGATGGGCGACACGGTCGCGGGCCTCTTCGCCGCCTTTTCGATTGCCGCGGAGATGGTGCGCATGCGCTCGGACCCGGCGGCGCGCGGCGTGGAAATCGATCTCTCGGCCACTGAGGCGCTCTTTCGCATGCTGGAGCCGCTCGCCGTGGAGCGTGAACAGCTTGGCCTCGTGCGCGGCCACCATGGCAACCGCGCGACCTATACCGCGCCCTCGAACATGTATCGCAGCGCCGACGGTGAGAGGTTCTCGCTCGTGGCGTCGTCGCAACCGATCTTCCGGCGACTGTGCGCGGCGCTAGAGCTTCACGACGTGCCCGACGATGCGCGCTTCGTCGACAACGTGAACCGCGTCGCGCATGCGGCGGAACTCGACGCGCGTCTCGAGAAGGCATTCGCGGCACTTCCCTTCGCACTGCTCACCGACCGCCTGACCGAAGCAGGCGTGCCGCACACGAAGATCTACACCATCGACGACATCGCCGCTGACCCGCATTTCATCGCGCGCGAGACGATCATCCGCCTGCCTGACGCGGATCTCGGTTCGGTGCCGGCGCCGTGCGTGGTGCCGCGCGTGAAGGGTCGGCCTGCCGGCGTGCCGCGCAGCGGCCCGGCGCTCGGCGAGCACAACGAGGCGGTCTATGGCGCATTGGGGCTGAGCGCCGAAGCGCTCGCGCAACTGCGGCGCGCCAAGGTGATTTGAGTTGGCCTGAGCGGCGCCGGCGTTCAGCCGCGGCCGCCGGCCGTGGGAATCTGCGGCGGCGCGCCCTCGGGGCCCGCGGTCGGCGGCGGCGCGGGCCGCGGCTCGTGCGAAGCGTCGCGCGCCACGCCGCCGGCCGCGCGCGCGCCAGGCGCATGCGGATGATCGTGCGCCGCGTCGTGCGGCTCAACACGCGGCTCCTCGACATCGCCGCTGCGCGAGGACATGTGCACCTGCATCTGCGGCACCGGCATCTCGATGCCCGCTTCGTCCATGTGGCGCTTCAGGCGCGCATTGAACGCACGCGCCACGCTCCACTGCTGCAGCGGCCGCGTCTTGATCTGGCCTTTCACGACCATCCAGTTCGGGTCGAAGCGGTCGAGGCCCCACACCTCTACCGGCCCGAGAATCTCGCGGCGATAGCGGAAGTCGGCCACGAGTTCGGCGCCTGTCTCGCGAATCATGCGCGTGACCGTATCGAGATCGACCGAGAACGGCACCCGCACTTCGAATACCGCAAACGCGAAATCGCGCGAGAGGTTCTTCACGATCTTGATCTGCGAGAACGGAATGGCGTGGATCGCGCCCTGCCCGTCGCGCAGCCGCACGGTGCGGATCGACAGATGCTCGACCGTGCCCGCATGGCCGTTGTCGATGTCGATCCAGTCGCCCACCGAGATCGTCTCCTCGATGATGATGAAAAGACCCGTGATGAGATCGGCCACGAGCGACTGCGCGCCGAAGCCGATGGCAAGCCCGATCACGCCCGCACCGGCGAGCAGCGGCGTCACGTTGATGCCGAGATTGGCCGCGGTCACGATGCCGGTGATGGTGAGAATCGTCACGAGCACGGCGTTGCGCACGAGCGGCAGCATGGTGCGCGCGCGCGTGCTGGGCGCGCGGCCCTTGGTGCGCGGGCCGGTCGGGTTGAGCGCTTCGAGAATCGCGGTATCGACCGTGATCCAGACGAGCCACGAGAGAAACACCGTCGACACGATCGCGAAAATGGCATGCGCGATGCCGCGCGCGGCCACGCTCGCCTCGATGATGGCGGCAAGCGAGATGTCCCAGAGGCGCGCGCACGACTCGAAATACGCGAACCAGATGAACACGACGAGCAGCGTGCCGGCGAAGCGCAGCAGGCGGCGCAGATACGGCGAGCGCCGCCGCACGCGCGCCGGGTTCGGGCGCGTAATGCGCAGCACGACGGCCGAGAGGAAGAAGGCGAGCACGAGCAGGAGCGCGGAGACCACGGAGATCTGCAGCACGTCGTCGCGGCTGCCGATGCCGCCGAACGTGGCGACGATCGAGGCGCCCGCGAGCAGCAGCATCGGCAGTTGCCAGAGCGAGGCGAGCACGTCCAGGACTTCGGTGAGCGCCTTGTGTCCGTGGCGCAGCGTATAGCTGCGGTTGCGGATCAGATGCGCGACCGGGCGCCGGAATGCGATAGCGAATACGACCGTCAGCGCCGCGGCCGCCATGTTCGCCGCGGTGCTCACGAGCGCGGCCAGGTTCACGCCCAACTGGCGCGCGACCTCGAAATTGGTCGCGGCGTCGCCGAGTGCGGCCAGCACGCCGATTGCGAAGAGCAGCCGCCGCGAGCGCGCGATCAGAACGCGCACGGCCGCGCGCCGGTGCCCCGAGCCAAACAGCGAAAACATGATCAGGCAGATCGACGAGAACACCGCGCCCGCGACGATCGCGTAGGCGATCACGAGGGCGAGCGTGCGCCCGAGCGCATCCGGCATCGAGCGCTCGACCACGAGCGCGCCGACGAACGCCACGATCCACGGCGCCGCGCGATGCACGACGAAAATCAGCAGATCGATGGTGCGCGGATCGGGCCGCAGGCCGGTATCCACATCGAAACGCCTAAGCAGGCGCCGCTCGATCCAGCGCAGCACGGCCGCGCATGCGCCCCATCCGGCGAGCATGGCGAACAGATCGAACACGACGCGGCCGAGGCTTTGCCCCGCTCCGCCCGAAGCGATGTCATACAGCTCGATGCCTGCTGCCCTGAAGCGCCCTGCCCAGTAGTGAAACGGACTGCGGCCGCGGCGCGCGTCCGCCTCCACCGAGGCCAGACCCGAGGCGATCGCACCCAGCAGCCCCGAGGTCGCCGCCGCGCCCGAAGCGGGCGCGGGCGCCACGTTTTCCGACGCGCTGCGCAGTTTCTTGAGCTGGTTGAGGAGCGCGGTGCGCTGGCGCTCGTTGTCGAGCGTGGCGATGACGCTGTCGAGCGAGCGCGTGAACTCGGCCTGGCTTGCCGGTGAAGGCGCCGAAGCCGCTTCGGCTGCCGACGCGCCCGAAGCAGCGGCCGGCGCGCCGGTGATGATGCTCTTGAGCACGGGCAGCACAGGTGCCGCAGCCGCCTGGGCGGCGGCCCGCATCGGCATGGCCAGGCACGCCGCGAGGCACACGAGGAGCATCAGCGCGCGAAGGCAACCGCGCACGGATGGGCGCGTCGACGCGGTGCGCGAAAGTAGTGCACGATCCGCCGCACCGAAGCGCACGCGCGACGGCCCGGCGCCCGCGCCATCGCGTCCGATGCAGGGATTCATGGCGGAGGGTCAAAAACAGGACGTTCCAGTTTAGCCGCACTCCGCCTGACCGCGCCTCGCGCGTGCGTAACAGTTTGTCAGCGAGTTTGCCGGCGCGAAGGTCGCGCCGCTTCGCGCCTCAGTAGGCCACCGTTGCGATCTGACGAATGAAGCGGTCCTGCTCCAGCTCGTCGACGAAGGCGATTGCGTAATCCTCAGCCGAGATCCGGCTTTCACCCTTCGCATCGGCGATCAGCGTGCTGGCGCCCGTGCGGAACGCGCCCGTGCGCTCGCCGGGGGCGATGATGGCGGCCGGCGCGAAGAACGTCCAGTCGATGTCGCTCACCGTGCGGTAGTAGTCGAACGCCTCGCGGTGGGCGAGCGCGATCGCCTTGTAGGCGTCCGGGAAGCCTTCGGTATCGACAAGCTGCTTGCCCGGCGCCACTTCCAGCGAGCCGGCGCCGCCCACCACCACGAGACGCTTGAGCCCCGCCGCGCGCACGCCGTCGACGAGAGCCCGGCTCGCGAGCAGCAGATCGCCGAGCTGCTCTTTGGGCGGCGCGTAGGCGCTTGCGACCACGTCATGGCCGCGCACGGCCGCGGCAACGCTCGCCGCGTCGAGCAGATCGGCCTTCGCAGCGTGAACGTTCGGCGCGGCTGCCACACGCTCGGGCTGGCGCACCAGCGCGCTCACCTGGTGGCCGCGGCGCGCCGCTTCGGCGGCGATGCGCGAACCGACCATGCCCGTTGCGCCAAAGAGGGCGATTTTCAGCGTCTTGCTCATGAACTGACTCCTGTTTTCCGTATTTATGTAACTAACAAAGTTACATTTAAGGGGTGAAAAAACGGGGCAATGCCCCGCTGGTGAATCTGGCAGCGCGCCACGCGCTAAAGCCCGCTCATGCCCGCCGTGCTCGCGCGCGTTCGAGCTTGCGCTCGTTGCGCGTCATATCGTCGACGACGTCCGCCAGCGTGCGGGTGGCGAGCGACGCCTCCATGGCCCGCTGTGCGTCGTCGATCACGCCGCGCAGCGTCTGCTGGATATGGCGCCCGACAAGGCAAGCCGGGTTCGGCTCCTCGCGGTGCATGGCGAACAACTGCGCGTCGTCGACCGCATGGTAGACGTCGAGCAGCGTGATCGCCTGCGGCTCGCGTGCGAGCAGCGCGCCACCGCCCGCGCCCAGTTGCGACGCCGTGAGGCCCGCGCTGGCAAGCATCGACAGCAGCCTGCGAATGAGCGCGGGATTCGTGTTCACGCTGCCCGCGATGATTTCCGACGACAACGGCACGCCCTCTTGCTGCGCAAGCAGCGCGAGCACATGCACGGCGAAGGCGAAACGGCTACTCGTATTCACGGCGAACCTGCCACTGCTGAGCGGCGCGCGAACGCATCAAAGCCCGGTAGCGGACCACGCGCACCAAAAAGTGTAACCATCATAATTACATTAATCCGTAGCGTCAACCGGACAGCCGCAGCGTGCACGGCTGCGGCCTTACTTCGCGGCATCCGATGCCTGCCCCGGCGCCGATGCGGCCTCGGCGGCGTTGCTCGCCCAGCGTTGCAACGAGTGCCCCGCATTCGTCAAGCCGGTGCCGGTGGTCGCGGCGGCCTGCCCGAGCAAGGCTTGCGCCGTGCTAGCCGCGCCGCGCAACTGGCCCTGTGCCGCGGAAGCCAGCTCGGCCGTGGATGCGCTCGCCTGCTGACCTTGCGACGCCGCCGAATCGAGCTTCTGCTGCGCCGCACCGAGTTGCTGGTTCACGTAGCTCGCGGCCTTGCCGAGCGCTTGCGCCGCCTGCTGCGCAGCCTGGTTCGCGGCGTCCTGCGCGGCCTGCTTCGCGGCGTCGGCGGACTGCTTGCTCAGATCGGGCGTGGAAGCGTCCTGCTTGTTACAGCCTGCAGCGAGCGCCGCGCACACGAGTAGGGAGGCAAGCGTCAGCCTTTGCGTCGAAACCTTCGAAAACATGGTCATCCTGAAAAATTCGCCGCATGAAGCGGCTTGCATAGATGAAAACGCGGCAATGATACGCCGTCGCGCCACACCGATTCTGACGAAATCAACGAAAAACCTGCGCGCTCGAAAACAGGCCGCGACACCGCGCTCGCGTCGGCGCTCAACACCGTCGAGCGCGCCTCGCGCGCGAGTGCCTCGAGCCGCGCCAGCAACGCCGTCGCGAGCCCGCGGCGCGACCACGCCGGCGCGACGTAGAGCATCTCGATATGATCGAGCGGAAAGAGCTGCCCGAACGCAACAGCCGCTCCGTCACACTGCGCCACCAGCGTTACGCCGCGCGCGAGGCGCGCGTCGAAGTCTGCAAGGTCGTCCGCCGTCGCGGCCCACGCCACGCGCTGCGCCGCGTCGTAGCGCGTGGCCGCAAGCGTGGTCACGGACGCGCGAAACAACGCGGCGAGCGCGGGCGCGTCGCGGCCCGGCGCGTAGCGCCGCCAGTCGATGGATGGCTGAAGGTGCCGCGCTTCGCCATGCTTTGCGAAATCGTCAAACATGATGGAGTAGACTGCCCTCGCGCACGATCTGTTCCACCGTCCACCTCTGGAGACAAACGATGGCCGTCAAGAAGATCCTGTTCCTCACCGGCGATTTTGCCGAAGACTATGAAACGATGGTGCCATTTCAGGCGCTGCAAGCCGTCGGGCACCGCGTCGACGCCGTGTGCCCCGGCAAGAAGGCCGGCGAGCGCATCAAGACCGCGATCCACGATTTCGAGGGTGACCAGACCTATACCGAAAAGCCGGGGCACCAGTTCGCGCTCAACGCGACCTTCGACGAAATCGACGCCGCCAGCTACGACGCCCTCGCCATCGCTGGGGGGCGTGCGCCCGAATACCTGCGCCTCGACCCGAAGGTGATCGAGATGGTGCGTCACTTCGCCCACTCGAACAAGCCGATCGCGGCGATCTGCCATGCGGCCCAGCTGCTCGCCGCGGCCGAGGTGATCCGCGGCAAGCGCATTTCCGCTTACCCGGCCTGCGCGCCCGAGGTGCGGCTCGCGGGCGGCGAGTATGCCGAGATCGCCATCGACAGCGCGGTGACGGACGCCCCCTTTGTCACCGCGCCGGCTTGGCCCGCCCATCCCGAATGGCTGCGCCAGTTCCTCGCGCTCCTCGGTACGCGCATCGAGCCTTGATCGAGCTTTGACCGAGCGCTGAACCGCCCGCGCGTCGCGCCCGCCTTTCACGAGGCGCGGCGCGCGCCGCCCGCCAATTCAGACTGGTCTGATTTCACCGCACCGTGCCGCTGGCCAGAATAACCGCCAGTTATTCTGGAGTACGGAGTGCGTGTCGTGAATCTGACGGACTGGCTAGTGATACTCGCGATCGCCCTGGCGGCGATCCTCTTTTTTTGCAGGCATGGCGGCCGCAAAGGCAGCTTGACCGACCGGGCGCGCCACGTGCACGGCACGCGTCTGCTCCTGCAAGGGGCGTTTGCGCTGTGGGCCGCGCTGCTCATGCTCGACCGCAGCTTCGTCTTGCCGCTCAGCGCGCCGTTCGGCATCGTCACGAATCCTCACACGATGCTGGCCACGGCGCTGGCGCTCGCGGGCGTGGGCGTCCTCTGGTCATTTCGCGCGAGCCGCCTGCTCAAGCCACGCCGCATCTTCGGCACGTGCTGAGCGCATAGCAAGCGCCTACGGTGCCTAAGCGCCTGCCGGTGGTCGCTACGCCGCTCCCGGCGCCGTGCGCAATTCATTTCGAATGCCGCCTTTCGCGTTAGCGCCACCCGCGTTATCGCTCGCGCCATAGCCTCCAACGCCACCCAGCGCCCCTTCCGAACGCTCGGCGCGTTCGAGTGCGCTGATGATCTGTTCGGCGTCGCCGGGCAGTGGCGGCGCCACGGCAAGCGCGTCGGGCAGCGTCAGATAAAACGTCGTACCCTCGCCTTCCGTCGACTCCACCCACACGCGCCCGCCATGCCGCTCCACCACGCGGCGCACGAGCGCGAGCCCAATGCCCTCGCCCGGCGCAACATTGCCGTGCATGCGCTGGAACGCCTGAAAGAGCCGCGGCAAGCCCACCTCGGGAATACCGAGCCCGTTGTCGCGCACATAGAAAATCTGCAGTGACTCGACGCCCGGCGGCGCATGCGCGGTGCCGATCTCGACGCGCCCGTCGCGCGCCGGATCGAGATAGTTGAGCGCATTGCCGATCAGGTTTGCGAACACCTGCTCCAGCGCCGTAGGGTCACCCCAGACATCGGGCAGTGTCTGCACGCTCACCTGCGCGCCGCGCGCGCGGATCGAGGCGTGCATCGCATCGACCACGCGCTGCACCAGCTCCTGCACGCTCACGCGCTGCCGGCGGTATTCCACGCGTCCCACGCGGGCGAGCCGCAGCAGCGCGTCGATGATGTGCGACGCGCGCAGCACGGCCGTTTGCAGATAGCGCAACGCCTCGCCGATGTCCTCGTCGATGGTCCGCTCGATGCGCGCGCGTGCCTGCGGTGCGAGCGACGACTTCGCGATGCGCTTGCGCAGGTCGTCGCACGCATGATTGAGCTCGCGCGAGAAGCCCTGCAGGTTCACGAGCGGCGCGCGCAGATCGTGCGACACGCCGTGGATGAACATCTCGTTTTCCTGAGTTTGCTGGCGCAGGTTTTCGTTGATGCGCGCAAGCTGGTCCGCGCGCCGCGCAAGGTCGGCCTGAAAGCCGAGGCGCAGCCGCTCGGCTTCGATCAGGCGCTGGCTGATCTGGTGCAGCGTGAGGTCGAGCTCGGCGATTTCGTCGCTGCCCGCCGTGAGCGGCGCAAGCGGCTCGTTCGCGGCCAGCCGGTTCGCGTTGTCGGAAAGCGCATCGAGCCGCCCGCGCACCCCGCGCGTAAAAACCCACACCGCAATTGCGACCAGCACGATCGAGCCGAGCACGGCCGTCAACACGAGCGTCTGCTGCTGGGCGCGTGCCGCTTCGGCGGCGGAAACGCGAAACACGTCGAGGCGGCGCTCCTCGGTCTGGAACGAGACGATCTGCGTGCGCACGCGGTCGAGCACGTCGGCGGCCATGAGCGCGCGAAAGCGCTCCGCGAGGTCGGCACGGCGGCCCGAGCGCAGGAGGTCCTGTACGCGGTCCGACCATTGGCGATAGTTCTGCACGGCGTGGCGAATCTGCACGGCGCGCTCGACCTGTGCGGGATTGTCGGAGGCGAGATCGACGAGCCGGTCGATGCGGCGATCCACCTCCATCCACATCGAAACGGGTGTCGCGTAATTCGTGTCGTTGGCCGCCACGGCGCCGCGCAGCATCACCGACTCGACCAGCACCGGTTCGAGCACACGCGAAGCCTGCGCCAGCACGGCCTGGCTGTGCTGCCCCCAGCGCTCTGCCGCGGCGGCGTCGGCCTCGGCCTTCACGATGGCCGACAGCAAGCTCAGCTCGAATACGGCGGGAATCGCGATCAGCAGAAGCCCTTTGGTCGTAAGGCGCATTGCGTGGCGGGTACCGGGCGACCGGACGTGCGAGGGGTGGCAATCCGGCCATTATGTCGGCGTTTGCGCCCTATGTGCGTGCCAAGTGAGTCCCAAGAGCGTCGAAGTTTGCCCGGCCACGAAATCGTCAGATTATTTCGATTTGCCGACAATTCATTGATATGGAAAGGAAAATCGAATCAATCGCCCTATTCTGGCGCGCGCTTTCCCCACCTTTGCGCGCAGGCCCTGAGATTGTGCGAAACAAGCTGTATGCACCCTGGATTCCAGCACCCAGTTCAATGCCCCCGGCGTGCATATTTTTCCCGCATCGGTGCACGGTCGCACCGGCTTGACGCCCGTTGCGACCGCGAATTCACCAGTTTGGCGCTGAAGCTGGCCCGCATCTTGCTGTGTATGCGCCCATTTTGGGCAAACTGGGTACGTCAGATGGACAATCTCAAGACCGGCACCGACACGCTATTTCTGCTGCTAGGCGCCGCCATGGTGCTCGCCATGCACGCAGGGTTCGCGTTTCTCGAACTCGGCACCGTGCGCAAGAAGAATCAGGTCAATGCGCTCGTCAAAATCCTCGTCGATTTCTCGATTTCGACGATCGCCTACTTCTTCATCGGCTATACGCTCGCCTACGGCGTGCAGTTCTTCTCGCACGCCGACGTGCTCGCCGAGCACAACGGCTATGCGCTCGTGCGCTTCTTCTTCCTGCTCACCTTCGCGGCGGCGATTCCGGCGATCGTGTCGGGCGGCATCGCGGAGCGCTCGAAGTTCAATCCGCAACTGTTCGCGACCTTCGTGATCGTCGGCTTCCTCTACCCGTTTTTCGAGGGCATGGTGTGGAACAACCGCCTCGGTTTCGAAGATGCGATGACGCACGTGTTCGGCGTGCCGTTCCATGACTTCGCGGGCTCCGTGGTCGTCCACGCGTTCGGCGGCTGGATCGCGCTGCCGGCCGTGCTGCTGCTCGGGCCGCGCCACGGCCGCTATACGCGCGACGGCCGCATCGCCGCGCACCCGCCCTCGAACATTCCGTTTCTCGCGCTCGGCGCGTGGGTGCTCGCGGTGGGCTGGTTCGGCTTTAACGTGATGAGCGCGCAGACCATCGACAAGATCAGCGGTCTCGTCGCCGTCAACTCGCTCATGGCGATGGTGGGCGGCACGCTCGCCGCCTGGTTCGCGGGCCGCAACGATCCGGGCTTCACCTACAACGGGCCGCTCGCGGGGCTCGTGGCCGTGTGTGCGGGCTCGGACGTCATGCATCCGCTCGGCGCGCTCGTGACGGGCGCGGTGGCGGGCGCCCTGTTCGTCTATATGTTCACCTGCGTGCAGAACCGCTGGCGCATCGACGACGTGCTCGGCGTGTGGCCGCTGCACGGCCTGTGCGGCGCGTGGGGCGGCATCGCCGCGGGCATTTTCGGCCAGCGCTGGCTGGGCGGGCTCGGCGGCGTCTCGCTCGGCGCGCAGATCGTCGGCACGATTGCGGGCATCGTGATCGCCTTCCTCGGCGGCCTCGTGGTGTACGGGCTGCTTCGCAAGCTCGTTGGGCTGCGCATCGATCGCGAAGAGGAATTCAACGGCACTGACCTGTCGATCCACAAGATCACGGCCACGCCGGAGCGCGAAACGGTTTCCTGAGCGCCGCGCGACACACCAACGCGACCGCGGGCGGCGCCCTGCCGCCCGCACGCCACACTCAAGCGAGTGTCAAAGCTGGCCCATGCCACCGGCGACGATCACTTCGGTGCCGATTATGAAGGCCGATTCGGCGGCGCTCAAATGCAGCACGGTCGAGGCAATCTCCTCCACGGTCGCGAAGCGCTTGAGCGGCACCAGCGCGCGGATCGATTCCTCAGCCGCCGCGAGCGCGGCGGCGTCCATGCCGAACTTGTTGTAGAGCGGTGTCTTCACGGGCCCGGGGCTCACCACGTTCACGCGAATGCCGCGCGGCAGCAGTTCGGCCGAGAGCGTCTTGGCAAACGATATCAGCGCAGCTTTGCTCGCCGCATACACCGACGAGGTGGGCATGCCGATATGCGCGTTGATCGAACCGTTGAGCACGATGGCCGCGCCGTCGTTGAGCACCGGCAAGAGCGCCTGGATCTGGAAGTACGCGCCCTTCACGTTGGTGTCGAAGGTGACATCCCACAGCGCTTCGTCCACTTGCTCGAACGGCGCGAGCTTCGCCACGCCCGCGTTGATGAACACCGCGTCGAGGCGCAGGCCCGCGTCGCGCACCGCGGCAGCCAGTTCGCGTGCGCCGGTGAGCGAGGCCGCGTCGTTGCGCCAGGCGTGGGCGTTCGGGCCGAGTGCGAGGCGCGCGGCTTCGAGCCCGGCTTCATCACGGCCGGTGACGATGACATGCGCGCCTTCGGCGGCATAGGCAAGAGCTGCAGCGAGCCCGATGCCGCTGGTTCCGCCGGTGACGAGGACAGTTTTGTTGGCAAAGCGGTTCATGACGTTCTCCTTGAGAGGGATAGTCCCGATCTGAGACTGTGATGTCATCTTGCCGGCCGGCGCGGCGCCTGCCGTACGACGGTCCTGGCGCAAACGTTCGAAGGCATCGAACGTTCGCACCGGACGTGCGGCCGAACCTGCAGACGGCCGGCTTCAACCCGTGACCGCGATGCCCTCCACGAGGCGCTTTGCAAGACGCGGCTCGCGCAGCCGGTCGATCCACCATTGCAGCGCGCGCCCCACGTGTTCGCCGCGCCACGCCACGTACAGCACGTTCGGCTCGCGCGGGTTCGCCGTGGCCTTCTCGACGAGTTCGCCACGCTCGATCAGCTTCGCCGCGCGCTGCCGCGGTACCCAGCCCACGCCCAGGCCCTCGCGCTGCGCGAGGATCTTGGCGCGCATCGACGGCACCGCCAGCACCTCCTGCGCGCCGAACAGCCCGTAGCCGCGACCGGGCGCGTGCCGCGCCGAATCGCCGACCGCCACGCCGCGCTCGGCCAGCATACGCTCGCGCGTGAGCGGCCCCTTCTCGCGCGCGAGCCGGTGGCGCGGCGCCACCGCGAACACCCACTCCATCACACCCAGCTCGAACCAGTGCAGGCCGTCGATGGAGGGCGGCTCGTTGGTTGCGCCGACGACCAGATCGGCACGGCCGTCGCGCAGGGCCTCCCAGGTGCCGGAGAGCACTTCATGCGTGAACCGCAGCTTGACGCCGGACTGCAGCGCGTCGAAGTCGCGCACCACCGGCATCAACAGTTCGAATTCGAGAATCTCGTCGGTGACGATCCACAGGCGGTCCTCCCAGCCGTTTGCAACCTGCCGCACGCGCTGCGTCATGCGCGCGACGTCCTGCATCAGGCGGCTCGCCTCCTCGGCAAGCAGATGACCGGCCGGCGTAAGCTGCAGGCGGTAGCGCCGGCGGTCGAAGAGCAGCGCGTCGAAGCGCGCTTCGAGTTGGCGCGCGGCGTGCGAAATCGTGGATGGCGCCTTGTTCAAACGCGCAGCCGCACGCGACAGGCTGCCGGTTTCGCGGATGGCGTCGAGCAACGCCAGTTCCTCTTCGGAGAGCATGTGCGGCTCCATCGAACGGGTGATCAGGCGATGGTACGGCAGAAACGGGGCGGGAGTGAGGTTGCGTGACGCCGTCCTGCGGGCAGACTGTCAAAGTCGCCTTGACGGTCTGTCCAGAAAATTTGTCATTGTTTAGCGTCTTTGCCGGGCAGAGAATCGAACGCACGTTCACAAACTATCGATCGTAGCCGCGCCACTCCGAAGGGAAACGAGTGGGCAAGCAAGCTGGATCATTCCATCGCGAACACATCTTTCCAGTGAGGTATGAGGCCATGTCCGTGAAGTCTCCGTCACCCGAAACGCCGTTCGTCGATCTGACCGCCATGATTCGCCAACGGGCGGAGGAACGTGGTGAGCATGCGGCAATCGTCTGCGACGATGCAACGGTCACGTTCGCCGCACTCCAGGCGCTGATCGAGCGCTGCGCCGCCGCGCTGCAGCGTGACGGACTGTCCCCCGAAGACGTCGTTGCCATTTGCGCATCGAGCTCCATCCCGTACGCCGCGGTATTCTTCGGCGCACTCAGAGCGGGACTCGCGGTCGCGCCGCTGTCTCCCTCCACGCATCCGGACAGCCTCGTCGCCATGCTGGAGAACTCGCGCGCGCAAATCCTCTTCGCCGACGACGCAGTTTGCCAGCTGCTGTCGAGCGTCGCGTTGCCGCCTGCGCTGCGCGTCGTCAAAATCGGCGCGGCCGGGCAATACAACGCCTGGCTAGCGCCAGTGGGGGCCATTCCCGCACCCGTGGAGATCCAGCCGGAGTGGGCATTCAACATCATTTACTCCTCCGGCACGACGGGAGCGCCCAAGGGCATCGTCCAGTCGCACGCCATGCGCTACGCCTACACGCAGCGAAGCGTCGAGCGCGGATACGGCCCGGACGCCGTCACCTTGATTGCGACGCCTCTCTATTCGAACACCACGCTGGTGAGCTTCTTCCCGACGCTGGCGCTCGGCGGGACGGTCGTCCTCATGCCCAAATTCGACGCGCGGCAATACCTGGAGCTTGCCCAGCGCGAACAGGTCACGCACACCATGCTGGTGCCCGTGCAATACCAGCGCATCCTCGGCCATCCCGACTTCGATCGCTACGACCTGTCGCGTTTCCGCGCGAAGTTCTGCACGAGTGCGCCGTTCCCGGCCGGCCTCAAGGCGGACGCCCTGCGCAGGTGGCCCGGCAAGCTCACCGAGTTCTATGGCATGACCGAAGGCGGCGCGTCATGCGAGCTGTGTGCGGACGAATTTCCCGACAAGCTGCACACGGTTGGCCGCCCGCTGAACGGTCATGAAATGCGCTTGATCGATGCCGACGGGCGCGAGGTCGCCGCCGGAGAAACGGGCGAAATCGTCGGGCGCTCTCCCGCGATGATGACCGGTTACTACCGGCAACCCGAAAAGACGGCGCAAGCCGAGTGGTACGACAGCGATGGCCGGCGCTTCATCCGCACCGGAGACGTCGGCCGTTTCGACGAAGACGGCTTCCTCGTTTTGATGGACCGCAAGAAGGACATGATCATCTCCGGCGGATTCAACCTCTATCCAAGCGATCTGGAACAGGTGCTCGACCGGCACCCCGACGTCGTCGAATCTGCCGTGGTCGGCGTGCCGTCGCAACGCTGGGGCGAAACGCCGGTCGCGTTCGTCACCCTCCAGCGCGGCTCGACCTGGGAGGCCGAAGCGCTTGCCGCCTGGGCCAACGAGCAGTTGGGGAAAATGCAGCGACTCGCCGGCGTCGTGATTGTGGACGCGCTACCGCGCAGCCCGATTGGCAAGGTCCTCAAACGCGAATTGCGCGAGCGCTTTAGCGGCGAGGTCGCCTGATTGGCCGCGAATCGCCCGTTTTCAGCTGGGGACAGCCGGGGAAAATCGGGCGAAAAAAAAGCGCCACGTTTGCACGTGGCGCCTTGAAAAGTTCTAGCCATTCCGAGGGCCGTGCTAGAACCTGAGAGACGGTATTCGGCTCGCCGTGCCGTCAGAAAACGATGCGCAATTATGCGAATTGCATATCGCGAAGCACATTAAAACCCGCAGTTTTTGCGGGCTTGTGGCGCATTGCCGAAATCGGGTTCCATTTTTTACCTACATGCTGACTAAGTCAAGCAAAATCTCGCCAAAATACGCCAATCATCGAGCATCTGGCATCCATTACAATTGTCTGAGATTTTGCGCCCTATTTTAGGGAACACAGTGTTGATCGAACGCAAACCGGTGTGCCGCACTGCAAGCCCGTGTCGGCTTTGTGACGCCACGCGTGAAATCTGAAATCTGAAATCCCGTTTCGGAAAATTGTCCCGCCAATGACTTTCGCACCCGATTCGCGCCATGCCGACGAAACTCCGCGCGACAAAGACGGCGGCGCTGACGAAGTCACCGCGCTCGCGCGCGGTCTCGCCGTGCTGCGCTGCGTCGCGGCCGCCGACGCGCCGCTCAGCAACCGCGAACTGACCGAGCTGACCGGCATTCCCAAACCCACGCTTTCGCGGCTCACCGGCACGCTCGTCAGCACGGGCTTTCTCGCGCGGCTGCCCGACAGCGAACGCTTCGTCCTCACGTCGTCGGTGCTGGAGCTCTCCAACGGCTTCTTGCGCAACTCCGACATCCGCAGCCGCGCACGGCCTTTTCTCACGCGGCTTGCCGAGCGCACCGCGCTTTCGGTGCACCTCACCGTGCGCGACCGTCTGGACATGGTCGTGATCGACGCGATCCGCCCGCGCACCGCCGTGCTCGTCACGCGCCTCGAGGTCGGCTCGCGCATCGACATGGGCCGCACCGCCGTCGGGCGCGCCTACCTCGCCGCGCTCGATCCGCATGCGCGCGCCGAACTCACCGCCGCGTTGCAGACCTCGAGCGGCAACGACTGGGGCGTGCTCGGCAGCCGGCTCGACGCCGCGCTCGCCGAGACCGCCGCCCAGGGGTACGGACTCGCGATCGGCGAATGGTACGAAGGGCTCAACGCCATTGCCACGGCGTTCGCCGGTCCCAATGGCGAGATCTACGCCATCAACTGCGGCGGCGCTTCGCAGCAGTGCCCGCGCGAGTGGCTCGTCGCCCATGTCGCGCCGCTGCTGCGCGAATGCGTCGGACGCATCGCCGACGAGATTGGCGGCGCCCTGCGCCTGCCCCATTCAACCTGACAGCGCGCGCGCCCTCGCCTTACAAAAAGCGCACGTCGCATGTAACGCTCGTAACGTCTCGAAAGAAACGGCACTGGACTGTAACGAAGCGGGCAACGTAGCATCATGCTTTTTGGCGGCAAGAGCCTGCTGTGCCGCCGCGCGTGCGCACCGCCAGCCAACCGCCAGCGAAGCCGCCCATACCCGCGAACTCGTGGCACGGCATTCGTGCCAGAGCGGGGCCAGCCCTGACATCCTGCTTGCGCACGACATGCGCAGCATCGGAGCGCGTCCGCTACGCCGGCCGCGTGCGCTTTGTGTGCGCTGTTGCGTGCGCCTGGCGGCCGGCACCCCATAATCCGCTCAGCCCAGAGCCTTCGAGAACCCGTTACCGACCTGACCGATGGATCAACAAGAAAAGCGCCCGGATTCCCCCCGTAAAGACACGACGCCGCAGTCCCCCGCTCCGGTCGCCGCGAGGCGCGGCAAGGGCAAGTTCATCGCATTGGGTGTGGTCATCGTGATCGCCGGCATCGTGCTCGCACGCTGGCAACCGTGGAACAAGGCGCTCTCGGGCGGCGACGCAGCACCGGCGGCCGGCGCGCGCATGCGTCACGGCGGCCCGGGCGCCATGGCCAACATGCCGCAGCCGGTGAGCGTGGCCACCGCGCAGGCCGGCGACATGCCCATCGTCATCACCGCGCTCGGCACGGTCACGCCGCTTGCCGACATCACGGTGCGCACACAACTATCCGGCACGCTGCAGAACGTGTACTTCCAGGAAGGCCAGATGGTGCAGAAGGGCGACGTGCTCGCGCAGATCGACCCGCGCCCCTACCAGATCTCGCTCGCCAACGCCGAAGGCCAGCTCGCTCGCGACCAGGCGCTGCTCGCCACCGCGCGCCTCGACCTCAAGCGCTACCAGACGCTGCTCTCGCAAGACTCGATCGCGAGCCAGCAGGTCGACACGCAGGCATCGCTCGTCAAGCAGTACGAGGGCACCGTCAAGTCCGATCAGGCCAACGTCGATACCTACAAGCTCGACCTCACCTACGCGCGCGTCACCGCGCCCGTGTCGGGCCGCGTCGGTCTGCGCCAGGTCGATCCGGGCAACTACGTGACGCCCAGCGACACCAACGGCATCGTCGTGCTCACGCAGCTCGAGCCGATCAGCGTGATCTTCACGACTTCGGAGGACAACCTGCCGCCCATCATGAAGCAGTTGCGCGCGGGCACGAAGATGTCGGTCAAGGCGTACGACCGCAGCAACACCACGATGCTGGAAGCCGGGTCGCTCCAGACGATCGACAACCAGATCGACACCACCACGGGCACCGTCAAGCTGCGCGCGAGCTTCACGAACCACGAACAAGGGCTCTTCCCGAACCAGTTCGTCAATGCGCGCCTGCTCGTCGATACGCTCCACGACGCCGTGATCGTGCCCACTTCGGCCGTGCTCAACGGCTCGCAGGGGCAATACGTCTATGTCGCGAAGCCCGACAACACAGTGACCGTGCGGCTCGTGAAGGTCGGCCCCGTCGACGCCGAGCGCACGAGCATCGCTTCGGGCCTCGCCGTGGGCGAGCGCGTGGTGACCGACGGCTCCGACCGCTTGCGCGAAGGTGCGAAGATCACGATTCCGGCCGAGCACCCGCAGCATGCGAAGGGCGCATCGGGCGCGAAAGGCGCCTCGTGGGCCGGCGCCGCCTCGGGCGCGCGTCATGGCCACCGCCACGCCTCGCAGACGCAAGCCCAGTAAGCCAGCATGAATCCATCCCGCGCCTTTATCCTGCGGCCGGTCGGCACGGCGCTGCTCATGGCGGCGATCATGCTGGTCGGCCTCGTCGCGCTGCGCTTTCTGCCGCTTTCCGCCCTGCCCGAAGTCGATTACCCGACCATCCAGGTCCAGACCTTCTACCCGGGCGCGAGCCCGGACGTGATGACGTCCTCGGTCACCGCGCCGCTCGAGCGCCAGTTCGGGCAGATGCCGTCGCTGAACCAGATGTCGTCGCAAAGCTCGGCGGGCTCCTCGGTCATCACGCTGCAGTTCAGCCTCGATCTGCCGCTCGACGTGGCCGAGCAGGAAGTGCAGGCCGCCATCAACGCGGCCGGCAACCTGCTGCCCTCGGACCTGCCCGCGCCGCCGATCTACGCCAAGGTCAACCCCGCCGACGCGCCGATCCTCACGCTCGCCATCACCTCGAAAACGCTGCCGCTCACGCAGATCCAGGATCTCGCCGACACGCGCCTCGCGCAGAAAATCTCGCAGGTGGCGGGCGTGGGCCTCGTGAGCCTGTCGGGCGGCCAGCGCCCTGCGGTGCGCATCCAGGCGAACCCGCGCGCCCTCGCGGCCTATGGCCTGAATCTCGACGACCTGCGCACGAGCATTTCGAACCTGAACGTCAACACGCCGAAGGGCAACTTCGACGGCCCCACGCGCGCGTACACGATCAACGCGAACGACCAGCTGACCGACGCCGACGCCTACAAGGACGCGGTGATCGCCTATCGCAACGGCCGCCCCGTCATGCTCACCGATGTCGCGAACATCGTGCAGGGCGCGGAGAACACGAAGCTCGGCGCATGGGCGGACGGCACGCCCGCGATCATCCTGAACGTGCAGCGCCAGCCGGGCGCAAACGTGATCCAGGTGGTGGACAGCATCAAGGCGCTGCTGCCGCAGTTGCAGGAATCGCTGCCTTCCTCGCTCGACGTGCAGATCGTCACGGACCGCACGACCACGATCCGCGCCTCGGTGCGCGACGTGCAGTTCGAGCTGCTGATGTCGGTCGTGCTCGTCGTGCTCGTGATGTACCTGTTCCTCGCGAACATCTACGCCACGATTATTCCGAGCTTGTCCGTGCCGCTCTCGCTCATCGGCACGCTCGCGGTCATGTACCTGTGCGGCTTCTCGCTCGACAACCTCTCGCTCATGGCGCTCACCATCGCGACCGGCTTCGTGGTGGACGACGCCATCGTCATGATCGAGAACATCGCGCGCTACGTCGAGGCCGGAGAAACCCCGCTCGAAGCGGCGCTCAAGGGCTCGAAGCAGATCGGCTTCACCATCATCTCGCTGACGGTGTCGCTCATCGCCGTGCTGATCCCGCTGCTCTTCATGGGCGACGTGGTGGGCCGCCTCTTCCACGAGTTCGCCATCACGCTCGCGGTGACGATCGTGATCTCGGCCGTGGTCTCGCTCACGCTCGTGCCGATGATGTGCGCGAAGATGCTGCGCCACACGCCGCCGCCCGAAAGCCACCGCTTCGAGGCGCGCGTGCATGCGTTCTTCGACTATGTGATCGGCCGCTACGGCGTGGCGCTCGAATGGGTGCTCGCACGCCAGCGGCTCACGATGATCGTGTTCCTCATCACGCTCGTGCTCACCGGCATTCTTTACGTGGTCGTGCCCAAGGGCTTCTTCCCCGTGCAGGACACGGGCGTGATCCAGGCCATCACGCAGATGCCGCAATCGGTGTCCTATGCGTCGATGGCCGAACGCCAGCAGGCGCTCGCCGCGGAGATCCTCAAGAACGACAACGTCGAGAGCCTCACCTCGTTCATCGGCGTGGACGGCACCAACATCACGCTCAACAGCGGCCGCATGCTCATCAACCTGAAGCCGCGCGACGACCGCAGTGAAACGGCCAGCGAGATCATCCGCGACCTGCAAAAAAGCGTGGCCCACGTGCCGGGCGCGTCGCTCTACATGCAGCCGGTGCAGGACCTCACGATCGACTCGACGGTGAGCCCGACGCAATATCAGTTCATGCTCACCACGCCGAACATCCAGGACTTCACGACCTGGGTGCCGAAGCTCGTGCAGCGCTTGCAGCAACTGCCCGAACTCGCCGACGTGGCGACCGACCTGCAGGACCAGGGCAGTTCCGTGTTCATCGAGATCGACCGCGCGAGCGCCGCGCGCTACGGCATCACGCCCGCGACAGTGGACAACGCGCTCTACGACGCCTACGGCCAGCGCATCATCTCGACGATCTTCACGCAGTCGAACCAGTACCGCGTGATTCTCGAAGCCGACCCGGTGATGCAGCACTACACCGACGCGCTGAACTCGATCTACCTGCCCTCCTCGACCTCCACCACGGGCCAGGTGCCGCTCTCGGCCATCGCGAAGTTCCACGAGCGGCCCTCACCGCTGCTCGTCTCGCATCTTTCGCAGTTCCCGGCCACGACGGTCTCGTTCAACCTGGCGCCAGGCTCGTCGCTTGGCGCGGCGGTCAACGCGATCCAGCAGGCGGAAAAGGACATTGGCCTGCCGGGCTCGTTCCAGACGCGCTTCCAGGGCGCGGCGCTCGCGTTCCAGGCGTCGCTGTCCAACGAGCTGTTCCTGATCCTCGCGGCCATCGTCACGATGTACATCGTGCTCGGCGTGCTGTACGAGAGCTTCGTGCATCCCATCACGATTCTCTCCACGCTGCCGTCGGCGGGGATCGGCGCGCTGCTCGCGCTGATTCTGACCGGGCACGACCTCGACATCATCGGCATCATCGGCATCGTGCTCTTGATCGGCATCGTGAAGAAGAACGCCATCATGATGATCGACTTCGCACTCGAGGCCGAGCGCCACGAAGGCAAGCCGCCGCGCGAGGCGATCTACCAGGCGTGTCTGCTGCGCTTTCGCCCGATCATGATGACGACGATGGCGGCCCTGCTCGGCGCCGTGCCGCTGATCCTCGGCAACGGCGCGGGCAGCGAACTGCGCCGACCGCTCGGTATCGCGATTGCAGGCGGCCTGATCGTGAGCCAGGCGCTCACGCTGTTCACGACGCCCGTGATCTATCTCGCGTTCGACCGGATCGCGCAGCGCCTGCGCCAGCGCTTCGGCAGCGGCTCGCACGGCGCGCCCTCGTCTTCGACGGAGAACTGACGCGATGAATCTCTCGCGCCCGTTCATCTCGCGCCCCGTCGCGACCACGCTGCTCGCCGTCGGCATTGCGCTCGCCGGCCTCTTCGCCTTCACGAAGCTGCCGGTCGCGCCCTTGCCGCAGGTGGACTTTCCCACCATCTCCGTGCAAGCCACCTTGCCGGGCGCGAGCCCCGAAACGGTGGCGACCAGCGTGGCTAGCCCGCTGGAGCGCCACCTGGGCTCGATCGCCGACGTCACGGAGATGACCTCGCAAAGCTCGGTGGGCAGCACGCGCATCACGCTGCAGTTCGGCCTGAACCGCGACATCGACGGCGCCGCGCGCGACGTGCAGGCGGCGATCAACGCCGCGCGCGCCGACCTGCCCACGAGCCTGCGGCAGAACCCGACCTACCACAAGGTCAACCCCGCCGACGCGCCGATCCTGATTCTCGCGCTCACCTCGCCCACGCTCACCGCGGGCCAGCTCTACGACTCGGCGGCCACGGTGCTGCAGCAATCGCTCTCGCAGGTGGACGGTGTGGGCGAAGTCGACGTGAGCGGCTCGGCGAATCCGGCCGTGCGCGTGGAGCTGGAGCCGCACGCGCTGTTTCATTACGGCATCGGCCTCGAAGACGTGCGCGCGGCGCTCGCCTCGGCCAACGCGAACAGTCCTAAGGGCGATATCGAATTCGGCCCGCAGCGCTTTCAGCTCTACACCAACGACCAGGCGAGCAAGGCGAGCCAGTACAAGGACCTCGTGATCGCCTACCGCAACGGCGCGGGCGTGAAGCTCTCCGACGTGGGCGAAGTGGTCGATTCGGTGGAAGACCTGCGCAACATCGGTCTCGCCAACGGCAAGCGCTCGGTGCTCGTGATCCTCTACCGCCAGCCGGGCGCGAACATCATCGAGACCGTGGACCGCGTGGTCGCGATGCTGCCGCAACTCAAGGCGTCACTGCCCGCCGACGTCGAGGTGATCCCCACGTCGGACCGCTCCGTCACGATCCGCTCCTCGCTCAAGGACACCGAACACACGCTCATCATCGCCGTGGCGCTCGTCGTGATGGTGGTGTTCCTGTTCCTGCGCAACTGGCGCGCGACGCTCATTCCGAGCGTGGCCGTGCCCATCTCGATCATCGGCACCTTCGCGGCCATGTATCTGATGGGGTTCTCGCTCGACAACCTCTCGCTCATGGCACTCACCATCGCGACGGGCTTCGTCGTGGACGACGCCATCGTCGTGCTCGAGAACATCTCGCGGCATATCGAGAACGGCGTACCGCGCATGAAGGCGGCGCTGCTCGGCGCGCGGGAGGTGGGCTTCACGGTGCTCTCGATCAGCGTGTCGCTCGTCGCCGTGTTCCTGCCTATTTTGCTGATGGGCGGCATTGTCGGGCGCCTCTTCCGCGAATTCGCGCTCACGCTCTCGCTCGCCATTGCGGTGTCGCTGGCCGTCTCGCTCACGCTCACGCCGATGATGTGCTCGCGCCTGCTCGAAGAAGCGCACGAGAAGAAGGAAGAAGGCCGCTTCGCGCAGTGGCTCGAACGCGGCTTCCTGCGCATGCAGGGCGGCTACGAGCGCACGCTCGGCTGGGCGCTCGCGCATCCGTTCGTGATCCTGCTCACGCTCATCGCCACCATCGCGCTGAACGTCGCGCTCTACGTGGTCGTGCCCAAGGGCTTCTTCCCGCAGCAGGACACGGGGCGTCTGATCGGCGGCATCCAGGCCGACCAGGCCACCTCTTTCCAGGCGATGAAGGTGAAGTTCTCCGAGATGATGCGTATCGTGCAGGCGAACCCGGCGGTGGACTCGGTCGCGGGTTTCTCCGGCGGGCGCGCGACCAATTCGGGCTTCATGTTCGTCTCGCTCAAGCCCAAGAGCGAGCGCAAGCTTTCCGCCGATGAAGTCATGGCCCAGCTGCGCGGGCCGCTCTCGAACGTGGCGGGCGCGCGCACCTTCCTGCAAGCGGTGCAGGATATTCGCGTGGGCGGCCGGCAGTCGAACGCGCAGTACCAGTTCACGCTGCTCGCCGACAATACCGCCGACCTCTACAAGTGGGGGCCGAAGCTCACCGAGGCGCTGCAGGCGCGCCCCGAACTCGCCGACGTGAATTCGGACCAGCAGCAAGGCGGCCTCGAGTCGATGATCAACATCGACCGCGCCAGCGCCGCGCGGCTGAACATCACGCCCTCGCAGATCGACAACACGCTCTACGACGCATTCGGCCAGCGCCAGGTCTCGACGATCTACAACCCGCTGAACCAGTACCACGTGGTGATGGAAGTCGCGCCGCAGTACTGGCAGAGCCCGACCATGCTCAACGAGATCTGGGTGAGCACCTCGGGCGGCACGGCGAGCGGTGCGCAAAGCACGAATGCGACGGCGGGCACGGTGACCGGCCCGACCACCGCCTCGACGGGCGGCACATCCACCACCACGGCGTCGAGCGCCGCGACCATTGCCGCCGACTCCGCGCGCAACCTCGCGACCAACTCGCTCGCCGCGAGCGGCAAGTCGAGCGCGTCGTCGGGCGCGGCGGTGTCGACCTCGAAGGAAACCATGGTGCCGCTGTCGTCGATCGCCTCGTTCGGCCCCGGCACGACGCCGCTCTCGGTGAATCACCAGAGCCAGTTCGTGGCCTCGACGATCTCGTTCAACCTGCCGCCCGGCAAGTCGCTCTCCGACGCGACCGCCGCGATCTACGACACGATGGGCGAGATCGGCATGCCCGCGACGATACACGGCAGCTTCCAGGGCACGGCGCAGGCGTTCCAGCAGTCGCTCGACAACCAGCCGCTGCTGATTCTCGCGGCGCTCGCGGCCGTGTATATCGTGCTGGGCATTCTGTACGAGAGCTACATCCACCCGCTCACGATTCTTTCCACCCTGCCCTCGGCGGGCGTGGGCGCCCTGCTCGCGCTACTGCTCTTCAAGACGGAGTTCAGCATCATCGCGCTGATCGGCGTGATTCTGCTGATCGGCATCGTGAAGAAGAACGCGATCATGATGGTGGACTTCGCGATCGAGGCTTCGCGCCAGGGACTGAGTTCGCGCGATGCGATCCATCAGGCGTGCCTCTTGCGCTTCCGGCCGATCATGATGACGACCTGCGCGGCGCTGCTCGGTGCGCTGCCGCTTGCGTTCGGGCGCGGCGAAGGTGCGGAGTTGCGTGCGCCGCTCGGGATCTCGATCGTGGGCGGCCTGATCGTGAGCCAAATGCTCACGCTCTATACGACGCCGGTGGTGTATCTGTACATGGACCGGTTGCGCGTGTGGTGGGATGCGAAGCGCGGGCGCGGGGCGCCCTCGGCGCAGGTGGAATAAGCGCTGGCGTTAGCGTATTGAGAAACGGCTGAAGCCTGGCTTCAGCCGTTTTTTTATGCCCGTACGCTGCGCGGCTGAGGCTGGGGTTGCCGCAAATGCACCGGCAGGCAACGCACGATCAGATGCAGCACCAGCGGAACGATGATTCCATCGTCGACGACACCGGCGAGCGGCAGCGCGATATTGAACGGGTCGAGCGCGTAGAGCGCGAGCAGCGCCGTGGCGGGCATGAGCCACACCGGGCGTTCTGGCTGGCGCAGCGCGTGCCACAGCACGCGTGCATCGCCCTTCACGACATTCCAAAGCAACGCGATACGTTTCATCTGCTTCCTCCTTGCGGCTGGTGCAACTTGTGCGGCCTGAGCGCTCGCCGCCTCAATGCTGCTCGTGGCCCGGTGCATCCGAGCGCGACGTTCTGATCACGAGCCCATCCGGCGCAAAATGGGCGTTGAACATGCCGTCCCCCGCCACGCCGCCTTCGGCCCAGTGCCAGCTCCACACTTCCTCGTGGCTCAGCGCGTATTTTGCTACCGTGGCCGGCTTGCCGAGCAGGCGGCGCACTTCGTCCTGCGTCATGCCCGGCACGACCTGAGCGATATTTTGCGCCGTAAGCGCCTGGGTCATCGCCACGAGTTTGCCGTTCGCGTCGAAGTCGAGCATCCACGTGGTGAGGCCGTTTGGCCCGCGCGGGTATTCCAGGCGCTGCGCGCCGTCGTCGTCTTCCCAGACCATTTCGGGCTTGCCCGCTTGCTGGCGTACGTCTTCGACGGTCGACACGCCAATACGCAGGCCGCCGAACGCCATCGAATCGGGTTTGATCGCGTTGACGGCGTCGGCGACCTTTTGCTGGTCGCACGCCGCGAGCAGCGTGGCGCTGACAGCGATCAAGGTCGCGGCAATCCAGGGTTTTCGTGTCATATCCATCTAACCTTGCTGCTCAAACCTAACGGGAAGTGATTGGGACAACGCGGGCGTTGCAATGTTCGCCACCGCGCCGCGCTGAGAGCCACGGTGCATTGCCAACGCCGCTTCGCGCTCGGGTTCCGTGAGCATGCGCTTGACGAAGATGGCCTCCATGGCGTCCACCGCGCGTGGCGTGCGGAAAATCTCCTCATCGGCAACGCCGCGCGAGCGCAGTTCGCCGCCGAACGGGCTGAACTTCATGACGAGCCGGCTCAGGTCAAAGCGCGCGTCTATCCAGCCTAGATACCAGTGCCACTGCGTGTAGTACCACCAACTGCGCTCATTGAACGCGCGCACGTGCGTGGGATCCTGCCACGCGCCATACGACAGGTCGTAGGGAACGAACACGCGCAGGGTGCCGCCCTCGCGAAGCAGTTCGAGGCAATGCGTCATGAAGCGCGTGAGAGCCGGGACATGTTCGAGCACGTCTATCGCCTCGATCTCGTCGAACTGCCCCACTTCGAGCCGGATCAAGCCATATCTGGGGCTGAAAAAGATCGACTTCAAGCCTGCCGGGTCCGCAAGATCGCCGAGGAGGTCAGGCTGCCATTTCGGGTCGATGTCGATATTCAGTCGCTCGGGGTCGTAAGACTTGCCGCTGCCAAGATTGATGCGGCGCGGCACCGGTAGCGAGAGCTTCGGCAGCAGCGCGGCGAGAATCGCGGCCTGATCGCGGCGGGCAAAAATCTCGAAGCCGCGCTGCTCGACCGCGTGGCGGCGCGCGTCGTCTTTTGCCAGCGCGACGCAAGTCTGCACCAGGTCATCGTAGGGAACCGCGACGACGGCTTCGCGCAGATCGTCTGCAATTTCGGTGTCCGGCTCGCACTCGCTCACCACCGCCTTGCGATTGGCAAGCAACCAGGACGTGCGGACGACTTCGTGAATCTTGTCGTCGTAATAGTGGACGTTGAGCACGATCTTGCTGCGCGCGATCCACCGGTCGCGCTCGTCGCCGTAGACGCCTTGCAAATGCTGCACGACGAGGCCCGACGCGCGCAGCGCCTCGAGAATCTTGTGCCTGCGCTCATTGAGCATGCCGTAGAACAGCACGTCGACGTCCTGTTCCGGCCGCGCCTGAATACGGGTGAGTTGCGGCACGTAGCCGGGCGTGAGCACGTGCACATGCGCATTGCCCGTGAGTTCGCGAATGCGCTCGACATTCGAGGGCGAATAGTCGAGCACCGGATGACGCCGCAGCATCTCGACGTAGTGCGGGATCCTGGCAGGCCAGCCGGCGCGCATCTGCTCGAGATTGACGATGACGGTATTGGACGGCAGCACCGTGCCAGGCGCGAGCAGATGCGCGCCGAACACGAAGTTGATGCCATCGCCTGCGAGGAATTCGTTCTCGGCGGCGTCAACCTGCGTGCCGAGCGCCGCAAAAGCGGCCCTTAGCCCGAAGGCGTAGTCCTGGAAAGCGGCGCTGTGCGCGTAGCCCGCGGGCCGGGCCGTGACGATGCGCACACGCTCGAACATACGAGGGGGAACGGGAAGATTCTGCATCGGGATTGCCTCATCGGTGCGCCCGGATGGGACGCCACGAAGCGGCGATCTCGAAGTATCCAATGACGCAAGACCATGGTATTTGCGCCTCCCAGGCATTGGAATCGGATTTATCTCAAATCCTGACAGACCTGGCCTGTCACCCCCTACAGCTTCTGAGCCATCGCAAGCGTAAAAATACGCGCCCAGCGTTTCGCTTCACGCTCGCTTGGCATCGGCAGTTCCCAGAGCGGGCGCTGCGGGTCGACCACGCGCAGCGCCACGTGCCAGCCGTCGGCGCCGCGCGCCGGCTGCGCGCCTTGCAGGTCGGCAAAGATATACGCGCCATGCGCCCCGCCCTGCGTCAGTTCGCAAAAGCGCTTGCCCGCGGCGAGGCGCGCTTCGCCCCATGCGCCCGCTACGCGGTGCGTCCAGTCGCCTTCGCCGCGCACGTTGGGCGCGATGTCGCGCATACGGCGCCACCACCAGGCGATGAGCGCGACAAACAGCGCCGCGGCGATCACGGCTGCCCCCACGGCAACTCCCATGCCGAACTGCGCCGCAATGGCGTTGAAAGACCAGTACGCACCATAGACGAGCGCGGCGAAGGCAAACAGGACAACGATGATCGGCATGCGGATTTTCCAGGCGGTGGGGAGTCGTGCGAGGGCGAGGTGTCGGCGCGCCAATGCCGGCACGCCAGGACGAAACGCGGAGGGACGATCGGAACGGATCGCTGCGGAGCCCGCGCGCGCGGCGGGCCCCGCTTTTTACTGCGGTTTGCGGCGACTACTGCTGCGGATGCTGTGCGGCCCACTCTTTCACGGCGCGCAGCGTGTTCGCGACATGCTGGTCCGGCGAGAGGCTCGTGTATTCGTAGATGATCTTGCCGTCCGGCGCGATCACATAGGAAACGCGATTGGCCATCGATTCGTGCATCGGCATCGACGCGTCATACGACTTGATGATCTTCGAATCTTCGTCGGCGGCCACCGGGAACTTGCTGCGGCACTCGCTCACCGAGAACTTCGTGAGCGTGTCGATGTTGTCGTGCGAAACGCCGATCACGGTCGCGCCGTACTGCTTGTACTCATCGACCGCTTCGGCGAATTCGTGCGCTTCGATCGTGCAGCCCTTCGTGAACGCGGCCGGATAGAAGTACACCACCACCGGCCCCTTCTTCAACTCCGAAGCGAGCGAATAGGTGTAGGTCTTGCCACCCAGCGACGCCTGGGTCGTGAAGTCGGGCGCAGGGTCGCCCGGCTTGAGTGTTGCCTGTGCGGACAACGTAAAGAGCGCAAGCCCGGCGCAGACGAGCGCCGCGGCTCCCGCCGCAAAGAACCTCGGTTTCATGTCGAATGCCCTCGAGTTGAATCGCCACGCCGGCGCGCGTTTTGTGGGCGCTTTTGCCCATCACGCAATTCAGGCGCATGACGGCGCGCCCCCGGCGATGGCGATATTCAATCACACAATTGCGGCGCTCGCAGCGCGCACCGGCGCAAACCTTACAGCCTGTTTTCAACCCTCGGCGTAAGCCGTGAACCATGCGCCGGCCCACAGGTTCAGCTCACCGAGCAGCGGCGGCGTAAGCGCGGTGAACATGCCGCCCGCCTCGCGCGCGAGGCGCTGCGCGCCGTCGTGATCGCCGCGCTCGGCTGCGGTCGCGATGAGCAACAGGGTGCCGAGCTCGCCGCGATGACCGTCCACGGCCTCGACGATCTCGCGCGCAAGGCCCAGCCGATCGAGCGTGTTCTCGGGCGTCGAGCCCACCAGCACGTGCACGAGCGAGAAGATGCCGGTCATGAAGGCGGCATCGGCGAAGTCGGGGTCCTGCGGGTTCAGGCTGCGCGCGGCAAGCTCCATGAAGTGCGAGCGCGTACCGGCGAGTTGCACCAGCGGGTCCGAGCCCCAGGGCAGGTCGCGCCCGCTCGCGTAGAGCAGCAGTTGCGCCCAGCGCGCAATCTGGCGCGTGCCCGCCGCGAGCACCGCTTCGCGCAGCGACGAAATCGGCCGTCCGGGCGAATACGCGCTCGAATTGACGAGACGCAATAGTTGCACCACTACGCCCGGGTGGCTGCGCAGTTCGCGCTCGAGTTCGGCCGTGCCGACGTCGTTCGCCACGAGCGCGAGCAGGCGCACGAGCGCAAGGCGCGAAGCGCGCACGCGCGGCGCGCGCAGCACCTGCGGACGCGCAAAGAAGTAACCCTGGAAAAGCTCGAAGCCAAGCGACGAGGCCAGTTCGAAGTCCTCGCCGGTCTCGACCTTCTCGGCGATCAGCGTCTTGCCGTGCGCGGCGAGGTTCGCGACCAGTTCGGGCAGCGCCGCGCGCTCGGTCTGCATCAGGTCGACCTTGACGATGTCCGCGTAGGGCAACGCGCGCAGCAGGTTCTCCGTGATCTCGCTCACGTCGTCGAAGGCAATGCGGTAGCCCGCGCGGCGCAGTTGCGCGAGCCGCTCGAGAACCGCGGCGTCGAAGCGCACGTGTTCGAGCACCTCCAGCACGAAGCGGCCGGGCGGCAGCAGATGCACGATGTCGTCGAACAGCAGTTCGCGGCTGATGTTGACGTAGCCGTAGTGACGGCCGAGCACCGCGGGCACGCCGAGCTGGCCGATCGTACGCGTCATCACCTGGGCCGTGGCGAGCGCGTCGTCGTCGACATCCGCGCGGTTCTGCGCGCCGCCGCGAAACAGCAGCTCATAGGCATTGAGCGCGCCATTGCGATCGAGAATGGGCTGCCGGCCGAGATAGACGAACGGCTGGACGGCGCCCGAACCCGCGCCGGGCGCCGCCTGCGACTGCGGGCGAGACGGCGGCACCGACAACGCCTCAGGCGATGGCGCGGGCGCGGCGTCGGGCTGCGGGCCGGTGGATGACCCGGGCGTAAGGCCGGGTTGTGAAGCTGACGGCATAGACGGCGCGGAACCAGGGGTGCCCCTGTCCGCATCGTCTCGCACAGCCTCGCTTGCCCGCGCGGCAAACGCTGACGATGAATCGGACATGGCGGATGACTCGTACGGATGGAATAGCCGGTATTGGCCGCCGACGCGCCGGGCCGCCCCTGCGGCCGGCAAGACGGGCGCTTTACGCGCGCCGACCCATCGCGCATGGCGAATGGCGTCTCGACCGGCGCCACTTTAACCGAATCTGGACGCCGCCGCACCGCTCTGCCGTCACCTTTATGCGTTAGGTGTTTTTTCGGTCGCAGCGGCTAAAGATTTCTCGTCCGAGGTCGATAACTTGCTCTGATGGGCGGCTTCAGCCGGATACGGAAACCGGCAAGGACGCCACAGACAAACAAAGGGTTGCCAGCGACAGACATGGAAGCGAACAGGATCTCCGCGCCCCGCCAGGGCTGGTTGCGCACGGTCATCGACCGGCTCTATGCGCTTGCCGGCCTCAAGGGCATTGCCGGCGACCCGCCCATGCCTGGCGAAGCGAACGCGGCGCACGAAGCGCGCGCACAGCGCGCAGCGGAGCCGGCGCACAACGAAGGCGCCGCACCGCTCGTGCCGCCTTCGCTCCCCGCAGCCGCATCGAACTACGCCGACGCCGTTTCGCTCTCGTTCGAGAACACGGCAGCCGCCGTGGACTTCCTCGTGCACGTGGACTCGCGGCTCCACTTTCTCTACGTTTCCGACGCAAGCCTGCGCTTTGCGGGTTATCACCGCGAGTTCCTGCTCGGCGCGACGCTTGCCGACATCGTCACGCCCGAGCATCACGCGCGCCTCGAAGCGCTCTTCGCGCGCGCTGCGCACAGCGGCGCGGTCGAAAAAGACACGATCGATCTCGTCAAGGCGCTCACCTACCCGCTTCCCGTGGAGCTGCGCGTGCAGCGCGCCCAGTATGGCGAGACGACGGGCTTCGCCGTGGCAGGCTTCGACGTCTCCGGCTGGCAAGGCACCGAGGCCGCGCTGACCCACGCGCTCCACCACGATCCGCTCACCGGCCTGCCCAACCAGACCGCGCTCGCGCCCGCGTTGCAGCGCGCCCAGGCCGACGCGGACCATTTCGGCGTGCCGGTCGCGCTCCTGCTGCTCGACCTCGACGACTATCAGCGCGTGAACCGCGCGCTCGGCTACGACGCCGGCGACGAACTGCTGCGCGAGACCGCGCGGCGCCTGACCCACCTCGCGCTGCAAGGCGAAATGATCGCGCGCATCGGCAGCGACGAATTCGCCATTTTGATCACGCCGCAACGTCACGCCGCGCCCGACGAAGTGCGCGCCGCCGCCGAAGCGCTCGGCCGGCGCCTGCTCACCTCGATCCTGCAGCCGTACTCGTTTCGCAACCAGCCCGTGCACCTTTCGGCGAGCATCGGCATTGCGTTCCATCCGGACCAGCGGCCGGATGCGTCGGGCGCGAGCTATACGGATAACCGCACCGACAACAGCGCCGACGCCAGCGCCGACACCACGCCGCTCATCCGCCGCGCGGACCAGGCGCTCCAGCAGGCCAAGGCCATCGGCGGCAACACGCTCACGTTGCACGTACCCGTCGACGACCCCACCGACGCCATGCGCCTGAAGCTGGAGTCGGACCTCTACGACGGTGTTCGCAACGGCGAATTCTCGCTACACTTCCAGCCCATCACGAGCAGCGCGTCGCGCGGCGTGGTCGGCGTGGAGGCATTGATCCGCTGGCAACATCCATTGCACGGTCTCGTGCCGCCTTCAACATTTATTCCTCTTGCGGAATCCGTCGGCCTGATTAATTATCTCGGCAATTGGGTTTTGAAGGCTGCCTGTATGCAACTGACCCAATGGGACGAGCAAGGCATCGAGCTGCAGTACGTTGCAGTCAATGTCTCGCCCCAGCAGTTCCGCAATCCGCGTTTCAGGGAAAGTGTCGAGGAGGCGATCGAGCTCACCGGCGTCGATCCGCGCAGGCTCGTGTTCGAGATCACCGAAAGCCTGCTCATGCACGATCCGCAGCACGCGAAAACGCTGCTCGAAGAACTGACCTCGCTTGGCATTCGCTTCGCGGTGGACGACTTCGGCACGGGCTATTCGAGTCTTGCGTACCTGCAGCGCTTCCCGCTTTCGAAGCTGAAGATCGATCGAAGCTTCGTGGAGAACCTCATCACTTCGCGCAACGATCAGGCGATCGTGAACGCGGTGGTGGGGCTCGCGCGTACGCTCGATCTCGAGCTCGTGGCCGAGGGCGTGGAAACGGAGGCGCAGCGCGAGCTGCTGACGAACATGGGTTGCGAGCATATCCAGGGATGGCTCGTCTGCAAGGCGCTGCCTTCAGAAGAATTGCAGCAGCGCTTCGTTTCGGGTGCGTTGCACGTGCACGAGGTGCAATGATGCGGGCATCGCAAACAGCAGGGCTTTCGCGAAATTGACATGGTTCAGATGGTAAAGGCCGTCCTGCTAGACCGCTTGTGGGCCCGCATGAATGAACGCGGGGACTTCCCCTTGCTGTCGCAATCGCTGCGCACCACGGTCGCGGCGATGACGAACGACGACTACGATTTCAGCGCGCTCGTGAAGGTCGTGCTCTCGGATTTCGCGCTCACGCAGAAAGTGCTGCGGCTCGCGAATTCGGCCATGTACATGGCGTTCGGCGGCAACATCACGACCGTCACGCGCGCGCTGATGGTCCTCGGCATGGACGCGGTCGGCCATCTCGTCGTCGGCCTGAAGATCGTCGATCACTTTCACCACAGCGCCCCGCGCCGTATCGACGCCAAGCTCGAACTGAACCGCACCATGCTCTCCGGCTGCGTCGCGCGCAAGCTCACCGAGCACGGCGACCTGCGCGCAGGCGAAGAAGCCGTGGTCTGCACGCTCATGCGCCAGGTGGGCAAGCTGCTCGTGGTGTTTTATCTCGAACCCGAGTGGGACCAGATTCGCCGCGAAATCGACGAAGGCTCGAGCGACGACGAAGCGTGCCTCGCGGTGCTCGGCGTGACCTTCGAAGAACTCGGCCTCGAAGCCGCCTCGCGCTGGCGCCTGCCCGACACGATCCGTGCGGGCATGCGCCAGTACGACCCGGCCGACAAGGAGCCGCGCGACGTGCAATGGCTGCGCGCCATCACCAACTATTCGACCGAAGTCGCACGCGTGCTGACCACGGCGGGCCTCTCCGACGAAATGCGCGAGACGCACATCGCCGAGCTCGCGCAGCACTATGGCCGCGCGCTGTCGACCGACGCGGACGTGCTCGTGCAGATGAGCCTCGCGCTCGCGCGCGAGGAGGCTGAAGACGGCGTCATGCGCGAGATCGTCGAATTGCGCGCCAACGCCGACGCCATTGCACGCGAGGCGCTCGATCCCGAGGCGCGCATCGCAGCCGGTGTCGAGGACCTGCGCTCGCTCCCCGCCGATAGCCCGCTCAGCACCGCCCTCACGCTCGCGACCGAAACCGTACTCGCGGGGCTCGGTTTCGCACGCAGCGTGGTGTTCGTGCGCCAGGGCGCGAACAAGTTCGAGGCGCAGCACGGCTTTGGCGCACACATGGGCGACGTGCTGCCCAAGCTCTCGTTTTCCGCCGCGTTCCAGCCCGACGTGTTTCACCTCGCCATCGCGAACAAGGTGGGCATCTTTATCGAAAATGCGCGCGACGCGAAGATTCTCGCGCGCCTGCCCGGCTGGTATCGCTCGAGCTTCGACGACACGCGCGCGTTCGTCCTGCTGCCTGTGGGCGCGCCCGGCGTCGAGCCCGTTGCGTTGATGTACGGCGACTGGCTCATGAGCCAGGAGCCGCGCCGCATCTCACAGAAAGAGATGAGCGCGTTGAACGATCTCGCGCAGCAACTCGCGCGCTTTTTCACGCACGCTCCGCAGGCCGTTTGAGTTTGCACTGAGCGCGGCGCCGCATGCTCGCGCGGCACCGCCCTCCTCCTTCTTCAGTCCTCGATCCTCTCCAGCCCCTCGTCTTGCGCGTCGCGGCCGGACGTGCCCGCCCATTCCGCAGCGCTCAGCGAGATGGCCGCAGCAGTGGCCGCGTCGAGCGGCGCGAGTTCCGCGCACAGCGCGTCCACACGGGTCCAGTCCGCACGCTCGAGCGCCTCGGAAAGTTCGAGCAGCCGCCCGAGCGCGCCCTCGCGCTTCACGATCGCCGTGCGAATCGGCTTGGCCAGCGTGAGCACTTCGAGCGTGCTTTCGAGCGGACCGCCGAACACCGCCTCGACGAACGAGAACACGCCGACGAGAAACGCCGCGTCTTCTTCTTCGAGGTGCGCGTGGGCGAGCTGCGTCACGGCGATTTCCATGAAGCGCGCGCGCGTTGCCACGAGTTGCAGCAGCGGGTCGTCTTCTGCGGCGATCTTGCGGCCGTCCGCGTAGAGCAGCAATTGCGTCCAGCGCGCGATGGCGTTCGTGCCGGTCGCGTTGATCGCCTCGCGCAGCGTCGTCACCTTGCGCCCGATGTTCATGCTGCCCGAGTTGGCAAGCCGCATCAGATGCATCACGAGCACGGGGTTCAGTTTCAGCTCCGCTTCGAGCTGCGCGACGGTCGGTTCGGCCGCCAGCAGATGCAGCAGGTTCAGCAGCGCCTGGCGCGGCGCGCTCGAGCGGCGCGCGCCGCCGTGCGGCTTCGCGAAGAAGTAGCCCTGGAAGCGGTCGAAGCCAAGGTCGTGCGCGCGCTGGTAGTCTTCCTGGGTCTCGACGCCCATGGCCACCAGCAGCTTGCCCGCCGCCTTCATCACGCTCGCGAATTTCGGCAGCACCGTGGGCGCGATCTCGCGAATATCGATCTTGATGGCGTCCACGTACGGCAGCAGTTTCGCGAGCGACTCATCCGCCTTCGACACATGGTCGAGCGCGAAGCGGTAACGCCGACGGTGCAACTCGACGAGCCGCGCGATCAAATCCGCGTCTGCGCCGATGTTCACGGGCAACTCGAGCACGACGCGCTCGGGGCTCACGCGCTGCAAACTCTCGTGAAAAAGCGCGTCGCGCGTCATGTCGAGCCAGGCCGGATGGCCCGCGAGCGAGGCGCGCAAACCGGGCGCGGCAATGCTTTTCAGAAGCGCGGTGCTCGTGGCGAAAGGCTTGGGCGTCATGCCCGAGGCGAGGTCTTTGGCAGCCGCTTCGGCCTCTTGCTCGATCTCGGCGCTTTCGCGCCGGTCCACGAGGCGTGGCAGCGTCTCGAACGCGCATAAGAGGCCGTCGCGGTCGAGCATCGGCTGGCGTGCGAAATACACTTCGATGGGCGGGCCGGCGTATTCCGGCGACTGTGTGCTGCCTGCGACTCCTGACATCTGCGGCCGGTCTGCGGCGTTGAAGCTCATGGGTCCCCCGCGCGGCGCCGCGCGCATGGCGGCATCCTGGTCTTGTTTCTTGGCATGCCGCAACCGTTTGACCTCGCTGCGGACGCGGCACTTTCTTATCGCGATTTTATCCTGGCAAGTAAGACGCGGAAATGAAGTTCTTCTCGTTCGGAGGGATATTTTTGCGGGTTTTGCAGTGCAATAGCAATTGCCGGCCCAGGTTCGCCCTTCAAGGTCCGAACAACTTAATACGCAATCCGAAACAAAATCACAAAAAAAAACGACCGGCTGGATTGTCGTCCAGCCGGTCGGTCTATCGATACGGCTCGATTACTTGAGCACGACCTTCACGTCGAAGTACTTCGCGGCGATACGGTCGATCGTGCCGTCCGCCTTCAGGTCCTTGAGTGCGCCGTTCAGCGCGGCCTTGAGCGCCGGATCGTTCTTGCGCACGCCGTAGCCTACGCCCTCGCCAAGCAGCCTGGCGTCCACGACCTGCGGGCCCGCGAACGCGAATGCCGCGCCCTGCGGCTTGTTCAGGAAGCCCTTGGAGGCGGCTTCGGCGTCCAGAAACGAGGCGTCGAGGCGGCCCGAAACCAGGTCCGCGTAGATCTGGTCCTGCGTCGGGTACGGCACGACGTCCACGCCAGCGGGCGCCCACTTCGCCTTCGCGTAGGTTTCCTGGATCGTGCCCTGGAGCACGCCCACGTGCTTGCCCTTGAGCGACTCGGGCGTGGGCTGCAGCGCGCTGCCCTTCTTCGCGATCATCTGGTTCGGAATCGCGTAGATCGGGTCGGTGAAGTCGATGGCCTGGCGGCGCTGGTCCGTGATCGACATGTCGGAATTGATCGCGGCGAATTTGCGCGCCTGCAGCGCCGGAATCAGGCCGTCGAACGAGTTTTCCACCCACACGCACTTTGCGTTGAGCTTCGCGCAGACGGCATTGCCCACGTCGATATCGAAGCCCTGCAGTTCGCCCGCGGGCGACTTCGATTCGAACGGCGCGTACGACGCCTCCACGCCAAAGCGGATTTCCTTGATATCGGCGGCGTGTGCGGCACCTGCCGCGCCTGCCGTCATGGCGGCTGCGCAGAATGCGAGCGATGCCAGCTTGTTCCAGTTCGTCTTCATCAGTGTCTCTTTCCAGTCAGATTGGGTGCGCCGGCTGTGCCCGTTCAGGCGGCTTCGTGGTTCGATTTGCCGCTAAAAGACGGCTTCCCGGCGCCGGCACAGGATCGCTGCGCCAATATCACGGCTCAATGACGCGCACCGCGTGTGGTGCGCCGCAGCAACCGCGAGGGCGCGATTGTACCGCGACGGCGCCTGCGCCCCGCCGCGCGGGCAGCACGCGGCGCGTGGCGCTTCCAACTGCGGCGCCACGCCGACGCGGTGCGTTCGAACATGCAAGTGGATGTCGTGGGTGCGCAAGCGTGCGAAGGCGTGCGTTTGCGGCAAGCGCTCAGGCGAGCGCGGCGAGCGTCTCCCGAGTGGTATCGACGACGAGCAGGCCTGCGCGCAAGCCCGGCTTCACGCCCGGATTCGGAAACACGATGCGCTCTTCGTCGTGCTGCACCACGTAGCGGTATGCGCCGTCTTCGGCCAGCACCTCGCCACGCTGAAACGGGGTGAAGTTGGGCACGTCGGCGGCCACGTTGAGCTTGAGCGCGTCGCTCTGCTTCGTGATCTGGCCGATCACCGTGAAGATGCGCGGCATCTGCGCGCCTTTCGGCAACGACAATTCGCCCGCCACGAGACGGCGCACGGCGGCGTCGGCACCGGCGAAGCGAGCGAGGTCGTTCTCACCGAAGGGACGCACCTTGCCGAGTTCGAGCGTACAGGCAAGCGCGCCGCACGTTTCGGCAGTAAACGACGACAACGTCGCGCCCTTCTCGGTGTGAATCAACACGGCCGCGATGCGCGCGTCGGCGAGCCATTCGAGCATCGCGCGCGCGGGCCGCTCGCCCGTGTGCGGCAACAGCGCGAACTGCTCGAACGCCGAGGCGCGGATCGCCGTATGCATGTCGAGATGCCAGCGCGCGAATGGCGCATCGGCGGCAGCTGGGGCCTTCGCGAAGAAACGCTGCGCCGCCGCTTCGAGCGCCACGGCGCGCGGCGCCTCGCGGCTTGCCGGCACACGTGCGTGGCGGCCGCCGAACAGGCGGTTGAGATCGTCGTCGAGATAGCGCTCGCCAGCGCGCATTGCCGCTGCGTTGCCGAGCACCGCGAGCACACGGCAGGCCAGCGGCACGCGGCCCGCCGCGATGTCGGCCACGAGTTGCGAGAGCAGTTCGATCGGCGCGGTCTCATCGCCGTGCACGCCCGCCGAAAGCAGCACGCTGCGCGTCGTCTCGTCGACGTGCGCCGGCTCCAGCTCCAGCACGCCTTCTTCGAGCCATTGCCAGCGCACGCCGTCCGCGCATTCGCCGCGCGCCGCCTCGGGCGTGGCCGGGCGCGTACCGGCCAGCGTGTACGCCAGAAAATCGGCGAGCGGGAGATCAGCGCTGGAAGTCATAGAGCGATCCGAGGCCGAGAATCTGCGTGAGTTCGTCGAGCGCCGTGCGCGACTCGACGAGCAGCGCCGGATCGGTCAGATCCTGCGGCGCGAGTCGGTCGCGATAGTGCCGCTCGATCCAGCCGTCGAGGCGCGTGAAGAGCGCGTCGTTCATCCAGACGCCCGGCGCCGTCGCCGCACGCTCTTCGTCGCTCAGGACCACGCGCAGACGCAGGCACGCCGGGCCGCCGCCGTTCTTCATGCTTTCGCGCAAATCGAACACGAGCACTTCGTCCACCGGTCCGCTGCTCGCGGCCAGTTCGTCGAGGTAGATCGCCACGTGCGGATTCTCGCGGCACTCCTGCGGCACGACGAGAATCTGCGTGCCGTCCGCCCGGCTCAGCAACTGGCTGTTAAAGAGGTACGACGACACCGCGTCGGCCACGCTCACGCGCGCTTCGGGCACTTCGATCACGTGGAACGGCGCGTCGTGCGCCGCGAGCTTCGTGCGCAGTTCGTCGTACACCGCCTTCTGGTCGACGAACGCGCGCTCGTGGCAAAACAGCGTGCTGCGGTTGCCCACGGCGATCACGTCGTTGTGGAACACGCCCGCGTCGATCACATCGGGGTTCTGCTGGGCGAACACGGTGCCGGCGTCGGTCAGGCCGTGGCGCTGCGCAATGGCGCGGCTCGCCTCGAACGTCTGCCGCGCCGGGAAGCGTTTGGGCTCCGGCCCGCGACGGTATTCGCTGCGTCCGTACACGAAGAACTCCACGCCGCGCTCGCCGTATTGCGCGCTAAAGCGCGTATGGTTGGCCGCGCCTTCGTCGCCGAGCGCGGGCGTGCCGGGCAGCGCCTCGTGCACGACGAAGTGCGACGGGTCCGCGAACACCGTGCCGAGCGTGCGGCGCGTGGCCTCGTGCTCGATCGCGCGATGCAGTTTGCTGCACAGATTGGCGGGCGTGAAATGGACGCGCCGGTTGGGCGTATCCGCCGAAGGGCTCACCGTGGCCGCATTGGCGGTCCACATGGCCGAGGCGGAGCTTGCCGCCGCGAGGAGTTCGGGCGCATCCTTCGCGGCGCGCGCGATCGCTTCGGCATCCTTACCGCCGAAGCCCAGTTCGCGCAGCAAGCGCATGGAGGGCCGTTCCTGCGGCGGCAGCACGCCTTGCGCGAAGCCCAGGTCGGCGAGCCGCTTCATCTTGCGCAAGCCCTGCTGCGCCGCGGCGCGCGGGTTCGCCACGGACTTCTCGTTGTTCTGCGAGGCGACGTTGCCGAACGACAGCCCGGCGTAGTTGTGCGTGGGGCCGACGAGTCCGTCGAAGTTGGCTTCAAGGGTTGTCATCGTCGTTCCTTAGAAGTGAAGACCCGGCGAAACGCTCGCGGGCATCTGCAATTGCGCGCTTTCTACCGAGGCCATCGGGTAGGCGCAGTAGTCGGCGGCGTAATACGCGCTCGGCCGGTGGTTGCCCGAGCGGCCCGCGCCGCCGAACGGTGCGCCGCTCGACGCGCCGTTGGTCGGCCGGTTCCAGTTCACCACACCCGCGCGGATTTCGCGCGTGAAGCGCTGCCACAGCGCTTCGTCGTCGGCGAGCAGGCCCGCCGAGAGACCATAGGCCGTATTGTTGGCCTGGGCGATCGCGTCGTCGAAACCCGCGTAGCGGGTGATCTGCGCGAGCGGCCCGAAGTGCTCCTCGTCGGGCAAATCGGCCACGCCGGTCACGTCGAGAATCGCCGGCGTCACGAAGCCGAGCGCCGGGTCGCGTTGCGTCATCGGCAGCAAGGCGCGTGCGCCGCGCTCGAGCAACTGCGCTTGCGCACTCATCAGTTTCGCGGCCGCGCGCGCCGAAATCACGGCGCCCATGAAGGGCTGCGGCTCGGCGTCGTACTCGCCCACCGTAATGCGCGAACTCACTTCGACGAAGCGCGCGAGGAAGCGCTCGCCGAATGCATCCACGGGCACGAGAATGCGGCGCGCGCACGTGCAGCGCTGCCCCGCCGAAAGAAACGCCGACTGGATCGCGTGATGCACGGCTGCGTCGATATCCTCGACCGGTGCGACGACGAGCGGATTATTGCCGCCCATCTCCAGCGCGAGCACGATCTCGGGCCGGCCGCCGAACTGACGATGCAGCAGCGTGCCGGTGTCGGAACTGCCCGTGAAGAAGAGCCCGTCGATCTGCTGGTGATTCGCCAGCGCAATGCCCGTGTCGCGCTCGCCCTGCACGAGATTGAGCACGCCCGCGGGCAAGCCGGCTTCGCGCCACAGCTCGACCGTTGCGCGCGCAACTTCCGGCGCAAGTTCCGAAGGCTTGAACACGACCGCGTTGCCCGCGATCAGCGCCGGCACGATATGACCGTTGGGCAGATGGCCCGGGAAGTTGTACGGACCGAACACGGCAACGACGCCATGCGGGCGATGACGCAGCACCGCCACGCCGTCGGCCATTTGTGCGCGTTTTTCACCGGTGCGCTCGCTGTAAGCGGTGATCGAAATCGCGACCTTCGCCGCCATCGACGCGGCTTCGGTGCGCGCTTCCCAAAGCGGCTTGCCCGTCTCGCGGCCAATGGCCTGAGCGAGCATTTCCTTCTTTTCGGTGACGAGCGCGGCGAAGCGCTTCACGATCTCGCAGCGCGCTTCGAGGGGCGTTTGCGACCATTCGGCAAATGCTCGGCGCGCGGCGCTGACGGCGCGATCGACATCTTGCGCGCTCGCGGCATTGCCGCTCCACACGGTCTCGCCGGTGCCGGGGTTGCGCGACGAAAACGCGGGGCCCGAGGCCGCGCACCATTGTCCATCGATATAAAGCTCGTTCATGGTCATCCTTGTGTCGACCAGCGCTAGCGCTTTAGCGCTTACGCGGGTCCCATGCAGGTTTATCGCTGTTGCTTCGCTGCGGGGCCGAGCACGCGCACCGGTTCACCCGCCGTGACATTCAGTGCCGCCGCTTCACTCGCGCTCAGTGTGAACACGCCGTCGTGCACGATGCCCGGCGCGAAGCCCACGCGAAAATCGCCCAGCGACGTATTCGAGACGAGCGAGCGCACGCCCTCTGGCGCATGCGCCTCGCCGATCTCGACCGGCACCACCACGCTGTCGCGCACCGTGCGCAGGTCGCCGATATGGCATTCGAGCACCGGGCCCGCGTCGAAGATATCGACGTGATTCTCGTAGCGCAGCCCTTCGGCTTCGAGCATGCGTCGCGCGGGAACCGTGTCGGCATGCGTGAGGCCGACGCACGCCTGCGCTTCCTCGGGCAGGAGTTCGACGTACACCGGGTATCTCGGCATCAACTCCGCGAGAAACGACTTGCGCCCGTGCGAACTGAGATAGTCGGCGGCGTTGAAATCGATCTGGTAGAAGTGCGAACCGACTGCACGCCAGAACGGCGACGTGCCTTGCGCGTCGAAATGGCCGCGCAATTCCGCGCACAGGCGCTCGGGAAAGCGCTCGCGAAACTGCGCGATGAACATGAAGCGCGAGCGCGAAAGCAGCCCGCCCACGCCACCCGTGCGATACCGCGGCGAAAGAAAGAGCGAACACACCTCGGCATAGCCCGTGAGATCGTGCGAGATATTGAGCGCGCGCATGCGCGTCCAGATGCCGAGTTCCTGGCTCGCGTGCACCACCGTGCTCACGCGGTAGTTGTAGAACGGCTGCTCCAGTCCCACGGCCGTTTCGATGCCGCACACACCGGCCACGTCGCCCGTTGCCGTGTCTTCCATCACGAAGAAGTAGCCGGCTTCGCGCAACTCGGCCTCGCCTGCGAGCGTGCGCCGTGCGCGCTCGATGCGCGCCTTGAGCGCTTCACGGTCCGGCTTGAAGGTGGTGAGGCCGGGCCCCGTTTCCTGGGCGAGCGCGACGAGCGCGTCCACGTCGCCCGTTTGCACGACGCGTACCACGATCATTGTGCGTCTCCCATGTATGCGTCCTCTGTTTGCGGGGTGGCGCGGTAAAGCGGCGCACAGCGCACCGGTTCGCCGTCCTGCACGCCGAGCGCGGCGCGCGCGGCGGCGTCGAGCGGCGCGAAGTGACGTTCACTCGTGCCTGCGCCCTTCTCGCGTTCGGGCAGCGTCGCGAGCACGCAACGGAACTCTCCCGCGCGTTGGCTCGCGACCAGATACGCCGCGCCCTCAGGATTCGATGCGAGCGCAACTTCGCGTACCGTGCGCGCCTCGCTTCCGGCGACCGAAGCCGTGCGATCCACCTGGGCGGTCAGCACCGGGCCCGCATCGAAAATATCGACGTAACGGTCCGGCTCGTAGCCCTCTTCCAGATGGATTTCGTAAGCGAGCAACGCGCTCGGGTCGGGCTCGCCGAGCACGCGCTGCGCAGGCTCGGGCAGCAGCGGCACATAGAGCGGGTAAGCCGGCATCACTTCGGCGATGAACGTGCGGCTGCGTCCACCCGAGGCCAGCTCGATGTCCTTGAAATCGCGCCCGAAGAACTTGCGCCCCACCGCTTCCCAGAACGGTGACGCGCCGTTTTCGTCGGTCACGCCGAGCAGCAGCGTGAACACTTCGGGCGTGAAGCGCCGACGGTTCATCGCGATGTACATCATGCGTGCGCGCGACATGAGATGTGCGGCCGCGTCGCCGCGCAGCGTTGGCTCGATATAAAAGCCCGCGAGACGGCTCTTGCCCGTGAGTTCATGCGACATCGTCAGCGCATGAATCTTGCGGTTCACGTGCAGCTCACGCGACGCATGAATGAGCGCATCGTTGCGAAACGCGTAGAACGGCTCGGCGTAGCCGGCCGCCGCCACGATGCTCGACGTGCCGACGAGCCGCCCGGTGGCGGAATCTTCGAGCACGAACAGATAGAACTCCTCACCGGGGAAGTCCACGTCCGCGCGAAACGAATCTTCGGAAAGCGCGATGCGCGCTTCGAGCGCCGCGCGGTCGTGCGGCAGCGAATGCAGCACCGGCTGCGCGGTGCGCGCCATGTGGGCGATCGCATCGAGATCGGAAAGCCTGGCGGGGCGAACGAATAGCATCGTCGGTCCTATGTGCGCTGTGGTCCAGTTGGGCGCGCTGCGATCAGCGCGTGCCGTCGACGCCAATGACGTCGTTGCAGGCCTGCTCGAAGCGGGCGAAGCCTTCGTCGAGATCCGCTTCGGGAATGATGAGCGACGGCGCGAAGCGCAGCACGTCCGGCCCCGCAATCAGCATCATCACGCCGCGATTCGCCGCCGCCGCGTTGAAGTCCTTGGCGCGGCCGGCAAAGCGCGCGTTCAGCTCGGCGCCGATCAGAAGACCCTTGCCGCGCACTTCCTTGAACATGTCGAAGCGTTCGTTGATCTTCGCAAGCTTGGCGCGAATCGCTTCGCCGCGTGCACGCACGCCTGCGAGCAGCGCCGGATCGCTCACCAGTTCGACTACCTTGCCCGCAATCGCGGCGCCCAGCGGATTGCCGCCGTAGGTCGTGCCATGCACGCCTACCTTGAAGTGCGCGGCGATCGCTTCGGTCGTGAGCATCGCGCCGATCGGAAAGCCGTTGCCGAGCGCCTTGGCCGTCGTGAGGATGTCGGGCGTGACGCCCGTATCCTCGTAGGCGTAGAAGTGCCCCGTGCGGCCCACGCCCGTTTGCACTTCGTCGAAAATCAGCAGCGCGCCGTGCGCGTCGCACGCTTCGCGCAGCGCGCGCAGGAAGGCCGGATCGGCGGGAATCACGCCGCCCTCGCCCTGCACCGGCTCGACGATCACGGCGCAGGTCTGCGCGCCGATCGCGCGCTTCGCCGCTTCGATATCGTTGTATGGCAGATGCGTGATGCCGCCCGGCACGGGGCCAAAGCCTTCCGAATACTTGGGCTGGCCGCCCACGCTCACGGTGAAGAACGTGCGGCCATGGAACGACTGCGTGAACGAGACGATCTCGAACTTGTCAGCGCCGTGGCGATCGAAGGCCACGCGGCGCGCGAGCTTGAGCGCCGCCTCATTGGCTTCCGCGCCCGAGTTCGCGAAGAACGCGCGGTCGGCGAACGTCAGTGCTTCGAGTTGTTGTGCGAGGCGCAGCACCGGCTCATTGGTGTAGCCGTTGCCGATGTGCCAGAGCTTGCTGCCCTGCTCCTGCAGCACGCGCAGCAGTTCCGGGTGCGCGTGGCCGAGCGAAGTCACGGCGATACCGCACGCGAAGTCGATGTAATCGCGGCCCTCTGTGTCCCACACGCGCGAGCCTTCACCCCGGTCGGGCACGAACGGCGCTGGCGAGAAACACGGCACCATCACTTCGTCGAAGGTCTTGCGGCTCACAGTCTGGTCGTTCATGGCGATTCCTCTATTACGCAGTGCGTGTCGAATTCGGGGTCGATGTGCGTTGGGGCCGTGCCCTTTCGCTCAGGTAGTTCGTGCAGTGTAGGCAAGCTGCGCGCAAACGTCTTGCGCAGGCGCGACGCGTTTTTTCGTACGGAAGCTGCAAGGTCCGCGCACTGGCCGCGCCGCGGCCAGGTTTCACTCAACTTCCGGCGGCTCGACGAGCGCGCCCGCGCGCGGCTCGGCGGCGGCCCCGCCGTGCTGGCGCTCGATCCAGTTGCGGCGGTCCTCGCGCGGCGTGACGCCAAAGCGCTCGCGGTACGCATTCGAAAAATGCGCCGCCGAAGAAAACCCGCACGCGAGACTGATCTGCACCACCGACTTGCTCGTGCGCTGCAACTGCGAGCGCGCCTTGGCAAGGCGCAGGCCCAGGTAGTACTTGGAAGGCATCGCGCCGAGGTACTGGCGAAAGAGCCGCTCGAGTTGACGCCGCGAGACGCCCACGAGATTCGCGATCTCGTCGGTCGTGAGCGGGTCTTCGATGTTCGCTTCCATCAGCTTGAGCGCGTCGTTCAGGCGCGGATGCCGCTCGCCCGGTGCGGTCACGAACGGAATGCGCTGCCGCTCGTCGCCGCTGCGCAGCGTGCTTGCGCCCAGCGCGTCGGCAATGCGTTCGGCCAGTTCCGGGCCGTGGTCGCGGCCGATCATCGCGAGCATGAAGTCGAGCGTGGCCTGGCCACCCGCGCAAGTCGCGCGGTCGCGGTCGATTTCGTAGATGTGCTGCGTGACGATGGTGCGCTCGAACTGCTCCGCGAACTGCTGGAACGTCTCCCAGTTCGCGGCCACGCGGTAGCCCTGCAACTGCCCCGCCATCGCGAGCCACCAGATGCCGTGGTGAATGCCCGTGACGAGCGGCGTGCGCTGGCCCACGCGCGCGAGGCTCGCGAGAAACAGGCGGAAGTCGGCGAACTGCTGGTAGCGCTCGGTCACGACGATGAGCCAGTCGCACGACACCGCGTCGCCAAACGCGCAGTCGGCGGGCCATTGCGCGCCGCCCGCCAGCGGCACGGGGCGGCCGTTCCACGAGCACATTTGCCAGCGGTACAGCGCGCGGCCGTCGATTTCGTTGGCGAGATTGAGCGCATCGACGATCGGGCCCACGCCCGACATCGAAACGGGCGGGAGCGCGACGATCGCGACCTGGGTGGTGCGGCCGGCGCGCGCGAGCGGCGCCTGGCCGCCGGGCGCGGCGGCAGGAACGGAAGCGGGATGGAGAACGGTGGGACGGACCATCGGCAAGACGGGGCGCGCGACTCAACGCGCCGCTTACTTGAGGCTGCCCGAGAGGAACTGGCGCAGGCGATCGCTCTTCGGCGCGCCGAGCACATCCGCGGGCGCGCCCTCTTCCTCCGTGCGCCCCTGGTGCAGGAACATCACATGATTCGAGACGTTGCGCGCAAAGCCCATTTCGTGCGTCACGACAATCATCGTGCGGCCTTCTTCGGCAAGCTTTTGCATGACCTTGAGCACTTCGCCCACGAGCTCGGGGTCGAGCGCCGAAGTCGGCTCGTCGAACAGCATCACGTCGGGATGCATGGCAAGCGCACGCGCAATCGCCACGCGCTGCTGCTGCCCGCCCGAAAGATGCGAGGGATATTGCTTCTCCACGCGAGGCGCGAGGCCCACCTTCTCCAGATACTCCCGCGCGCGCTCCTCGGCTTCCTTGCGCGGCACGCCCAGCACGTGCAACGGCGCTTCCATCACGTTCTCGAGCACGTTCATGTGCGACCACAGGTTGAAATGCTGGAACACCATTGCGAGCTTGGTGCGGATGCGTTGCAGTTGCTTGTGGTCGGCCACGTCCAGGTCGCCGTTGCGGCCCGCCTTCGTGCGCACGGCCTCGCCGTCCACGACGATCTCGCCGGCGTTCGGCTTCTCGAGGAAATTGATGCAGCGCAGGAACGTGCTCTTGCCCGAGCCGCTCGCGCCGATGATGCTGATCACGTCGCCCTTCTTCGCGTCGAGCGAGACGCCTTTGAGCACCTCGTTGTCGCCGTAGCGCTTGTGGATGTCGCGCGCGACGAGCTTGCTATCTGAGGATTGCGTCTGAGCCAAGATGGTCTCCAGTTTCCGAGGTTCCGGTGTTCCGGTGAATCAGCGGGTGCGCACGGCGAGATGGCCGAGCCAGCGTTTTTCGGCGCGGCGGAACGCGGCCACCAGCACGAACGATACCGCACAGTAGATCAGCGCCGCGAGGCCGAACGACTCGAACGAGCGGTAGGTGGCCGAGTTGGCGTCGCGCGCGACCTTGAGGATGTCGGGCACCGTCGCGGTGAAGGCCACCGTGGTCGCGTGCAGCATCAGGATCACTTCGTTACTGTACAGCGGCAGTGCGCGGCGCAGCGCCGAAGGCAGGATCACGCGCCAGTACATCGTGAACGGGCTCATGCCGTAGGCGCGCGCCGCTTCCACTTCGCCGTGTGAGGTGGCGCGAATCGCGCCCGCGAAAATCTCTGTCGTATACGCGCAGGTGTTGAGCGCAAACGCGAGCACCGCACAGTTCAGGCCGCTGCGAAAGAACGCGTCGAGGAGCGGCTCCGCGCGAATGAACGCGAGACTGTACACGCCCGTGTAGATGAGCAGCAACTGCACATAAAGCGGCGTGCCGCGAAACACATAGGTGTAAAAGCGCACCGGCAGCGAAAGCCAGCGTTTGCTCGACACACGCGCCACGGCGAGCGGCACCGCGCACACGAAGCCGAAAGCCACGGATATTACGAGCAGCCAGAGCGTCATCGCGAGGCCCGACACATGCTCGCCGTCCCAGTAGAGGAACGCGCGGCCAAATTGCTGAATGATTTCGTTCATGGCGGGCGTTTTCCTCAGAGTTGCGCGTGACGCACGCCCACCGAATAGCGGCGTTCGAGCCAGATCAGCGCGAAGTTCGAGAGCGTGGTGATCGCGAGGTAGATGAGCGCCGCGATCACGAGGAAGAAGAACAGGTTGAAGGTGCTGCGGCCCGCGTCCTGGGCGGCCTTCACGACATCGGCGAGACCGATGATCGAGACGAGCGCCGTCGCCTTCACGAGCACCTGCCAGTTGTTGCCGATGCCGGGCAGCGCGAAACGCATCATCTGCGGAAAGAGGATGCGGGCGAACACACGCGCGCCGCTCATGCCGTAGGCGTGGCCCGCTTCGAGCTGGCCGCGCGGCACGGCGAGAAACGCGCCGCGGAAGGTCTCGGTGAAGTACGCGCCGTAGATGAAACCGAGCGTGACGACGCCGGCCACGAACGGATCGATGTCGATCTGCGCCATGCCGAGCGCGTCGGTGGCCTCGTTCACGCCGATCTGGATGCTATAGAAGAGCAGCAGCATCAGCACGAGGTCGGGCACCGAGCGGATCAGCGTCGTGTAAGCGGTCGCCACGGCCGCGAGCGGCCGGTTGAACGAGAGCTTGGCCGCCGCGCCGGCAAGGCCTAGCAGGACAGCCACGCCGAGCGAGAGAAGCGAAAGCTCGATGGTCTGGATCGTGCCGGCGAGCAGCACCGGGCCAAAGCCGTAAAGGATCACGCGCGTCTCCGGATCAAGTCGTTTTGTCGTGTCGGGCGGCCTCGCGCGGCCTGTGAGCGCCGGCGAAACCGATGAACTGGCGCGGATCGTCTCAGTGCAAAATAGATTGCTCAAACTGGCACGGCGTGAATATTGCACTGCAGCATTGCGGTGCCGCGCATGGGCGCACGCGGATCGGGCCCGCGCAGCCGCGGGCCCGATGCTTTTGAAAGGTGAAAAAAAATGCCCCGGCACGCGGGGCGTGCGGGGCATTTACGCAAGTTTGGGGTCGCTTTTTCGATAGGTGCGCGGCGCGCGCCCAGCGGCCCTGCCGCGCTTACGCGGCGCGCGTATGCGTGCCGCGCGCGCTGAGCGCACGGGCGTTCGCGCCAATCAGCTTTTCGGCGAGCGCGCCGAAAAGCAGGCCGATCGTGGTCCAGAGAATCACCTGCATACCGATCGACGCCGTGCGGAACTTCCACAGCAGCACGGCCGGGAAGGCGGCGGGCACCTCGTTGACCGCCGGCAGCGCGAACTGGACCGCGCCGATCACGACGACGAACAGCACGAGCGCCACGATCGAAGCATTCCACCCGCCAAGGCGCGGCACGAAGACCGCGCGCACCTTGAGCGAGAACACCGACACGGCGATCGAGATCGCGACCATCAGGAAGAAGAGCCCGGTTCGATAGCCGATCGTCTCCGGGTCCCCGACCGAGGGCGGGTTCGCCGGGTACTTGATGCTCGGCACCATGTAGATCGCGACGAACGCCGCGAGCGCGAGCCAGGCCGAGAGCGCGCGCGGCGAAAGACGCCCTACGCGTCCGTTCGCATACGCGAAGACGAGCGCAAAGAGGCCGCCGATCGATGCGCCATAGACCATCACGCCCGTGAAGAGCCCGAGGCTCGCCTGGGTCTTGCGGCTCACGATTTCGGGTTCGGGGGCTTCACCCTTCGCGGCATCGAGCTTTTGTTCGAGGGAAATCGCCTGATCGACTTGGGGCTCGCCCACGATCTTCGCGAAGCCGAACGTGAGAAGTCCCGCGGCGATGCCTGCGAGCATGCCGCGTACCAGCAACTTGCCGACCATGTTCAGCTCCCGGTCAGTGGCAGGGAAAGCCGAGCAGGTGGCGGCCGTCGTGAACGAATTCGTGGACGTACATGCCCGGGACGATCGAGGTCGCGCCTTGCTCGGCGCCCACGAAGTACAGGGCCAGCAGCAGCATGAGGCCGCCGAAGATCGCCCAGGGCAGGATCTCCCGCAGCGCAATGGGTGCCGGCGCGGCCGGTGCGTGCTGCAGGGGGAATGCGGTGTCGGACATGCTGACTTCTCCTGGGGTAACGCGCCCCGCTAGTCGTTGAAAAAGTGGTTCACGACGCGCGGGTCTGACTCCCGTTGCTTCGATTCAATCGAAATTCAATCGACGGCAACCAGTTACAGTGGCGCGACCGCGCCGGACTTGCACCGGCTTCCGCGTGTCGTGGAGCCTGTATTCTACGCGCTACGACAACGGGCTGCGGACCGGATGTCAGCTACAGGGAAGTGATACGTAAGGAAAAGCATGCCGACGACAGTCTGGCTGATCAGTCATGCGGCGAATGCCGCACAGCGCTCGGGAACATTCCCGCAAGCGCCTGTAGCGGACGATGAAGCCGAAGAAGCGCTCGACGCCCGCGCACTCGCGGCGCTTGCTGCTTGGCGCGAGCGCTGGCACGCGCGCCTGGCCGGTGGCGAGCGCAATGGCGAGGCGCAACGCGCGGTGACGAGTCCCGCTGCGGTCGCGCGAGCGAGCGCACACGCGGCCGGCTTCGCCGGGGCAACGCCAATCAGCACCCTCGCCGACACGGCCTTTGGCGCGTGGCAAGGCAAGCGCCTCGCGGATCTTGCCCATGAAGCGCCCGACGCCCTTGCCGCCTGGACACGCGACCCCGCTTTCAGGCCGCCAGGCGGGGGCGAATCGTTCGACGATGTTCGCGAGCGCGTTAGCGCCTGGCTCGATGCGATCCCCAGCTCCGCTACCGACATGGTCGCCTTCACCCATGCAAGTGTGATGCGCGCGGCGATTCTTCACGCGCTGGGCGCGCCGTCGTCGGGTTTGCGCTCGATCGAAATCGCGCCGCTTTCCGTCGTAGCGCTACGCCGCAGCCAGCACGGCTGGGTGTGGCTCGCGGCAATGGGCTGAGACCAGACACCGCATTCCTTGATCTGTGTACGTGCGCCGCGAACATCGCGCGTATCAACGCGTTGACACATACGCACTCGAAGCCTAGCATCCGTGATGTATCAACCACGTAGATACACCACGATCAGGTATGGACATCAAACTCAATACCTTATTGGCCAAACAGCCAATTCAGTACGAGGACGAAATGGCGATACAAACCCTGAAGCGTTGGGGAAACAGCCTTGCGGTGCGCATTCCAGCCAGCCTTGCCAGCAAACTGTCGTTGGCGGAGGGGCAGGAAGTCGAGGTGGAAGTCGAAGATGGGTCGCTCACGGTTCGCCCGCATACGGCGATCCGGCGCTTCTCGCGCGAGCGCTATTTGCAGCAGTTGCGCGAGCGCAAGCTCGAGCCGCACCCGCTCATCGACTTCGGACAGCCGCAAGGGACCGAAATCGGCGGACCCGATGACCCCACGCGTTTCGACCCATGGTAAGGAACGCATGAAGAACGGCACACCAGACGCAGGCGACATCCTCTGGCTCAACGTCGGTCCAGGCGCAGGCAGTGAGCAGGAAGGCTATCGCCCTGTCCTCGTCCTGACCGACGCCGAGTTCAACGGACTCACAACCCGCTTCGTCGGCCTGCCGATTACCCGCACCGTTCACGGGTGGGAGTCGGAAATCCCGATCAGCGGCTTGGCCAGCCCCTGCGTCGCAATGGCCGACCAGGTCACGACGCTTTCGCTCGCGGGCAGAGTCTGGCGGCACAAGGGGGAATCGGCGAGCGCGGAGGAACTGGAGGCGGCGAAGTTCGCCGTCGCCGGCATTCTGGATCTGTAGCCGGCAATGCAGTAGCAGAAAGAAGCCGAAGCGCCCTAGTCCAGTCCCAACTGCGCCTTGATGGCCGGCATCATGTACTGCACGGCCGCGCGCCCTTCTTCAATGGCGGGGCCGGCGCGATGAAAGTCGAAAATCCCCATGCCGCCCAGGCGCGGCTGGATCAGCACGTCGGCGGGCTCGCCCGCCAGGCGGCTGCGCGTAATGCGCACCTGCATGATGTCGATACTCTGGGCTACCGAACTCAACACGGAAGGCACGCGCGTGCTAGGCGGCGGCGCCACGCGCACGTCCGGCCCGCCTGCCGCGCCGGGACCGGCCGGCTGCAGCCAGCGCGGGAAGCGCTTGCCGTTGCGGCGCAGAAGCGGTTCATGCGCCGCTTCAGCGCTTTCTGCGCCATTGGCGCCGTGATTCACCGCCCCTGCAGCCGATGCGGCCGTCGCCGCGTCGCTCGCCTCCACGGGCAACTCGCGCGGCATCGTGTCGATCGCGCCGCCCAGGTCGCGGCCGTTGAGAATGTCGTGATTCAGGTCGATGGCGATCACGGTGTCGGCACGCATCGCGCGCGCGGCGGACACCGGCACCGGGTTGCTCAGCCCGCCGTCGACGAGCCACACGCCGTCATGCCAGATCGGCGTGAAGATGCCGGGAATCGCAATCGACGCGCGCACGGCGTCCACCACGCCGCCTTCGCGCAGCCAGACCTCGCGCCCGGTGTCGAGTTCGGTGGCGACCGCCGTGAACGGCAACTTCAGGTCATCGATCGAGCGGCCATTGAACTGGTGCGCAAACAGGTCGATCACCTTGCGCCCGCCGAGCAGCCCGCCCGAAAAACGCAAGTCGAGCAGACGCACCACAGTCTGCCAGGTGAGCTTGCCCACCCAGTCCTCGAGCCAGTCGAGATCGCCGTTTGCGTATACGGCGCCAACCAGCGCGCCGATCGACGTGCCGCACACTACGTCGGGCTTGATGCCCGCTTCCTCGAGCGCGCGAATCGCGCCGATATGCGCCCAACCGCGCGCCGCGCCCCCGCCGAGCACGAGCCCCACACGCTTGGGCCGTCTCCGGTTCATCATGCGCGCCTCCTTGCGTGATCGTGAGTCAACTGGGTCAGCGCCCGCGGATCACGTCCGAGCGCGAGGTCGTCGTGACCCGCCCGTCCGGTCCGAAATGCACGTTGAAATACGCTTCGGGCGTCACGCCCCCTTCCAGCCACTTCCAGCTCCACACCGTCTCCTTCTTCAAGCGGTAGCCGGCCACCTGCCCCGGCTTGCCGAGCAGGCGCCGCACCTCGTCCTCGCTCATGCCAACGCGGATCTTCGCAAAGTTTTCCGCCGTCAGCGCCTGGGTAATGGCCACGAGCCGCCCGTTCGGGCCGATGTCGACCATCCAGGTCTTGAGGCCCTGCGGACCGCGCGGATACTCGAGGCGGCGCGAACCGTCGTCGAACACGCGCTCGGTTTCGGGCTGGCCCATCTGCTCGCGCACCTGCTCGAACGTGGAGACGCCAGGCGTGAGCCCCCTGAGCAGTAGCGCGTCGGGCTTGACCGAATCGATGAACGTCTTGAATCCCTGCCAGATGGAATGGAACATGGCGCCGAGCTGGTGATCGTTGCAGCCGGAAAGCATGAACGCCGCCATGGCGGCGCATGCGAGCGCGAGCGAACGCGTGGATGAAAACGTGGGCTTCATGTCCCTGATAACGCATCAACATGGGCTTGCGCCTACGCGTGCGCGAAGAACCCGCGCGCGCCGGCATGCCCACAATGTACCGTCAATGGACCTGATCGTGCCGTGAGCCCCGCTTCGAGCCCACCTGCGCGGAGACCTTCGTCACGGCAGGCAGCGCCTCCCCGGACTGCGGACCATGGCGCAATGCGCGACGCGCGCGAACGATTTCCGCGACCTGCCACGTAATCAGCGCGAGCACGCCGAACACCACTTCGCGCATGCGCTTGACGAGCGCGAGCGAGAACGCCACTTCCTGGCTCACGCCAAAGAGTTGCGCGAGCAGCACCACGGCGACTTCCTGCACGCCGAGGCCGGCAGGCACCATGAAAGCGGCATGGCGCACGGCCTGCGTGATGGCTTCGATGGCGAGCGCATCGCCCACCGAGACCGGATGGCCGAGCAGCGCGAGCGCCCACCATGTCTCGAACGCCCCGAGCATATAGCCGGCGAGCTGCCAGAAGAAGGCGCGAAACATGAGGCCGGTGCGCGACATCAGCGCGTCGAGATCGGCGTCGAGCTGCTTGCCGTCGAGGCCGACCATGAGCGGATTGTCAGTGCCGAGCAGGCGCGCGGCCCAGCGTTCGATCGCATGAAATACGCCGCCGCGACGCAGCAGGAATACGGCAAGCACGGGCAACGGCGCCGAGAGCAGGAGCGCGAGTGCGATCGTGACGATGGTGCGCAGCGACCCGCCGTCGCCAGTGGCCGCGACGATCAGCACGACACCGAGCGCCGAGAACGCATATTGCACGGCGATCGTCACGAACACCTCGACAATCACCGAAGCCGTCACCTCGCTCGCATTGCGCACCTTCCAGCGCGCGAGGCGAATGCCGACGAGCTCGCCGCCGACGCCCACCACGGGCAACAGCCGGTTCACGGCCTCGCGCACGGTCGCGGTCCACCAGAGGAAGCTGAGCGGCGCGCGCTTGTCGAGCAGGAGGCGCCACGCGTGCGCATCGAGCAGAAGCGGCAGCGCGTGGAATGGCACGAGCCACAGCAGCATGGGGCCAGCTGTGCCGATTACGCGCAGCACATCGTGCGCGCCGTTATGGACGACGAGACCGATCAGAATGGCGATGCCGACCGGCAGGCCAAGCCACTGCAGCCACTTCATGACGCTCGCACCTCGGAGCCGCGCGACGCGGCGGAACCTGAGCCCGAAGCCGCGCTGAAAAACACATCGGTAAAGCCGCCACGGCGCACGCCTGCTTGCGCGAGCGCTGCGGCCACGCGCGGCGAGATCAGCGCGCCGAATTCGTCGGCGTGGCGATAGGTGCGCATCGACGGCGTGATGGGCGCCTCAACCGCTTCATCGGCGAGCGCCGGGTGGCAGTAGATCTCGCCTACACCTTGTGCGGGCAGATGCGCGAGCGCGTCGAGCACGGCGGCCTCGTCCATTGCGCCCGTCTTTGCGATGCCGACTACATAGTCGTTGTGGGCGATGCCCGCTCGAGCCAGGCGCGCGCGCACGAGCGCGAGCCAGGGCTTCAGCGCGAACGGCGCGCCCGCCTCGAGCGGCAGACGCATCGCGCGCAAACCATAGTCGCGGCCGATCTCGAGGATCAGCGCGAGCACCGTGGGGTGCAAATGAAAATGCTTGTGCGTATTCACGTGATCGAGCGCGAGCCCGGTCGCCGCGAACGCTTCGAACTGCGCGCGTATTTCCTTCGCGAGCTGCCTGCGTACATGCGGCAGGAAGAAGAAGCGCACGCCGTCGCGAACCATGTTGTCGCCAAACCGCCCTTGCGCATCGACGAGCGCGGGGATCTGCGCGCGCGGCAGCATCGCCGCGCCGTCCGCCAGCACCAGATGCAGCCCCACGCGCAAACCCGGCGTGCGGCGCGCCCGCGCTACGGCATCGAGCGCGGCGGGCGCGGCCACCATCAGGCTCGCGCAGTCGAGCACGCCCTCGCGATGCGCACGCTCCACCGCCGCATTGACCCGCTCGTGCAGGCCAAAGTCGTCGGCGGTGAAGATCACCGCGCGAGCATCGCGGGA